>NZ_JBIASM010000043.1:0-1070 GCF_042890765.1 Streptomyces sp. NPDC002032 | reverse complement strand
TGGGGGATCCGGGAGTCGGACATCCTCATCGACACGCTCACGTTCACGATCTGCACGGGTCAGGAGGAGTCCCGCAAGGACGGGATCGCGACGATCGAGTCGATCCGTGAGCTCAAGCGCCGTCATCCGGACGTGCAGACCACGCTGGGTCTGTCGAACATTTCCTTCGGTCTGAATCCGGCGGCGCGGGTGCTGCTGAACTCGGTGTTCCTGGACGAGTGTGTCAAGGCGGGGCTGGATTCGGCGATCGTGCACGCGTCGAAGATCCTGCCGATCGCCCGGTTCGATGAGGAGCAGGTCACCACCGCCCTGGATCTGATCTACGACCGGCGCGAGGGGGACTATGACCCGTTGCAGAAGCTGATGGCGCTGTTCGAGGGGGTCAACACCAAGTCGATGAAGGCGGGCCGCGCCGAGGAGTTGCTGGCGCTGCCGCTGGACGAGCGGTTGCAGCGCCGGATCATCGACGGGGAGAAGAACGGTCTGGAGCGGGATCTGGAGGAGGCGCTGGAGACCCGGCCGGCGCTGGCGATCGTCAACGACACGCTGCTGGAGGGCATGAAGGTCGTCGGTGAGCTGTTCGGTTCGGGGCAGATGCAGCTGCCGTTCGTGCTTCAGTCGGCGGAGGTGATGAAGACGGCGGTGGCGTTCCTGGAGCCGCACATGGAGAAGACCGATGACGAGGGCAAGGGCACGATCGTCCTGGCCACGGTCCGCGGTGACGTCCATGACATCGGGAAGAACCTCGTCGACATCATCCTGACGAACAACGGCTACACGGTCGTCAACATCGGCATCAAGCAGCCGGTCTCGGCGATCCTGGAGGCCGCGCAGGAACACAAGGCCGATGTGATCGGCATGTCGGGGCTGCTGGTGAAGTCCACGGTGATCATGAAGGAGAACCTGGAAGAGCTCAACCAGCGCAAGCTGGCCGCCGACTACCCCGTCATCCTCGGCGGCGCCGCCCTCACCCGCGCCTACGTCGAACAAGACCTCCACGAAATCTACGAAGGCGAAGTCCGCTACGCCCGCGACGCCTTCGAAGGCCTGCGCCTCATGGACGCCCTCAT
>NZ_JBIASM010000041.1:0-2191 GCF_042890765.1 Streptomyces sp. NPDC002032 | reverse complement strand
GGCACCCGCCTCTACCGCACCGGCGACCAAGCCCACTGGGACACCCACGGAAACCTCCACTACACCGGCCGCACCGACACCCAGATCAAAATCCGCGGCTTCCGCATCGAACCCACCGAAATCGAAACCACCCTCACCACCCACCCCCACATCACCCAAGCCACCCTGACCCACGGCGACCAGCAGCTGACGGCGTACGTGACGGCCGCCCCCGGGGCCCCGGCGCCGAGCCCCGACGCCCTGCGCGCCTGGCTGCGGCAGCGGCTGCCGGAGCACATGGTCCCCGCCCGGTTCGCGGTGCTGGACCGGCTGCCGCTCACCCCCAACGGGAAGATCGACAAGGCGGCCCTCCCCGCCGTCGAGGCCCCCCTCACCCGCGGGGGGCGCCAGCCGCGCACCGAGGCCGAGGAACTGCTGCGGTCGCTGGTCGGCGAGGTGCTCGGCGCGGTCGCGCCGCTGTCGATGGACGACGACTTCTTCGACCACGGCGGCCACTCCCTGCTCGCCGCCCGCCTGACGAACCGGATCGCGGCCACCCTCGGCGTCACCCTCACCCTCCGCGACGTCTTCCGCCACCCCACGCCCGCCGCCCTCGCCCGCCGGATCGACGAGGTCTGCGACCGGCCGGCGCTGCCCCGGCTCACGGCCGGCCTGCCCCGGCCCGAGCGGCTCCCGCTGTCGTTCGCGCAGCAGCGGCTGTGGCTGGTGGGCGCCGGACTGGGCGCTCAGGGGACCACCGCGTACAACGTGCCGATGGCGGTCCGGCTGGAGGGCGAGCCCGACGTCGCCGCGCTGCGGGCGGCCTTCACGGACCTGGCGGAGCGTCACGAACCGCTGCGGACCAGGTTCGTCACCGCGGACGGCGATCCGTACCAGGTGGTGGATCCGGTCCCGGCGTTCGCCTTCGAGGTGGCCACCGTCGCGCCCGGGGAGGTGGACGACGCGCTGGAGACCGCCGCCCGCCACTCCTTCGACCTGTCGGCCGAACATCCGCTGCGGGTCACCCTGCTGGATTGCGGCGCGGGCCGGTACGCGCTGCTCGTGCTGCTCCACCACATCGCCACCGACGGTCAGTCGCTGCGGCCGCTGTTCGAGGACCTGTCCCTCGCCTACGCGGCCCGCCTCGCGGGCGCCGCTCCCGCCCGGCCGCCGCTGCCCGCCGCATACGCCGACTTCGCTCTCTGGCAGCGCACCGCCCTGACCGGCGACCCGCTCCGGACGCAGCTCGCGTACTGGAAGACGGCGCTGGCGGGCCTGCCCGAGGAGCTCGGACTGCTGCCCGACCGGCCGCGTCCGCCGGTGGCGGGACAGCGGGGCGGGATGGTGCGGGCCGATTTCGGGACCGAGCTGTACAAGCGGGTCATGGAGCTGGCGCGGGCCGAGCGGTGCACCGCGTTCATGGTGGTCCAGGCGGCGCTGGCGGCCACGCTGACCCGGCTGGGCGCGGGCACCGACATCCCGCTGGGTTCCCCGGTCGCGGGCCGTCCGGACGAGGCGCTCACCGGGCTGGTCGGGTTCTTCGTCAACACCCTGGTGCTGCGCACCGACACCTCGGGGGACCCGGCGTTCCGGGAGCTGCTGGCCCGGGTGCGCGGCGCCGACCTGGACGCGTTCGCGCACCAGGACGCGCCGTTCGACCTGGTGCTGGACGCCGTGAACCCGGTGCGCTCCCTGGCCCGCCACCCGCTGTTCCAGGTCTGCCTGGCGCTGGAGTCGGGGCCTTCGGTGGTGCCGGACCTGCCCGGGCTGCGGGCGGGGTCGGCGGAGCCGCTGGCCACCGGGGCGGTCAAGTTCGACCTGGAGTTCCTGCTGCACACCGACGAGGGGTCCGGGCTCACGGGCGCCGTGCTGTACCGCAGCGACCTGTACGAGCGGGCCACGGTGGAGCGGATGACCGCGATGCTGCGGCGCGCGCTGGAGCACGCCGTACGCGAGCCGGGGGCCCGGCTGTCGGAGCTGGAGCTGCTCGGTGAGGTGGAGCGGCGGCAGGTGCTGGAGGAGTGGACGGGGATCCGGGTCGACACCGGCCAGGACACCCTCGTCGACCGCTTCGAAGAGCAGGCCCGGCTACGCCCCGCCGCCCGCGCCCTCGTCTTCGGCGGCCAGGAACTCGCCTACGCCGAACTCGACACCCGCGCCAACCGCCTCGCCCACCACCTCACCACCACCACCGGCCTCGGCCGCGGCGACC
>NZ_JBIASM010000040.1:0-2506 GCF_042890765.1 Streptomyces sp. NPDC002032 | reverse complement strand
CTTCAGAACTAACACAGTGGACGCGAGCAACTGAGGACAAGCCCTCGGCCTATTAGTACCAGTCAGCTCCACCCGTTACCGGGCTTCCACATCTGGCCTATCAACCCAGTCGTCTACTGGGAGCCTTACCCTCTCAAGGAGGTGGGAATACTCATCTTGAAGCAGGCTTCCCGCTTAGATGCTTTCAGCGGTTATCCCTCCCGAACGTAGCCAACCAGCCATGCCCTTGGCAGGACAACTGGCACACCAGAGGTTCGTCCGTCCCGGTCCTCTCGTACTAGGGACAGCCCTTCTCAATATTCCTACGCGCACAGCGGATAGGGACCGAACTGTCTCACGACGTTCTAAACCCAGCTCGCGTACCGCTTTAATGGGCGAACAGCCCAACCCTTGGGACCGACTCCAGCCCCAGGATGCGACGAGCCGACATCGAGGTGCCAAACCATCCCGTCGATATGGACTCTTGGGGAAGATCAGCCTGTTATCCCCGGGGTACCTTTTATCCGTTGAGCGACGGCGCTTCCACAAGCCACCGCCGGATCACTAGTCCCGACTTTCGTCCCTGCTCGACCCGTCGGTCTCACAGTCAAGCTCCCTTGTGCACTTACACTCAACACCTGATTGCCAACCAGGCTGAGGGAACCTTTGGGCGCCTCCGTTACCCTTTGGGAGGCAACCGCCCCAGTTAAACTACCCATCAGACACTGTCCCTGATCCGGATCACGGACCGAGGTTAGACATCCAGCACGACCAGAGTGGTATTTCAACGGCGACTCCACAACCACTGGCGTGGCTGCTTCAAAGTCTCCCACCTATCCTACACAAGCCGAACCGAACACCAATATCAAACTATAGTAAAGGTCCCGGGGTCTTTCCGTCCTGCTGCGCGAAACGAGCATCTTTACTCGTAGTGCAATTTCACCGGGCCTATGGTTGAGACAGTCGAGAAGTCGTTACGCCATTCGTGCAGGTCGGAACTTACCCGACAAGGAATTTCGCTACCTTAGGATGGTTATAGTTACCACCGCCGTTTACTGGCGCTTAAGTTCTCAGCTTCGCAACCCCGAAAGGTCACTAACCGGTCCCCTTAACGTTCCAGCACCGGGCAGGCGTCAGTCCGTATACATCGCCTTACGGCTTCGCACGGACCTGTGTTTTTAGTAAACAGTCGCTTCTCGCTGGTCTCTGCGGCCACCCCCAGCTCACGGAGCAAGTCCGATCACCAGTGATGGCCCCCCTTCTCCCGAAGTTACGGGGGCATTTTGCCGAGTTCCTTAACCATAGTTCACCCGAACGCCTCGGTATTCTCTACCTGACCACCTGAGTCGGTTTAGGGTACGGGCCGCCATGAAACTCGCTAGAGGCTTTTCTCGACAGCATAGGATCATCCACTTCACCACAATCGGCTCGGCATCAGGTCTCAGCCTTAATGAGGGACGGATTTGCCTACCCCTCGGCCTACACCCTTACCCCGGGACAACCACCGCCCGGGCTGGACTACCTTCCTGCGTCACCCCATCGCTTACCTACTACAAGTCTGGTTCGTCGGCTCCACCACTTTCCTTTCCCCGAAGGGTCCGGAACGGCTTCACGGACTTAGCATCGCCTGATTCGATATTGGGCGTTTCAAAGCGGGTACCGGAATATCAACCGGTTGTCCATCGACTACGCCTGTCGGCCTCGCCTTAGGTCCCGACTTACCCTGGGCAGATCAGCTTGACCCAGGAACCCTTAGTCAATCGGCGCACACGTTTCTCACGTGTGTATCGCTACTCATGCCTGCATTCTCACTCGTGAACCGTCCACAACTAGCTTCCGCTGCTGCTTCACCCGGCACACGACGCTCCCCTACCCATCACAACACCCGTTGGGGCTATACGCTGCAATGACACGACTTCGGCGGTACGCTTGAGCCCCGCTACATTGTCGGCGCGGAATCACTTGACCAGTGAGCTATTACGCACTCTTTCAAGGGTGGCTGCTTCTAAGCCAACCTCCTGGTTGTCTCTGCGACTCCACATCCTTTCCCACTTAGCGTACGCTTAGGGGCCTTAGTCGATGCTCTGGGCTGTTTCCCTCTCGACCATGGAGCTTATCCCCCACAGTCTCACTGCCGTGCTCTCACTTACCGGCATTCGGAGTTTGGCTAAGGTCAGTAACCCGGTAGGGCCCATCGCCTATCCAGTGCTCTACCTCCGGCAAGAAACACACGACGCTGCACCTAAATGCATTTCGGGGAGAACCAGCTATCACGGAGTTTGATTGGCCTTTCACCCCTAACCACAGGTCATCCCCCAGGTTTTCAACCCTGGTGGGTTCGGTCCTCCACGAAGTCTTACCTCCGCTTCAACCTGCCCATGGCTAGATCACTCCGCTTCGGGTCTAGAGCGTGCAACTCAATCGCCCTATTCGGACTCGCTTTCGCTACGGCTTCCCCACACGGGTTAACCTCGCTACACACCGCTAACTCGCAGGCTCATTCTTCAAAAGGCACGCAGTCACGACC
>NZ_JBIASM010000039.1:0-2671 GCF_042890765.1 Streptomyces sp. NPDC002032 | reverse complement strand
AACGGCCCGATCACATCCCAGGCCTGATCAGTCACCTCATGACGTCGCACCACGAACGGAGCAACGACCGACCTACATTGCGGACACGCCCTAGTGCTCTGACCGGGAAGGTTCACCGGGGTCAGTACGCTGAGCCCGGCTGCGGTGGACGAGGAGGTCGGGCATGACGCGGAGACTGTCGATGGACGAGGCCGTGGGATCGCTTGAGGGCGAACTGGGGTCAGGGCAGCGAGCGCCTGACGGTCTGGTCACGGAAGACCTCTGGCTTGCCTTCCTCCGATTTGGCCGACGGCTGTTCGACGTCCCGGACACACCCGACGCCGACGGTCTTCTGTTCCAGTACGGGACACATGCGTTCGACGGTCCTCCGGCGTTCACGCTGGACCTCACCCGGCAGTTCGAGATCTCCGACAGCAACGGTGATCACGACCAATACGTGCAGGTCCACTGCGAGCTCAGATACGGACGCGCACCAGCCCTGGAGGCCCTCGGAAGCTTCGACTCGTGGTTCTTCCACGATGCCGGAGACGATCTCGAAGAGTGGGCTCGAGAACTGACCGGGCGAGCAGCCTGGGCAACGATCCGTCGACTCATGCCGACCGAGATCAGGGTCTATCAGGAGCAGGTGTAGTCGCTCAGGCCGCCGCCACCCTGGTGGGACGCCCGCCCTCCCCAGCGGACACCCTTCTCACTGCGGATGCGGGCTCGTTCACGTCGTTGGGCTGCGAGGACGTCGGGGTGGCGGGCGTTCTTGTTGCGCCAGCGCAGGTAGGCGTGCAGGGCCCGGGTTTGGACCGTGTGGTTGGGATGGTTCGAGTTGGCCAGGGTGAACTGCCGCAACGGTCCGAAGTGGGCCTCGATGGGGTTGGCCCAGGACGCGTAGGTCGGGGTGAAGCACAGCTCGACCCTATTGCGGACCGCCCACCTGCGGATTCTCCAGTTCAAGTGGGCGGAGAGGTTGTCCAGGATCACGTAGATCGGGCCGCCGTCCGGGCGGGCCGCCCGGATCGTTCTCAAGGCCGCCCAGGTGTGGTCGATGCCCTTGCGGCGCCGGTTGATCCCCCACATCTGATCATCACCGACGGAGTAGCAGCCGTGGAAGTAGGTGATTCCGTGGGTGCGGCGGTAGGTGGCCGGCAGACGGTCCGGCCTTGTCTTCTCGGCCCAGCAGGAGCCGCCGGTGGGGCGGATTCCCAAGGGTCCGAACTCGTCGAACGCGAAGGTGCGGTCGGGGCGCTGGTTGATCGCGTACTCGATCCGGGCCAGTTTGGCGTCGAAGCATGTGTCCGGGGACTCTTTCCAGGTCTTCGTGCGCTGGAAGGAGATCCCGCAGCGGGCGAGTAAGCACCGCAGGGCCTCCCGGCCGATGAGGACGGGGCGGGCACGGTTGCGTCGCAGGTGATCGGCGAGCTTGCGGATCGACCAGCGGGTGAAGGGCTTGCCCAACACGGTCGGGCGGGTGGTGGCCGTCTGGACGACGAAGTCCTCGTCGTCACGATCGAGAAGGCGGGGACGGCCTCCCGCCCATCGAGGGTTCAGGCATGCGAGCCCGATCTCGTTGAACTTGTGGATCACATCGCGGACGGTGTCCTCGTCCGCCTGTACCAGGCGGGCTATGACCGGGACCGTGCTTCCACCAGCCGAGGCCAGTAACATCATCGCCCGCCGAAACCGCACCGAACTCGTACTGCCCCGCCGGACGATGTGCTGGAGTTTCTGCCCCTCCTGCTCGGTCAGCCCGCGAACCCGGACCGGTTTCGCCATCCCGCCTCCCCACGCTGGTTGGAGAAGTCATTTCCAACCAGCACAACGAGCAACCCGGTGAACCTTTCCGGTCACAGCACTAGGCAGTTGACTCTCCACGCAGTTCTACGGATCGCGACAGCAGGGCGACCGGCGAGAAGCGGTGCAACCCAACGGTTCCAGAGTTCATCCTGAATAAAGAATGAAGCATTAGTTGCTCGGGGTAGGTTGTCCGTATGGCTGACGCTGCCGACTATGAGAAGTCCATGCCCTGGGTCCAGGAACAGGTGACGCGGTTCGAGAAAGCCTTGACGGAGATCCGCGTGACGCATGCCGGCAGACCGGCGCCGGGGGTGAAGGCGGCCCTCCTGGCCGCTGGCGAGAGGTGTGGCGTGCGCATCGCCAACGAGGTCGCGCAGGACGCAGCCGAACGCATCGCTGATGGCACGCTGTAGACAACCAGCCCCAGATACATCCTCCAGACGAGATCCCGGCTCAGCACCCGCTCGTCTTAGCCAGCCGCCCGCGGAGCGGGCTTGTCCTGAAGGCGAAGCCGGAAGGACCAGGCGGGGGAGCGAAGCGGACCCGCCCAACAGGCCGAAGGCCTCAACCTCGTGAAACGAGGTCACCTCCCGTGCTTCGCGCGGGAGGCCCGGGCCTGGCGAAGCCAGGCCCGTGGGGTGAAGCGAAGCGGAACCCCGGGGAGCGGGTTTGTCCTGGAGGCGAAGTCCGAAGGACCGGGTGGGGGAGCGAAGCGGACCCACCCAATAGGCCTAAGGCCTGGACCTCGTGAAACGAGGTCACCTCCCACGCGAAGCGCGGGAGGTCCGGGCCTGGCGAAGCCAGGCCGCCCGGGTGAAGCGAAGCGGAACCCCATCAGTCCGAAGCGAAGCGGAGGACCCCGGCCCGAAGGGCCGGCCTTGGCTCG
>NZ_JBIASM010000038.1:0-6347 GCF_042890765.1 Streptomyces sp. NPDC002032 | reverse complement strand
GTGCGTCGATTTATTTTTTTTGTTTTTGGGGGGGGGGGGCCCCCCCCCCCCCGCGGGGCCGGCCGCCACCAAACCGCCCCCGCCGCCGCCCCCCCCCCCCCCCCGGCCCCCCCCCCCGCCCCCACCCGACCATCCCGCCCCCGCCCCCACCCCCACCCCCACCCCCACCGGAGGAGACATGGCCCCACCAGTGCACGCCGCCCCCCAGGCGTCCGGCATCACCACCCTCACCCTGGACTCCCCGGCCAACCGCAACGCCCTCTCCAGCGCCCTCGTCGCCGCCCTCCGCGCGGCCCTCGCCACCGCCGCCGCCGACCCCGGCACCAGGGCCGTCGTCCTCACCCACACCGGCACCACCTTCTGCGCGGGCGCCGACCTCAAGTCCCCCTGCGACCCCGCCGACTTCCTCGCCCTGCTCCGCGAGATCGCCGAGCTGCGCGTACCGGTCGTCGCCCGCGTCACCGGCCACGTCCGGGCCGGCGGCCTCGGCCTGCTCGGCGCCTGCGACATCGCCGCGGCCGGCCCGGACTCCTCCTTCGCGCTGACCGAGACGCACCTCGGCCTCGCCCCGGCGGTCATCTCGATCCCCCTGCTGCCGCGGCTCGACCCCCGCGCGGCCAACCGCTACTTCCTGACCGGCGAGCGGTTCGACGCCGCCGAAGCGGCCCGCATCGGCCTGCTCACGCTCCACACCGGCCCCGGCGAGGACCTCGACCAGGCCCTCCGGCCCGTCCTCGACGGACTCCGCAAGGCCGCCCCCCGCGCGCTCGCGGAGACGAAGGCGCTCGTCACCGCCGGCCTCCGGGCCGGCCTCGCCGAGCAGGGCCCCCGCCTGACGGAGCTCTCCGCCCGGCTCTTCGCCTCCGACGAGGCCCGCGAGGGCATCACCGCCCGCTTCGAACGCCGGGACCCCTCATGGGCACGCTGACCACGGGCGCCCCCGGGCCCGCCACCACCCCCCGTCAGGAACCGAAGCAGGCCCGCAGCAGGGTCACCCGCCGCCACCTCCTGGAGGCGGCGGTGTCCTGCCTGGCGGACCACGGCTGGGCGGGCTCCACCGTCGGCGTGGTCGCCGAACGCGCGGGGGTCTCCCGCGGCGCGGCCCAGCACCACTTCCGCACCCGGGAGGAGCTCTTCACGGCGGCCGTCGAGTACGTCGCCGAGGAACGCTCCACCGCCCTGCGAGAGCTCTTCCACGCCGCCCCCGCCCCGCGTCCGGCGGTCGTCGAGGCCCTGATCGACCTGTACACCGGCGCGCTCTTCCGGGCCGCCCTCCAACTCTGGGTGGCGGCCTCCAACGAGGAGCAGCTGCGCCCCCGGGTCACCGAGCTGGAGGCCCGCGTGGGCCGGGAGACCCACCGCATCGCGGTGGAACTGCTGGGCGCCGACGAGTCGGTGCCCGGCGTACGGGAGACCGTGCAGGGCCTCCTGGACATGGCCCGGGGCCTGGGCCTGGCCAACGTCCTCACCGACGACACGGCCCGCCGGGCCCGGGTGGTCGCGCAGTGGTCCCGCATCATCGACGCGGCCCTCACGTAAACCGGCGCCCCACCCGCACCCACCAGGCACCCGCACCCACGAGGCACCCGCACCCACCAGGCACCCGCACCCACGAGGCACCCGCACCCACAAAGCACCCGCACCCACCAGGCACCCGCACCAAGCAAGAAGCGGACCCCCACCCCCCCAAGCCAAGGGCGCCGCCCCCCACGGGATGCGGCGCCCTCCCCCGAACCGCCGGAGGCCTAGGCGGTCTCGGCGATGTCCGCGTACCCCTCGATGTCCGCGGGGTTGCGCCGCCCCGGCCCGATGTAGCGGGCCGACGGCCGCACCAGCCGCCCGGTGCGCTTCTGCTCCAGGATGTGCGCCGACCAGCCGGCGGTACGGGCGCAGCTGAACATGGAGGTGAACATGTGCGCCGGGACCTCCGCGAAGTCCAGCATGATCGCGGCCCAGAACTCCACGTTGGTTGCCAGGACCCGGTCCGGCCGGCGGGCGTGCAGCTCCTCCAGCGCGGCCTTCTCCAGCGCGGCGGCCACCTCGTAGCGCGGGGCGTCCAGCTCCTTGGCCGTGCGCCGCAGCACGCGGGCGCGCGGGTCCTCGGCCCGGTAGACGCGGTGCCCGAAGCCCATCAGGCGTTCGCCCTTGTCCAGGGCCTTCTTCACGTAGGCCACGGCGTCGCCGGTGCGCTCGATCTCCTCGATCATGCCGAGCACGCGGGACGGCGCCCCGCCGTGCAGCGGCCCGGACATCGCGCCCACCGCGCCGGACAGCGCGGCGGCGACGTCGGCGCCCGTCGACGCGATCACCCGCGCGGTGAAGGTGGAGGCGTTCATGCCGTGCTCGGCGGCGGAGGTCCAGTAGGCGTCGACGGCCTTGACGTGGCGCGGGTCCGGCTCGCCCCGCCAGCGGATCATGAACCGCTCGACGACGGACTCGGCCTTGTCGATCTCGCGCTGCGGAACCATCGGCAGGCCCTGGCCGCGGGCGGACTGGGCGACGTAGGACAGCGCCATGACGGCGGCCCGCGCCAGGTCGTCGCGCGCGGTCGCCTCGTCGATGTCGAGCAGCGGTTTCAGGCCCCACACGGGCGCGAGCATGGCGAGCGCGGACTGCACGTCGACGCGGATGTCGCCCGAGTGCACCGGGATGGGGAAGGGCTCGGCGGCCGGCAGGCCGGGGTTGAACGCACCGTCGACCAGCAGGCCCCAGACGTTCCCGAAGGAGACGTGGCCGACCAGGTCTTCGATGTCCACCCCCCGGTAGCGGAGCGATCCGCCTTCCTTGTCGGGCTCGGCGATCTCCGTCTCGAACGCGACGACCCCTTCGAGTCCGGGTACGAAATCGGACATCAGGCGGCTCCTCAGATAGTGCGAACACGCGCGGCTCCCGGCGTGATTCGCGGTCCGGCGCGGTCATCCCCGTTGATGCCCGGCACGGCCGATGGTCATCCGTGCGGGGACCCTCGGACCGGCCCCAAGATTTTGTCCGTTCGGCCCGGGCTGCGGAAGCGTGACATACGGCACACCCGCCGCCGCCGTCCTGCGGCAGGATGGCCCGCGTGACCCATCAGGACCTTGACCCCGCCGTCATGCGCAGGCAGTACCGCTCCGAGCTCGTCGATGAGGGGGCCCTGGCGGACACCCCCATGGCGCAGTTCGCCCGCTGGTTCCAGCAGGCCGCCGTCGCGCACGTCTTCGAACCCAACGCGATGGTCGTCTCGACGGCCACCCCCGAGGGCCGCCCCAGCTCCCGTACGGTGCTGCTCAAGCAGTTCGACGAGCGGGGCTTCGTCTTCTTCACCAACTACGGATCCCGCAAGGGCCGCGAGATCGACGCGAACCCGTACGTCTCGCTGCTCTTCCCCTGGCATCCGATCGCCCGGCAGGTCATCGTCACCGGGACCGCCACCCGGACCGGCCGCGACGAGACGGCCGCCTACTTCCGGTCCCGGCCGCACGGCTCGCAGCTGGGCGCCTGGGCGAGCGAGCAGTCCACGGTGATCGCCTCGCGCGCGGAGCTGGACCGCCGGTACGCGGAGCTGGAGGCGCGCTACCCGGAGGGCGAGCAGGTCCCGGTGCCGCCGGAGTGGGGCGGGCTGCGGGTGGTGCCCGACGCGGTGGAGTTCTGGCAGGGCCACGAGAACCGGCTGCACGACCGGCTCCGCTACGTCCTCGACGGCGAGAAGTGGCACGTGGAGCGCCTCTGCCCGTGAGGTCCGGGGCCGGGCGGGCCGAGCGGTCCGGGCGGTCCGAGCGGTCCGGGCCGGGACATGCAGACGACCCGCGGGCTCGGGTTCCTCTCCTGCAGTGAGAGGAGCCGGCCGGACGTACCGGCGAGCCCGCGGGTCGGGTGACTGCTTGGGATTGGCGCTCGGCGAACCCGCCGGGCACCGCACTGGGTGCGTGCGACGACGGGCCGTTAGCCCGCAGTCACCTCACGCGTCCGGTTTCCGTACATTTCGGGAACCACCTCCCTTCTCGTGTACGGCAGAGCCTAGGCCTCGTCGCAAAGCTCCTCAACCCTATTTTCCGGGCCCTTCCCCGGTTCCTTCCCCGGCTTCGAGTGCCCCTCCCAACTACCCTTCTCCGCAAGGGAGTCGCTCCCTACACTGGCTCTCCGCCATCGGGGGAGGGGTGTCATGAACACCGAGCTGCTGCCGCGCGACTACCGGATCCGGTCCCAGCAGATGTCCGCCGTCTACGTCGCCGTCGGGATCGGCACGCCGGGGACCGTCCTGTCCGTGATCACCCTGGACGACGTGCCCGGCGGGGTGAAACTGCTGCTCATCGTCGCGGTGCTGGCCCTCTTCGGCTGGCTGGTGTGGGCCTCGAAGCACTGCGCGACCTCCGCCGACCTCAAGGGCATCAGGGTGCGCCGCTTCACCGGGAGCCGCCGGCTGGCCTGGGAGGACGTCCAGGAGATCCGGGCCGTGCCCAATCCCAGCGCGGCCATGGCCAAGAACCAGCCGCGCACGATCTCGTACGCGTACGACGCCACCGGGCGCCGCGTCCAGCTCATGTACGTGGACGACAACCACGTGGACGTCGCCCGCGAGATCGCCCTGATCAGGGCCGCCTGGGAGGAGCTGCGCGGCCCGGACTGGGCCCCCGACCCGCGGGCGCGGGCCCGGATGGACCGGCAGGCCGTCCGCGAGGGCCGGGTGATGACGGGGACGGTCTGGGGCTGCGGGATCTTCCTCGTGGTCTTCCTCGTCGCGCTGGTCCTGATCGTCACCGCCGACTGACCGCGCCGGAGGTCGGGGGCGACTGATCGGACATTCCGGGATGATTCCGGGAAGCGGGTGTGGTGTGGGTCACGTTCCAGTTCAATGATCTGACGTGCCGCACACGCGAACACCTGCAGGGGGTGCCAGGTGAGTGCTTCCGGACGTTCCGATACCGCCGCCGACGATCTGCTCGCAGCGCTGCTCGACGGGATGGACGCCGCCCTGTGCGCGTTCGACTCCGACGGCGTGATCACCCACTGGAACCGCGAAGCCGAGCGCGTCCTCGGCTGGAGCGCCGCCGAGGCCGTCGGCCGCCGCGGCTTCGCGGGCTGGGCCGCGCGCCCCGCCGACGCGGACGACGTGCAGGAGCTCCTGATGGCGGCCCAGCACGCGGCGGGCCGCCAGGTCCACGAATTCGCCCTGCTGACCAAGGAGGGCGGCCGGATCCTCGTCCGCACCCAGTCCGCCGGGGTGACGGGCGCCGACGGGAAACCCGCCGGGGTCTACTGCGCCTTCAGCGAGGTGCACGCCCAGATCGACCTGGAACGCTCCATCGCCCTCAGCGAGGCGCTGATGGAGGACGCCTCCTGGGGGGTCGTCCTCGTCGACGTGGACCTGCGCCCGGCGGTGGTCAACACGCACGCGGCCCGCGCCTTCGGAGCGGGCCCCACCGCACTGCTCGGACGGCCGCTCGGGGACCTGCTCGCGCAGGGCGTCGAGGAGCTGGAGGGCGCGCTCCAGCACGTACTGGCCGAAGGGGCGCCGCCCGCTCCGCTGGAGCTGTGGGTGTCGGTGAAGACCTCCGAGGGGGTGCGCCGGCGCTGCTGGCGCTGCGGGTTCCTGCGGCTGGCCTCGCCGCTCGCGGAGGAGCCGGTCCCGCTGGGGGTCGGCTGGCTGTTCCAGGACGTCACCGAGGCCCGGCAGGCCGAGCTGGACACCGGCCAACTGCGTTTCCGGGCCAACCAGCTGCACCGGGCGGGGCGGGCCGCCGCCGAGTGCGGGGACCCGGCGGAGGCGGCCGCCGTCCGGCTGGACTTCGCCCTGGCCGGGTTCGCGGAGCACGCGCTGGTCGATCTGCTGCGGGCGGCGGGCCCCGAGCGCAGGCTCGTCCGCTCGGGCGTCTCCTCGTCCGGGCTGGCCCTGCTGCTGCCCGGGCCCGGCGCGATCCCCGTCCGCTACGAGGCCTCCCACCCGGCGCTCCAGGCGCTGGACCGGATCGGCCCGGTGCGGGCCAGCGCCCCCGGCGGCGAACCGGCCGACCAGTGGGCCGACGCCCGCCAGTGGCCGCGAGGGTCCGCCCACGCCCTCTGCACGGTGCTCCGCAGCCGCGGCCGCACCCTGGGCGCCCTGACCTTCCTGCGCGGCCCCTCGCGCGCCGCCTTCGACCGCGCGGACGCCCTGTACGCCGAGGAGGTGGCGGCCCGGGTCGCGGCCGACCTGGACCTGGCGGCGGGCGGCCCGCCGCCGTAGTTCCGCTGCCCTGGTCCCGCTGCCCTGAGGGGTGTCCGGTTGGGGCCGCAGGCGGCTAGTGCCGCGTCAGGCAACGTTCGCCCCGTCGCGGCGTCCGGCACGCCCTCTCGCCGCACCGGCCGAAAGCCCGAGTACGTCCAGTACGAGC
>NZ_JBIASM010000037.1:0-7938 GCF_042890765.1 Streptomyces sp. NPDC002032 | reverse complement strand
CTGTTCTTGCGTTTCCGACTCTATCAGACTCTTTCGTGTCCGATTTCCTCGGTGCTTTCGAGGTTCTGCGCTTTCGCGCTTTCCCTTTCCGGCGAGTCCGACTCTATCAGAAGTTTTCCACCGGTTTTCCCCGGCTTCAACGTTCTCGAATGAGGAGTCGAATGCACCCCGCGTCGAATCTTCATTCGTGCAGGGTGGGTGGTCGCCGAACCTGTCCGGTTCGAGGCAACCGTTTGACTCTACAACCGTGCCTGGGGGGTGTCAAAACGAGGGCGGCCATGGGTGTTGGGGGCTCGCGGCGGTGTGCCGAGCCCCCTCGCCGCACGCGACGCCGGAAGTCTTTCCTCCATCGGAGATCGGCGGGACGCTGCACGCAGGGAGGTCACATGAGCTGGTTGGGACCGAGCACCGCCGACGAGGTAACGGTGCCCGACGTGGTCGGGCTGATCGTCACCGAGGCGCGGAAGGTCGCGTGGGAGGCGGGCGTGGTCATCGCCCCCTCGGATCCGGACGGGCCTCCGGTGGGGGCGCTGACATGGCCCGGGGTCTGGGTGGTCACCGCCCAGTCCCCCGCCCCCGGATCCCGGATGCGCCGCCTGGGCTCCCTGGTGATCGAGTTCAGGGAATTCCAGGTCCCCGACGGCACTCCGCCCGCTCCCTGAACCCGGCAACGCCCGCCCTGGCACCTACCCAACCCGCCCCGCGCCGGCGGCCCAGCCATCGGCGGGTGGCTCTACGTCCTCCGTCAAGCGTGACGGCGGCTTTGGGCACCCAGCTGACTGACTACGACCGCGGTGCACGACGCGCCCCCGTGCTCGACGTGGATCCGTCGTGGGGAATGTGCCTTGCGCTGTCGTGTGGATTTCCTCGTACCAGCCCGGGGCGTTCTTCTTGAACGTGCGTTGCGGTGGCGTCATCACGCGTCCACCGGTCTGGGCGCCGAGGCCCTGGTAGCCGGCGTCCGCGAGGAGCTCCACCGCTGGCCCGTCCGCCAGGAGCTTGATCAGGCCCAACTGGTGGGCCTGGGTAATGTCCGCGCAGCTGCCTGGCCTGGCCGGGGGGCAGAACAGCAGCCGCCCACTCGGTCGGTGAGGACCATGGTCTTGACGGCGTTCTGCCTGTTCTTCCCGGAGATGAACGTGTCCCGGTCCCTGCGTCCGGCGGCTGGCCGGCGGACCCGGATCTCGGTGCGTCAATGGTGCCGATCTGCCCCCTGGCGCCGAGGTGCTCGATGACTCCGTCCAGCGTTCGCAGCCGAACGCCGGGACGGACCCTGCATCCCCGCTCGGAGAGCAAGGGCCCGTATCTCGCCGATGGCCCGGCTGATGCTGGAGCGGTCGACTCCGAAGCGAGCTTCGCCCTGCCCGAATCCGGCCGGCTGCTGGCGACGGGAGACGTCTGGGAGCCGTACCGGTTGGTCGATCCTCAGGGTGGCTTTGTTCATGAGAACGGACAGCAGATGTTCACGACTGCGGGAGGCGTCAGAGCCCGCCGTGGATTCGAACGGCAAACACGTTGGCCGGTCTGCCGCGGAGCTGCGAAGATGCACTCTGTTTCTCTAGCGGAGGGCATTTGTTCGTTTTTGCTTGTGTGGGATGCGGCGCAGAGCTGACCAGCACGCTGTCCCAGGTCGCCCTGCCGGCCCACGCCCATCAGAAGTTCGGGAACGGCCTCCAGCTCCCGGTGCTCATGGAGTCGGGCACGTTCGCCGTGGAGCCTGAGCCCTGGGGGCCGCCGTGGCGGAGATGGGAGGCGATCCATCCAGACGAGGTGGTGGCCCGCAGCATCTACGCGCCGGTCCACGCCCTCTCCGACGGCGCCCCCGGATCGATCGCCATCGCACCCGGCGACGCCCGCGGCACCCGTCTGATCCCGGAGCGGGCCGGCGGCTACTGCTGTGGCCTCGACGGAGCAGACGGCCCCAACATGGCTTGTGAGGCCTGCGGCTTGCCCGTGGCAAGCAGGATCGACGACTGCTCCCTCTGGCAGGCGGTATGGCTCGCCCCGAACGCCGTGCGCAGCCTCCCCGTCAACGCTGCCACCCCCGTACCGCTCTCCTGGGCAGCGCTGCTGGAAGAGGAGAAGCGCACGCCTCCGTTTGAACCGATCGCCACCTGGAGGTCGCGGCTGAGGCCAAACCACTTCTGGTCGTGGAGCCCGCAGTGGGAGGCCGCGGTCGGCCGGGCACTCGCTCACCTCCTGGCAGCCTCGGAGGGCAGGCCGGTGACCGTCCCGGATGGTCTGAGCAAGGAAGTGTTCCAACGCGCCCTCGACGTCCTGCTGCCCACGGGGCTACCGGCACAGCGGGCTGTCCTGGCCGGACCAGGACAGCCCACCCCCGACGCGGACGCTGACATCGTCCTCGTGCCGAGCCATCCGCAGACCGGCGAGACGTGGACTCCGACCGGCTCGGCCACCACGGCCTACCCGGTGCCTTTGCCGTTCGGGGTGTGGCTGTGGCTGGCCTTCCCCAGGCCGCACCTGCCCGTTCCCGCGTCGGGAGGCATGCCCGACGGCGTCCTCCGCGACGACCCGCCCGCACCGCGCCCCCGGTACTTGTTCCGGGCCGATCCGGGCGTGTTCCAGGACACCCTGGTCCGGCTGCCGGCCGTCCGCAGTCCGTGGTTGCGCGAGATCTCCGGGAACCTAAGCCGGTACATGCGCGCCGGCATCTTCTAGAGGACCGACCAAAGGTCCCGGTAGCCGGTCTCCGACCTGCTTTGTAATCGGACAGCACCTGGAAGCGGTGCCTCCCGCAGTGGTGAACATCTGCTGTCCGTTCTCATGAACAAAGCCATCAGGGTCTGCGGGTCGAGCCAGTCGCCGTGTACTTCAAGGACCTGCTCGCGGCGGATACCTCGGCAACCACGCTGCGGTCGTAGGGCACCTGCTGCGGTGGTGGCGGTTCCTGTGGGCGCTCGACATCGAGTGGGATCGGGCCGTCCGGGAAGACGCACGGGATTTCATGCTCTGGATGCAGCTGGCCGACGAGCCGGTGCGCGTGCACTGGCGGCGTCGTGACGCACCCGCGGGCGAAGGCCTGCTCACCCCGAAGGCCGAACCGGCAATCCCCGTCCCGGGATCTCCGAACCCGGTGACCGGGAAACCCACCATCGGGACGAAGTACGCCGTGAGTACCCGGGCCCACTGCGAGACGGTGCTGTGGACGTTCTACGACTTCCACCTCGCGAGCAACTCCGGCGCGCTGCTGATCAACCCGTTCCCGCTGGACCGTTCGCGCCGCCTCGGGCGAGCCAACGCCCACCACAATCCGATGGAGGACTTCAAAGCCCAGCCGGGCTGCGCTCGCCTCCGGGTGCGGCTGCGGGGCGATGAACCTCCAGAACGACTGCGGCCCCGGCCACGGTCCGGTCCTCGTGCATGGTGATCTGCTGACCGGGTTGGAGGTGCGTCCAATGAGAGGGGGTGAGAGGCACGAGGCGAACTATGCCCTGCCCGCCGGGCTCCAGCATGGGCATGCCCTCAACCCAGAGCGCGGCGATGCTGACCGCACGTTCACCGGTGGGCGAGAGGTGTCCGATGTCCCACATAGGTCGCAGAACCCCGGTGCCGGAGATTGGTGCCGTGCGTCGGCCCTCGCCAGCAGGACGGAGCTTCAGATCTGCTCGGATCACGCCATTGCGGATCTCGGAGCACCGCCAATGGCACCAGGCCGCGCTCCGCTCCAGCCGGAGCTGCTCAGCCGCCTCGGCGAGCTTCTCCCAGAACGCCAGAGGGATCGAGTGCCCGTCCCCGAGTTCCTCCAGCAGGCTCAGGGCGATCTCCCACTCGTCATGGGCGAGGTAGTCCCAGATGTCTCGCACCGTGATGTCGTTCTCGGTCGCGGTCGCTTCCGGGACCAGCAGGGAGGCTGATTCGAGCAGCTCAGGGACGTCCATGCGCTCATTGTCAACCGTATGCAGGAGCATGCCGACGCTCATCCACCCGTAGTTCAGAGAAAGGCCAGAACATCGTGAGTGGCCCCGTGCCGGAGGATCTTCCAGTTCTGCATGCGGGCGAAGACGAACGCGACACGGGCGCGGACCTGCTTGTGGGACTTGTCTGGACGCGGTCTCGACGGTGCGGGATGAGGAGCCTGGTGCCCGGCGAACCGCTTGCGGGGCTGGAGCGCGAGCCTTGGCCCGAGGTGGCTGATGGTGCGGTCCGCCGCCGACTTGGATAACCCCGGGCAGCGGGGCGAGACGCCCCACGGTCGGGTTCGTGCGGCAGTACGCCGCGACCAGCAGTGCCCGGTCCTCCGGCGGAAGGCTCCACGGCCGGCCCCTGCGGACCAGATCCGCACCCTCGCGCCGCAGCAGCGTCACCGGCTTGCCGAAGGCGCGAGGGCTCAGCCCGGTGAACGGGGCTGGCCACGGCTGCGGGGAGTGGACCGCCGACGGACACACGGTCGATTTCGGCTAGGGAGAATCTCCGGCGTTCACCCCACGATCGCCCTGCACGGTGCACTGCACGACCCGGCTCGCATCCTGCGGTAGATCGAAGCCAAGCGACGCGTGCTCGCCCGCCATGTGCTCGGTCCCGCCACGGGCGACCCCGAACTGCCGTGAGACAACCGCGATGACTGCCAGTACGACGGCGAGGTGGCCATGCGATGGCCTGCTCGACCTCGGTTTTCTTGCGCCGACCACCCCGACTACCCCCGACGCCAGCTGCGGTGGCCCTGCCGCACACCCCGCACACCCCGGACTAACCGACGGGATCACCGCCGAGCTGACCGTTCTCGTCGGCTTCGACCAGGACCTCGCAGCCAGGGCCACCCACACCCCCACCCGGAGTTTCGCTGGCGCGCACCCCTCGGGCCGGTGACACCCCCCTCAGGACATAGTCGTGCCGGGCCCATAGGCCAGCGGTGCTCTTGCAGGACCGCGAAAAACGCTACGGGGACGGGGACTCAGCGGGGCCGGGACGCGTTGAGGCGGGCGGCCTGGCGGGTCAGGTGGTCGCGCTCCGCGAGGTTGGGCGCCTTCAGGGCCGCCTCCGCGTACAGGCGGGCCGCCGTCTCCAGGTCGCCGTCCCGATCGTGGAGGTACGCCGCCACCGCCGTGTGGCGGGGCAGCGAGGCCTCCACCGCCGCGAGCGCGGCCAGGCCCGCGCGCGGCCCGTCGGCCTCACCGACGGCCACCGCCCGGTTGAGCCGGACCACCGGGCTGTCGGTCAGGCGCGCGAGTTCGTCGTACCACCCCACGATCTGGACCCAGTCGGTCTCCCGCGCGGTCGGCGCGTCGGCGTGTAGTGCGGCGATGGCGGCCTGCGCCTGGAACTCGCCCAGGCGGTCGCGGGCGAGGGCCGCTTGCAGGATCCGTACGCCCTCGGCGATGGCCTCCGTATCCCACCGGCCGCGGTCCTGCTCGGCGAGGGACACCAGACTGCCGTCGGGCGCGGTCCGCGCTGCGCGCCGGGCGTGGTGGAGCAGCATGAGGGCGAGCAGCCCCGCGACCTCGGGGTGGTCGATGGCGGCCGCGAGCTGCCGGGTGAGGCGGATGGCCTCGGCGGCGAGGTCGACGTCACCGGAGTACCCCTCGTTGAAGACCAGGTAGAGGACGCGCAGGACGGTGGCGACGTCGCCCGGCTGGTCGAACCGCACTCCTGAGACGGTGCGCTTGGCCCGGCTGATGCGTTGCGCCATCGTCGCCTCGGGCACCAGGTAGGCCCCGGCGATCTGGCGGGTGGTGAGCCCGCCGACGGCGCGGAGCGTGAGGGCGACCGCGGACGCCGGCGTCAACGACGGGTGGGCGCACAGGAAGTAGAGCTGGAGCGTGTCGTCCACCGTGGGGGCGGGCCCGGGCGCCGGCTCCTCCTCCGTACGGTCCTCACGGCGACGGCGGGCCGCGTCCGCCCGGGTCGCGTCGAGGAACCGGCGCCAGGCCACGGTGACGAGCCAGCCCTTCGGGTCCCGCGGCGGATCGGCCGGCCAGACGCGGACCGCTTCGAGCAGCGCGTCCTGCACGGCGTCCTCGGCCGCCGCGAAGTCGGCTCCGCGGCGGACGAGGATCCCGAGCACGCCCGGGGTGAGGGTACGGAGCAGGGCCTCATTCACCTCGGGCTCACTCCGTGATGGTGGGCGGCGTGGACAGGAAAGGACGCAGCTCCAGCCACTCGTGGATCGGCTTGCCGCCGGCTCCGGGAGCGGCCGAGAGCTCGCCGGCCAGCTCGACGGCGCGGTCGTAGCTGTCCACGTCGATCACCATCCAGCCGGCGATGAGGTCCTTCGTCTCGGCGAAGGGCCCGTCGGTCACCGGCGGCCGTCCCTCTCCGTCGTAGCGGACGAACGTCCCCTGGGGCGCGAGCGCCTGGCCGTCGACGAACTCGCCGGTCTTCTCGAGGCGGTCCGCGAAATCCTGCATGTACTGAACGTGGTCCGAGATCTCCTGCGGGGTCCACTGGTCCATCGGTACGTCGTTCACCGCGGCCGGGGCGCCCCGGTAGTGCTTGAGAAGCAGGTACTTGGCCATCGCGTGTCTCCTCGGTGCCGTGCGGCCCGTTCCGGCCGCGCTCACTACGGGGACGGAGCCGGTCCCGGGTTCTCGACATCCCCGTCGGAAGTTCTTCCGGCTTCCTTCCCTCGAGGGCCGTCGACGTACCAGTCGACGCGCGTCCTCCCCGGCTGGAGGATTCGATGCTACGGCGGCCGATGGGATGGCGGATGCCGCGTTTGGGGAGCCATCGGCGCAGGTGGTCGTGGTCGTAGCCCTTGGATTCGGTCCCGTCGGCGGCTCCCCTTTATCGCCCGCAGACTCACTGAGTCGATCGCACACCACGGCCGGCCCGGTTCCCCGGTGCCGCCCAGTTCGTCGAGGACCACGCGGTGGAGCTTGGCCCAAACCCGGGCTTCGGTCCAGTGCGTGAACCGGCGACGGGCGGTCTGCCAGGACGCACCGAACATGGGTGGGAGCTGCCGCCAAGTGCATCCGGTCATGGCAACGAAAAGGATCGCGGCCAGGACTCCGCGGTCGGCAGCCCTGCGACATCCGCCGCCTCGTGGACGCACCGCCGCTTCGGGCATCAGGCGAAGGAAGAGCTCCCACAAGCTATCCGGCACCAGCTGCCGCACCATTTCCATGCCAAGACAACGAGGACCCCGCCAACCGTCGGCAGGAGGGGTGCTCGATGCTGGCACGAGCCGTTCCCGGCAAGCATCCTCGAGGGGCATGACCACCATGACCGACTATCTGCAGGCCGTCTTCGCCATGCTCGGCCCAGCGGAGAACCGTTGTAACGATCCTGCTGCCTGGCTGCACCTGGAGCATGAGATCGACAGAAGGCTTCCCGCCGACTACAAGGCGATCGTCGATGCGTACGCCCCAGTCCAGCTCAACGGGCACCTCTCCCTCTCGTCCCACCCGGCCTGTGCATGGCGGAACCTGGGCGAGGAGATCCGGTCGGAGGCGGAAGTATGGTCCGAGTGGCGGTCATGGGAGTCCGACGACCTGGAACCCGATACTGATCCCCGAGTGATCTGCAACCGCCCGCAGATCACCTTCGGTTCCCCCGACGGCCTCATCCCTCTTGCCAGCACGGACCAGGGAGCCGCCATCTTCCTGGCTCCAGAGGTCCACGGCCACCCCGACGGAATCGTGGTGCAGGGCTCGGAAGGCGACTGGGTCGGCCATCCTATGAATTTCGCCGAGTGGCTGTACCGCTACCTCACCGGCGAAGAGATGGCCGGCTGGGGCAGCTCGGCCCTCTACCCCGGCCCCGTCCTGCTGGAATACCTCCCAACGGGACCGGACGAGCGGACTCGTGAGGTGTACGGCCCAGAACGTGACATATGAGTTCCACATGTCGTGCGCGAGGTGGACGTCCTGGGTCGGGGAATCTGAATGGCCCGTAAACGCAGAAAAGCCCCGCACCAGTTACCTGGTGCGGGGCTTTCCCACAATGATTGTTCGGCGGCGTCCTACTCTCCCACAGGGTCCC
>NZ_JBIASM010000036.1:0-18003 GCF_042890765.1 Streptomyces sp. NPDC002032 | reverse complement strand
GTAGGTGTTCATGTAGTAGGGGAAGCGGGAGGAGCAGCCGATGCCGGAGACGAAGACGATGTTCTCCTTGGCCAGGCCCAGCTCGGGCATGAAGCCCTGCACGGCGGCGAGCACGGCGTAGTCACCGCAGCCCGGGCACCAGCGCACCTCCTGGTCCGACTTGAAGTCCTTGGCCGCGAGCGGCGCCTCCGCCCGGGGGACCAGGCTCAGTGCCTCAGACATCGTTGGCCTCCTTGAGGACCGCGGCGAGCTGTTCCGCCTTGAACGGCATGCCGTTGACCTGGGTGTGGGACAGGACGTCGACCAGGTACTTCGCCCGCAGCAGCACGGCGAGCTGACCGAGGTTCATCTCCGGGACGACCACGCGGTCGTAGCGGGCGAGCACGGCGCCCAGGTTGCTCGGGAAGGGGTTGAGGTGGCGTAGGTGGGCCTGTGCGATGGGGTGTCCGGCGAGCCGGAGCCGGCGGACGGCGGCGGTGATGGGGCCGTAGGTGGAGCCCCAGCCCAGGACCAGGGTCCGGGCGTCCCCGGTGGCGTCGTCGACCTCCAGGTCGGGGACCTCGATCCCGTCGATCTTGGCCTGGCGGGTGCGGACCATCAGGTCGTGGTTGGCCGGGTCGTAGGAGACGTTGCCCGTGCCGTCCTGCTTCTCGATCCCGCCGATGCGGTGTTCCAGGCCCGGTGTGCCCGGGACGGCCCACGGCCTGGCCAGGGTCTCGGGATCCCGCTTGTACGGCCAGAACACCTCGGTGCCGTCGGCCAGCGTGTGGTTCGGGCCGGTGGCGAAGCGGGTGCGCAGATCCGGCAGCTCGTCGGGGCGGGGGATCCGCCAGGGCTCGGAGCCGTTGGCGAGGTAGCCGTCGGAGAGCAGGAACACCGGGGTGCGGTAATCCAGCGCGATGCGGACCGCCTCCAGCGTCGCGTCGAAGCAGTCGGCTGCGGTGCGGGGAGCGACGATCGGCACGGGCGCCTCACCGTTGCGGCCGTACATGGCCTGGAGGAGGTCGGCCTGCTCGGTCTTGGTCGGCAGCCCGGTGGAGGGACCGCCGCGCTGGATGTCCACGATCAGCAGCGGCAGCTCCAGCGACACCGCCAGCCCGATCGTCTCCGACTTCAGCGCCACCCCCGGCCCCGACGTCGTGGTCACTCCGAGCGCACCGCCGAAGGCCGCGCCCAGCGCCGCGCCGATCCCGGCGATCTCGTCCTCCGCCTGGAACGTCCGCACCCCGAAGTTCTTGTGCTTCGACAGCTCGTGCAGGATGTCCGAGGCCGGCGTGATCGGATACGAGCCCAGGTAGAGCGGCAGATCCGCCTGCCGCGCCGCCGCGATCAGCCCGTACGACAGCGCCAGGTTCCCCGAGATGTTGCGGTAGGTCCCCGCCGGAAACGCGGCCGCCGCCGGAGCCACCTCGTAGGACACCGCGAAGTCCTCGGTCGTCTCCCCGAAGTTCCAGCCCGCCCGGAACGCCACGATGTTCGCCTCGGCGATCACCGGCTTCTTCGCGAACTTCTGCCGCAGGAACGCCTCCGTCCCCTCCGTCGGCCGGTGGTACATCCACGACAGCAGACCCAGCGCGAACATGTTCTTGCTCCGCTCGGCCTCCTTCCGCGACAGCCCGAAGTCCTTCAGCGCCTCCACCGTCAACGTCGTCAGCGGCACTCGGTGAATGCTGTACGCGTCCAGCGACCCGTCCTCCAGCGGCGACGTCTCGTACCCCACCTTCGCCATCGGCCGCTTCGTGAACTCATCCGTGTTCACGATGATCTCCGCACCCCGCGGCACATCCGCGATGTTCGCCTTCAACGCCGCCGGATTCATCGCCACCAGCACGTTCGGCGCATCACCCGGCGTCAGGATGTCGTGATCGGCGAAATGCAGCTGGAACGACGACACCCCCGGCAGCGTCCCCGCGGGCGCCCGGATCTCGGCCGGAAAATTCGGCAGCGTCGACAGATCGTTCCCGAAGGACGCCGTCTCCGACGTGAAACGGTCACCCGTCAGCTGCATACCGTCACCCGAATCACCCGCGAAACGGATGACCACGCGGTCGACGCGGCGGACTTCGCCGCTGGTGGTCGTGGTCGCCATGTCAGTGGGCCGGCTCTTCCCGCACCAGCTCCGGCGTGTGCTTGTAGCCCATGATCAGCACGTCCCGGACGGCCGGCTTCGACGGGTCCTGCGGGAAGATCGGGCGCACCGCGTGCAGGATCTGCCCGTCGGCCCAGAACATGGTGTCCATCCGCTCGGTGAGGGTGAACTCGGTGACGAGCTCCTTCTCCAGGCTGTAGACCTGGGATTCGCCGCCCCGCGCGTTGAAGCGGCCCATGAGGTGGATCACGCCGAAGTCGACCTCGTCGCGGTGCGGCCCCTCGGGGGTGGGTTCGCCCGTCTCGTCGGGGGTGCTGATGATGCGGAACTGGTGGCACTGGACGTCCCACGGGTCGTCGAGCCAGGCGTCCTCGGGGACGGGGAACTTCTCGAAGTCGGACCGCAGGAGCCGGGTCAGCAGCGGGTTGTCCAGGGTGGTGCGGCTCAGCGGGGCCACGTCGCGGTCGATCCCGCCCGCGTAGTCGTTGGCGTTCATCGACTGGAAGTAGGGGCGGTGCGGGCGCAGCCTGACCTCCCCGGTGCGCGGTACGAAGAAGAACCGGTCGTAGCGGCGCTCGCGGAAGCGCGAGCCGCCTTTCAGGTACTGGTCCGTCTCCAGGTTCTCCCACTCGGCGGCCAATTCCTTGACGTGCTGCCGCAATTCCGCGTCGAGGACGAGCCGGTCGGCGGGCAGCAACGCATATCCGTTGGCCCGCAGTTCTTCCCGTTCCTGGGTCTGCATCGTGAACTCCTCCACACCGGCTCCGGCCGCTCCGCTCCAGCATGCCGAGGTTCCCACAGCGGTGCTGACGCTGAACTGACAGGCCGGCCGGGTCAGGACGACGTCAGCCGGTCGTCACGGGCTGCGTGCTTCACTCGACCGGTATGACAGAACAATTAGTGTCCTCGCCCCGGTCGGAACGCCGGACGGTTCTGGAAGAAATCGTCGTGGCGGAATTCAAGACGGCGCTGCTCATGCCCGAGGACGAGGAGCTGCCCGTGGAGGACAGCTTCTTCGAGCTCGGTATGACGTCCCTGCTGCTGACGCAGGTCAAGCAGCGGCTGGAGGAGCAGCTGGGGCGGGGCATCAGCAGCACGGCCCTGTTCAACCAGCCCACCGTCGAGCGGCTCACCGACTATCTGGCCTCGGACGTGCTGGCCGATATTTTCGACGCCAACTGAGAGAAAGGCCGCCACCATGCCGGGAACGCCGGACGCGCAGGAAGCGCAGGAATTCGAATCGGTGAGGGAAATCCGGGAAAGGCTCGAAGCCGCCGAGGAGACGGTCGGCCGGCAGAACCGGGCTCTCGGGCAGTTCCTCCTGGAGAAGCACGAGCCGATCGCCGTGGTCGGTGTCGGAATGCGGCTCCCCGGTGGCAACCATTCGATTTCCGATCTCGATTCCTTTCTGCGGGACGGGCGTTCCGGAATTGTTCCGCTGCCCCGGGACCGGTGGGTTCCGGAGGTGGCCGACGGTGACATCACGGCGGTGGCGGGCGGTTTCCTCGACCGGATAGACGAGTTCGACGCGCAGTTCTTCAACATTCCGCCCAAGCAGGCCCCCTTCATCGACCCGGGTCAGCGGCTGCTGCTGGAGACGGTCTGGGAGGCCCTGGAGGACGCCGGGCTCGATCCGGCGGGGCTTCGCCACGATGACGGCGGCGTCTACGTGGGGGCGTCCCCGCTGGACTTCGCGCTGGAGCTGGAGGGGCTCTCGGACGAGCAGCTGGACGGGAGCCTGACGACCGGGCTCGGCGGCTACTCGATGTCGGGGCGGCTCTCGTACTTCCTGGGCTGGCGCGGTCCGAGTCTGACGACGGACACGGCGTGCGCGGCCTCGCTGACGGCCCTGCACCTGGCGGTGGAGGGGCTGCGGCGGCGCGAGTGCGGCATCGCGCTGTGCGCGGCGGTGAACGCGCTGCACAATCCGCGCTCGTTCGTGATCCTCTCGCACGGGCAGATGCTGGCCCCGGACGGTCACTGCAAGACCTTCGACGAGAGCGCGGACGGTTACGCGCGGGCCGAGGGCTGCGGGGCGCTGGTGCTGAAGCGGCTGTCGGACGCGCTGGTCGACGGTGACCGGATCCTGGCCCTCGTCCGGGGCACGGCGATCGGGCAGGACGGTGAGAGCGCGGGGCTGAGCGCGCCCAACGGGACGGCGCAGGAGGCCGTGATGCGGGCGGCGCTGGCCAACGCGCGGCTGGAGCCGGGCGACATCCAGTACGTGGAGGCGCACGGGACGGGCACCCCGCTGGGCGATCCGATCGAGCTGGGCTCGGTGAACGGGGTGTTCGGCGCCTCGCACGACCGTGAGAACCCGCTGACCATCGGCTCGCTGAAGGCCAACATCGGGCACATGGAGCCGGCCGCCGGGCTGGGCGGGGTGATCAAGGTGATCACCCAGATGCGGGCGAAGACGTTCTTCCCGCACGTGTGGCGCAACCTGTCCGGGCGGATCCCGTGGGACACGTACCCGATCGAGGTGGCGGAGCGGGAGCGGCCCTGGGACGCGCCGGTGCGGCGGGCCACCGTCAACGGCTTCGGGGTCGCCGGGGCCATCGCGGTGGCGGTGCTGGAGGAGCCTCCCGCTCCGGGAACGGGCGCGGAGGTGCTCGGCGACGGGGCGGAGGCCGGTGCCGGGGCGGGGGCGGGGGCGGGGGCCGATGCCCGCGCCGCCGCTGCCGACGCCGGTGCCAGTGCCGATGCCGGGGCCGCCGGTGCGCCGGGGGCGTACGCGGGGCAGGTCTTCACGCTGTCCGCGAAGTCCCGGCCGGCGCTGCGGTTGCAGGCCGAGCGCCACGCCCGCTTCCTCGCCGAGCACCCCGGCACCTCCCTCGCCGACCTGTGCCGTACCCGCGCCACGGACCGCTCGCACTTCCGCTTCCGCGCCGCCGCGGCCGTGGCCTCCACCGCCGAACTCGCCGCCCGGCTGGAGCGGTGGAGCGCCCCGCCGCGCGGGGAGGAGAAGCCGGACGCGTTCCGCAAGGTGGCGTTCCTGTTCACCGGCTCCGGTTCGCAGTACGTGGGCATGGGCCGGGCCCTGTACGGGCGCCATCCCGTCTTCACGCGCTGCGTGGACGAGTGCGACGCGCTGTTCGCGCCGCTGCTGGGCCGGTCGGTGGCGGCGGTGATGTTCGGCCGGGCGCCGGACGCCGAGGAGACCCTGGCCCGTACGTCGTTCACGCACGCGGCGCTGTTCACCCTGGAGTACGCGCTGGCCCGGCTGTGGCTGTCGTGGGGGATCCGGCCGAGCGTGCTGATCGGGCACAGCGTCGGCGAGATCGTCGCGGCCACCGTCGCCGGGCTGTTCTCCCTCGCCGACGGCGCGGCCTTCCTCGCCGCCCGCTCGCGCCTGATCGAGTCGGTGTCGCTGCCCGGCTCGATGGCGGCCGTCGCGGCGCCCGCCGACGAGGTGCGGCCGTTGCTGGCGAAATGGCCGGACCTGGCGCTGGCCGCCGTCAACGCGCCCGAGCAGTGCGTGCTCTCGGGCGGGGAGCAGTCGCTGGCGGAGGCGGCCGGGGAACTGCGCGGGCGGGGATGGACGGTGACGCCGCTGCACGTGACGGCGGCGTTCCACTCGCCGCTGATGGCCGGGGTGGCCGGGCCGCTGGCCGAGGTGCTGCGGGGGATCTCCTTCGGGGAGCCGCGGCTGCCGTTGGTGTCGAACCTGACGGGGCGGATCGCGGACCCGCGGGAGCTGGCGACGCCCGAGTACTGGGTGCGGCACGTGGGCGAGACGGTCGAGTTCGCGGCCGGGATCCGCACCATCGCCGAGCGCGGCCGGCACGTGTTCCTGGAGGTGGGCCCCTCCACCGCGCTGACCTCGCTGGCCCGCCGGTGCGTGCCGCAGGAGCAGCACCGCTGGCTGAGCTGCCTGCGCCGCAAGGACCCCACGGCCGCTCCCCTGGACGCCGCGCTCGCGGGCGCGTACACGGCGGGGCTGAACATCGCCTGGGGCGAGGTGCACGCGGGCGGCCCGGGGCGGCGGATCCCGCTGCCGCCCTACGCCTTCGACCGGCGCGGCTACCGGCTGCCGGCCCGGCCGGCGGCGCGCGGCGGCTCCGCCGAGGGCCTGCACCCGCTGCTGGGCCGGGAGGGCGCGGCGGACGGCGGGCGGCGGGAGTTCACGGCGCGCATCAGCGCGGGGGCGCCCGCGTACCTGTCCGACCACACAATCGGCGGGCAGGCCTTCCTGCCCGCGACGGCCTACCTCGAAGTGCTGCTCGCGGTGCAGGACGAGGTCCACGGGGACACCGCCCGGGCGGTCGAGGACGTCCGCTTCCACGAGGCGCTGTTCCTGTCGGACCGGCCGGTGCTGCTGGTGACCCGGGTGCGGGCGGAGCCGGACGGCCGGCTGTCGGTGGAGATCTCCAGCCGGGCCGCCGCCGAGCACGCCGCCGACGGCGTGGAACGGCTGCACGCCACCGCTTCGGTCGCGGCGGAGCCCGCCGGGGACGGCGGGGCGCCCGCCGGGGAGGGGCAGGGCCTGCTGGGGCTGCTGGCCGCGTCGGCGGCGATCCGGCCCTCCCGGGTGATGGACGCCGCGCAGGTGCGGGCGGCGTACGCCGAGGCCGGTCTGGAGTACGGGCCGCAGTTCCTGCGGGCCCGCGCGGTGACCGCGTACGGGCCCGGCTTCGCCGTGACGGAGCTGACGGGCGGGAACGTCTCGCGCGCCGAGCTGTTGCCGCCGCCGCTGCTGGACGGGGCCACGCACGCCCTGGCCGCGCTCGCCGACGACGGCCGCCGGTACGTGGCCACGAGCGTGGGCCGGCTGCGCGTGTTCAAGAAGCCGCGCGGCGAGGCGCTGCGCTCGGCGGTGCGGGTGGAGCGCGCTCCGGACGCCTCCGGGGCGGCCGGCGGCCCGGCCTTCACGCTGGACCTGGTGCTGCTGGAGGAGGGGCCCGAGGGGGCCGTCCGGCCGGTGGCGCAGCTGTCGGGGATGGGCTTCACCCGGCTGCCGGACCGGCCGGTGGAGGCCTCGGACACGGTACGGGCGGCCGAGGCGGCGGCGGCCGCCGGGCCGCTGGACGTGGCGGCGCTGGCGGCGGCGGAGCCCGCGGAACGGCAGGCGGCGCTGGTGTCGCTGGTGCGGGCCACGGTGGCGGCGCTGCTCGCGGTCGACGACCCGGAGTACGTGGACACCCGGGCGAGCTTCCTGGAGCTGGGCGTGGACTCGCTGACGGCGATCGTGCTCAAGACGCAGCTGGAGACCCGGCTGCGGGTGCCGCTGGTCTCGTCGGCGGTGTTCGACCACCCCTCGGTGGACGAGCTGGCCGAGATGCTCGCGCACCGCCTCGCGCCGGAGCCGGTGGGGGCGGCCCGCTGAACGCCCCGCCGGGCCGCGGCCCGCGCTCCACGGCGCCGACGCGGCTGACGCAGTCGGCGCAGCCAACGCAGACGGCGCAGCCGGCCCAGATGACTCCCATGACACGCACGGCACAGACGACTCAGGGGAACCCATGGACAACCACCGTACGGAGGACAGGACCCTCGCCGCCCGCGCGGCGTCGCACGCCCGGACCCGGCCCGACCAGCCGGCGGTGATCTGCGAGGACCGCGCGCTGAGCTACGGGCAGCTGCACCGGGAGAGCAACCGCACGGCGCACGCCCTGTTGGCGGCCGGCCTGGGCGCGGGGGCCCGGGTGGGCTACCTGGGCCGGGAGTCGGAGTACTACTTCGACCTCGCGCTCGGCTGCGCCAAGGCGGGGGCGGTGCTGGTGCCCGTCAACTCGCGGCTCACGGTCGGCGAGGTCGAGCACATCCTGCGCGACTCGCAGGCCGAACTCCTCTTCGTGGAGCGGCAGTTCTGCCCATTGGTGGACAAGCTGCGGCCGGTCCTGCCGCGCCTGGGCCGGGTCGTCGAGATGGACTCGGACGCGCACCTGGCGGCCGGTTTCCTCGGCTGGAAGGGCGACGCGGCGGACACCGATCCGCCCACCGCCGGAGCCTCGGGCTTCGACGACCCGGTGGCGCAGTTGTACACGAGCGGGACGACCGGCCTGCCGAAGGGGGTGGTGCTGGCCCAGCGGACCTTCTTCACCTTCATCGCGGACAGCCGGGCCGCCGGGGTGGACTGGATCGACTGGCGTCCCGAGGACCGGGGACTGAGCTGCTTCCCGGCCCTGCACACCTCCGGCTTCGGCTGGTTCATGCACTCCTTCAACGCCGGCGCCACCACGGTGATCATGCGTCAGTTCATCGCGGACGAGGCGACGCGGCTGATCGAGCGGCACGGGATCACGACCCTGTGGGCCGCCCCCGCGATGCTGCGGATGATGCTGAACGAGAAGGGCACCGGCCGCGAGACCTTCGCCTCGCTGCGCAAGGTGGTGTACAGCGGCTCCCCCATCGACCGGGAGCTGCTCCTGACCTGCATCGACGTACTGGGCTGCGAGCTGGCGCAGGGCTACTCGTCGGCCGAGGCGGGCAGTTTCGTCACCTGCCTGGCGCCCTCGGACCACACCCCGGACTCCCGGGTGCTCGCCTCCGCGGGCCGGGCGCTGCCCGGCAACGAGGTGCGGATCCTCGACGGGGAGGGGCGGGTGCTGCCCTCGGGCGAGGTGGGCCGGGTCGTCATCAAGAGCCCGGCCCGCTTCCTGGGGTACTGGCAGCTTCCGCAGGCCACGGCGGCGGCCCTCTCGGCCGGGCCGGCCGGCGCGGACGGAGCGGACGGAGCGGACGGCCAGTGGCTGGCCATGGGCGACATGGGTCATCTGGACGCCGACGGCTACCTGTTCCTCGCGGACCGCGTCAACGACACGATCATCGTCGCCGGCCAGAACATCTACCCCACGGAGGTCGAGAACGCGCTGCGCGCCCATCCCGCCGTCGCCGAGGTCTCCGTGTACGGAGTCCCGCACCCCGACTGGGGCGAGGCCGTACGGGCCGCGGTGGTGCTGCGGGCGGGCGCCGAGGCCGTCCCGAGGGACTTCCTGCGGTTCCTCAACGGCCGCCTCGCCGGGTTCAAGATCCCCACCGGCTACGACATCGTGACGGAGCTGCCGCGCAACCCCACCGGGAAGGTGCTGCGCCGGGTGCTGCGGGAGCGGCACGCCGCCGGGGCCGCCCCGGCCGCCGCTCCGGCCGCCGCATAGCCCGCCGTGGAGGCGATGGACGCCCCGGCGGCGCCGCGCCCCCCGGGCCCGCTGCCCGAGGTGCAGGGCGCCGCGCGGTGGCTGCATCCGGCCGACGCCGAACCGGACGCCGGGCTGCGGCTGTTCCTGCTGCATCACAGCGGGGGCGGCGCCTCGATGTACCGGGAGTGGCCGGGGCAGCTGCCCGCCTCGGTGGCCGTGCAGGCCGTACAGCTGCCCGGGCGCCAGGAGCGGCGGCGCGAGGCCCCGTACACGCGGCTGGTCCCGCTGGCGCAGGCGCTCGCGCGGGTGGTCTCGGACGAGCTGGACGGGCGCGCCTACGCGGTGTTCGGGCACTCGATGGGCGCCCTGCTGGGCTACCGGCTGACGGTCGAGCTGGAGCGGCGGGGCCTGCCCGGTCCGGCGCTGCTCGCCGTGTCGGGGTGGGCGCCGCGGGGCTTCTCGGCGCCCGCCGCGCTGTCCGCGGACCCGCTCGAAGCGCTGCGGCTGCTGGGCGGGCTGCCGCCCGAGGTGGCGGCGGACCCGGAGCTGCTGGCGGCGGCGGTACGGGCGATGGGCGCGGACGGCGCGGTGTGCGCCGACCACCTGGACGACGGGGCGGCCGTGGGCTGTCCCGTCGTCGCGTACTCCGGGCGCGAGGATCCCCTCCTCGCGCCCGAGGCCATGCGGTCGTGGGCCGGGCGGACTCCGGAGTTCCTGGGGTGCCGGACCTTCCCCGGGGACCACTTCTACCTGCGGTCCCACGCCCGCGCCATCACCGCCGACCTGGCCCAGCTGCTGCCGCGGTACGCCGCGGCGCTCTGAGCGGGCGGCGTCCCCGCAGAACCGGAGGTTCACCGTCATGCTGCCCCGACCGAACGAACTCCTCACGCGCTACGTCGCGTTGTGGAACGAGACCGACGCGCAGCGACGGCGCGACATGGTGCACGCGCTGTACGCGCCGGACTGCACGTACGTCTTCTACCGCAAGGACCCGGTCCGCGGGCACGCCGCGCTCCTGGACCAACTGGCGTACACGCACCAGGTGTACGGCCCGATGGGCTACGAGTTCCGGTCCGCGCACAACGCGACCGGCCACCACGACGTCGTCCGGTTCAACTGGGTGATGGTCTCGGCGGCCACGGGGGAGATGGAGATGTCCGGCCAGGACATCGTCGTGCTCGCCGAGGACGGGCGAATTCAGGCCGACTACCAGTTCCACGACCGGATGCCCTCGTCGTTCGTCTACGACGACGGGTACGAGGAACACGGCGTGGCGGTACGCGCGGCCCGGCCCCGGCGCACCGGTGTCTCAGGCCCCTGACGGAGCCCCCCGGCGCGCACGGACCGGCCCCGCGGCACACAGGTGCCGCGGGGCCGGTCGCGTCGGGGGACGCGGGTCAGAGCGCGGCGCCCGCCAGCGCGTTCGGGCAGTACTGGCGCAGGACCAGTTCGGCGGTGGCCAGGGCCATGCGGGCGGGGCCGCCCGTGCCGAGCACCTCGCCGTTGGCCAGCAGGCCGCCGATGACGAGCATCAGCGTGTCGGCCAGGGCGTCGGGGTCCTCGGCGCCGGCCTGGGAGCCCATGTCCCGGAGCCAGTTGCGCAGGCCCTTGAGGTGCAGCGTCGCCTCCTGGCGGCCCGGGTGCTCCGGGTCGCGGAACTCGCTGGAGGTGTTGTAGTAGATGCAGCCGTGGAAGTCGGGTTCCTGGACGCTGGCGTGGAAGAACTCCATCAGCGCCATGATCTGCCGGGCCGGGTCGCCGCTGTAGGGCGACGTCACCTCCTCGGCCCGCTCCCACCACTGCGCGTCGCTCTCGCGGAGCCAGGCGGCGATGAGCTCGTCCTTGCTGGCGAACTCGCGGTAGAGCAGGCTCTTGCCCACGCCGGTCGCGTCGATCACCTGCTGCATGCCGACGGCCCGGACCCCCTGCTCACCGAAGAGTTTGGCCGAGGCCTCCAGAATCCGCCGCCTCGTACCTGGTGCCGGTGTACGCGCCATGTCTGAACTCCTTCCCCTCTCCCCCGCGGATCCCAGCATACGTTTGACACAGGGGTTTGTGAGCGCTAGAAATGGACCGATCAGTCCAGGACTGATCGGTCCGTCATTTAACCGCTGCGTCTCGCTGCTTCCGACGACACTCCGATCGGAGTCTGATCATGACCGAGGCATCCCCGACCTCCCCTCCCCTCGCACGGGCGGTACCCCCCGCACCCGTGGTCAAGAGCCTTCCCCTGCTGCTCCTGGTCGTGTGCGCGGTGCAGTTCCTCGACGCGATGGACATCGCGAGCATGGGCCCGGCCCTCCCCCTGGTCCAGGCGGACCTGGGGATGTCGACCTCGGCCCTCCAGTGGGTCGTCTCGGCCTACGCGCTCGGATTCGGCGGGTTCCTGCTGCTGGGCGGCCGGCTGGCCGACCTCTACAACCGCAAGAAGCTGCTGATCGGCTGGCTGGCCGTCTTCGTGGTCGCCAGCGTCCTGGGCGGTTTCGCCGACGACGGCGTGCTCCTGGTCGTGGCCCGTCTCCTGAAGGGCGTCAGCGCCGGCATCACCGCACCCGCGGCGATGGCCATCCTGCTCGACGCCTTCCGCGACGAGCAGTCCCGCAACCGCGCGCTCGGCACCTTCCTGGCCGTGGCCTCCGCCGGTTACTCGCTCGGCCTGATCCTGGGCGGCCTGATGGCGGGCGTCTCCTGGCGCCTGGTGCTCTTCGCCCCCGCCGTGGCCGGTGTCCTCGTCGCGCTGCTCGCCGCCTCCGTGGTGCCCGCGCAGCAGGAGAAGGGCAAGAGCGGCAGCCTCGACATCCTGGGAGCCGTCACCGTGACGGCCGGCGCGGTGGCGCTCGTGTACGGCCTCAGCCGGGCCGCCAGTGACGGCTGGTCAGATGCGCAGACCATCGGTTCGCTCATCGCCGCCGTCATCCTCTTCCCGCTGTTCGCGCTGATCGAGAGCCGCCACCCGGCGCCGCTCGTCCCGCTCTCCGTCTTCCGCAAGGGCCAGCTGACCCGCGCCCTGGTCTCGATGCTCTTCTTCGGCGCCTACGTCTCCTTCCAGTTCGTGCTGACCCTCTACTACCAGGAGCAGCTGGGCTGGTCCCCGCTGGAGGCCGGCCTGGCCTTCCTCCTCGGCGGCGTGCTGACGGCGGGCACCGCCCGCTACGGCGCCGCGCTGGTCACCAAGTACGGCGCCTGGCCGGTCGCGACCGGCGGCCTGGTGATGCTGAGCATCGGCTACCTCGGCTGGGTCCTGCTGATGGGCGACGTCGACCCGCTGGTCACCCTCTTCGCCCAGCAGCTCCTCGGCGGCCTCGGCTTCGCCGCGGTCTACCCGGCCCTGAACATCGCCGCCGTCGGCACCGCCGAGCCGAGCGAACAGGGCCTGGTGTCCGGCCTGTTCAACGCCGGCGCGCAGATCGGCAACGGCGTGGTCATCGCGATCACCGCCACCGCCTTCTCCCTCTCCACCGGCGGGATCGCCCCCTACCGGGCCGGGCTGTGGACCGTCACGATCATCACCCTCGCCGTCACCCTCGTGGCCCTGGCGGGCGCCGCCCGCTACCGCCAGAAGGCCGCGGCCTGACCGGAGGGCGCGGCCGCCGCGGCGGCCGCGCCCTCCCCTCGATCGGCCGTGCAACACGTCTGGCGCACCCATTGGATCCCCCGCATCCGGCGCCGGACGTGTTGCACGGCCTTGTCACGTCCGGAGCCGGGCGGGAAGCGCGTCCGGAGCCGGGCGGGGGCCGGCTTCATTGACACGCTCCTACCTGACCAAGTACGGTCGGGACCGATCGGTCCACTAGGAATTCAGTACTACTTGAGTACCACTTCCGGCACCGAATCGATCACCCGGCGCCAGTGCACACGACACCGTTCTCTTTCCATCTCGCGGGGAGATGTTTGTGTTGCTGTTCTCAGTCCTAGGCTCCATGGAAATAATGAAACAGCGCGTCGCCGTACGGCTCGGCGGCGCCATGCAGCAGACGCTTCTGGCGACCCTGCTCGCGGCCGGCGGATCGCTCGTCACGGTCGACTCCCTCATCCTCGAATTATGGGGGACCACACCCCCCAACAAAGTCGAGAACGCCCTCCAGGCACAGGTCAGCAGGGTGCGCAGAACCCTCGCCGCCGTCGAGCCCGACCGGGAGGGATCGCGGGTCGTCACGAGCACCTCCGGTTACATGTTCCTCTTCGACCGGTGGGAACTCGACGCGTACCTGTTCCTCGACACCGTGGACTCGATCCACGCGAGAACGGGCTCCGACACCCTCTCGGAACACCGGCAGAACATCGCCGACCTCCGCGCCGGACTCTCCCGCTGGCGGGGACCGGTATTCGGCGGACTGGCCGGCGGACCGATCTGCCAGACCGCGTCCGCCCGCTACATGGAGGCGCGGAATTCGGCGCTCATTCTGCTTTACGATCTGGAACTGCGCACCGGCGGCCACGAACGGATCCTGCCGGAACTGACCGAGCTGTACTCGCGCAACCCGAACCACGAGCAGTTCTGCATGCTGCTCATGCGGGCGCTGTACCGCAGCGGCCGCCAGCTCGACGCCCTGACGGTCTACCGCCAGTGCCGCCACAACATGATCGAGTCGCAGGGCATCGAGCCCTCCCCCGTACTGAGCCAGTACGAGCGGGCCATCCTGACCCACGACCCGATGCTGCTCCAGAACGAGCCCTACTGGCCGGTGCCGGCCCTCGTCGCGGGCTAGGGGGTGGCCGGCTCACTGCTCCTGGTCGCGCACGGCAGCCGCGATCCGCGGCACGCGCGGACGGTACGCGCACTCACCCGCGTGATCCGGTCGACGAGGCCCGGACTGCGCGTGCGCACGGCCTTCCTCGACTTCGACGCCCCCGGCGTAACGGAGGAACTGGAGCGCGCCGCCCGCGACGGGATCCGCTCCCTGGTGGTCCAGCCCCTGCTGCTGACCCGCGCCTTCCACGCGAAGACGGACCTGCCCGGCGTCCTGCGCCAGGCACCGCCCGCCCTCGCCGTGTGGCAGGCCCCCGTACTGGGACCCGACCCGCTGCTCACCGCGGCCCTGGAACGCCGGCTGTACGGGGCCGGGCTCGCCCCGGGAGAGCGGGCGGGCACCGGCGTGGTCCTCGCGGCCGCCGGCAGCGGGGACCCGGAGGCCGCCGAGACCCTCGCCGCCCTCGCCCGGCACTGGCAGCACACCGCCGGCTGGTACGCCGTACGGCCCGCCGCCGCCTCCGGAGGACCCCGTACCGAGGACGTCGTACGGGCGCTGCGCGCCGAGGGGGCCCGCCGGGTGGCGGTCGCCCCGTACGTCCTGGCACCGGGCCGGCTCCCCGACCGGATCGCGGCGGGCGCCCGCGCGGCCGGGGCGGACGTGCTGGCCCCCGTCCTCGGCGCCGCGCCGGAGCTGGTCCGGCTCGTCCTGCGCCGCTACGACCGGGCCGCCCGCACCCCGGCCCCGACGGGCTGACGCGGCCGGGAGCCGCGGCCTCACGGGCGCAGGCCCCGGCGGCGCAGCATCCGCCGTTCCAGCGGGCCGAAGACCAGCAGGTCGACGGCGACGCCGACCAGCAGGATCAGCACGATGGCCAGGAAGATCCGGGCCATGTCCGAGGTCTCGCGCCCCGATTCCAGCAACTGGCCCAGCCCCAGGCCCAGGTCGGGGGAGCTGGCGATGATCTCGGCGGCCATCAGGGAGCGCCAGGAGAAGGCCCAGCCCTGTTTGAGGCCGGCCAGGTAGCCGGGGAGGGCGGCGGGCATGACCACGTGCCGGGCGCCGCGCAGTCCGGTGGCGCCGAGGGACCGGCCGGCCCGCAGGAACAGCGGCGGGACCTGGTCGATGCCGGAGACGAGCCCGCCCGCGATGGAGGGGGTGGCGCCGAGCAGGATCACCGCGTACATCATCGAGTTGTCCAGGCCGAGCCAGAGCACCGCCGGGGGCACCCAGGCCACGGACGGCAGGGACTGCAGGCCCTGGAGGACCGGCCCCATCGCCGCGCGGACGAACTTCACGCGGGCGACGAGCAGGCCCAGCGGGGTGCCGATGGCCAGGGCCAGCAGGAAGCCGGACAGGCCGCGCCAGACGCTCGTCCAGATCACGTCGAGGAGGGTGCCCTTGAACCACAGGTCGGTGAGGCTGTGCCACACCGCGGACGGCGGCGGCAGCATGTAGTCGTCGGTGACGCGGGCCCAGACGAGCACCTGCCACGCCGTCAGCACCAGGGCGACGGCGACGGCGGGCGGCAGGGCCTTGCCGAGCAGCAGCCGGCGCGGCGGGGTGCGGGCGCCGTCGTGGGTGTCGAGCGCGTCGAGCCCGGCCAGTTCGTGGGAGGCGCCGCGCGCCTCCCGGGGCCGGAGGTCAGTGCTGGCCATGGCGGCGGATCTCCCCACGCAGGTGTTCGGTGATCTCCAGGGACAGGTCGGCGACGTCGGCGTCCTCGATGCGGCGCGGCTGCGGGATGTCAACGGTCCATTCGCGGGCGACGCGGCCGGGGCGGGAGGAGAGCAGGACCACGCGCTGGGCGAGGCGGACGGCCTCGCGGACGTTGTGCGTGACGAAGAGGACCGACAGGCCGGTCTCCGCCCAGATGCGGGTGAGTTCGCCGTGCAGGACGTCGCGGGTGATGGCGTCGAGCGCCGCGAAGGGCTCGTCCATCAGCAGCAGGCGGCTGTCCTGGGCGAGGGCGCGGGCGAGGGCCACGCGCTGGCGCATGCCGCCGGACAGCTCGTGGACCCGCTTGCCGTAGGCGCCGCCGAGCCGGACCAGCTCCAGCAGTCGCTCGGCCTCCGGCCGGCGCTCCGCCTTGGCCACCCCGCGCAGGCGCAGGGCGAGTTCGATGTTCTTGCCCGCGGTCAGCCACGGGAACAGGGCGTGCTCCTGGAACATCAGGGCGGGCCGCCCGCCGGCCGTGACGGTTCCGGCGGTCGGCGTGTCCAGTCCCGCGACCAGGTTCAGCAGGGTGGACTTGCCGCAGCCGGAGGCGCCGAGGAGGGTGACGAACTCGCCGGGGGCGATGTCGAGGCTGATGTCGTCCAGGACCTGCTGGGGGCCGGCGGGGCCGGGGAAGGACTTCGAGACGTGTGCGATGCGGACGGCCCGCTCCAGGGCCGTGGTGTGCTCCGCGCCGGTCAGGACGGTCGCCACCGCGGGTCACCTCCTCCGGTCGTCGGTGCCCGGGCCCGGCGGGGTGACGGGGGGCTTGTGCAGGGAACCGAGGACCTTGTCGAGGGGCCCGAGGTCGTAGATGCCGGTCAGGTCGGGCCGCTCCAGGAGTCCGGCCCGGACAGCGTGGCCGGCCTGGGCGCTGAGGGTGGCGGCCAGGGGGTCGTCGGTGACGAGGATGGACGGCCAGGCGCGGTCGATGACCTCGGGCTCCAGCTCCTTGCCGGTGAGGGTCTTCAGGGCGGCGTTGGCGGAGGCCTTGGCGTCGTCCCGGTGGGCGTTGATCCACTCGTTCGTCCTGACCGTGCCCCTGAGCACGGCCTCGACGACGTCCGGATGCTCCTTCAGGAACTTCTGCGAGACGACGACGTTCGTGATCACGAACTTCCCGCCGGGCCACAGGTCGCTCTCGTCGAGGAGGACGGTGGCGCCTTCGGCGACCAGCTTGGAGGCGGTCGGTTCGGGCACCCAGGCGCCGTCGACGGCCCCGGAGCGGTAGGCGTCGGGGGTGATGGTGTTGTTGGTGCGGACGACGGACACGTCGCCCTTCCCGCTGGCCGCGTCGACCTTCCAGCCGCGGCCGGCCGCCCAGTCGAGGAAGGCCACGTCCTGGGTGTTGCCGAGCTGTGGGGTGGCGATCCGCTTGCCCAGGACGTCGTCCGGGGTCTTGATCCGGTCCGGGTTCACGACGAGCTTGACGCCGCCCGAGGCCGAGCCGGAGATGATCCGCAGGCTGCGCCCCTTGGACTTGGCGTAGCCGTTGACGGCGGGCGAGGGGCCGATGAAGCCGATGTCGACGGCGCCCGCGCCCAGGGCTTCGATCTCGGCCGGACCGGCGTTGAAGGTGGTGGTCTTCAGGGTGGTCCCGCCCAGTTCCCGCTGGATCAGCCCTTCCCGTACGCCGACCAGGGCGGTGGCGTGGGTGAGGTTGGGGAAGTAGCCGAGGGTCACGGAGCCCGCCGAGAGCCGGGCGGCCGCCGCCCCGGCGGGGGCCGCGGCCGCGACCGGGCCGGGGCCGGGCCGGGATCCGTAGCCGCAGGCGGTGAGGGCGGCGGCGAGCAGCAGGAGCAGGGCGGCCGCGGCGGGACGTGCGCGCCGGCGGCCGCGTGCGGGGGGCCGGGCTAGACGGTCCATGGGTTCTCCGTGAAGGCGTCGCCCGCCATGCCCGCGGTGAGGGTGGTTCCGTCGGCGGGGTCGATGAGGAGGAAGGAGCCGGTGCGGCGGGAGGCGGCGTAGGCGTCGAGGGCGAGGGGTTCGGCGGTGCGTACGAGGACCCGGCCGATGTCGTTGGCGACGAGCCGGCCGGGCTCCGGGTGCTGGGAGAGGTCGTCCAGGGTCAGCCGCGAGGGGATCTCCTTGACGATCGCCTGGACGGTGCGGGTGGTGTGCTTGAGCAGGACGCGCTGGCCGACCGTCAGGGGCCGGTCGGCGACGTGGCAGACGGTGGCCGGCACGTCGTGGGTGGGGTGGGGGGCGACGGCGGTGGGGGCGATGAGGTCGCCGCGGGAGACGTCGAGGTCGTCCGTGAGCCGCAGCGTCACGGACTGCGGGGCCCGGGCGGTGTCCACGGGTGTTCCCAGGGCGTCGATGGCCTCGATGGTGCTGGTGCGGCCGGACGGCAGGACGGTGACGGCTTCGCCGACGCGCAGGACGCCGGAGGCGATCTGGCCGGCGTAGCCGCGGTAGTCGGGGTGCTCGG
>NZ_JBIASM010000035.1:0-23895 GCF_042890765.1 Streptomyces sp. NPDC002032 | reverse complement strand
TGTTGGTGGAGTCGGTGGACGTGGGTGGGTGAGGCGGGTTCGCCGCCGGTGTAGACGATGCGGGTGGTGGTGAAGGTCTCGGGGTGCTCGTCGGTCAGGTAGTTGAACAGGCTGGAGGAGAGCTGGAGCATGCTCACCGCGTGCTGCTGGGCGAGGGCGGCGATGAGGGCCGGTTCGGGGCGTTGTCCGGGCTGGAGGACGGTGGTGCCGCCGTGGAGGAGTGCGCCCCAGAATTCGAGGCTGAAGGCGTCCCAGGAGACGGGGGAGCATTGGAGGAAGGTTTCGCCGGGTCCGAAGGTGGCGTAGGTCTGGGCGGTGAGGGTGGAGACGAGGTTGCGGTGGGAGGAGAGGATGCCCTTGGGGCGTCCGGTGGAGCCGGAGGTGAACATCACGCAGGCGACGTCGTCCTGGGTGAGGGCTATGGCGAGGGGCGTGGCGGGGCGCCCCGCGATGGTCTTGGCCTCGGCTTCCGTGTCGACGCGGACCGTGGTCCAGCGGTCTGGTGTGAGGCGGGTGTGGTGGTGGGTGTCGGTGATGAGGGTGGTGAGGGAGGCGTCCTGGGCGGTGCGGGTGAGGCGTTCGTCGGGGAACTCGGGGTCCAGGAGGGCGTAGCCGGCGCCGGTTTTGAGGACGGCGAGGACGGCTATGGCGAAGTCGGTGCCGCGGTCGAGGAGGATGCCGGCGAGGTCGCCGCGGCCGAGGCCGGTGGTGGTGGTGAGGTGGTGGGCGAGGCGGTTGGCGCGGGTGTCGAGTTCGGCGTAGGCGAGTTCCTGGCCGCCGTAGACGAGGGCGCGGGCGGCGGGGCGTAGCCGGGCCTGTTCTTCGAAGCGGTCGACGAGGGTGTCCTGGCCGGTGTCGACCCGGATCCCCGTCCACTCCTCCAGCACCTGCCGCCGCTCCACCTCACCGAGCAACTCGACCTCGGTGAGCGGCAGTTCGCCGGGCGACGACAGGACGGCGTCCACGAACCGCAGGAAGCGGTCCTGGTGCCCGGCGACCGCGTCGACGTCGCACACCTCGGGCGCCGCGTCGAAGTCGATCCGCAGACCGTCCTCGGGCCCCAGGTCGTACACGCCGACCGCCAGGTCCTCCACCGGCCCGTTGCTCAGGTTGTGCTGCGAGGTCGGCAGTCCGCAGAAGCGCATGCCCGGCGTGAACGCCATGATGTTGATCAGCGGGGCGGTGATCCGCCGCTCCGCCTCGCCCAGACCCAGGTCGCGGCACATGTCCTCGTAACGGGTGCGCTGGTGCTTCAGGGCCCGGCGCGTCTCGGTGACCACCGAGGCCAGCAGCCCGGCCGCGGTCGTGGCCGCCGGCACCGCCACCCGCAGCGGCACCACGTTCGACATCATGCCCGGGGTGCGACGGGCCAGTTCGGTGCGCCGCCCCGTCACCGGCAGGCCCAGCACCAGTTCCCCGCTCCCGCTGACCCGGTGCGCGTACGCCGCGACCAGCGCGATCACCAGCATCGACCACGGCGCCCGGCGCTCCCGTGCCACCTCCCGCAGCCGCTGCGCCCGCTCCGGCGACAGGACCACGGTCCGGCGTACGAAGGGCAGCGCACCCGGCGCCGTCCGGCCGGTCCGGCCCTCGCCGAGGCGCGGCGTCGGCGGCAGTCCGGCGAGGTGCCCGGCCCAGTGGGCGCGGTCCGCGGCCCCCTCCGGCGAGGCGCGGTAGGCGTCGTCCTCGGCCAGCAGCTCCGCCAGGCTCCCGAACGGGCTCGGCCCCCAGGGCTCGCCCGCCACCGCCCGCTCGTACAGCTCGACGAGCCGCTGGTCGAGCAGGGCGATGCCCAGCCCGTCGACCACCAGGTGGTGGAAGGCGTGGAAGTAGAACCAGCGCTGCTCCCCGCCGTCCGTCCGACCCGCCCGGACCAGTACGTGCCGGGTGAGCCAGTCCGTCTCCAGGTCGAACGGCCGGGCCAGCTCCGCCGCCATCCAGGCCCGGCCCGCCTCCGCCGGATCGGGCTCGCCGTCCAGGTCGACGACGCGCAGCGACCGCCCCTCGGGCTCGGGGTGCAGCAGCTGCCAGGGGCTGCCGTCCTCGTCGGAGCCGGTGCCCCGGACCCGCAGGATGTCGGCCTCGCGGGCCAGCCGGTACCAGGCCCGGGCCAGCAGGCCGGGGTCGAGGGGGCCGGTGAGCTCCCGGTACTCCCCGATGTTGTAGCGGCAGCCGGTGGCGTCGAGCCCGTGGGCCGTCCAGATGTCGCGCTGCGCCGCCGAGAGGGGCAGCCGCACAGCGGCCGGCCCGTGCGCGCTGCTGCGTTCGGACGCGGTGGGAGACATGCGGAGGCTCCTCGGAAGGGGTGGTGGGGTGGATCGGGAATCCGGGATCCGGATGCGCCGGGGGCGCGCCGTCCGGCCGTACGTCATACAACCCGCGGGCCATGGCCCGCGGCGGCAGTTGCTCCGGCACTCCGGCAGCAGTTCCCTCCCGGGAGCGTTGCCCCTCCCCCTTCGGGGCCTGCCGAGGGCCTCGGCGCCGACCGCCGGATCGAGGGGGGCGGGGCCGGGCCCGGGGTGTCAGGCGCGTTGGGGGGCGCGGGGGGCGGCGGCGCGGACCAGGCCCAGGACCCGGAAGCGGGCGCCGCCGCTCTCGTGCGCGGCCCGGACCATTCCGCCGATCAGCAGTTCGCGCAGCATCCGGCCGGACTCCGGCAGGCCGCGCCCCGTCAGCGCCGCCACCTCCGTCAGCCCGAACTCCGCCTCATCGCCCTCCGGTTCCGTCGCGCACAGCGCGTCCATCAGTTCCCGGGCCCCGGGCGACAGCCGGTCCGTACGCCGGTGCAGGGCGGCCCGGAAGCCGTCGGCGCCCGCGCCCCCGCCGAGGTGGTCGAGGAGGGCGACGGGGTCGGCGTCGAGGCTGTGGCACAGCGTCGCCAGATCGCAGACCACCAGCCAGGACGCGGCCGCCGCGAGCGCCCCCGGGTGCCCGTCCAGACGCCGGCAGAGCGCTGCCGCCCGCTCCAGCTCGGCGGGGCCGGCCGTGAACTCCGGCCGTACGCGCCGGACATGAGCGAGGAAGACCCGTACGGCCGGAGCGGCCGCGACCGCCTCGGGGGCGGCGCCCCGCGCGGGCACCTCCAGCGGGGGCAGCAGGAAGATCCGTTCCCCGGGCGTCTCCCACGGCTGCTCCGAGGTGACCAGCAGCCGCAGCCCCGGGCAGGCACGCAGCAGGGCGGTCAGCCGGTCGAACCGGGGGGTGGCCGCCGGGGCGCCGTCGAGGACGAGCAACACCCGCTGCTCGCCGATGACTTCGGACAGCCCCGGCAGCGTCCCCGGCGTTCCCGCGTCCGCCGCGTCCGCCGCCGCCGCCGCGGCGCCCCCGTACAGCCAGGCCACCGCCCCGGTCACCCGTTCCGTCAACTCCGCCTCACCGCAGGCGAGGTAGTCCGCCGTGGCGTCCGGGAAGGCGTGCCACAGCACCGGCACGCCGGCCCGGTGCAGCCGCTCGGCGACCTCCAGCGCCACCCGCGTCTTGCCCACCCCGCCGAGCCCCACCAGGTTCACCAGCCGCTCGCCGCCCGCGCCCAGTTCCCGCTCCAGCACCGCCGTCTCCGCGTCCCGGCCCGGCATCGCGTGCAGCGCGGTCGGGGGCGCCGGGGGCAGCGCCCAGCCCTGGCCGCCCGCCCGGCCCTGCTGGGCGGCGGCCTCCAGGGCGGCCCGGGCCCGCGGGCCCAGCCGCAGCGCGTCCGCCATCAGCCGCACCGTGTCGGGGCGGGGGCGTCTCGCCTTGCCGTGCTCCAGATCGCGGATGGCCCGCACGCTGATCGTCGAGAGGTCGGCCAACTCCCTCTGGGTGAGCCCGATGCGCAGCCTGTGGGCCCGTATCAAGGCTCCCACCCGGGAGGTCGTGTCCGTGTTCACATGGGCGTTCATAGAGGCGCTCCCGGTGACGATGGGGGGAACGGCGAGGTCAGGGGTGACGACCCGGTTCCTGCTCCCCATCGTCGGCAGCGCGCTATCCCGCAGGCATCTCCGGCCGATCGGCCCCCGGCCGCACCCGCCGCTATCACCACCGGCGGGAATATAGGTCCGCGCGAGCGGGACGTGATAGCGCCGGGATAGGGGCGGGGCCGGTGCGGGGATTCCGGCCGTTCCTAAGTTGAGGTCCAGAAAGAAGGAAGCGCCCCGGAACCCCCGGAGCGCACCGACGGAAGGATCCGAAATGAACCTCGCCCCCGCCCTCCGCGCCGCCCTCGTCACCGTCGCCATCGCCGCAGCCGCGGTGCTCGGCACCCAGGCCGCCCAGGCCGACGGCCCCGTCACCGCCGGCACCACGGCCGGCACCACCGCCGGTACCCCGGCCGCCCCGCAGGCCACCCCCGCGCCGAGCTCCACCACGAAGACCAACCCGTGGGACTGACCCGCCCCGCAGGGGCCCGGGCCCGCCCGTCCCGTCAGGGAGCGCCCAGCAGCTGCACGGCTTCGGCCAGTTCCCGCTCCATGCCCCGGTCGCGGAACGCCCGTACCGCACTCTCCAGCAACTCCCGGGACCGCGAACGCTCCCCGGCGCCGCCGTTCGCGGCCAGCAGCCGCGCCAGGTCCAGCCGCACCAGGGCGGCACCGCCCTGGTCCATGATCTGCTCCCGCACCGACAGGGCCTGCGCGTAGAAGCCGCGGGCCGCCTCGCACCGCCCCATCTCGGCGTGCGCGTGCCCCAGGTCCCGCAGCAGGTGCCCCTCGCCTATCACGTCACCGCTGTCCCGGCACAGCTCCAGCACCTCGGTGTAGGTGCGCACCGCCCGCTCGTGCTCCCCCTGCCCCTGGAGCAACTGCCCCGCCCGGCGCAGGGTCCGGGCCTGCCCGCCCGTGTACCCCACCGAACGGTAGATGCCGAGCGCCTCGTCGAGCCGGCTCTGCGCCGCCGAACTCTGCCCCCGCCGCATCCAGATGTGCGCGCTCTGCGTCAGCACGATCGCCCGGCCCACCACGTCGCCCGCCCGGTCGAAGTCCCGCAGCGCCCGGTCGTAGAGGGACAGGGCGTGGTCCTCGTTGCCCCGCATCCGCTCCAGGAGCGCCAGGTCGCGGTGGCACAGCGCCAGCCCCTGCCGGTCGTCCAGCTCCTGGAACAGCCCGAGCGCCGTCGTCAGCGCCGAGCGGGACTCCTCGCTCTGGCTCCGTCCCAGGTGGAGCACCCCGAGGGAGCTCAACAGCGCCGCCGTGCCGCGGGTGTTGCCCGCCGCCCGCACCGACTCCAGGGCGAGACGGTGCGTACGCTCCCAGTCGTCCAGGTACCCGCGGCCCTCGAACAGGGTCGCCAGCGTGGTGGCCAGGTCCCAGCACAGCTCGTCCATGTCCTCCCGGGCGGCGTGCTCCACCGCCTGGACCAGGTTCGCGTGCTCGCTGTCGAGCCACTCCAGCGGATCCACCAGCAGTTCGTCCACACAGCTCGCCGGGGGCTCCCAGCGCGGCGCGGAGCCGTGCAGCACGGTGAAGTCCCCGCCGTAGATGCGCCGGTGGGCCTGCTCCGCGAGGGACATCCAGCCGCCCAGCATCCGCGCCGTCGCGGTCTGCTGGTCGGCCGGCTCGTGGTGCGCGGCCAGCTGCTCGCGCGCGAACACCCGGATGATCTCGTGGAAGCGGTAGCGGAAGCCGCCCGTGGACTCCACACCGACGACGTCCAGCATCTGTACGTCGACCAGCGGCTCCAGCAGGTCCGAGGCGAACGGCCGCGGATCGTCGAGCAGCGCCCCCGCGAGCCAGCCCGGCAGGGTCTGCCCCTGGGCCAGGCTCAGCAGGCGCAGCAGCCGGCGGTCCTCCGAGGCCAGCCCGTCGTGGGTGAGGGAGAGGCTGGCCCGCATCGTCATCTCGCCGTGCGTCAGCTCGTCGAGGCGGTGCCGTTCGTTCGCGAGCCGGTGCACCATCGACGCCAGCGTCCAGTGCGGGCGGGCCGCGAGCCGCGCGGCGACGATCCGCAGCGCGAGCGGCAGCCCGCCCACGGTCCGGATCAGCGCCTCGACGGCCGCCGGCTCGCGGGCCACCCGGTCCTGGCCGATCACCCGGACCAGCAGCTCGACGGCGTGCCCGTTGCTCATCACGTCCAGCTCGACGCGGTGCGCCCCCGGCAGGCCGGTGAGCCGTACCCGGCTGGTGACCAGCACCGCGCAGGTGTTGCTGCCGGGCAGCAGGGGCCGGACCTGGCTCTCCGACGCGGCGTCGTCCAGCACCACCAGGACCCGGCGGGCGGCGAGGAGCGTGCGGTACATCTCGGCGCGCTCGTCCTGCGATTCGGGGATCACCGGGCCCGGGATGCCGAGGGCGCGCAGGAACCGGCCGAGCACCTCGCCGGAGGTGGCCGGGGTGCCGGTGCCGCGCAGGTCGCAGTACAACTGGCCGTCGGGGAAGGCGGTTTCGCTGAGCCGGTGCGCGATGTGGGTGGCCAGCGTGGACTTGCCGGTGCCGGGCTTGCCGACGATCACGGCCACCCCGACGGCCCGGCCGCCGCCGTCGCCGAGGAGGGCGCGCTCGACCCGGACGATTCCCGCCTCGTCCCCGACGAAGTCGGAAGTGTCGGCGGGCAGTTGGCGCGGAGTCTCCTCCCGGTACCCCGCCCCGCCGTCCCCGGCACCGCTGCCGGGATGCCCTCCGGGCCCCGTGGGCGTGGGCGCGCCGGGGTGGGCCGCGCGCTGCGCCCCGGCGGCTCCGTCAGGGTGGCTCCGGCGGGCGGGGGCGTCGGGGTGCGCGAGGGGTGCGGCGGCCGGGGTACCCGGGGCCGCGCCGGGAGCGTCCGGGGGTACCCCGGGCCCTGCCGGTGCCGTTCCGGCGGCTTCGCCCGGGTGGCCCCGGCGGGTGGGGGCGGTGAGGGCGCCGGGCTGGGTGGGGGTCCCGGGCCACGGAGCCGCGTCGGGGCGGATCGCGCGTTGTGCCTCACCCGTACCGGCCGGGTAGCCGCCACGGGCGAGCGCGACGGTGTGCCCGGCGGGTGCCACGAGCGTGCCGGTGGGTCTCGGGGTCGAGCCGGGCGCGTCCGAGTGACCTCCGGGCCCGGTCGCCACGGCTCCGGCGGGCGGGCCGAGGGTGCTCCCGGGGACGGTGGTGCCGGGGTAGCCGTCGGGCTGGGCGGCCGGGGGCCCCGGAGCCGCGCCGCGCGCACCGGCGGGGTACGCGCCGGAGGGCTGCTCGGGGGCGCCGCCGGGGTGAGAGCCGGACGGGGCCGGGTACGGGGTGCCCTCGGATCCGGCGGGGTGGGCCGCGAGGGTGGGTCCGGCGCCGGGCCGTCCCGGCGCCTGGTCCGCGGCCCAGCCGGGGCCCGGGTCGGGGTAGCCGCCGCCGAAGGGGGTGGGCAGGGCTCCGACGTAGCCGGGGACGTCGGCGCCGGCCGCCGCCGCCGCCCAGCCGCTGCCCCCGGCCGCCGCGCCGCCCGCAGGCCAGGCCGTCCCGCCGGGGGATCCGTCCCGGTCCGGGGGACGGGGCGCCCCGAACGGGACCGGTCTCGCGGTGGGCGGGAGCGGCGGGACCGCGCCCGAGAGGATGGCCCGCTCCAGCCCGCGCAGCTCGCCCCCCGGCTCCAGGCCGAGTTCCTCCACCAGCAGCTCGCGCCCGACCCGGTAGCTCTCCAGTGCCTCCGCCTGGCGGCCCGACCGGTACAGCGCCAGCATCAGCTGCCCGCGCAGCCGCTCCCGCAGCGGGTGGACCCGTACCAGCAGCTGGATCTCGCCCACCAGCTGGTGGTGGCGCCCCAGATCGAGTTCGAGCTCGATACGGGTCTCGGCGGCCGTCAGCCGCTCCTCGTCCAGCTGGAGCGCCTTGCTGCGCAGCGTCTCGCTGGACACCCCGCTCAGGCAGTCGCCCTGCCACAACTCGCCAGCGAGGCGGAGCAGTTCCACCGCCTCGGCCGTCTCCCCGCGCTTGCGCAGGGTCCGCGCCTCCGCGACCCGGCGGGCGAAGACGGCGGCGTCGACGAGGTCGCCCTCCGTCTTGAGGGCGTACCCCGGCGGCCGGGTGGTGATGGCGGCGGCGATGGCCGCCGTCGTGAAGACCTTCCGCAGCCGCGACACGCAGATCTGCACCTGCGTCCGCGCCGTGTCCGGCGGTTCGTCGTCCCAGATCAGGTCGACGAGGTAATCCGTGCTGACGACCCGGTTCGCCTCCAGCAGCAGCGCGGCGAGGATGACCTCCTGCCGCCCCGGGGGAATCCGCACAGGGCCGCGCGGACCGCTCACCTGTAAGGGTCCGAGGATGCGGAACACCACCATGTCAGGGGTGTGCGGAGCCCCGCCGGGCGAAACGGTCATGATTCTCCCAGCTGGAGGCACACCAGAGATCGGGTGGAGCGCGGGCTCAGTCTCTCCGAACACCTCTCCGGTTGTCCATGGTGTGGAGATTGCGTGGTGGTGAAGCGCGATAGGCGGGGGATAGCCCGGAGTTGCGGTCCGGGCGGACCGTGGGGAGGGCGGCATCCGGAGGGGGTGCGGCGGTACGAAAGGACCTCCCATGACCAGTCGGCACGCCGGGCGGCTGACGCCCAGCCGGGTCGTCACCGACTCCGGGGTGGACCACGTGCGCCTCGCCTACCACTACCTCGACACGGGCGACCTCGACGGCTACGGCTCCCTGCTGCACGCGGGCACCGCCCTCGGAGCCGACCTGGAGTGTCCGGCGGCCACCGGAGCCCGGCACCACATCACCCGGATCGTCGCCGAGGGGGACTGCGTGATCGCGATGGGCCGACTGGCCCCGCAGCAGCACGAGTTCGTGGACGTGTTCACGCTCTCGCCCGAGGGCATGCTGCGCGACTGCCGCCGCTACTACCCGGCCCCGCCGGCGGCCTAGAGAACCGAACTGGGCGTTCTCCGCGCCCGGTTCGCCGCGCGGGGCTATCGTGCCGGGTGGGGGAGGGCTTCGCGGTGCGACGTGAGCGCGCGCACGATACGGGCGGACGGCGGGAGCGCACGACGCGCTGTTCCCGCCGGTCCGCGAGCGGTCCGCGCCCTCGGTTCCCCGGCGCGGACCTCGGCTCCCGCTCCGGGGACGAACGCGCCGTCCCCGGGGTGTGCAACCCCCCGCCCCGCCGAAGGCGCCCCCCGAGCGGGGGCTGGTGCGGCCGGCCCGCCGCGCGTACCCGCCGAGGCCGGCGGGGAGACGGGCCGCAAGTCCGGGCGCCCCGACGGCGCCCCCTTCGCCCTGCCCGGAGAGCGGGCCCCGGAACCCCCGCACCACGTCGCCCCGTACGGCCCGCCCCCGACGGCGGCACCGCCCCCCCCGGGCCGCCGTGACGGGCGTCGCCCCGGCGTTGAAGCCCGCTCCACGGCCGCCCAGCGGGACCCGTGGAGCCGGCTTCAACGCCCCGGCGGGCCGGCCGCTGGGGGATCCCGGCCGCTGGGGGATCCTGGCCGCACGACCGTCCGACCAGCCACCGGAGCCACCGTTGCCGCACACCGACGCCGACACCCCACCGGCGCGCCGCCACATCCCCTTCGAGCGCCTGCACAACTTCCGCGACCTCGGCGGCTACCGCTCCCGCGACGGCCGCACCCTGGCCCACGGCCGGCTCTACCGGGCCGACTCCCTCGGCAAGTTGCGGGGCGCCGACTGGGACCGATTCCTCGAACTCGGCATCCGTACCGTCATCGACCTGCGCTACCCCTGGGAGATCGAGGCCAAGGGCCGGATACCGCAGCCCGAGCGGTTCACCTACGCCAACCTCAGCATCGAGCACCGGCCCTACGACCAGGCCGCCATCGACCCCGCCCTCGACCCCTGGCGCTACCTCGCCGACCGCTTCGCGGAGGTCGCCGAGGACGGGGTGGAGGAGATCCGCCGGGCCATCGAGCTCATCGCCGACGGCCCCGGCCCCGCCGTCTTCCACTGCACCTCCGGCAAGGACCGCACCGGGCTCGTCGCCGCCCTGGTGCTCACCCTGCTGGAGGTCCCCGAAGAGGAGATCCTGGCCGACTTCGCCCTCACCGAGCTGGCCACCGAGCGCCTCGTCGCCGACTGGCGCGCCGCGAACCCGGCACGCACCCTGCTCTGGCCCTCGTACGGGCGGGCCCCGGCCGTCGTCATGTCCCTGGTCCTCGCCGACCTCACCAGCCGCTACGGCTCCCCGGGCGGCTACCTCACCGACGCCGTCGGCATCACCCCGGACGTCGTCGCCCGGCTGCGCGCACGCCTCCTGACGTAAGGTCACCCCACCACGGCGCGGGCGGCGGCCGGGAAAACCCCGTGCCCCGCCCGCGGCCGCGCTCGTAGACTCGCCCCACGCGCCGCCGACAGGCGCCGCGTACCCGTTGCCGAGCGAAGAGAAGGGGAACCGCCATGCGCACGCACCGCACTGCCACCGCCGCCGCCGTTCCCCCGTCCCGGTACGACGTGATCCTGGTGTCCCGCAGCGCGCGGTAACGGCTGCGCGGCCGTCACCGTCCGCCCCTGACGCACCCCGGGTCACCCCTGCCCCCGCCCCGCCCCGCACTCCTGAAGCAGGAGCGCGCCGCGCCGCGCCGGGCCGGGCCCCCGCGTCCGCAATCGCGCCGACCCGCTCCACTTCGCCACGCGGCACCGAAAGGCCCCGGGCCATGCGCACCGTCAGTACCTTCCACACCCCCAGCCCCCTCGCGACCATCCGCAACCTGGGCATCCTCGCCCACGTCGACGCGGGCAAGACCACCCTCACCGAGCGGATCCTCTTCGCGACCGGAGCCGTCCACAAGCGCGGCGAGGTCCACGCCGGCACCACCGTCACCGACTTCGACCCGCAGGAACGCGACCGCGGCATCACCATCTTCGCCGCGGCCGTCAGCTGCACCTGGAGCGGCCACCGCGTCAACTTGATCGACACCCCGGGCCACGTCGACTTCGCCGACGAGGTGGAGCGCTCCCTGCGCGTGCTCGACGGGGCCGTCGCCGTGTTCGACGCCGTCGCGGGGGTCGAGCCGCAGAGCGAGTCCGTGTGGCGGCAGGCCGACCGGCACGGCGTGCCGAGGATCGCGTTCGTCAACAAGCTGGACCGGGCGGGCGCCGACCTCGATACGGCCGTCGCCTCGATCCGGGACCGGCTCGGCGCGGTCCCGCTGGTGGTCCAGCTGCCCGTCGGGCGTGAGGACGGCTTCACCGGCGTCGTCGACCTGCTGCGCATGCGCGCCCTGCTGTGGCGCGCGGGGGCGGACACGTACGCGGTGGAACCGGTCCCCGAGCCGCTGCGCGCGGAGGCCGCCCGCCGCCGCCGGATCCTGGAGGAGGCGGTCGCCGAGCTGCACCCGCAGGCCCTGGAGGAGTTCTGCACCGACTCGGCGCTCAGCGAACCGACCCTGGTCCGGGCGCTGCGCGAGCTGACCCTCGCCCGGGAGGCCGTGGTGGTGCTGTGCGGCTCGGCCTACCGCAACCGCGGGATCGAGCCCCTGCTGGACGCCGTACGGGACTACCTGCCGGCGCCGTCCGACATGCCGCCGGTGCGCGGCACGGCCCCGGACGGCACCGAGCTCGAACGCGCCCCCGACCCGGCGCAGCCGCTCGCGGCGCTGGCCTTCAAGGTGACGGCCACCGCCACGGGACGCCTGACCTACCTGCGCGTCTACGCGGGCACCCTGCGCAAGGGCGATCCGGTGCGCGATCCGGCGACGGGCCGCACCGAGCGGGTCGGCCGGATCCTGCGGGTCCAGGCCGACCGGCACGAGGAGCGGGAGGAGGCGGTCGCCGGTGACATCGTCGCCGTGATCGGTCTGAAGGCCGCCGGAGCGGGCACGACCCTGTGCGCGCCCGGAGCGCCGCTGCTGCTGGAGCCGCCCACGGTGGCGGAGCCGGTGGTGTCGGTGGCGGTCGAGGTGCGGCGCGGCAGCGAGACCGGCCGGCTGGCGGCGGCGCTGGCCCGGCTGGTCGAGGAGGACCCCTCGCTGGTCGTGCGCACCGACGCGGAGACCGGGCAGACCGTGCTCTCGGGGATGGGCGAACTCCATCTGGAGGTCGCGGTGGAGAAGGTCCGCCGGGACCACGGGCTGGAGGTGTCCGTCGGCCGTCCGCAGGTCTCGTACCGGGAGACCGTGGTGCGGGGGGTGCGCGGTTTCGTGTACCGGCACGTCAAACAGGACGGCGGGGCGGGCCAGTTCGCCCATGTCGTCATCGACGTCGAGCCCTGGGAGGAGGCGGGCTTCGCGTTCCGCTCGGAGGTCGGCGGCGGCCGGGTCCCGTCGGAGTACGCGCGCGCCGTCGAGGCGGGCTGCCGGGACGCCCTGGCCGAGGGCCCCCTCGGCGGGCACCCGGTGACGGGGCTGCGGGTGGTCCTCACGGACGGGGCGACCCACTCCAAGGACTCCTCGGAGATGGCGTTCCGGGCGGCGGGCCGGTTCGCGCTGCGCGAGGCGCTGCGCGTGAGCACGATGGAGCTCCTCGAACCGGTCGCGGAGGTCACGGTGACCCTCCCCGAGGACGCGGTCGGCGGGGTGCTCGGCGACCTCGCGGGCCGCCGGGGGCGGGTGACGGGTTCGACCGCGCAGGCGGGCACCGCGGTGATCACGGCGACGGTGCCGCTGGCCGAACTCTTCGGCTACGCGTCCCGCCTGCGCGGGCGCACCCAGGGCCGGGGCACCTTCACCACCCGCCCGGCGGGGCTCGCCCCGGCGCCGCGCTGAATGACTCCCTCCGGCCCCCGCCCGTACGTGGCGGGGGCCGGAGGACAGGGCCTTGAACTCTCCCTTACATACCCCCCATGGGTATGCTACGTTGCTACGCGAAGGTACCCCCCAGGGGTATAGGGCAGAGGAGAGGTCAGGGCAATGTCAACCGTCAATCCCCGGCGCTGGTGGGCACTTGGCGTGCTTGCCACCGCACAGTTCATGGTGATCATGGACACGTCGATCATCGGAGTCGCGCTCCCCGAGATGCAGAAGGACCTCGGCTTCTCGCAGGGCGAGTTGCAGTGGGTCTTCAACGCCTACGTCATCGTCTTCGGCGGGTTACTCCTGCTCGGCGGCAGGCTCTCCGACCTGTTCGGCGCGCGCAAGATCTTCGCCACCGGCTGGGCGACGATGATCGTCGGCTCGGTGCTCGCCGCCGCCGCGCAGAGCGCCGCCGTCGAGATCGCCGGCCGCGCCGTCCAGGGCGTCGGCGGTGCGCTCATCGCCCCGTCCGCGATGACCCTGCTGATGATGCTCTTCGGGCACAACCCGAAGGAGCTCGGCAAGGCGATGGCGCTCTACGGCGCCGCCGCACCCGCGGGCGGTACCGCCGGCGTGTTCCTCGGCGGGGTGTTCACCGAGTGGATGAGCTGGCCGTGGGTCTTCATCATCTACGTGCCGATCGGCCTCGCGACCCTCGCCGCCACCAAGCTGCTGCCCGCCGTCCAGGCCCGCCGCGGCTCCGTCGACGTCCTCGGCGCCGTCGCCGTCACCGCCGGACTCGCGCTCGCGGTCTTCGCCGTCGTCCGGGCCCCCGAGGTCGGCTGGGGCGCCACCGCCACCGTGCTGGAACTGATCGGCGCGGTCGTCCTGCTCGCCCTCTTCTTCGTGGTTCAGAAGACCGTCCGCGAGCCGCTCATGCCGCTCGGCGTGTGGCGGATCCCGCGGCTGGGCTCGGCCAACCTCGCGATGACCCTGCTGGGCGCCGCCTGGATCCCGATGTGGTACTTCCTCAACCTCTACCTCCAGCAGGTCCTGAACTACGGCGCCTTCGCCTCCGGCGCCGCCCTGCTGCCCATGACCGTACTGCTGATGATCTTCATGACGGCGATCACCGCCCGCCTCCTGGGCCGGTTCGGCGCCAAGCCGCTGATCGCGGGCGGTCTGCTGGTCCTCGCCGCGGGCCTGGTCTGGCTGTCCACCGTCGAGCCGACCGGCACCTTCCTGGTCGACGTCCTGCCCGCCTCGCTCGTCGCCGCGCTCGGCATGGCGCTCGCCTACATCCCGGCGATGATGGCCGCCATGGCCGGGGCCCCGCAGGAGCAGGCCGGTCTCGCCTCCGGCATCGTCAACACCACGTACAACGTGGGCTCCGCCCTCGGCTTGGCCGCGCTGACCGCCCTCGCCACCACCCAGGGCGCCGGCGAGCTGGGCAACCTGCCCGCCCTCACCGACGGGTTCAGCGCCGCGTTCCTCGGTGCCGCCGCCGTCGCGGCCGCCGGAGCGGTGATCACGTTCCTCACCATGAAGGGCGACCGGCCCGCCGCCGCCTCCGACGCCCCGGCGCCGAGCGCCGAGAAGGCGGGGGTGTGAGGGACGGGGCAACCCGCGCCCGCCCAGGGGTCGCCCGACGTCCTTCCCGGACGTCGGGCGACCCCTTTTCCACGCCCTTTTCCGCGCTCACGCCCACCCGCACCCGCACCCGTATCCGTACCGACGAAGGGAAACCCCGATGAGGGACATCCGCACCCGGGCCGTCCACGTGGCCCAGGAGACCGGCGCCACCGACGCCGCCGGCGCCCCCACGAGCCGGCCGCTGTCCGTGCCGCTCGTCCAGTCCTCCGCCTTCGCCTTCGATTCCGCCGACGAACTCGCCCGCGCCATGGCCGGACCTGACGGCGCGTACGTCTACGGCCGCCGCGGCAACCCGACCGTGCGCGCCCTGGAGCGGACCCTCGCCGACCTGGAGGGCGGGGCCTCGGCCATCGCCTTCGCCTCCGGCATGGGCGCCATCAGCGGGATCCTGCTCGCCCTGCTCCGCCCCGGCGACCGGGTGATCGCGCAGCGGTGCCTGTACGGGGGGACGTACGCGGCGCTGAGCGACCTGACGGAGCGCTACGGCATCGAGGTGGCGTACATCAGCGGCGACGACCCGGCCGAGTTCGAGGCGCTCGCCGGGCCGCGCACCAGGCTGCTGCTCCTGGAGACCATCGCCAACCCGACCGCGCGGGTCCCCGACCTGCCCGGGCTGCTGGCCGCCGCCCGCCGGCACGGGGTGCTCGGCGCGGTGGACAACTCGCTGGCCTCGCCCGTCCTGTGCCGCCCCGTCGAGCTCGGCGCCGACATCGTCCTCCACTCCACCACCAAGTACCTCGCCGGTCACTCCGACGTCATCGGCGGCGCGGCCGTCTTCGCCGACGACGCCCTGCGCCGCGAGGTGTGGCCGCGCACCGTCGAACTGGGCGCCAGCGCGGACCCGTTCGCCGCCTGGCTGACGCTGCGCGGGATCGCCACGCTGCCGCTGCGGATGCGCGCGCACTGCGCCAACGCCGCTCTGCTCGCCGAACGGCTCTCCGGCCACCCGGCGGTGACGGCCGTGCACTGGCCGTGGCTGGGATCGCACCCCCGCGCCTCCCGGGCCCGCACGCTCCTCTCGGGCGGCGGCGGGCTCCTCTCCTTCGAGCTGGCGGGCGGCCGCGAGGCCGGCAGGGCCTTCGTCGAAGGGGTCGAGGTGGCGCGCCTGGCGCTCTCCCTGGGCGGGGTCGAGACGCTGGTCACGCACCCTGCCAGCACCTCCCACCGGGAGCTGGACGAGGGGGCGTTGGCGCGGGCGGGCATCGGCACGGGCCTGGTGCGGATGTCGGTCGGCATCGAGGACCCCGAAGACCTGTGGCGGGACATAGAACAGGCACTGCGGTCTTCTTTTGGGTTGACAAAATAACCGGCGGATTCGTAGATTGGTTCACGCCAGAGAAACAACTCCTCTACGTCAAGGGGGGCGCGTGATGCGCTACTTCGAGGACTTCCGGACCGGTGACGTCCACGAGCTGGGCACCGTCACCGTCACCGCGGAAGAGGTGCTGGAGTTCGGCAGGCGCTTCGACCCGCAGCCCTTCCACACCGACCCGGAGCTCGCGGCGCAATCGCCGTTCGGCGGCCTCATCGCCAGCGGCTGGCACAGCGCCTCGATGTTCATGCGGCGCTACGTCGACGGGCTGCTCGCCTACAGCGCCTGTACCGGCTCGCCGGGCGTCGACGAGATCCGCTACCTGCGGCCCGTGCGCCCGGGGGACGTGCTCACGGCGCGGGTCGAGATCCTCGGCTCCCGCCCCTCGCCGTTCAACCCGTCCACCGGGGTCGTCCAGCCCAAGTGCACGCTGGTGGACCCCGACGGGAACGTCGTCTTCAGCATGATCCTGCACAGCATCTTCCAGCGGCGGCCCGCCGCGTCCGACGCCGCCCACCCCGCGTCGGCCTGCGCCGCGCAGGACCCCGTCGTGCGCGTCAGCTCCCTGGCCTGAACCTCCGTCAGGGGAGCGCCGCGCCCGCGGCCCCGCCCCCCCGTGACACCCGTCCCGTCCGCCGAAGTGAAGGGAGACCTCCCGTGGAGGCCGTATCCCGCACCGCCCAGTGGACCGCCGCAGCGCGGGCCCTGGAGACCGACCGCGAGGACCGGCTGTTCGCCGATCCGTACGCGCGCACCGTCGCCGACACCATCGGCTTCGACCTGCTCGACCGCTACGCCGGCGCCGGAACCGTACCGTTCCTCGCCATCCGCACCACCTACCTCGACCGGGCCATCGTCCGCGCCGTCGAGGACCACGGCATCCGCCAGGTCGTCTTCCTCGCCGCCGGCATGGACACCCGCTTCTTCCGGCTCCCGTGGCCCGACGGCGTCACCGTCTACGAGCTCGACCGCCCCGCCCTCCTGGAGGTCAAGGCGGACATGCTGGCCGGCGAGCCCGCCCCCGCCGGACGCACCCGCGTCACCGTCCCCGTCGACCTCACCGAGGACTGGACCGGCCCGCTGCGCGCCGCCGGCTGGAACCCCGACGAGCCGGTGCTGTGGGTCGTCGAGGGGCTGCTCTTCTTCCTCCCCGAACAGGCCGTGCGCCACCTCATCTCCACCCTCGCCGGCCAGTCCGCCCCCGGCTCCGTCCTCCTCGGCGACGTCATCAGCAAGGCCGCACTGCAGAACCCGCTCTCCCGCGCCTTCCTGAACTGCCTGGAGGAGGACGGCAACCCGTGGCTGTTCGGCACGGAGACGCCCGAGCAGCTCCTCGCCGAATGCGGCTGGGAGGTGCGCGAGGTCCGCCAGCCGGGCGAGTCCGGCGCCGACTTCGGCCGCTGGCCCTACCCCGTCCCGGCCCGCGCCGTCCCGCGCGTCCCGCGGTCCTTCCTGTTCACCTGTGACCTCCCGACCGCAGAGGTGAGAGCGGCATGACCGGCACCCCCGAGTTCCACCAGCGCGTCATCAGCGACGCCGGCGCCGCCGTACGCGGCCTGACCGTCGCCCTCGGCGAACGCCTCGGCCTCTACCGGGCACTCGCCGAAGCCGGCCCGCTCACCCCCGCCGCGCTCGCCGCCCGCGCCGGGATCGACGCGCGGTACGCCGAGGAATGGCTGCACGCCCAGCTGAGCGCCGGGTACGTCGTGCGCGACGCCGGCGCCGGCACCTACGCGCTGCCCGCCGAGCACGCCCCCGTCCTCGCCGACCCGAACGCCGTCACCTACGCCGCCGGGTTCTTCATCGCCCTCAAGGCGCTGTACGCCACCGAGGACCTCCTCGTCGACGCCTACCGCAGCGGCGACGGCGTCGGCTGGGCCGAGCACGACCCGGCCCTCGACACCGGCATGGGCAGCTTCTTCCAGCCCACCTACGAGCACCGCCTCGTCCCCGACTGGCTGCCCGCCCTCACCGGGGTCACCGGCAAGCTCGCCGCGGGCGGCAGCGTCGCCGACGTCGGCTGCGGCGTCGGCCACACCACCCTGCTCATCGCCCGGGCCTTCCCCGAGGCGACCGTCCACGGCTTCGACTACTCCGAAGAGGCCATCTCGCTGGCCCGCCAGCTCGCCGAGGAGGCCGGCCTCTCCGACCGCGTCGTCTTCGACGTCGCCGCCGCCGACGACTACCCCGGCACCGGCTACGACCTCGTCACCTTCTTCAACGCCCTGCACGACATGGGCGACCCGGTCTCCGCCGCCCAGCACGTCCACAAGTCCCTGGACGCCGACGGCACCTGGATGCTCGTCGAGTCGAACGTCTCGCCCGCCGACATCGACACCCAGACCCCCGCCGCCCGCATGTTCATGGCCCTGTCCGCCGTGATGTGCCTGCCCGTGGCCGTCGCCCAGCGCGGACCCCACGCCCTCGGGAACCACTCCGGCGAGCAGGCCTTCCGCGCCATCGCCGAGGAAGCCGGCTTCACCCGCTGGCGCCGCGCCACCGAGACCCCCGTCAACGCCGTGTACGAAGTCCGGCCGTAGGCCCGGTCCGCGTCGCCGCCCCGCCCGGCGCCCCCACCACCACACCCCGAGGAGACACCATGGGCGTCAGCGCCCCCCTGCCGGTCAGCGACCGGTTCCTGGAAGTCCTGGAACGGCTGAGCTCCCGATCCATCGAGGAGTACTACAACCCGTACCAGCAGTTCGACTGGCCCGAGAAGCTCGACGAGGGCCGCATGTGGATGACCCCCGAGCTGCTCACCGTCTACGGCACCCCCTTCTACGAGGAGCTCGGCGAGGAGACCATCCAGCGCCTCTCCAAGTGGGAGAGCATCAACTTCTACAGCCTCAACGTGCACGGCATCCGCGAACTCCTCATCGAGGTCGTCGGCCGCATCCACATGCCCGGCTTCGAGGTGCCCTCCGACTTCTTCCACCACTTCATCGGTGAGGAGAACGAGCACATGTGGTTCTTCGCCGAGTTCTGCCGCCGCTACGGCGACAAGATCTACGGCTCCACCGCCCTGCGCGCCGACTCCGCCTGGGAGCCGGAGGTCGAGAACTTCCTCGTCTTCGCGCGCATCCTGTTCTTCGAGGAGCTCGTCGACCACTACAACACCCGGATGGCGCGCGACGCCTCGCTGTGCCACACCATCCGCGAGGTCAACCGCATCCACCACCAGGACGAGTCCCGGCACATCGCCTTCGGCCGCGAACTGGTCTCCCTGCTCTTCGCCCGCATGCGGGAGGCGGTCCCCGCCGCCCGCGTCGCCGAGGTCGAGGCCTACCTCAAGCGGTACGTGGTCTACAGCATCAACTCCCTGTACAACCCGCACGTGTACCGCGACGCCGGCATCGCCGACCCGATCGCCCTGCGCAACGCGCTGGTCGCCGACGAACGCCGCCGCCCCTTCGAGCGCAAGACCATCCGCAAACCCCTCGGCTTCTTCCTGAAGACCGGGATCTTCACGGACGACGTACTGCCCGTCGTCTGAGAGGGCCGACCGCCGTCCGAGAGGTGATCCCCCCATGACCGTCACGACCACCGCGAGCGCCACCCAGGGCGCCGCCCGCGAGAGCACCACCCCGTCGACCACGGGCCTGCCGTCCCTGGGCCCCGAGGGCACCGCCCTGCTGAGGCTGCTCGACGACACCTTCGAGAGCTGGGGCGTGCGCGCGGGCGCCCGGCCGATGACCATGCCCCCGCTGCTGCCCGCCGCCGACCTGGCCCGGCTCGACTACTACGACAACTTCCCCCACCAGGCCGTCGTCGCCGCCCCGCTGAACCTGGACGTCCGGGAGACCAGCGAATTCTGTACCGACACCGGCTGCTTCCCCTGCGACGCCCTGGAGCCGGCCGCCCTCGGCCTGCCCTCCGCGTCCTGCTACGCCGTCTACATCGACCACCAGGGCCGCCCGGCCGCCGACGACGAACTCGTCACCGTGGTCGGATGGTGCTTCCGCAAGGAAACCCACTACGAGGGACTGCGCCGCCAGCTCGGCTTCCGCATGCGGGAGATCGTCGCGATCGGCACCCGCGAGCACGCCGAGGCGCACCTCGCCGCCTTCACCGCGCGGATCAACGCCTTCGCCGAGGCCCTGGACCTGCCGCTGCGCCGGGAAGCCGCCTGCGACCCCTTCTTCGACAAGGGCAGCTCCAAGGCGGTGCTCCAGCGCCTGACCCCGGTCAAGCACGAGTTCCTGTACGAGGACCTCGCCATCGCCTCGGTCAACACCCACCGCAACTTCTTCGGCGACCGCTGCGACATCCCGCTCGCCTCCGGCGGCGGACCGGCGTTCACCAGCTGCGTCGCCTTCGGCCTGGAGCGCTGGCTGTCGGCCCTCACCCGCCGCCACGGCAGCTGGGAGGCGGCGACCGCCGCGGTGCGCGCCGCCAACGCGGCGGGTCCGGCGGTCTGAGGTGCCGACCCGACCCGTCGCCCCGCCGGCGGGCGGCATGGGCTGGGCGAACCTCGGCATGGACATCGTGTCCGTCACCCGTGTCCGCCGGCTCCTCGGCCTCTACGGGGAGGACTTCTTCCAGCGCATGCTCACCCCCGGCGAACTCGCCGACTGCCACACCTCCGCCAAGCTCGACGTACTGAGCCTGTGCGGGCGGATCGCCGCCAAGGAGGCGGCGTTCAAGACCCTCCGCGTCGGAGCCGTGTTCCTGCCCTGGCTGGACATCGTCGTACGGCGCTCCGAAGGCGGCTGGCCCCTCGTCGAACTGCGCGGCTCCGCGGCCGAGATGGCCGCCGAGTCCGGGATCGCCACCATCACCGTGACCATCAGCCACGACGTGGACTACGCGGTCGCGGTCGCCGCCCCGGTCCTGGGGGAGGCCGGCCCGCCGGGACCCTCCGCACCGCCGGCCGCGCCCTCCGCGGCGGCCGGTACCCCACCCACCCAGCACACTCCAAGGAGAGACACCATGTCCGAAGGTCTGCAGCTCGTGAAGAACTGGCTCCTCGCCCGCCACGAGGAGCTGGAGGACATCGCCCCCGACCTGGACCTCATCGAGACCCGGCTCATCGACTCGCTGTCCTTCGTCGAGTTCGTCTTCCTGCTGGAACAGCACAGCGGCCGGGCGATCCAGATGGAGACCCTCGAGGTCGACGAGATCCGCACCCTCGACGCCATCGAGACGCACTTCTTCGCCGCCCGGACGGTGCAGGCATGAGCAAGCGCCTGTTCACCTCGGAATCCGTGACCGAGGGCCACCCCGACAAGATCGCCGACCGGATCAGCGACACCGTCCTCGACGCGCTCCTCACCGAGGACCCGGCCTCGCGCGTGGCCGTCGAGACGCTCATCACCACCGGCCAGGTCCACATCGCGGGCGAGGTCACCACGACCGCCTACGCGCCGATCGCCGAACTCGTCCGCCGCGCCATCCTCGACATCGGCTACGACTCCTCGAAGAAGGGCTTCGACGGCGCCTCCTGCGGCGTGTCGGTGTCCATCGGCGCCCAGTCCCCGGACATCGCCCAGGGCGTCGACACCGCCTACGAGCAGCGCGTCGAGGGCGCCGCCGCCGGCGAGGAAGGGGACGAGCTCGACCGGCAGGGCGCCGGCGACCAGGGCCTCATGTTCGGCTACGCCTGCGACGAGACCCCCGCCCTGATGCCGCTGCCGATCCACCTGGCGCACCGGCTCTCCCGCCGCCTGACGCAGGTCCGCAAGGACGGCATCGTCCCCTACCTGCGCCCCGACGGAAAGACGCAGGTCACCATCGAGTACGACGGGGACCAGCCCGTCCGCCTCGACACCGTGGTCGTCTCCTCGCAGCACGCCTCCGACATCGACCTGGACTCGCTGCTCACCCCCGACATCCGCGAGTTCGTCGTCGAACACGTCCTCGCGGAGCTGGAGGCCGACGGCATCAAGCTGGTGACCGAGGGGTACCGGCTGCTGGTGAACCCGACGGGCCGCTTCGAGATCGGCGGCCCGATGGGCGACGCCGGCCTCACCGGACGCAAGATCATCATCGATACGTACGGGGGCATGGCCCGCCACGGCGGCGGCGCCTTCTCCGGCAAGGACCCGTCCAAGGTCGACCGCTCCGCCGCGTACGCGATGCGCTGGGTCGCCAAGAACGTGGTGGCCGCCGGTCTCGCCGCGCGCTGCGAGGTCCAGGTCGCGTACGCCATCGGCAAGGCCGAGCCCGTCGGCCTCTTCGTGGAGACCTTCGGCACCGGCACCCTCCCCGACGAGCGCATCCAGGAGGCCGTGACCAGCGTCTTCGACCTGCGCCCGGCCGCGATCATCCGCGATCTCGACCTGCTGCGGCCCATCTACGCCCAGACCGCCGCCTACGGCCACTTCGGCCGCGAGCTGCCGGACTTCACCTGGGAGCGCACCGACCGCGTCCACGCCCTGCGCCAGGCCGCCGGGATCTGAGATGCGCATCGCTGTCACGGGATCCATCGCGACCGATCACCTGCTGACCTTCCCCGGCCGGTTCGCCGAGCAGCTGCTGGCGGACCGGCTGGACCGGGTCTCCCTTTCGTTCCTCGCCGACGGACTGGACGTGCGGCGCGGCGGCGTGGCGGCGAACATCGCCTTCGGCCTGGGCGTGCTGGGCCTGCGCCCGCTGCTGGTGGGCGCGGTCGGCGCAGACTTCGAGCCGTACCGGGTGTGGCTCAAGGACCACGGCGTCGACACCGAGCCCGTCCGCGTGAGCGAAACCCTCCACACGGCCCGCTTCGTCTGCACCACCGACGCCGACCAGAACCAGATCGCCACCTTCTACGCGGGCGCCATGGCCGAGGCCCGCGAGATCGACCTGCGGGAGGTCATCGCCCGCTGCGGGCGCCCCGACCTGGTGCTGATCTCGCCCGACGACCCCGCGGCCATGCTCCGTCACACGGCCGCCTGCCGGGAGCTGGGCCTCGCCTTCGCCTCCGACCCCTCACAGCAACTGGCCCGGCTGACCAGGACCGAGGTGCGGGAACTGATCGAGGGCGCCGGGCGCCTGTTCACCAACGAGTACGAGTCCGCCCTGCTGTGCGAGCGCTCCGGCCTGACCGAGGCGCAGGTCCTGGACCGGGTCGGCTCCTGGGTCACCACCCACGGCGAGGGCGGCGTACGGATCAGCGCCGAGGACCGGGCACCCCTGACCGTGCCCGCCGTGGAGGTCGGGCAGGTCGTCGACCCCACCGGCGTCGGCGACGCCTTCCGGGCCGGATTCCTCGCCGGGACGGCCTGGGGGATACCCGAGCGGTACGCGGCCCAGCTGGGCTGCGCCGTCGCGGCGACCGTACTCGGCCACACGGGTACCCAGGAGTACCGGCTGTCCCGGGACTCCCTGCTGGCCCGGCTGCGGGCGGCGTACGGCCCGGCGAGCGAAACGGAACTGTCCGCACACCTGAGGGAGATGCGATGAGGCGGTCACTGCGCGCGGAACTCGCGACCCGCGTGGTGGTCGCGGACGGGGCGATGGGCACGATGCTCCAGGCCGCCGACCCGACGGACGAGGACTTCCTGGGGCTGGAGGGCTGCAACGAGATCCTGAACGCCACCCGCCCCGACATCGTCCGCTCCGTGCACGACGCCTACTTCGCGGTGGGCGTGGACTGCGTCGAGACCAACACCTTCGGCACGAACCTGGCCGCCCTCGCCGAGTACGGGGTGGAGGAGCGGGTCTACGAGCTCTCCGAGGCCGGCGCCCGCATCGCCCGCGCGTCCGCGGACGCGTTCACCGCCCGGGACGGGCGCCCCCGCTGGGTCCTCGGCTCCATGGGCCCGGGCACCAAGCTCCCCACCCTGGGGCACGTGGGGTACGAGCCCCTGCGCGAGGCCTACCAGCAGAACGCCGAGGGCCTGATCCGGGGCGGCGCGGACGCCCTGCTGGTGGAAACCAGCCAGGACCTGCTCCAGACCAAGGCCGCCGTCATCGGCGCGCGGCGGGCGCTGGACTGGTGCGGGATGGGAGACCTGCCCCTGATCGTGCAGGTCACGGTCGAAGCGACCGGCACGATGCTGCTGGGTTCGGAGATCGGTGCGGCGCTCACCGCGCTGGAACCCCTCGGCATCGACATGATCGGGCTGAACTGTGCGACGGGTCCGGCGGAGATGAGTGAGCATCTGCGCTATCTTGCGCGCAATGCGCGTATCCCGCTGTCGTGCATGCCGAATGCGGGTCTGCCGGTTTTGACGAAGCAGGGCGCGCATTATCCGTTGTCGGCGTCGGAGCTGGCGGATGCGCAGGAGACGTTCGTGCGTGAGTACGGGCTGTCGCTGGTGGGGGGCTGCTGCGGCACGACGCCGGAGCATCTGCGGCAGGTGGTGGAGCGGGTGCGGGGGGCTGCTGTCACCGCGCGTGCTCCGCAGCCGGAGGCGGGGGCGGCGTCGTTGTATCAGACGGTGCCGTTCCGGCAGGACACGGCGTACATGGCGAT
>NZ_JBIASM010000034.1:0-32007 GCF_042890765.1 Streptomyces sp. NPDC002032 | reverse complement strand
AACCAGCTCCTGGACCACAACGGCGTCCCCAAGCAGGACCTCACCTCGGTCCCCAAGGGCCCCGACCACCCCCTGGCCGAAGTCCCCAAGCACGAGCCGATCCCGGCCACCGTCGGCGCCCACACGGCGGACGCCACCGCCCACACCCCGGGCCACACCCCCGGCGGCATCGCCGAACACACCCCGGGCGGAGTGGCCGACCACGGCGCCCACAACGCCCACACCGAACCCGGCGGCGGAGGCACGACCCACCACGGCGGCACGGACACCACCCACACCGGCGCCAGCCACGACACCCCCACCACAGGCGGCGGCGGCCACGACGGCCCCACCATCCCCCGACAGGGCGGCTCCGGTCTCCCCGATGACCTCGGCCACGGGCCCGGCCACGGCGGCCCCGATCCCGTGACGCCCAGCCACGGCGAGCGCCCCGAGCTCCCCCCGCACCGGGACAACGCGCACGACTACACCACCGCCGAGCGCAAGCAGATCATGGAGTACCAGGTCCACCGGGCGAACGATCCGACGGACGGGTACCGGAAGCAGCACTACAACAAGCTCGGGCACCGGCTCAAGGTCGTCCCGGACCACACCGGGCTGGTCCCGCCGCAGCTGGTCGAGGTCTCGCCGGGCAAGTGGATCCCGAAGTCGCAGCTCCCTCCGCCGGTTCCCCCGAACTACCTGGACGAAGCCAGGACGGTTACGCACGACCACCCCACGGTCACTGCGGAGATGACCGAAAAGCTCGACAAAGCGGCCAAGGAACGCTGGGACGCCATGCAGGCGGACAAGAGGCCGCACACCGACTACGCGGACGCCAAGGCGGCCCACAAGGCAGCGGGCACTGACGAGACCCTGGCCGCGATGGAACAGGCCAGGGCCCACCACAAGCCCTTCCACGAGGCGCTCTCCAAGAGGAGCGAGGCGTTCGGCGAGGCGATCGCCCGCGAACACGCGATACCGAAGGAGTTCCCGGGCGCCAAGGAGGAGCCGGTCTTCGGCCCGGCCAACGGTAACGACCAGTTCGACCAGGTCTACAAACACGGCGACAGGTACGTTGTGGTCGAGGCCAAGGGCAACGTCGGTACCGACCTTGGTGAGCGGCGCGTCGCCGGTGACCGGGTGTCGCAGGGCACCCGGGCCTACTTCGAAGACATCCTCGCGCAAATGGAGAAGCGAGGCGGTACGAACCCGGCGGAGAAAGCACTGTTCGACAAGCTCGATGCGGCACTAAAGGCAGGAAAGGTCGACTACGTAGTGGTAAAGGGTGCCGACAACTCCGGCACTTATACCGGGCATACGATTCAGCGCTTCGATATCAGCAACTGACAGGGGTAAAGATGACAGTCATCGTGGAGAGCCACGCGGGTCCCGATCCGGCGCGCGCGGACTGGGTCAGGAGTCAGGACGAGCGGCTGGTCGCCAACATTGACGAGCTCGCCGTACTCCCGAACCAGCTCGGCCGGGTCTGGAACCAGGCGGACCTGCACGTGCAGTCCCGCACCTTGGTGGATCCGACGGCCGCCGAGCTGATGACCTGGGAGACGGTGGTCGACGCCGCTCAGCTGGGCTCGGCGCTCTTCCGTACCGCGGGGATGACCGAGGGTACGACTCAGTGCCGCATTCACCACGCGGTGCGCACCCTGCCCGCGACAGGGCCTAATCACTACGCGCGCGCCTCCGCGTGGGTGAAGGCGTTCTGGTACGCGATCATCACCCGGGACCTGTCGCGCATGACGGAGTTGTGCGAGCTGCCGCTGGACGTGCTGCGTGCCGCGGGTGCGGATCACGATGACTACCTCTACCACTGGGTCGCCACCCTCCAGGCGTACTGGCTCAAGCGCCCGGAGCTGGTGGAGGAGCTGACGGCCACCTTCGACCGCTCGCACCCCGACGTCGCCGTCATCGCGGGGCGGGAATACATCCAGCACATCGCGTATCCGCCGATCAACCTCTTCTACAAGTTCCTCCGCAAGGACGAAGAGGGCTTCCACCTGGCCCTGATCGAGGCCCTGGAACTCCACAGGCGGTACTGGACGGCCACGCCCGAGCGGGCCGAGGACATCGATGGCCGGGTGCCGGTCGCGGTCCTGGCCGTGGCCTGTCTCGCCTACGACGGCGGGATCCCGGTCGGTGTCGAGTCCCCGTACCTGCCCGAGCACCTGCTCAAGCGCTCCTGGGTCGGGGAGTTCGAGGTGTGACGCGGGGCCGACGGCACGGCCGGGTGGGCCGGCCCGGGGACCTGCGGGTGGCGGCGTGCGTTCGTGCGCACCCCGAGCGCGGCACGGCAGCCGCCACCCCACGACCCGCACTCGTCAAGGCAGGACCCTTGGCGTCCCCTCGCGACGAATCGCTCACCACCAGGGTGATCAACAGGTGACGAACCGTCAACACCTCGTTAGAGGTACACGCGCGGTTCCCGGCAGCGGGCAAAGTTTTCGTCCGGACCCGACGCCTGCGAAGGCTCCGACCGGTCGATCTCGCACCAGATGCGTTTGCCCGCGCCCTCGCGCTGCCAGCCCCACCGGTCCGCCAGCCCGTCGACCAGTTCCAGGCCGCGCCCGCCGGTGTCGTCACCGGCGGCGCACCGGCGGGCCGGGGCCCGGTCGCTCGCGTCGGCGACCTCGACCCGCACCCCCGGTCCCCCGAACAGCATCCGCAGCACGGCCGGACAGCCCGTGTGCACGACCGCGTTCGTGACCAGTTCCGAGATCAGCAGGATCAGGGTCTCGGCGAGCGGCTCGTCGTCCCCTATCCCGCACCCCGCCAGCCTGGACCGCGCCCATCGGCGGGCCCGGCCGACCTCGGCGGGGTCCGGCCCTACCTCCAGCTGTACCTGAAGCACCTGCACCGCTCACACCATCCGAACCGGCGGACACTTCGCCTCGCGACAGGACGGGATCACCGAACGTGATCCCCTTGCGGAGCAGCATGGTTGACGTACAGTCACCACAACAAGCGCTTCGGGCATATTCCAGCGCGAAGGAGTAGGCGTGGTGCATACTGTGCGGCGCTCACGCCGCTCAACCGCTCGCATTCGTGGGAGCGTACCGGAGCACACCCCTGCCTCTGGCCCGCATCGGGGCAGGCGAAGGACACAAACCGATATCAACTCTCCGTAATCGGACATGCGTCCCGCGTTGTCCTTCCCGTGCCTCCACCGCACCTCCCGTCACGCACTGCTACGCCCGGCGGGGCTCCCGGCCCCCCGACCGCCGACCGCCGACCGCCGGCCGGGCCCCGGTGATCGCCTACCCCGCCGACTCCGCCAGCAGTCGCTCCGCCAGCAGTTCCTCCTCCTGCGCCGCCGTCCGCCACTGCCGCGCCCGCACCCACGCCCGCTTCAGGTGCAGGTGTACGTCCGCCTCCCAGGTGAAGCCCATCCCGCCGTGCACCTGGAGGCAGTCCCGGGCGCCGCGCACCGCCGCTTCGTCGGCCAGCAGCTTGGCCGCCGCGATCTCCGCGCCGTCCGCCGTGACCGCCGCCGCGTAGACCGCCGTCCGGGCCAGCTCCGCCCGCACCAGCATCCGCGCGCACAGGTGCTTGACCGCCTGGAACGCCCCGATCGGCTGCCCGAACTGCTCGCGCTCCCCCGCGTACCGCACCGCGAGCTCCACCGTCCGCAGCGCACTCCCCGTCTGGAGCGCCGCCGTCAGCAGCGCCCCCTCGTCCCGGTACGCGCCCGGTTCCCCGGCGGGGCCGGCCGTCCGCCACAGCGGGGTCAGCGGGTCCGCCGAGGGCACCGGCTCCCCGGCCGGGAGCGCTCCGCCCAGCAGCGCGTCGGCCTCGCCCAGGTGCGCCACCAGCGGCCCGTCCAGGTCGAAGGCGGTGACCACGGCCGTCCCCTCCGCCGCGCCCGGGACGGCCCCGGCGGCCAGGTGGGTGGCCACCAGCGGCCCCGGCAGCAGCGCCCGCCCGGCCTCCTCGAAGACGAGGACCGCCTCGGGCAGGCCGAGTCCCGCCCCGCCGCGGGCCTGTGGCAGGCGCAGCGAGAAGAAGCCCGCCTCGCCCAGCTCCCGCCACAGGGCCCGGTCGAGGGCGCCCCCGGCGTCCACCGACGCCCGCAGGGCCTCGCGTCCGTACCGCCCGGCGAGCAGGCTCCGTACGCCCGCCCGCAGGTCCCGCTGGTCCTCGGTCGGCTGGAAGTCCATGGCGTCACCGGCCCTTCGGGAGGCCGAGGATGCGCTCGGCGACGATGTTCCGCTGGATCTGCGAGGTGCCCGCCGCGATCGTGTACGAGAGGGACGAGAGCCGGTCCAGGACCCACTCCTCCTCCAGCGCCAGGGAGTCCGCCCCGAGCACCTCGGCCGCCGCGTCGTACAGTTCCTGCCGCGCGTGCGAGTACGCCAGCTTGAAGACGCTGCCGCCCGCGCCCGGGACGCCGCCCGAGCGCTGTGACGCGCTGACGTTCCACTGCGTCAGCCTCCACAGGGCCCCGAACTCCCCGTAGAGGCGACCGAGGGTGCGACGTAGGACGGGATCGTCCCAGCGGCCGTTGGCCTTCGCGGCCCGGGCCAGCCCGGTCAGCGTGCGGCGGCAGGCGACGACCTCGCCGACGAAGGCGGTGCCCCGCTCGAAGGACAGCGTCACCATGGTGACCCGCCAGCCGTCGTTCTGCGCCCCGACCCGGTTCGCCACCGGGATCCGGACCTCATCGAGGAAGACCTCCGCGAACTCGGCCGATCCGGCGAGGGTGCGCAGCGGCCGGACCGTGACGCCGGGCGCGTCCATCGGCATGGCCAGCCAGGAGATCCCCCGGTGCTTGGGCGCGCCGGGGTCGGTGCGCACCAGCAGTTCGCACCAGTCGGCGATCTCCGCGTGCGAGGTCCAGATCTTCGAGCCGGTGACGACGTACGCGTCCCCGTCGCGCACCGCCCGGGTGCGCAGGGCGGCCAGGTCGGAGCCCGCGTCGGGCTCGCTGAAGCCCTGGCACCACACCTCGTCCCCGCGCAGGACGGGCGGCAGCCAGCGGGCGCGCTGCTCGGCGGTGCCCTCGGCGGCGATGGTGGGGCCGGCGTGCAGCAGGCCGACGAAGTTCGCGCCGACGTAGGGGGCGCCGGCGCGTTCGGTCTCCTCCAGGAAGATCAGGTGCTGGGTCGGGGTGGCGCCGCGGCCGCCGGCGTCGACGGGCCAGTGCAGGCCCGCGTACCCGGCGTCGTACAGGCGGCGCTGCCAGCCCAGGTCGTAGGCGCGGCGGGCGGGCCAGTCGTCCGGGGAGGGTTTGGCGGGCAGCTCGGGCAGGGTCTTGCCGAGCCATTCGCGCAGCCGGGCGCGGAAGTCCCGTTCCTCCTCGGTGTAGGTCAGGTCCATCAGCGGACCCGGTCCCGGCCGGGACCGCTGTCGGCGTCCCGGTCGAGGTCGAGGCCGAGCATGCGGATGGCGTTGCCGCGCATCAGCTTGTAGACGGTCTCCTCGTCGAGGCCCCCCACGTGGTCGAGGGCGACCTCCTTGGTGTGCGGGAAGGTCGAGTCGACGTGCGGGTAGTCGGTCTCGAAGGTGGCGTTGTCGCGGCCGACGACGTCGAGCGAGGCGATGCCGTGCTTGTCGCGGAAGAAGCAGCAGTAGATCTGCCGGTAGTAGTACGTGGACGGCGGCTCGGGGATCAGGTCGCGGACCCCGCCCCAGGCGCGGTGCTCGCGCCACACGTCGTCGGCGCGTTCCAGGGCGTACGGGATCCAGCCCATCTGGCCCTCGCTGTAGGCGAGCGTGAGCGCCGGGAACTTCACCAGGACGCCGCTGAAGAGGAAGTCCATCATCGAGGCCATGGCGTTGTTGAAGCTGAGCGAGGCCTGGACGGCGGGCGGGGCGTCGGGGGAGGCGGCGGGCATCTGGGAGCTGGACCCGATGTGCATGTTGACGACGGTGCCGGTCTCCTGGCAGACCGCGAAGAAGGGGTCCCAGTAGCCGGAGTGGATGGACGGCAGTCCGAGGTGGGTGGGGATCTCGGAGAAGGTCACGGCGCGCACGCCGCGGGCGGCGTTGCGGCGGATCTCGGCGACGGCGAGGCCGATGTCCCACAGGGGGATGATGCACAGCGGGATGAGGCGGCCGCCGCTGTCGCCGCACCACTCCTCGACCATCCAGTCGTTGTACGCGCGCACGCAGGCCAGGGCCACTTCCTTGTCGTGGGCCTCGGCGAAGGTCTGGCCGCAGAAGCGCGGGAAGGTCGGGAAGCACAGGGAGGCCTCGACGTGGTTGAGGTCCATGTCGGCGAGGCGCGCCTTGGGGTCCCAGCAGCCGCGGCGCATCTCCTCGCGGGTGATGCCCTCCAGGGTCATGTCGTCGCGGTCGAAGCCGACGGCGGCGATGTTGCGCTTGTACGGGAACTTGAGGTCCTCGTAGATCCACCAGTCGGTCGGCGGTCCGTCGGGGTCCATGGTGATGACGTACTTGCCGCCGGTGTAGGCGAGTTCGCCGATGCCCGCGGTGAGCGGCCGGGGACCGCGGTCGCGGTACTTGGCGGGCAGCCAGACGTCGAACAGGTGGGCCGGTTCGATCACGTGGTCGTCGACGCTGATGATCCGAGGCAGTTCCATAGCGCTCCCCAATCTGATGGATCGTCAGAAACAAGCTAGCCGCGCCACCCCTGGACCGACAAGCGCCGGAGCCCTACGCTCTCCGCCTGATCTGACTCACCGTCAGACAACTGGCTGCCTTGCCCAGGGGAGGTCCGGGATGACGGACAACGGGACGGACAACGGGACGGACAACGGGGCGGACAACGGGGCGGACAACGGGGCGGACGTCGCTTCGACCGGGGAAGCCCGCGCGGCCACCGCCACCGCCACCGCCACCGCCACCGCCACCGCCACCGAGCTGAGCCGCGCCGCCACGCTCTGGGAACTGGTCGCCCGCCGGGCCGCCCTCACCCCCGACGCCCCGGTCCTCATCGAGGCCGCCCCGGACCCCGCCGACGACCGCACCCTGACCTTCGGCCGGCTGTGCGCCCGCGCCGAGCGCGTCGCCGCGGGCCTGTACGGCCAGGGCGTGCGCCCCGGCACGGTCGTCGCCTGGCAGCTCCCGACCCGCATCGAGACGGTGCTGCTCTCTCTCGCCCTGGCCCGCCTCGGCGCCGTCCAGACGCCCGTGATCCCCTTCTACCGCGACCGCGAGACCGGCTTCGCGCTGCGCGAGGCCAAGGCGGAGTTCTTCGCCGTCCCCGGCGTCTGGCGCGGCTTCGACCACACCGCGATGGCCGCCCGGCTCGGCGCCCGCGGCGTCTTCGAGGCGTACGCGGACCTGCCCGAGGGCGACCCCGCCGTGCTGCCCCCGCCGCCGGCCGACGGCACCTCCGTGCGCTGGATCTACTGGACCTCCGGCACCACCTCCGACCCCAAGGGCGTGCTGCACACCGACCGCTCGCTCCTCGCCGGCGGCTCCTGCCTCGCCCACGCCCTGAGGCCGGCCCCCGCCGACGTGGGCTCGATCGCCTTCCCGTACGCCCACATAGGCGGACCCGACTACCTGGTGATGCTGCTGCTGTACGGGTTCCCCGCGGTGCTCTTCGAGAAGTTCGCGCTGCCGGACGCCCTGGACGGGTACCGGCGCCACGGCGTCACCGTCGCGGGCGGCTCCACCGCCTTCTACTCGATGTTCCTCACCGAACAGCGCAAGGACCCCGCCACGCGGCTCATCCCGAGCCTGCGCCTGCTGGCGGGCGGCGGCGCCCCCAAGCCCCCGGAGATCTACCACGCGGTCGTCCGCGAACTGGGCTGCCAGCTCACCCACGGCTACGGCATGACCGAGGTCCCCATGATCACCATGGGGTCCCCGGACGACACCCCGGAGAACCTCGCCACCACCGAGGGCCGCCCCCCGCAGGGCATGTCCATCCGCATCACCACCCCCGGCGGGGCCCCGCTGCCCGCGGGCACGGACGGCGAGGTGCGGCTGCGCGGCGAGGCCGTCTGCCGGGGCTACCTGAACCGCGGGGACTCCGCGGCGGAGGCCTTCGACGCCGACGGCTACCTGATCACCGGCGACCTCGGCCACCTCACCGCGGACGGCCACCTGGTCCTCACCGGCCGCAGCAAGGACGTCATCATCCGCAAGGGGGAGAACATCTCGGCGAAGGAGATCGAGGACCTCCTCCACCAGCTCCCGGCCGTCGGCGACGTCGCCGTCATCGGCCTGCCCGACCCGGAGCGCGGCGAGCGCGTCTGCGCCGTGGTCGAGCAGCCGGCGGGCGCCGCGCCGCTGACCCTGGACGCGGTGACCGCGTACCTGCGCGGGCGGGGGCTGTCCCCGCACAAGCTCCCCGAGCAGCTGGAGCTGGTCGACGCGCTGCCCCGCAACGACGCCCTGCGCAAGGTCCTCAAGTACCGCCTGCGGGAACGTTTTTCCCGCCCCTGACCGGGGTCCGGGCCGGGGCCTGACCAGGGCCCCTGGCACCAAGCTGCCCGGCCGCTTGGTGCCGCCCTGAAGCGCTTCCCGGGAACGTCCGGCCCGCACAGGATGGTGCTCACACCGGAGCGGCGGCGGGACACGCGAAGGCCGCCCCGCCCCGGTGGCCACCACCACCGACTCGACGGAAGCCCGGGGGCACAGCCATGCCGAAAACCGCCCGTACGCAGCACGAGGGCCCCGATGCCGGGGCCGACGGCGACGGCGCCGTCATCGGCTGGGACTGACCACGTGCTCTTGGTCCGCATCCCCCTGCGCAGCACCACCGGTGCGGCCGGCACCGGCAGCGGGGCGAGCCTCCTCCAGGACGCCCTGTGGGCCCACGCCCGCCCGCCGCACGGCCTGGAACACGTCCGGGTGCGCCCGCAGCCGCGCGGTCTGCACGTGGCCCTGTTCGTCCGGGCCGAGCACCCCGCCGCCGCCGCGCACCAGGCGTACGGACTGCTCTCCCTCGCCCTCACGGCGGGCGCCGCCCGCGGCTACTCCCCCGGCCCGCTGATCCCCGGCTGACCCGCCCGGCCCGGCCACCGCACGCCCCGCACGCCCCGCCCCGCCCCGCCCCGCCCCGCCCAGCAACTTCCCCGCACACCTCAGGAGCACAGCCATGCCCAGCGCCCGCAAGACCACCGCCCTGCGCGCCGCCTCCACCTCGGCCCTGGCCGCCTCCGCGCTGACGGTGGTGCTGTCCGGCCCGGCCCACGCCTCCGCGCTCACCGACGGCATCGCCGCCACGGCCCGCGCCGAGGCCGGCAACGGGGCGTGCGCACACGGTGGTTACCTGGGCGGCCCCAACCAGAACAGCAGTTGCAGCGGCGGCCAGCGGACCCACGCCTGGTGCGCCGACTTCGCCGGCTGGGTCTGGGCCCGCAACGGCGTCACCGGACTCTCGGCGCTGAACGACCTGGCCGACAGCTTCTACGGCTACGGCGTCAAGTACGGCACCCTCTCCAGCACCCCGCACGTGGGCGACGCGGTGGTCTACAACCACGGCGGCGGCACCGGCGACGACCACGTGGCCATCGTCACCGCCATATCCGGCGGCACCGTCACCATCACCGGCGGCAACCAGGGCGGCTACCCGGGCCGCGTCAGCACCAACAGCACCACCGACTGGCGGGTGGGCGCGGCCCCCTGGGGACAGACGATCAGCGGCTACGTCTCCCCCGCGGGCACGAGCACCCCCTCGTACCCGAACCCGGCCTCGCTGCCCGCCGGCACCCTCGTGAAGTCCCCGAACGCCGCCGACGTCAAGGTGATGATCTCCGGCGCCGGCATCCCCGTCGCCGCCTCCGACGTGGCGCCCGACGGCTACGACCTGAGCCGGATCGTGCTGGTCGACGACGCGGCCTTCCGCTCGCTGCCCGGCGCCCCGCCGGCCGGCACCGTCGTCCACGACCAGGCGGGCGGCAACTCCCGCTTCGTGATCGTCGACGGCGCGGCCCTCGGCATCGGCGGGGCCGACTGGACCGAGGCGGGCTACAACGCCCGCCCCGACATGGGTGTCCCGACCGCCTGGCTCCGGGCCGCCGGCCAGCGCAAGATCGCCTCCGGCATCGTCGTGATGGACCAGACCGGCAAGGACCCGAGCCGCTACGTGATGGTGGACGGCGCGGCCCTGCCCATCTCCGGCGCGGAATGGACGGCGAACGAGTACGACCAGCAGATGCTGATGGGCGTCCCCGGCCAGTGGCTCAGGGGCGCGGTCGCCACGTCACCCGGCAACGGCACGGTCGTCAAGAGCTCCTCCGGCGCCGACGCCACCGTCTACGTGATGGCCGGCGGCAAGGCCGTCCCGCTCTCCTACGAGGACTTCACCGGCCTCGGCTACGACCGGAGGACCCTGGAGGCCGCCCCCGGCGCCTGGCTGAGCGGCGCGGCCGCCAGGACCGCCCCCGCCGACGGCACCATGCTCCTGCCCCGCGGCGGCGACGGAACCGTCTGGCAGGTCACCGCCGGTGGCAGGAAGCGCGCCATGGCCGCCACCGAATTCGGCCCCGGCAAGCTCAGCTTCGACGACGTCGTCGCCGTCCCGGCCGCCCTCGTCAACGCCCTCCCCACCGCCTGACCACGGCCACGCCACCGGCCCCCGCCTTCCCCACCGGGAGGGCGGGGGCGGCACTAGAGCCTGCTCAGCGAGGCCGCCGCGAAGAGGACGTCGCGGATCGCCTCGCGGTCGCCGGTCTGGCCCACGGCGGCGTCCTGCGGGGAGATGTGCCCGGCGGCGAGCTGGCAGAACTCGACGCCGTCCAGCGCCACCTCCGCCACCGTGTGCTCCCGCGAGGGCCGCGCCGCCGGGGAGTCCAGGGCGATGTCCCAGGAGCCGCCGCCCGCCCCCTCGATCTCCAGGTGCAGGGTCCGCCCCGGAGCGCCCGCCGCGACCAGACCGCGCGCCGGGCCGGCCAGGCCCGAGCGGCGCCGGCCCGCCAGCACCCCGGGCAGCAGCCGCGCCGCGAGGTCGATCATGCGGTTCAGGTGCGGGCCCGAGGGCGGCCCGTACGGGTAGTCCACCGCCTCGGCGATGTCCCAGGCGTGCACCCAGCACTCGAAGGCCCGCTCCAGGAAGGCGTCGGCCAGCGGCAGGGCGAAGGCCCCGTAGTCCACGTCCAGTTCGTCGGCGCCCCGGCCGGCGAAGGAGACCGTACGGAGCAGGGTGTGGCCCTGCTCGCGCCAGGTTTCGCGGACCGCGCCGGTGGCCTCGTACGCCGCCGAGCTCCAGAAGTGCTCCGTACGCCCCTCGGGGCCGCCGTCCGGCGGGGCCTGCGGGCCCAGCGGATCGTCGAGCCCGAGGGCGGTGGCGACCAGGCCGTCCACCGTGAGCAGATGCCCGATCACTCCGGCCACCGTGGTCCGCCGGGTGCGGGGCGCCCGCTCCTCGAACCACTTCAGCGGTACCGGGGTGCCCCACTCCGCCTCGCCGAAGTCCCGCAGCAGGGCGTCGAGCCGCGCGGTCTCGGTGTCGTACGGGCGCGCCCAGACCGGCACCGGGATGCGGGCCGGGCGCCTGCCGAGGCAGTCCTCCAGCACCCGCGAGCGCAGCAGCGGCTTGAGGTCGAGGGTCTCCTCGGGGTGCAGCAGGCCCACGGCGTCCCGCAGCCGCAGCGCCTCCTCCGCGCAGGGCGCGCATTCGGTGAGGTGGTCCTCGACGGCCCGGGTCTCCTCGGCGGAGCAGGCGGCCAGCGCCCACGCCCCGAGCAGGGACTTCAGCACGCCGTGCGTCCGGGGCCGCTGCTCGGCGCCGGACGGCGGCACCGCGACCGCGGCCGGCCCGGGCTCCGGTACGGCCGCGGGCTCCGCTGCCGACAGGGCCGCGGGCCGCGGTGCGGGGGCGGGTTCCATCAGCCGTATCCGGGACGCCCGGAGGTCGTCGCCGGCCGGCCGGGGGCCCGGTATGCGCGCGGCGCGCGCCGCGCGCTCGTGGGCGTCGTCGGGGGTGCCTTCGGCGGGGCCGGTCATCAGGTCGTTCCGAATCGGCGCGGGGCGGGGTCCTCCCGGGGGAGGACGTTGGCGGTCGACAGCAGCTGGAGGCCGAGCCGCAGCCGGCGGCGGGCCTCGTCCTCGCTGATCTTGAGGTCGGCCGCGGCCTGCCGGTAGTCGCGGCGCTTGAAGTAGGCCAGTTCCAGGGCGGCGCGCAGCGGCGCGGGCATGGAGGAGACGATGTAGTCGGCGCGGGCGGCCGCGTTGGCGCTGCGGACCTTCTGTTCCAGTTCCTCGCGGGAGCCGCGGCCGCATTCGACCTGCCGCAGCCGGTCGACGGCCTGCCGCTGGGTGATGCGGGCGACCCACGAGCGCATGGAGCCCTGCTGGGGGTCGTAGGCCTCGGGGTTCTCCCAGATGTAGCCGAAGACCTCGCGGGTGATCCGGTCGGCGGCCTTCTCGTCCCCGAGCACCCGGTGCGCCAGGCCGTGCACGAGGGAGGCGAACCGGTCGTAGAGCTCACCGAGCGCGGCGGCCTCGCCCCGGGCGAGACGCTGCTGCATGCGGCGGTCCCAGCGCGGTGGAACGTCCCTCGCCATGCCGCCTCCCGCCGTGTGCCGTCCCGTCAAATGTAGTGCGCACCTGACGGAATGCGCCTGTTTTGGGGAAAGCCCGTGCGGGAGGCGGGACGTACGTGCTAGAGGCCGCGCACGAACGGATGTACGCGCCCCACCGCGCTCCCCGTGCGCGGGTTCGATGCGGCCACCTGCTTGACCGCTTCGCTTAACGCTCAGGCCACCGAGGCCGTACGCTCCTGCCTGTCTTGATCTGCACCCCAACTGCACCCCAACGCACATGTGAAGGCGGAACGCCGAATATGGACAGCGCAGAATACGAGCGCAAGATCGCCGCCCGATTCGCCACCTTCGACCAGGACGGGTCCGGCTACATCGACCGCGAGGACTTCAGTACGGCGGCCAGGGCCGTACTGGCCGAATTCGGCACCACCGCGCGGTCGGACAAGGGCCAGGCCGTCTTCAACGGCGCGGAGGCGTTCTGGCAGGGCATGGCCGGGATCGCCGACGTCGACGGCGACCAGCGGGTGTCCCGGGAGGAGTTCGTCACCGGGGCCGCGAAGCGGCTGCGCGACAGCCCGCAGCGGTTCGCGGAGATCGCCCGTCCGTTCCTGGCCGCGGTGATCGCGGTGGCGGACGAGGACGGCTCGGGCTCGGCGACCCCGGCGGCCGCGGCGCGCGTGCTGCGGGTCCTCGGCACCCCCGCGGAGCTGGCCGGCCCGGTCGCGGCCGCCCTCGACGAGGACGGCGACGGCCGCATCTCCGAGGACGAGATCCTGGCGGCCTTCGCGGGCTACTGCGGGGTCGAGGCTCCCGACGCGTGATGCCGGGCGGCCCCGGCGGACGTGCGGACCGCCGGGGCCGCCGGGGCCGGACCGGCCGGGACCCGGCAGGCGGACCGGAGCGGCCGGAGCGGCCGGGACCCGGCGGCCGGGGCCTACGCGAAGACGACGGTGCGCGAGCCGTTCAGCAGCACGCGGTGCTCGCTGTGCCACTTCACCGCGCGGGCCAGCGCCTGGCACTCCACGTCACGGCCGATGGCGACGAGCTGGTCGGGCGTGACCTCGTGGCCGACGCGCTCGACCTCCTGCTCGATGATCGGGCCCTCGTCGAGGTCGGCGGTCACGTAGTGCGCCGTGGCGCCGATGAGCTTCACACCGCGCGCGTGCGCCTGGTGGTACGGCTTGGCGCCCTTGAAGCTCGGCAGGAAGGAGTGGTGGATGTTGATGATCCGCCCGCTCAGCTCCTTGCACAGGGTGTCGGACAGCACCTGCATGTAGCGGGCGAGGACGACGCACTCGACGTTCCGCTCGCGCACCAGCTCCAGCAGCTGCGCCTCGGCGGCCGCCTTCGTGTCCTTGGTCACCGGGATGTGCACGAACGGCACGTCGTAGGAGCCGACCAGCTCGGCGAAGTCCGTGTGGTTGGAGACCACCGCCGCGATCTCCACCGGCAGCGCGCCGATCCGCGAGCGGAACAGCAGGTCGTTCAGGCAGTGCCCGAACTTCGAGACCATCAGCACGATCCGCATCCGCTCGTCGGAGCGGTGGATCTGCCAGTCCATCCGGAAGGAGTCCCCGATGGCGGCGAAGCTGGCGCGCAGCTTCTCGACGGTCACCGACGACTCGGCCTCGAAGTGCACCCGCATGAAGAAGAGCCCGGTCTCGCGGTCTCCGAACTGCTGGCTGTCCACGATGTTGCACCCGGTCATGAAGAGGTAACTCGACACGGCGTGCACGATGCCCTGCTTGTCGGGGCAGGAGACGGTCAGGACGTACTGCTGGGGCTGCGGGTCGCTCATGACGGCATAGCCTTTCACACCGCGCGGGTCAGGATCTTCAGCACGTCGACGGAGGCCGGCCGGTCGTCCGGATCCTCCCCGTCCGCCGTCGCCAGCCGGACGTGCGCCTCGCGGGCGGCCCGGACCGCCTCCGGCCAGGCGTGGTGCTCCAGGTACGCGGAGACCGGCGCGTCCGGACCGACCTGGTGCAGGATCCGCAGCACCCGCAGGACGGCGAGGTCGACGACGGCCGCCTCCTGGGCGTCGCGGAAGATCGTGCCGACGTACTTCTCGGCGGACCAGCTGTCGAGCCAGGTGTCCTCGACGAGCCGGTACACGGCGTCCGTGACGTCCCCGTACCCTTCGGCGCCGGCCAGCCAGACCTCTTCCTGGAACACCGGGTCGGAAAGCATGTGCAGCGCCGAGCGCACGTTGCTGCGCCAGCGCCACCACGGCATGTCGTTGAGGGGCATGCCGCCCATGGTGGAGGAGCGGCCGCCGCGGCGGGAAGAGTTCTTCGAACCTTGGGCGAATGTCACGCTTTCGATCGTACGTTCCCCCCACCTGCGATCTTGAAGCACCTGTGCGCCCGCGGTCCCCCCGCAATTCACCTCGGTGTCACCGAATGTTGTGTACACCTCACCGCCCAGTTCCCCCTCGGGCGGAATGGTCGGTGGACATGACCACTCGCAGACGCGCAACCGCCTTGTCCCGCTTGCTCCTTGCTTCGGCGCTGGGCGCGTGTCTCACCACCGCGTGCGGGGCCCTGCCCGGGGGCTCGGCGGGCTCCGGTGGCACCCTCACGGTCATGACCTTCGCACCGATGGGCACGAAGGCCACCAACATGCCCGGTATGCCCGGCATGGCGAAGGCGTACGAACGCTGGGTCAACGCCAACGGCGGCATCCACGGCCGCAAGCTGCGCGTCCTGACCTGCAACGAGAAGAACACCCCGACCGGCGCCGCCGACTGCGCCCGCCAGGCCATCGCCGAGAAGGCCGTCGCCGTCGTCGGTTCGTACAGCCAGCACGGGCGCGCCTTCATGGCCCCGCTGGAGGCCGAGGGCATCCCCTTCATCGGCGGCTACGGGGTCTCCGCCGAGGAGTTCCAGAGCACCCTCTCCTACCCGGTCAACGGCGGCCAGCCCGCCCTGCTGGCCGGCGCCGGGCACCAGCTGGGCAAGGCCTGCTCCCAGGTGTCGCTGGTCCGCCCCGACACCCTCGCCGGGGACTCCATGCCGATCCTGCTGAACGCGGGGCTGCGGGCCAACAAGATGCCGGACGCCTCCGACATCCGGGCCGCCGAGGACGCCGCCGACCTCACCCCGCAGGCCCGGGAGGCCCTGGCCGACGGCTCGGCGGGCGGCGCGGCGGGCGGGCAGGCGGGCGGCGCGGCGGGCACGCCCTCGGGGAGCCCGTCGGGTACGCCGTCGGGTACGCCGTCGGGCGGCACCGCCAAGGACGGCAAGGGGACGGGGGCCCCGGCCGCCGCGGCCAAGGAGGGCCGGCCCTGCGTGACGGCCGTCCTGGGCGAGCGCACCGAGACCTTCTTCGACGCCTTCCGCCGCCAGGACGGCCAGCACCGCAACCCGCAGATCGCCTCCGTCCTCGGCAGCGTCAGCCAGGGCCTGGTCGACCGCACCGGCGGCAAGGAGAGCCCCTTCGAGGGCGCGTACGTCACCAGCTGGTACCCGGTGTCCACCGATCCGCTGTGGGCGCCGATGCGCAAGGTGATCACAGAGCGGGCGTTCGGCGACGACACCGTCGACCCCGACGACAGCGGGGCGCAGACGACCTGGATCGCGTACACCGTCCTGAACGACGTCGTGCAGCGCTTCAAGGACGGCGAGGAGGTCACCGCCCGCAAGCTGGCCCGGGCGCTCAACCAGTCCGAGAGCGTCAAGACCGCCGGTCTCACCCCCGACCTGAGCTGGCGCTACCAGGACATGCGCGCCGTGGCCGGCTTCCCGCGGCTGGTCAACGGCCGGGTCAGCTTCCAGATCGTCCAGGCCGGCCGCATCGTCGACCAGCCCGGCGAGGCGCCCCAGGACATGACCCCGACGCTGGAGCAGGCCCCGCGCTCGGCCTGATCCCGTGCGGACCGGCCCCGGTCAGAGCTCGGACTTGTCGCGCTGCGGAAGGCCGTACTTGGACGCGATCGAGTTCCACAGGGCCGCCGCCGACTCCTTGGACTTGGTGGCCTCGCCGCTCGACCGGTTGCCGTCGGCGGCGTTGTCGGTCGACTTGGCCTTGCCGTCCTTGCAGGCGCCCTTGTCGTGGTTCATGTCGTCCGCCCAGTCCGCGTAGCTGTCGTCGGCAGCCGCCGAGGCCTTCCAGGCCTTGGTGAGGGCCGCCGAGAGCCGTGCGTGGTTGGGCAGCAGGTCCACCTTGAGCTCCTGGAGCCGGGTGACGAGCTCCTCGCGCTGGCGGGCCGCGTCGCGCAGGTCCTGACCCGCCTGGCCCAGGTTCTTGCAGTCCTTGATGTCGTCCACGGCCTTGATCACCGCGGCCCGGCTGTCGTTGCTGTCCGCGAGCAGCTTGTCCAGCTGGACGGCCTGCGGGCGGGCCGGATCGACGGGGGCGTCCCCGGCCGAGCCCTTGGCCGAGCCGGTGGCCGCCGGGACCACCGCACCCGGGTCGTTGTTCTGGGCCTTGCCGTGGCCGAGCAGCGCGCCGACGCCGAGTCCGGCCACCGCGAGGCCGAAGACCCCGGCGGCGATCACCACGGGCGAGATCCGGCGCCCGGCCGGCGGGGGCGGCGGAGGCGGTGCGTACTGCTGGTGCTGCGGGGGCGGCGGGGGCTGCTGCTGCGGGGCCCGGCGGTTCTGCGGGGGCGCGGGGGGCGGCGTCCGCCGGGGCACCGGAGCCTCGGCCCGGGCCGGCGGCTGCTGCTGGGTGTGCCCGGTCGCGGCGCCGTCGTCGGTCCGGAACAGCGAGTCGAAGCCCTCGGCGGCCGTGGCGGGGTTCACCGGCCCCGCGGGCACGGGCGCCATGTACTGCGTGGCCGCCTCGGCGTGCCGCGCGGCGGCGGCCGCCGGATCCTGCGCGGCAGCCCCCGGGACGGGCGGGATGTACTGCGTCGCCGCCTCGCCGGGGTGCCCGTCGGTGGCCGGGACGGGGGGTATGAACTGCGTCGCCGCCTCGCCCGGGTGCGCCCCGGCGCCCGGGACGGGGGGCATGTACTGGGTCGCCGCCTCGCCCGGATGCCCGTCGGCCGCCGGGACGGGCGGGATGTACTGCGTCGCGGCCTCGCCCGGGTGCGCCCCGGCGCCCGGGACGGGGGGCATGTACTGGGTCGCCGCCTCGCCCGGGTGCCCGTCGGCCGCCGGGACGGGCGGGATGTACTGGGTGACCGCGTCGGGCAGGGGCGGGTAGCCGTAGCCGTGCGGGGCGCCCGGACCCTCGAAGCCCGGACCGACGACGTGCCCCTCGGGCGGGTACCCGTACGCGGGCTGCCCCTGCCCGTACTGCGGCTGCCCGCCGTACGGCTGCTGCTGCGGCTGCTGCTGCGGCTGCTGCTGCGGCTGCTGCCCGTACGGCTGCTGCGGCTGCGGGTTCTGCTCGTACTGCTGCGGCTGCTCCTGCTGCTGCCCGTACTGCTGTTGCTGCGGTGGCTGCTGCTGCCCGTACGGGGCCTGGTGCGGCGGCGGGTAGCCGTACCCCGGGCCGCCCCACGGCTCGCCGGCCCCCGGCGCCGACTGCGCCGGGTACCCGGGGTCCTGCTCCGGCCGTGCCGGATCCGGCGCCCCGGGCCGGGGGACGCCCCCTTGTCCGCTCTGCGTCGTCACCGGTGCTCCTCTGCCTTCTCCGACTTCCCCTGAACCTGCGGAACCGTCGGGTCACGCTACCCGGTCACGCCCCGGACACGTCAGGCCACCTGAACCTCCAGCCGCGCTCCGAACTCCCGCACGGCCGCTTCCTCCCGGTACGGCTCCAGCCGCGTACGGAAATCCTCCAGGTACTCCGCACCCCGCCTCGACCTCAGCGTCCCCAGCAGTTCCGCCGCCTTCGTCGCCGTCTGGCAGGCCTGCTCCACCTCCCGCTGCTGCACCTGCGCCGCCGCCAGCAGCAGCAGCCCGATGGCCCGCCGCCGGGCTTTGGTCACGGGCAGGCCGCGCAGCGCCTCCTCGGCCCGCCGGCCCGCCGCGTCGGCCTGGCCGAGGTCCCGGTGGCAGTGCGCCAGCTCGTCCGCGAGGTAGGCCCGGTCGAAGTGGCGGATCCACACCGGGTCGTCCCCCGACTCCGGTTCCGCCCGTTCCAGCGCCGTCACCGCCCGGCCCGACAGCACCGCCGTGGCCCTGGCGTCGCCCAGCAGCGCGTGCCCGCGCGCCTCGGCGGCGTAGAACATCGCCTCCACCCTCGGGGTGACCTGCCCCCGGGTGCCCTCCTGGGCGGCCCGCGCCAGCTGCGCGATCTCGCGCGGGTTGCCCAGCTCGGCGGCGAGGTGGCTCATGGACGCCGCCAGCACGTAGCCCCCGTACGCGCGGTCGCCCGCGGCCTGGGCCAGGCGCAGGGCCTGGATGTAGTAGCGCTGGGCCAGGCCGGGCTGCCCGGTGTCCACCGCCATGTACCCGGCGAGTTCGGTGAGCCGGGCGACGGCCGCGAACAGCGCCCGCCCGACCGGCTCCCGGTAGGAGCCGCCGATCAGCCCGGAGACCACCGAGTTGAGGTAGTGCACGACCACGGGCCGTACGTGCCCGCTGCCGAAGCGGTGGTCGAGCTCGGTCAGCGCCTGGGTGGTGGCGCGGACGGCCTCCACGTCCGACATCCCGACCCGGGCCCCGCCGTTGCGAGCCACCTGCGGATCGGCCCCGGTGATCAGCCAGTCGCGGCTGGGCTCGACGAGCGCGGAGGCGGCCACGCTCGACCCGGAGAGGAAGTCGCGGCGCCCCACGTCGCTGCGCCACAGCTCGCAGACCTGCTCGATGGCGCCGACGACGGTCGGGGAGAACTGCAGGCCGACCCCGGAGGCGAGGTTCTTGCCGTTGGCCATGCCGATCTCGTCGATCGTGACGGTCCGGCCGAGTTTGCGGCCGATCGCCTCGGCGATGATGCCCGGCGCCCGGCCGCGCGGCTGCTGCCCGCGCAGCCAGCGGGCCACGGAGGTCTTGTCGTAGCGGAGATCGAGGCCGTGCTCGGCCCCGCACATGTTGACCCGCCGGGCGAGCCCGGCGTTGGAGCACCCGGCTTCCTGGATGAGCGCCTGCAGCCGTTCGTTCGGCTGACGGGCGACGAGAGGCCTGGCTGCCATGAGAAAACCCCCTGAAGCCGCGGGAGAGCGTTGGAATGATCACTTCCCGCCTGATGTGCGGAGAATCTTCCCCTCCGCGTCGCGTAGCTACCCAGGGACCGCGCCCCGTCCTTCTATGCGCCCCCGTCCGTGCACCGGTGCGCCCCGCATGCAGGATCGATGCACCGCCCACCGGCTGGTTTACGCCCGTAACCCCCGGTGGGCGCGGGAGTTGTGATGGGCGTGGAAGAGACCATCGGAGTCACGGAGACCGCGCCCATCCCCAAGCAGCGGGGGGAGCAGCTGCTGGACCATGCCGTGCGGTACGTGGAAGAGCGGCACTGGGACGTCTTCGCGGGTACGTGGCTGGAGCCCGGCGACGGCCGCGAACTGTGCTCCTGCGGGGCGGCGGACTGCCCGGCGCCCGGCGCGCACCCCGCGACGAAGGACTGGGCCGCGCAGGCCTCGGGCAGCGCGGTGGGCGTCCGCCGGATCTGGGCCAAGCACCCCGGGGCCTCCATCCTGCTGCCGACGGGCCGCACCTTCGACGCCCTGGACGTCCCGGACTCGGCCGGATTCCTGGCGCTGGCGCGGCTGGAACGCATGCAGCGCACCCTCGGCCCGGTCACCCTCACCCCCGGTCACCGGATGCTGTTCTTCGTCCTGCCGGGCGCCGGGGCGAAGGTCGCGGACCTGGTGCGCAAGCTGGGCTGGCTGCCGCACACCCTCGACCTCGTCGCGCGGGGCGAGGGCGAGTACGTGGCCGCGCCGCCCACCCGTTACGGCGGCAAGGGCCCGGTGCAGTGGGCCCGCAAGCCCACTCCGGCGAACCGGTGGCTGCCGGACACCGAGGAGCTGATCGACGCCCTGGCGTACGCGTGCGGCAGCGAGGCGGCGGCGGCCCGGGGCCGGCGCTGACATGCGCTGACATTCGTGTCCGCAAGTTCATGACATACGTAACTGCTCCCGCCCCTCCCCCTCCTCCTATGGTGAGGAACGTACGACCACGGGGATGAGAACGAGAGGCAGGCGCATGCCGGACCAGGGTTATGCGGCAGGCGGTACGGACGGGGCGGACGGGGCGCGATCCGCGCCGTCCCCCGCGGCGGTACGCGTAGAGGGACTGTGGAAGCGGTTCGGCGAGCAGGTGGCCGTCGGGGGGATCGATCTGGAGCTGCCCGCGGGCCGGTTCATCGGGCTCGTCGGCCCCAACGGCGCCGGCAAGACCACCACCCTCTCGATGATCACGGGGCTGCTGCGGCCCGACATGGGCCGGGTGACCGTCGCCGGGCACGACGTGTGGGCCGACACCGTCGAGGTGAAGAAGCGGATCGGCGTGCTGCCCGAGGGCCTGCGGATGTTCGAGCGCCTCTCCGGCCGCGAACTGCTCGGCTACATGGGCCGGCTGCGCGGGCTGCCCGGCGAGGAGACCGACAAGCGGGCCACCCAGCTGCTGGACGTCCTCGACCTCGCGGGCTCGCAGCACAAGCTCGTCATCGACTACTCCACGGGCATGCGCAAGAAGATCGGCCTCGCGGCCGCACTGCTGCACAACCCCGAAGTCCTCTTCCTGGACGAGCCGTTCGAGGGCGTCGACCCGGTGTCGGCGCAGACCATCCGCGGGGTGCTGGAACGTTACACCGCGTCCGGTGCGACCGTCGTGTTCTCCTCCCACGTGATGGAGCTCGTCGAATCGCTCTGCGACTGGGTGGCCGTGATGGCCGCCGGGCAGATCCGCGCCGCCGGCCCGCTGGCCGACGTACGGGGCTCCGCGCCCTCCCTGCAGAGCGCCTTCCTCGAACTCGTCGGCGCCCGGGACCGCGCCGCCGGCGACTCCCTCGACTGGCTCGGCGGCGCCCGATGAGCGCCACCGGCACCGGCACCGGCACCGGCACCCTGGCCGCGACGGCCCCCGTGAGCAGTGCCGCCGAGGTCCCGCTCACCGGGCTCTTCGTCCGGCTGAAGCTGTCCCTGCTGCGCAACGGCCTCAGGGGCTCCTCCAAGCGCAAGGCCGTCTGGATCTCCAACCTGGTCTTCTGCGTCGTCGTCGGCTTCTTCGCCACCCTCGGCCTGTCCTTCCTGCACGGCCACCGCCACGCGGCGACGGTCGTCGTCCTGCTCGCGGCGCTGATGGCCCTGGCCTGGGCGGTCATGCCGCTCTTCTTCCCCTCGGGGGACGAGACCCTCGACCCGAGCCGGCTGGTGATGCTGCCGCTGCGCCCGCGTCCGCTCGTACGGGCCCTGCTGGCCTCCTCCCTGGTGGGCATCGGCCCGCTGTTCTCGCTCTGCCTGGCCGTCGGCTCGGTGGTGGCGGTGGCGCGCGGCGCGGCCGGCGCGGTGGCGGCGGTGGCGGCCGTACCGCTGCTGCTCCTCGTCTTCGTGGCGCTGGCCCGCGCCGTGGCCACCGCGAACGTACGGCTGCTGTCCAGCCGCCGGGGGCGCGACCTCGCGCTGCTGAGCGGGCTGCTGATCGCGGTCGGCGCCCAGGCGGTCAACTTCGGCAGCCAGCGCCTCTTCCAGGCGGGCGGCCTGACCCAGCTGGAGCCGGTCGAGGCCGTGGTGCGGTGGCTGCCGCCCGCGACGGCCGTCGGCATGGTCGACTCCGCCGGCCGGGGCGCGTACGGCACGGCCGCCGCCCAGCTGGCCCTCACCCTGGCGGCGCTGGCGGGGCTGCTGTGGTTCTGGGAGCGCAGCCTGACCAAGCTGATGGTCACCCCGGACGGCTCGACCCTCGCGGCGGCGACGCCGACCAAGGAGCGGGACGGGGCGGCCGGCGTCTGGTCCTTCCTCTCCTTCCTCCCGGCCGGGCGCACGGGCGCGGTCGTGCAGCGCACGCTGCGCTACGTGGTGCGCGACCCGAAGACGAAGTCGGCCTGGGTGACCGCGCTGGCGGTCGGCGCGATCGTGCCCGTCTTCAACGCCCTCCAGGGCACCGGCTCGGTCTACCTCGCCTGCTTCGGCGCGGGGATGCTCGGCGTCCAGATGTACAACCAGTTCGGGCAGGACACGTCCGCCTTCTGGATGGTCGCCCAGACCATCTCCGGCCCGCGTGACGCGTACGAGGAACTGCGGGCCCGGGCCGCCGCGCTGGCCCTGGTCGCCGTCCCGTACTCGGTGCTGGTCACGGCCGTCACCGCGGCCCTGCTCGGCGACTGGTCCGGCTTCCCGGCGGCGCTGGGGCTGTCCCTGGCGGTGGTGGGCGCGATGCTGTTCACGGGGGCCCTGGCCTCGGCGCACCTGCCGTACTCGATCCCGACGGACGGCGCCTTCAAGAACGTCGCCCCGGGGCAGGGCGGTCTCGCCTGGATGGGCATCTTCGGCGGCATGTTCGCCTCGGCGCTCGTCAGCGCCCCGATGATCGTCGCGACGGTCGCCTTCGCCACCTCGGACAACCTCCACGGCCTGCGCTGGACGCTGCTCCCGGCCGGCCTCGCCTGGGGCGCCCTGTCGGCTTGGGCGGGCCTGCGCCTGGCCGCCCCGGTGGTCTCCCGCAAGCTCCCGGAGATCCTGACGGCGGTCAGCAAGGGCTGACCCCTCCCTCCAGCACCCGCAGGGGGTGGCAGGCTCCGGCCCGCCACCCCCTGCGGCGTTCCCGACGCCGACCGCCTGTCGCGATTGAGAAACTTGAAAACATCAAGGCCGACCCCGTGGGTGACATCAATTCTCAACCTCGACACAACCACTACGACGCCGCTCGCCGAGAAGCTGCCGGAGAAGTCGCAGCAAGAAAGAAGGACGGCACACCGTTTGACCGCATAGCCGATTTGACGAACGCGCGCAACGGCCTCGATAGGGTAAGAAGGACACTGGAGCGCGAGACACAAAACCTCCCCGACTCCATTACCGAGCGCAGCGCGGCCTTGAGGTCCTCACAGGGAAACTAAAGGACGTCATTCAAACACTTGACCGCCTGAATGGATTTCTACATTCGATCGGGCACCGATGAGATTCACCTACCAGCCAACGAGGAAACAAATGCCCGTCAATTTTGACGCAAATCGCTCCATTGAAGACCTCGACGGAGAACGCTGGGGAGACCCGCCAAGCGAATCGACGGGGCTCGTCCAAACGATGCACGCCCTCAGAAAGCGCCCTCTCGCAAGCCTAACGGCCTACGAACTGGGGAGACTGATTGGGCAGAACGTCGGGCTCCGCTGGACACTACCGCTCGCACTGGAAGTCCTACGCGACACGGTGGACATCAATAACCGCGGGGGCTTCTACGACGACGACCTGTTGACAGCAACCCTCGGCCGGAAAGCTGAAACCTGGGTGGAATTTCCGGAACTGGCAAATGAACTGAAAGACATCGTAACCCTCCTGGAAGACCTCCCTACACATGCCACACGCGAGGCCCGGCGCTTCCTGAAGACTTTCGAGGGGTGGGATTAACGGGGTTCCGGTTCCGAAAGGTGACATAAGCATTCGCATCCACTCAGTCGAATCAGAGTCTCACGGAACGAATTCCACAATCACCACCCGGACCCTACCCGCCAGAAATACCGACTCATATAACCACAGTGGACGATAGGCCTGGGAATTTGTTCGCCCCAAGGACCCGCTAGAAAACCAACACTCAAGCGAGAAGGGGAAGTGCAATGTGGCTAGATCTTATCGCCGAACACGAGGGGTCAGAAACATCATCACCTGCAGACCCCTCCGAACTGGAGCGCTTGGAAGAATCCCTGAGCCAACCCCTACCAGACGCATTGCGCGATCTCCTCATGCAGGCCGACGGCGTTTCTGATGAATATGGCACCGACATTATCTGGGGAGTCAACCAGATCATTAAGGTGAACCTCGCGTTTCGCAGCGAGCCTTCATACCGCTCCCTTTACATGCCGTTCGAGCCATTGATGTTCTTCGGCGAAAGCGGCGGCGGGGACCAGTTCGCATTTATTCGCACCCCTAGCCGAGATGACATTTTCGCTTGGGATCACGAAACCGACAGCCGCCTTTGGATTTCCCCTAGTCTGGAGTCTTTCCTGCGGAACGCCCTTACACACGCAGGTGAGGATTGGTATCGCGCCTGATACTCCGGTCTGAGATCACGCACTGTGCTGACGTCGGCCAGACCGGCACCAAGAACCGGCACGTCCTGGCCGACCCAGAAGTACGCAAGCGCCGTCGATGGCGTTCTCGCCTGAGGTCAGGGGCCCGGTGGGGTGCATTCCACCCAGAGCAGCTTGCCCGCGTGTGCGCCGTCCAGGCGGTACGCGCCGTAGCGGTCCGCGCAGAGCCGTACGAGGACCAGCCCGCGGCCGGCCTCCGCGTCCTCGGCCGGCTCCGGGCCGAAGGGGGACGGGATGTCCGGGCTGGTGTCCCAGACCCCGACCCGGAGGCGGCCGGCCGCCATCGCCCGCAGCCGGAGCGCGCAGGGGCCGCGGGTGTGGCGGTAGGAGTTCGACACCAGCTCGCTCGCCAGCAGCTCCGCGGTGTCGGCCAGGCCGGTCATGTCGTGCCGTCGCAGGACGGCGCGGAGCGTGCACCGGGCGATGCCCGCGGCGCGGGGATCGTGCGGGAGGTGGAGGGTGTAGGCCCAGGACGGAGTTACGGTAGCGCCCATGGAAGTCTCCGATCGAGGAGGAGAGTTGGACCCTGTGCATGCGGTGCCCGGTGACCAGGTCGCTCCGTCGAGCGGGGTACTTCCAGGCGGTGGCCTGAGACCAATCTAGACACTCCCACTTAAGGGATTAGGCGCTTCGCGCTAAATGCCTGCAACCCGCACTCGTGTGGGTGACAATTCCTCGCGGAGGAACGCACGATGCCCATTCGCAGCAGCCCCACCGCGCGTCAACTGCGCTTCGCAGCAGAGCTGCGCAGGATGCGCGAACGCGCCGGGCTCACGTCCGCCGAAGCCGCCGGTCTCCTCGGCATCAAGCCGAACCAGGTCAGCAACATGGAGGCCGCACGGTTCGGCGTCAGCCCCGAGCGGATCCGTATCCTCGCCCGCCACTACGAGTGCTCCGACCCCGCGTTGGTCGACGCGCTGGTCGCGATGACAGGCGAGCGGAAAGGCAGCGGCTGGTGGGACGAGTACCGCGACCGGCTCCCCATGGCCTGGCTGGACCTCGCGGAGTTGGAACACCACGGGCGGATGCTCCAGGACGCCATCACCGTGCACATCCCCGGGCTGCTCCAGACGCCCGAGCATGCGCGCGAGATCTTCCGGCAGGCCGTTCCCTCGCTCGCACCCCCGGCCATCGAGGACCGCATCTCGTTCCGCGTAAAGCGCCAGCGGATCCTGCACGAGGATGACCCGACCCCGTACAGGGCGACCGTCCACGAGGCCGCCCTGCGCATCGCTGTGGGCGGACCAGCCGTCGCCACCGCCCAGTTGAAGCACCTGCTCGACATGAGCGAGCGCGAACACATCACCCTGCGCGTGATTCCGTTCTCGGCGGGCGCCTTCCCCGGATCGGGCCAGTCCGTCTACTGCGTCCACGGGACCGTGCCCCAGTTGGACACCGTCTACCTGGACCAGTCGCACGGGCTCGCCTTCCTCGACGCAGAACCCCAACTAGCCAAGTACCGCATGCTCTTCGACCGGCTCGACGCGGTGGCCCTGCCACCCGGACGGACACGGGACCTGATCCGCGACGTAGCCCGCGACCTGTGAAGGGAAGCACCATGCCCGAACCCGACTGGCAGCGGTCCTCGTACTGCGCCGAAGGCAGCTCCTGCGTCTACGTCGCTCCCGGCGAGCGCGGTCAGGTCCTCATCGCCGAGAGCCCCCGGCCCGGTACCGTCCTCACCGCATCCACCGCAGCCTGGGCCGCCTTCCTCGGGGCGGTCCTCAGCGGCGGGGCGACGTGAACGCGCGGCGGTAGGTCGTCGGGGAGACGCCGAGGGTGGCCGTGAGGTGCTGGCGGAGGGAGACCGCCGTGCCGAAGCCCGCTCGGGCGGCCACCTGGTCGACCGGGAGGTCGGTGGTTTCCAGCAGGCGGCGGGCGTGGTCGACCCGGCGCTGGGCCAGCCACTGGCCCGGCGGCATGCCGACCTCCTCCCCGAAGCGGCGGCAGAAGGTCCGTACGCTCATCCGGGCGTGCTCCGCCAGCTCCGCCAACGGCAGCGGCCGGTCCAGGTGTTCCAGCGCCCAGGCGCGGGTGGCCGCCGTAGTGGCGGTGGCCGGCTCCGGCATGGGGCGTTCGATGTACTGGGCCTGCCCGCCCTCCCGCCACGGCGGGACCACGCACAGCCGCGCCACCCGGTTGGCGACCTCGCTGCCGTGGTCGCGCCGCAGTAGGTGCAGGCACAGGTCCACCCCGGCGGCGACCCCGGCCGCCGTGAACACCCGGCCGTCCTCCACGAACAGCACCTTCGGGTCGACCTCCACCCGCGGGAAGGCCCGCTGGAAGCGCTCGGCCTCGTTCCAGTGCGTGGTGGCGCGGCGGCCGTCGAGCAGGCCCGCCGCCGCGAGGACGTACGAGGCCGAGCAGATCGAGACGATGCGGGTGGTGGGCGGCAGTGACGCCAAGGCCTCCGCCAGCCCCGTCGGCAGCCAGTCCCGGTTCGGGTCGGGGTCGCAGGTGAAGGGCGGGATGACCAGGGTGTCGGCCGTGCGCAGGGCCTCGGGGCCATGGGAGACGGCGAGCGCGTAGTCCGAACTGGTCGCCACGGGGCCGCCGTCGAGGCTGCAGGTGGTGATCTCGTAGAGCGGCTCCCCGGCCGGCCCGGCGGCCGTGCCGAAGATCTTCGCCGGGATGCTCAGCTCGAAGGGATAGACCCCTTCCAGGGCCAGGACGACGACGCGGTGCGGAGATTCGGACACGGAAGAATGATGACAGGGTGATGGCAGGGTGATGGCAGGATCTTTTCTGATGCTGGCATTCCTGCCACTCGCCCCCCTCCCCCGCATCCCCGAATCTTGATCTCGGACGGGCCGCCGCACCGAGGCCCACTGAGCAGGGGGAACGAAATGACCATGCGTGCGATCGGCCAGGACGGTTTCGGCGGGCCCGAGGTACTGAAGGTCGTCGAGGTGGAGCGGCCCGAGCCCGGGGTGGCCGAGGTGCTGGTACGGGTCCACGCGGCCGGGGTGAATCCGACCGACTCCTGGCACCGGGCCTCCGGCGGGCTCGGCGCGGAGGTCGTCCGGCTGGGCTGGGACGTCTCCGGGGTCGTCGAGGCCGTCGGCATCGGGGTCACCACCCTCGCCCCCGGCGACGAGGTGTTCGGCATGCCGCGCCACCCGCTCCCGGCGGGCACGTACGCGGAGTACGTGACCTCGCCCGCCCGGCACCTGGTCCGCAAGCCGGCCGGGCTGAGCCACGTACAGGCGGCCGCCCTGCCGCTGGCCGCCATGACCGCGTGGCAGGCGCTGGTGGACACCGCGGACGTGCGTCCCGGGCAGCGGGTGCTGGTCCACGCGGCGGCGGGCGGCGTCGGCCACCTCGCGGTGCAGATCGCCAAGGCCCTCGGCGCGCACGTCATCGGCACCGCCCGGGCCGCCAAGCACGCCTTCCTGCGCGGGCTGGGCGCGGACGAGGTGGTCGACTACACGGCCGTCGGCTTCGAAACGGCGGTCGAGCCGGTGGACGTGGTGGTCGACGCCGTCGGCGGGGAGTACGGGCCGCGTTCGCTGCGGGTGCTGCGGCCCGGCGGGATCCTGGTCTCCCTCGCCTCCCCGGCCGAGGCCCGACTGGCGGAGGTGGCGCGGCCGTTGGGGCTGCGCGCCGCGTTCATGGCCGTGGAGGCCGACCAGGCGGGCCTGCGGGAGGTGGCCGCCCTCGCGGAGGCTGGGCTGCTGCGGCCGGCGATCGACACGGTGTTCCCGCTGGAACTGGCGAGCAAGGCGCACGAACTCAGCGAGACCCGAGGCACGACCGGCAAGATCGTCCTGTCCGTCACCGACTGACCCCGTCGCCGACTGACCCCGTCGCCGACTGACCCCGGACACCGAGCGACACCAACCGGCCCGAACGCCAAGGAGATCCGCATGACCACCTTCGTCCTCGTCCCCGGCGCGTGGCACGGCGCATGGACCTTCGAGCCGCTCGCCCGGCAGCTGCGCGCCCACGGGCACCAGGCGTTCGCCCTGACCCTGACCGGGGTGGGCGACCGCAGACACCTGCTCTCCTCCTCGGTCAACCTCGACACCCACATAGCCGACGTCGTGAACCTCCTCGCGGAACACGAGGTCACCGATGCCGTGCTCGTCGGCCACAGTTACGGCGGCATGGTGATCACCGGGGCCGCCGACCGCGCCCCCGAGCGGGTGGCGGGTCTGGTCTACGTCGACGCCCTGGTCCCCGGCGACGGGGACTCCTGCTGGTCCCTCGTCACCGAGCGGGAGCGCGGCTGGTACCTGAACGGGGTGGGCGAGACCGGCTACGCGAGCGCCCCGCTGCCCTTCTTCGATCCGCGGGCCACCCCGCACCCACTGGCCTCCCTGATGCAGGCCGTGCGCCTGGAGGGCGGGCTCGACCGCATCGCCGGCCCGCGCGACTTCGTGTACGCCACGGGCTGGGGCGGGGGCTCCCCCTTCACCGCGCTCTACGAGCGGCTCTCCGCGGACCCCTCCTGGCGTACGCACATCGTCGCGTCGGGGCACAACGTGATGGGCGAAGCCCCCGACGAGCTCCTGAAGGTGCTCCTGGACGCGGCCCCCACCACCACCCCCGCCCGCAACTAGCGCGGGCGGGGCGGGCGTCAGCGGGCGTCAGCGGGCGTCAGCGGTGACGGACTCCAGGAAGGGTTCCAGGACGGCCCGCCAGGCGGCCGGCTGGTCGTAGTGGAGGTAGTGGCCCGCGTCCGGGATCTCGGCGTACTGGCCCGCCGGGAGGACGCGGACCATCTCCTGGGCCTCCGCGCGGCCCAGTTCGCCGTCGAGCCCGCGGACGACCAGGGTGGGGCAGCGGACCTGGGCCAGCTCCTCCCAATGGGCGTCGTGCACCCACGTCTCGCGGGCGGTCAGCATCTGGTGACGGGAGAAGACCGGGCGCCAGCCGTCCGGGGCCCGGTGCATGACCTCGGCGAAGAAGGCACCGCGGCCGGGGTCGGGGCGTTCCACCCGGGGGTCGTCCTCGCCGAACCAGCGGCGGGCGGCGTCCTGCGTGGGGAAGGGCAGCGGCCAGCGGCGGAACCATTCCTCCCACTCCTGCTGCGAGGCCTCGCCGAGCGCGGACGCCCGCATGTCGCAGATGACCACCGCCTGGACGAGCTCGGGGCGGCGGGCGGCGAGCTGCCAGGCCGTGAGCGCTCCCATGGAGTGGCCGATCACGACCGCGGGCGCCAGGCCGAGCCCCTCGATGACGGCCTCGGCATCGGCCACGAAGGCCTCGCGGCCCAGGGAGTCACGGCTGCCGGGGCCGGGCGGCGGCCGCTCGCTGTGGCCGTGCCCGCGCTGGTCCAGGGCCACGACCCGGCGTTCCTCGCCGAGCCAGCGCGCGGTACCGGCCCAGTGCAGGGCGCGGCCCATCAGGCCGTGGAGTAACAGGACGGGCGGATGCCGGGGCTCCGCCGGCGGTTCGCGGAACTCCCAGGCGGCAAGGCGGAAACCGTCGGCCCCCGTCACATCGATGCGCTGTACCACCGCAGATGCACCCCCTTCGCTCCCGGCCAGACTATCGAACCCGTATTCGAAAACGGGCGTCTCGCCGACAACACCGCTCTTTCGAGTGACCTTGCTCAAGGATTGGCCGCCGCTGCCGATGGAGATCCTTTCAACAGGGAGGCGGGCCGCTCGGGGAAGACGGTCCGAAGGGGATGACCTTGAGAGCTCGGGGCTCCAGGTCAGCCAGGGGAGGAAGGGTCCCGGCGCCGCGAGGCGCCGGGACCCATCCCCGCTTCCAACGGCGTCAGCGCTTGGCGACGAACACGTGCGAGGCGATGTCCGAGTCCAGCTCGGCGGCCTCACCACCACTGCCGACCAGTACCCCGCCCGGGGACTCCGTCACGCTCACCACCGAGCCGGGCTGCACGCCCGCCCGCCGCAGCGTGTACATCAGCTGCGCGTCCGTCTGGATCGGCTCACCGATCCGGCGCACGATCACGGTCTTGCCCTCGCTGCCCGGGTCCAGCTCCGAGAGGCTGACCATGCCCTCCTCCAGGAACGGGTCCGCCTCGGCCTTCTCCCCCAGCTCCTCCAGCCCCGGGATCGGGTTGCCGTACGGAGACTCGGTCGGGTGCCGCAGCAGCTCCAGCACGCGCCGCTCCACCGCCTCGCTCATCACGTGCTCCCAGCGGCAGGCCTCGGCGTGCACCTGCTCCCACTCCAGGCCGATGACGTCGACGAGCAGGCACTCCGCGAGGCGGTGCTTGCGCATCACGCGCGTCGCGAGCTTGCGGCCCTCGTCCGTCAGCTCCAGATGGCGGTCGCTGGCGACCGCCACCAGACCGTCACGCTCCATGCGCGCGACCGTCTGGCTCACGGTCGGACCGCTCTGGTCCAGCCGTTCGGCGATCCGAGCGCGCATGGGGACCACGCCTTCCTCTTCCAGCTCGAGGATGGTGCGGAGATACATCTCCGTGGTATCGATCAGTCCGGACATTCGTGCCCCTCGGATTGCGTGCGCTGGCCCTGCCCCCAATTCTGACGCATCACACCGACAACCGTCCCGCGCCGAGCGTCAAGGCATGTACGGGACATGTACGGGTGATCTTCACCGGAGCCGCGCGAACGGGCGGCCGCCCACGTGGCGGCCCTTTCAGCCCCGGATTGACGTTCGTATTGACACGCCCTTGGTCCAGACCGCACGGTGAGCGGCGGACACCGACGACGCAGCCACCGCACCCCACCCTGGAAGGGCCTTCGGCGTATGAGCGAGAGCAAGCTGGCCGGGCAGTTCTTCGACGCCGCCATCGCCCTGCTGGAGCGGGTGCGGGACGAGGAGGGCACCCGGATCGCCGAGGCGGGCGCCGTGATCGCGGAGGCCGTCGCGACCGGGAACCGGCTGTTCGCCTTCGGTGCCGGGCACTCCTCGCTGCCCGCGCAGGACGTGGTGTACCGGGCGGGCGGGCTCGCGCTGATGAACTTCCTGGCCGTCCCCGGCACCGCCGGCGTCGACGTCATGCCCGCCACCCTGGGCAGCGCGCTGGAACGGGTCGACGGCCTCGCCGGAGCGGTCCTGGACAGCAGCCCGGCCTCCGACGGCGACGTACTCGTGATCATCTCCCTCTCCGGGCGCAACGCGCTGCCCGTCGAGATGGCGATGAACGCCCGCGCGATCGGCCTCAAGGTCATCGGCGTGACCTCGGTGGCGTACGCGACGGGGACCAAGTCGCGGCACGTGTCGGGCACCTACCTCAAGGACCACTGCGACATCGTCCTCGACAGCAAGATCGCGGTGGGCGACGCGGAACTGACCGCCGACGGCATCGACGCCCCCTTCGCCCCCGCCTCGACGGTGGTGACCAGCGCGATCATGCAGGCGGTGATGGCGGCGGCGGCCGGCGAACTGGCCACGCGCGGCCTGGAGCCGCCGCTGCTGCGCTCGGGCAACGTCGACGGCGGGCACGAGTGGAACGGCCGCGTGATGCAGGAGTACGGCGACCGGATCTTCTTCCGCCACTAGTGCCGCGTCAGGCAACGTTTGCCCGTCAAGGAGCGGCGTCCGGTGCGTGCTCTCGGCGTGCCGGCCGGAAGCGCTCGTACTGGACGTACTC
>NZ_JBIASM010000033.1:0-32739 GCF_042890765.1 Streptomyces sp. NPDC002032 | reverse complement strand
CCGATGCCGGCCGAAATCACCTCTATCCAACCCACACCCTGCGCCTCCGGCGCGGGGGCTGCGGGGGGGGGGGGCGGGGGCCCGGGCCCCCCCCCCCGCGGGGGGGCCCCCCCGCCCGCGGCCCCCCACTCGGCCGTTCACGCGCCGCTGGCGCCGAGCATCTCCTCGCGCTCCACGAGCTTCACGCGCTCGCGGCCCTGCGCTGCGCCGAGCGCCTTCTCGGCGGCGTCCAGCTTGTACCAGCCCTCCCAGGTGGTGAAGCGGACCTGCCGCTCGGCGAGGAAGGCCTCGACCGCCTCGGGCTCGGGCGTCGCGGGGACGCGCAGGCGGCCCTCGGCGTGGTCGGCCAGCAGGTTGGCGACCGTCTCGTTGGCATCGCCCTTGGTGTGGCCGATCAGGCCGATCGGGCCGCGGCGGATCCAGCCGGTGACGTACGTCGAGGCCAGGTGCTCGCCGTTCTCGATGACGCGGCCGCCCTCGTCCGGGACCGTGCCCGACTCCACGTCCCAGGGGAGCTTGGGCAGCTCGTCGGAGAGGTAGCCGACGGCCCGGTAGACCGACCGCACGTCCCAGGTGGTGAACCGGCCGGTGCCCTTGACGTTGCCCGTTCCGTCGAGCTCGGTGCGCTCGGTGCGCAGGCCGACGACCTTGCCGTCCTCGCCGACGATCTCGGACGGGGACTCGAAGAAGTGCAGGAACAGCTTGTGGGGGCGGTCGCCGATGTCGCGGATCGCCCAGTTCTCCAGGGTCTTGGCGACCATGTCCGCCTGCTTGTTGGAGCGGCGGGTGGCGATCGAGCCCTCGTCGTAGTCGATGTCCTCGGGGTTGACGATGACCTCGATGTTGGGCGAGTGGTCGAGCTCGCGCAGCTCCATCGGGCTGAACTTGGCCTGCGCCGGGCCGCGGCGGCCGAAGACGTGGACCTCGACGGCCTTGTTGGCCTTGAGGCCGTCGTGGACGTTGGCCGGGATCTCCGTCGGCAGCAGTTCCTCGGCCGTCTTGGCGAGGATGCGGGCCACGTCGAGGGCGACGTTGCCGACGCCGAGGACGGCGACCTTCTCGGCCTCCAGCGGCCAGGTGCGCGGGACGTCGGGGTGGCCGTCGTACCAGGAGACGAAGTCGGCGGCACCGTAGGAGCCGTCCAGCTCGACGCCCGGGATGCCGAGCGCGCGGTCGGCGGTGGCGCCCGTGGAGAAGATCACGGCGTCATAGAAGGCGTGCAGCTCGTCGAGGGAGATGTCGCCCGGGTAGTCGACGTTGCCGAACAGGCGGACCTGGGGCTTGTCGAGCACCTGGTGCAGGGCGGTGATGATGCCCTTGATGCGGGGGTGGTCGGGGGCGACCCCGTACCGGATCAGTCCGAAGGGGGCGGGCATCCGCTCGAAGATGTCGATGGACACACCGGGAGCGACGGCCGCCTCGGACTTGAGCAGCGCGTCGGCCGCGTAGATACCGGCGGGGCCGGCACCGACGATTGCTACCCGCAGAGGGCGAGGCATGACTGGGTTCCCTTCGACCGACAATCTGACTGATCACGAGAACCCTAAACTAAGGCCACCCTAACCCGGCACCCGCCCCCTGGTTATGACCCCATAACCGGAACTTATGACTTACCAAAGCCTGACTTTGGGTTGACCTCGACGGCGCCCGTCAGGCCTCGTACTCGGTGAGGTCGATGCTGTAGAGGGTGAGGAGCGAGCCGGAGCCCGGCTCGGTGGTGTGGGCGTCCTGCTTCATGCCGAGCTTGCGGATGACGTTCTCGGACTCGTCGTTGCCCGACCGGTTGACGGCGACGACGCGGTCGAGGCCACGGTCCTGGAGGGCGAACTCCAAGGTGGCGTGGGCGGCTTCGGAGGCGTAGCCCTGGCCCCAGAAGGGCCGGCCCAGCCGCCAGACGACGGCCACGCCGTGCTCCACCTCCGGCGGGCCGTCGGGGACGGTCAGACCGACGGCGCCGATCAGCTCGCCGGAGGCGAGGAGTTCGACGGCGAACACGCCGAAGCCCTCGTCGTCCCACTCCTCCTCCCAGCGCTCGATGGCCTCGGCGGTCCCGTCCAGGTCCAGGGCGGAGCCGTCGCCGATCCAGCGCATCACCTCCGGGTCGGCGTGGATCTCCGACAGGGGGACGAGGTCGTCGTCGGTCCAGCGGCGCAGGATGAGGCGGGGGGTGCGGATCTCGGTCATGCCCTCATCCTGCCGAACGCGGCCGACCAGGGGTAATCGGGCCCCTCCCGGGGCCCGCGGCGGCCTCAGGGGACGGTGATCGCGTCCAGCTTCGCCCGCAGGTAGGCGTGCGAGTCGACCGGCTCGTGGACCACCCGCCCGAGGGGGGCGGGCAGGGATTCGACGCGGGTGTGCGGGTCGCACTCGTAGAAGTAGACGAGGGAGACCAGCTCCTCGGCCGGGGCGTGCGCGGGCGGCGGCAGGACCCGGTGGCGGCCGGCCCGCCAGCGGTCGCCGGTCCAGCGGGCCAGCAGGTCGCCGATGTTCACGGTGAGGGCGGCGGGGTCGTAGGGGGCGTCCTGCCAGCCGTCGGCGTCGGTGTGGATCTGCAGGCCGCCGGCCCCCGGCTCGCGGTCCAGGACCGTCACCGTCCCGAAGTCGGTGTGCGGACCGATGCGGTACTGGCCGGGCAGGGGCGGGCCGACCAGTGCGGCGCCGGGGTACCAGTTGAGGTTGAACCCCCAGGTGGGGTGTCCGGTGTGCCGGGTGAAGTGGTCCTCGGGCAGGGTCAGGGCCACGGCGAGGAGCTCCAGCAGCTCGTCGGACAGGGCCCGCATCGCGGCGAGGTACGCGGCCACGGGCTGCCGCAGTCCGGGCACCTCGGCGGGCCAGGCGTTCGGCCGGAACCACTGGGCGTCCACCGCGGGCACGCCCGTCGGCTCCTCGGCGGCGCAGGACCAGGACTCCTTCAGGTCGGGCGGCGACTGCGTCCCCTCGGCCAGCGCGTTGGCCTCGGCGCCGGGGCCGAGCCAGCCGCGTCCGCCGACGCTGACGGCGTAGGGGCGCTTCGCCGCGGGCGGCAGCGGGAAGAAGGTACGGGCCTCGGCGCGGATCCGGGCGGGCAGGGCCGGGTCCACCCCGTGCCCGGTGACCAGCAGGAAGCCGGCCGCCTTGAGGGCCTCGTCGACGCGGGCCGCGATCCGGGCGCGCGCGGCGGGGTCACCGGACCGCCACGGGCCGAGGTCGATCACGGGCACCTGGGAGCTCACCATGCGGGGTCTGCCTTCCGGTACGGCGGCGGGGGTCCGGCCGCCTGGGGTGGGGGGACTCATGGGCGTTCGAGGCCGCTGCACGGCGGCGCGTAGTCCAGATAGGGCATGTACGAGGACCACTGCGCGCGCGTGATCCGGGGGCCGGTGTGCGCGCAGGCCCCGGCCACGGCCCGGCCGAGGTCGGTGCCGGCCAGCCGCAGGGTGCTGTCGTAGCCCCCGGCGGCCAGGGTGGCCCCGTCGGGGCTGAAGGCGACCGAGCCGACGGCGGTGGCGAATCCGGTCAGGGTGGCCAGCGCGGCGGGCCGGCCTCCCGGGGGCACGCTCCACAGCCGGACGGTGCGGTCGTCGCTCGCGGTGGCCAGGGTGCGCCCGTCGGGGCCGAAGGCGACCGAGCCGACCACGTCGGTGTGCCCGGTCAGGGTGGCCAGGGCGGCGGGCCGGCGCGGCTCGGTGACGTCCCAGAGGCGGACCGGGGTGCGGCCGCCCGAGGCGGTGGCGAGGGTGTGGCCGTCGGGGCTGAAGGCGACGGAGAAAACGGGGGTGTCGTGGCCGGTGATGAGGGCCAGGGTGGCGGGGGCCGTCCGGTCGGTCACCTCGGTCAGCCGGACGGTGTGGTCCTCCCCGGCGGTGGCGAGGATCCGGCCGTCCGGGCTGAAGGCGACCGCCCGCACGGTGTCGCGGTGTCCGGTGATGAGCGCCGACTCGGCGGGCTCGCGTCCCCCGGACCCGCTCACGTCCCAGAGGCGTACGCCGCCCCCCGCCCCGGCGGTGACCAGCGCCCGGCCGTCGGGGCTGAAGGCGAGGGCGCGCACGTCGCCGCCGCGCGCGGGCAGTTCGGCCTCCACCGCGGGCCGGGTGGGCTCGGAGACGTCCCACAGCCGGACCGTGCCGTCGGCGCAGGCGGTGGCCAGGAGGCGGCCGTCGGGCCGGTAGGCCACGGCGCGCAGGTCGTCGGCGTGGCCGGCGAGGGTGGCGACGGGGGTGGGCCGGGCGGTGCCCCGGGTCTGCCACAGCCGGGCGGTGTGGTCCCCGCTCGCGGTGGCCAGCTGACGGCCGTCGGGGCGGTAGGCGAGGGCGACGACCTCCTGGTCGTGCGCGGGCAGGGAGGTCATCAGCGCCGACAGGAGGCTGTCGCGGGTCCGCCCGGTGGGCGAGAGCCGGTGGGCGGTCAGGGCGAGCTGGACGGCGAGGCCGGATCCGGCGCCTCCGGCGGTGGCCGTGGCCACCAGGTCGGAGGCGGTTTCGGCGAGGTTCTGCGCGACGGCGTCGTTGCGCTGCCGGGTGACCTCCCCTTCGGCGCGCACGGCGTTGCCGGTGGCGACGGCGGCCACCGCGGCGAGGACGGCGAGGGTGGCGATCAGGCAGCGCAGCCGGCGGGTGCGGCGGCGGGCCCGTTTCCCCGCGGCGGCCTCGGCGGCGGTGCTGGCGTCGAGGAACTCCCGCTCCGCCGCGCTGAGCCCGACGGCGGGCGGCGCGGCGATCTCGCGGGCCAGGGCGAGGCGGGTGCCGCGCAGCAGTGCGCCGGGGTCGCGGCGCACGCCCTCCCAGGCGCGGGCGGCCTCGGCGAGCTGACGGTGGCGGCGCAGCCGTTCGCGGTCGTCGCCGATCCAGCCGCGCAGCCGGGGCCAGGCGCGGATGAGGGCCTCGTGGGTGAGCTCGACGACGCCCTGGTCCAGGGTCAGCAGGCGTAACGCGGCGGCGCGGGCGAGGACCGCGCGGCTGTCGGGGTCCTGGCCGAACTCCTCGCGCGCGACCGGCCGTTTGGTGTCCTCGGTGCCCTCTCCGAGAGCGATGAGGTGGACGAAGAGCTGGCGGGCGAGGGTCTGCTGGCGGGTGGTGAGGGAGGCGTGGAGGGCCTCGGCGGACTGGGCGAGGGCCCCTTCGAAGCCCCCGGCGGCATGGAACCCGTCGAGGGTGAGCGCCGCGCCCCGGCGCCGGCGCCAGGTCTCCAGGAGGGCGTGCGAGAGCAGGGGCAGCGCGCCGACCTGTCCGTGGGCCTGCGCCACGAGGGTGGCCTGGAGGGCCCCTTCGACGGTGAGGCCGGCCCGGCGGGCGGGTTCCACCACGGCGCGGCGCAGTTCGGCTGCGCTCATGGGGCCGACGACGACCTGGGCCTCGCGGAGCACCTCGACGAGTTCGGGGTGGCGGGTGCAGTGCGCGTAGAAGTCGGCGCGCACGCCGAGGACCACGCGGCAGCCGGAGCCGGGCCGCCGGGCGGCGGAGACGAGCAGGGACACGAAGGCGGCGCGTTCGGCGGCGTCCGCGCAGACGGTGAAGACCTCCTCGAACTGGTCCACGATCAGCACCCGTTCGGCGCAGTCGGGCTCCTCGTGTCCGTCGAGGGCCTGCCGGGCCCGGTCCAGGGGACGGGGCCCGGGGGTGAGCACGCCGACGGCGGCCGTGGGGGCGTCGGCGCGCAGCCGGGGCAGCAGACCGGCGTGCAGGAGGGAGGACTTGCCGGCTCCCGAGGCGCCGACGAGGGCCACGACGCGGTGCCGCGCCAGGGCGGTGGAGAGGTCCTCGACGAGGCGCTCGCGGCCGAAGAAGAGCCCGGCGTCCTCGGCGCGGAAGGCGGCGAGCCCGACGTACGGGAGCCCCTGGGCGGCTTCCCCGGCCGCATCCGCGCACAGGGGTCCGGCCCCGGATCCGGGGGGTGCCAGGCCCTCGACGGCCAGTTCCACGGCGGCGGCGTGCCAGCGGCGCTCCCACTCCCCCGGGTCGCCGCCGCAGGCGCGGACGTAGGACAGGGTCACGTCCAGGCTGGGCAGCCGGCGGCCGGCGGCGGCCCCGGACAGGGTCGCCACCGAGTAGTGGGCGCGCGCCGACAGATCGCGGTAGGGCGGGGATCCGGCCTCGTGGCGCAGTCTGCGCAGGGCGGTGGCGAACTCCAGCAGAGGCCCGTCCCCGCCCTCCAGCGGACGTTCCTTGCGTGCCATGCACAGCCCCTTCCACCAGGCCCCTTTTCTGCGGTCCGGGGTGGATTGTTCAGCAATTGTTTGTTCGCTGCCAGGGCGCCGACGGCGAACAACGGATGGCGGCTACACCTGGGTCGCGGCGCCGGGAGCGGACGCCGGACAGCGACCGGAGAGGAGGGCCGCACGGATGGGGCGAACACGACGGGGGGCGGTGGCCGCCCTGGCGGCGGCGGTGGCGCTGGCCATGTGCACGGGGTGCGGGACGGAGGGCCGGGCCGCCCGCGACCCCGGCCCGCGGGCCACCGGGGCGGCCCGGGCGGCCGCCGTGGAACTGACGGCCGGGCAGTCCCGGCTGCTGGAGCGGGCCGAACAGGTCCTGATCGGCCGCTGCATGGCGCAACGCGGATTCCGGTACGCCGTGACCGAACCCCCGCCGCAGGCCCGGGCGCAGCGCTCGTTCCCGTACGGGCTGGACGACGTGGAGTGGGCCCGCGCCCACGGCTACGGCGGCCGGGACGACCGGGCGAGCGAGGCGGCGCGGCAGGCGGATCCCAATCAGCGCTACTTCCACGGGCTGTCGGCGCGGGGGCGGGCGGCCGCCCGGACGGCGCTCATGGGCGCCTCCCCCGTGGGCCTGTCGGCCACCGCCCCGACCGGCACGACGCTCACGGCGAGCCCCGACGGCTGCATCGCCCGGGCGGAGAGCTCCCTGTACGGGGACCTGGCCGCCTGGTTCCGCGTCAAGGTCGTCACGATGAACATCCGCCCCGCGCAGGAGGCGAAGGTCCGCGCGGACCCCCGGTACGCGGAGGCGGTCGGCGCGTGGGCGGCGTGCATGCGGGCGGCGGGCCGCCCGTACGCCTCCCCCGACGATTCCCGGGCCGCGGCGGCCGCCTTCGCGGAGGAACTGCCGCCGGACGGGGCCGACGCGGCCGAGAGCGCCCTCGCGGTCGCCGAGGCGACCTGTGCCACCGGCACCGGCCTGAGCCGGGTCTCCCAAGCTCTGGACCACAGCTACGGCGATGAGTTCCGCGCGCGCCACCGCGGCGACATCGACCTGCGGCGAAGGCTCCAGAACGCCGCGCTCCCGGAGGCGGAGCGCGTCGTCCCCCCGTCCGACCGACCGCACGAGCCGACCGGAGGAACCCGAACGGCCGACGGACCCGGCCGGCCCGACCGCACCACCCCGAGTACCGACCCTTCAGGAGGACCCCATGCGTAAGTTCCGTACGACGATGCTGGCCTGCGCGCTCGCGCTCCCGCTGCTCGCGCTCCCCTCGATGCTCACCACCGCCTCCGCCACCCCGGCCGACGCCTCCGGGGTGGCGGCCGACGGCAACTACTGGGTCTGGGAGGACACCAACGAGGGCGGCGCGCGCTGCGGCTGGAGCGGCAACGACGCCGACTGGCGCACCTGTGGCGCCGGGGGCAACTACAACATGAACGACAAGGCCTCGGCCTACTGGAACAACGGCTACTCGGGCAGCCTCGGCGACGTCCGCGTCTACGAGAACATCAACTACGGCGGTGCCTCCACCTGTGCGCCGAACGGCTCCCGCGGCAACATCCCGTGGGAGTGGAACGACCGGATCTCCTCGCACAAGTGGGTCACGGGCTGCGGCTTCTGATCCCGCCCGGCCACGGCCGGGTACGGCCTCCCGGGTTCCGGCCCGGGAGGCCTTGCGTCGTCCCGGCGTCAGTCCGGGAGCCCGGCGCCGCAGCGGGAGCAGTAGCGGGCGTCGGACTCGCCGGCCAGGCGCCCGCAGCCGGGGCAGACGCGGTGCAGCAGGCAGGCCGTCTCCCCGCCCTCGGAAAAGCCCCTGGCGGGGATCACGCCGGGCATCGCGCCAGGCATCGCGGCGGCGGGCAGCGGCCCGGCGCCGAGGGGGCCGCCACTGCCCGGTCCGGGGCGCCGGGCGTGCACGGTCAGGTACGCCATTCCGTGCGGGCCCGCGGCGAGCGAGCGGCGCGTGCCCCCGGCGAGCCACACCGCCGAGTGCGGGCGCAGCTCGTGCGGGCCGTCCCCGGTGTCGATCCGCCCGGTACCGCTCACGACCACGAGCAGGACTGCGGGGGCGGCCTCGTCGTGCTCCGCGAGGACGGCGCCCGCGGGGAGCCGGATCAGGGCCGAGTCGAGGCCCCGGGCCGGTGCGGTCAGCTGCCAGAGCGCGCCGGTCGCGTCGTCGGGGGCGTGCGCGATCAGCGCGCCGAGGTCCGCCGGGACCCCGGCGGCGGGGTCCGGTCGTATCGTCATCCCGGTCCTTCCTGCCGTCCCTGCCGTTCCCGCATGCCTACCCGGCCGGGTCCGGCCGCTCCCCTCTTCGCGCCGGCTCCGCGACCACCCCGGCCACGGAGATCGCACGGGTGAACGATAAAAGCGCGTCCGGACTGCGTCGGCCGCACACGGAACGGACGCGAGGCCGGGCCGGAGGTGGACCACCGGGTCCGGCCCGGCTCCCCGTGCCGGTCCCGCCCGTACCGTCCCCTGCCCCGGAACCGCCCTGCCATGAACCCCAGCCCGACGACCGCCACCGCCGCGCGCCCCGACGCCGCCCCGCACCCCGAACCCGTCCCGCAGGCCGGAGCCGCCCCGCGACCGGCCGGGCTCCGGGCCCCGGCGCGGCCGAGCGCGGCCGCCGCCCTGCACAGCGTCAGCGCGGCGACGACGGTGCTGCTGGCCCTCGTGGCGATCGGCGCGGCGATCCACGAGCCGGTGCTGATACCCCCGCTCGCCGCCAGCGCCGCCCTGGTGCACAGCGCCCCCACCCTGCCGCTGGCGCAGCCGCGCGGCGTGGTCGTCGGCCATCTGATCGGCGCCGCGGCGGGCTACGCCGTCCTCGCCGCGGCCGGCAGCAGCGGCTGGGCGGCGGCCGTGGCGGCCGGGCTGACCCTGGCCCTGCTCACCCTCGCCCGCACCCCGCACTCGCCCGCGGTGGCCACCGCCGTGGTCACCGTCCTCCAGACCCCGGCACCCGCCCGGTTCGTCCCCCTGCTGTTCGGTTCCACCGTGCTCCTCGTCCTCACCGGCTACGCCGGCTCCCGCATCCGCCGGGCGGCACCGAGGTACCCCGCCTACTGGTGGTGATGACCTGCGGGCGCGCCTGCGCGGCGGCGGGGGGCGGCGGGCGCTACTTCTTGTGCTGTGGCAATTTCTGCGAAGGACGTCTTCGGGGCCCCCTGCTGGGTGAGCCTGATGGCCCGCGACCTGGAGGCCTCCCAGCGTTTCTACGGGACGGTCATCGGCTGGACCTTCCGGCCGGCGACGCGGCTCGGCGAAGGGTTCTCGGTGGCCGCCCTGGACGGCGTGCCCGTCGCCGGGATGGGGGCACTGGCCGCCGACCTGGCCGTGCCGGTGGCCTGGACCCCCTACTTCGCCGTGGACGACGCCGATGTCGCGGCGAGCAGGATCCGCGAGCGCAGCGGCACGGTCGCGGTGGGCCCGGTGTCCTTCCCGGCGGGCGGCCGCGCCGCGCTGGTCGCCGACCTCGACGGGGCGGTGTTCGGGATCTGGGCCGGACCCGTGGCCGCCGGCTGGCGGGTCGGCCAGGGGCCGGCCCCGGCCTGGCTGGAACTGCGCACCCGCAACGCCTTCGACGCCGCGCTGTTCTACGGGGAGGTGCTGGAGTGGGCGACGGGCCGCCCCGGCTGCTGCGAGGTGTCGTACGAGGAGGAGCAGGTCGTGCTGCGCCAGGGCGGCGAGCCGGTCGCCCGGCTGAACAGCGGGCCCGTGGAACCGGGCGCCTACACCCCGCACACCCGTCCGCGCTGGCACGTCCACTTCCGCGTCCCTGACCTGGACGAGGCCGTGGAGGCGGCCCTCGGTCTCGGCGGACGCACCGTCTCGGTGTTCACCACCACCCCCACCGAACGCTCGATCGCCCTGCGCGACCCGGACGGGGCCCTGTTCACGCTCACCTCCGGCATCTGAACCCCCCGCCCGCCCCGGCACCCGAACCCCGGCCCGCCGGTCGCGGGCCGGGCGGCGCGTTGCGACACTGGCCCGGGAGGAGGTGGGGCCGTGGACCCCGTGGCGGCGCTGGACCGGATCGCCTTCCTGCTGGAGCGCGCGCAGGCCCCCACGTACCGCGTACGGGCCTTCCGCACGGCGGCCGCCGCCCTCACCCGGATGGGCGAACGGGAGACGGCCGAGCGGGCCGCCGCCGGCTCCCTCGAATCGGTGAAGGGCATCGGGCCGAAGACCGCCCAGGTGGTCCGGGAGGCCCTGACCGGCGCCGTCCCGCAGTACCTGCTGGGCCTGGAGGACGAGGCCGCCGCGATGCCCGAGGGGCCACCGCCCAGCCCCGCCGCCGCGGCGCTGCGCGCGGCCCTGCGCGGGGACTGCCACGTGCACTCGGACTGGTCCGACGGCGGGAGTCCGATCGAGGCGATGGGACGGGCGGCCGCCGCGCTGGGCCACGAGTGGGCGGTGCTCACCGACCATTCGCCGCGCCTGACGGTCGCCCGGGGCCTGTCCCCCGAGCGGCTGCGCGAACAGCTGCTGGTGGTGGCGGAACTGAACGCCTCCTGGGCGCCCTTCCGGCTGCTCACCGGCATCGAGTGCGACATCCTGCCCGACGGGTCGCTCGACCAGGAGCCCGAGCTCCTGGACCGGCTCGACCTCGTGGTGGGCTCCGTCCACTCCAAGCTGCGGATGGAGGCCCCGGCGATGACGCGCCGGCTGCTGACCGCGGTGCGCAACCCGCTGATGGACGTCCTCGGGCACTGCACGGGACGCCTCGTCACGGGCCGGACCCGGCCGGAGTCCGAGTTCGACGCCGAGCGGGTGTTCGCGGCCTGCGCGGAGTCCGGCACGGCCGTGGAGATCAACAGCCGGCCCGAGCGGCTGGATCCGCCCCGCCGGCTGCTGCGCCTCGCCGTGGCGGCGGGCACCTTCTTCGCCGTCGACACCGACGCGCACGCCCCGGGCCAGCTGGACTGGCAGATCGTGGGCTGCGAGCGGGCCGTGGAGTGCGGGGTGGACGGCGGCCGGGTGGTGAACACCTGGCCGGCGGAGCGGCTGCTGGAGTGGACCCGTACCCGCGCCTGACCGGACGGGGGGCGCGGGACGTCAGCGCGGGCCCGCGCCCCGGGCCAGGAGCAGCAGTACGTCGGCGCCCGCGACCGCCATCGTGGCGAGGAAGGGGATCCGGCCGGGCGCCCGTGCCGCGACGGCGAGCAGCAGGCCGGTCAGCGCGAACAGGCCCCACCCGTACGGGCCCGCCGGGCCGGCCGGCCCCAGGACCAGGGCGGCCGTCGAAGCGAGGACGAGGACGGCCGCGAGGGCGGCCGAGCGGCGGGCGCCGAGGCGCTGGGGCAGGCCCCGCACCCCGGTGGCGAGGTCGCCGGGGATGTCGGGCAGCACATTGGCGAAGTGGGCGCCCGCGCCGAGCAGGGCGGCGGCGCCGGTCAGCCAGAGCGGCGGCCAGGGCCGCCCGGGCAGGCCGAGCGTCACGAAGGCCGGGAGCAGCCCGAAGGCCAGGGCGTACGGGAGCCAGGACGCGGCCGTGCCCTTGAGGCGCAGGTTGTACGCCCAGGCGGCCCCGACGCCGACGAGGTGCGCGCTGCCCGCGAGGAGCCCGGCGGCCAGGGACAGCGGCACGCACAGGAGCAGCGCGCCGACGGCGGCGCGGGTCACGGCGGCGGCCGTGACGGCGCCCGTCACCAGGGGTTTGTCCCGGCGGCCGGTGACCCGGTCGCGCCGCAGGTCGGCCAGGTCGTTGGACCAGCCCACCGAGAGCTGTCCGGCGCCCACGGCGGCGGCCGTCAGCGCGGTACCGGCGGGCCCCCTCCCGGCGGCGGCCGCCAGGACGGCGGCGAACAGGGTCACGGCGGCCGCCGGCAGGGGGTGGCAGGCGCCCAGCAGGGCGGCGGCCGGGACGGCGGTGGCGGGCGTCGGCGGCGGAACCGGCGGCGGGACCGGGGCGGGGGCCGGGAGCGCGGGGGCGGGCACGGCCTCACGCTACGCCGCGCCGACACGTCCGCTCCACACCTATCGCGCGCTTCCTCCAGATCCGCCCGTTCTTCCCTATGTTGGGCCAATGACACGTGTCCTGGCAGTGAGCAGCGTGTTCCCACCCCACCTGTACCCGCAGTCGCGGATCACGGAGGCCCTCGCCGGTTTCCTGCCGCCGGGCGCCGACGCGGCCCTGCTGCGCCGGGTGCACGCCTCGGTCCGGGTGGACTCGCGCCACCTCGCCCTCCCGCTGGAGCGCTACGGCCCGGCCACCGACTTCGGCACCACCAACGCCCTGTTCGTCCGCGCCGCCCTGGACCTCGGCGCCGAAGCCGTCGCCCGCGTCCTGGACGCGGCCGCCCTCGCGGCGCGGGACGTGGACCTGGTGCTGTCGACCACCGTGACGGGGCTGGCCACCCCCTCCCTGGAGGCCCGCCTCGTCACCCGGAGCGGACTGCGCCCCGACGTGCGCCGGATGCCGCTGTTCGGCCTCGGCTGCGCGGCGGGCGCCGCCGGACTCGCCCTGCTCCACGAGCAGCTGACGGGGCGTCCCGGGCGGGCGGGCCTGCTGCTGTCCACCGAGCTGTGCTCGCTCACCCTCCAGCCCTCGGACACCTCGATGGCGAACCTGGTGGCCGGGGGGCTCTTCGGGGACGGGGCCGGGGCGCTGCTGGCGGTCGGCGCCGGCCATCCTCTCCACGAAAGCGGCGCCGGGCCCGTGGTGGTGGCCGCGCGCAGCCGTCTCTACCCCGGCACCGAGCACCTGCTCGGCTGGGACATCGGCCACTGGGGCTTCCGGATGGTGCTGGACCGCGAAGTGCCCGAACTGGTGCGGCTGCACGTGGTGGAGGAGATCGAGTCCTTCCTCGCCGAGCACGACCTCAAGCCCGCGGACGTCGGCACCTGGATCTGCCACCCGGGCGGCCCGAAGATCCTCGACGTGCTCTCCGAGGCCCTGGGACTGCCGGACCGGGCCTTCGCGCCGAGCCGCCGCTCCCTCGCGGAGGTGGGCAACCTCTCCTCCGCGTCCGTCCTGCACATCCTCGGCTCCGTGCAGGCCGCCGGTCCGCCCGTGCCCGGAACGGCCGGCCTCATGCTGGCCTTCGGCCCGGGCTTCGCCTCCGAACTCGTCCTGCTGCGCTGGTGAGGTCCCGATGACGTCGACACCCGATCTGCCGATCCCCTACCTGCTGCTGCTCGCCCTCGTGGCACTGGAGCGGCTCGCCGAACTGGCCGTCGCCCGCCGCCACACCGCCTGGAGCCTGGCCCGCGGCGCCCGCGAGTACGGCCGCGGCCACTACCCGGCCATGGTCGCGCTGCACACCGCGCTCATCGTGGGCTGCGCGCTCGAAGCCCCGTACCGGCCCTTCCTGCCCGTCCTCGGCTGGACGGCGCTCGGGCTCGCCGTGGCGGCGCAGGGGCTGCGCTGGTGGTGCGTCACGACGCTGGGGCCCCGCTGGAACACCCGGGTCCTGGTGGTGCCCGGGCTGGCGCTGGTGGCGGGCGGACCGTACCGGTGGCTGCGGCACCCCAACTACGTGGCGGTGGTGCTGGAGGGGCTGGCGCTGCCGCTGGTGCACTCCGCCTGGCTGACGGCGACGGTCTTCACGGTGCTCAACGCCCTGCTGCTGCGCGTGCGGATCGCCTGCGAGGACCGTGCGCTGGCCACCGTTCCCGGAGCGGGCCGGCTCGCGGGGATCGCGCCGTGATCGACCTGCTGGTCGCGGGCGGCGGCCCGGCCGGACTGGCCACCGCGATCCACGGGGCCCTGGCCGGGCTGGAGGTGGTGGTCCTCGAACCGCGGCCGACCCCGATCGACAAGGCCTGCGGCGAAGGGCTGATGCCGGGCGCCGTCCGGCGCTTCGAGGAGCTGGGCGTACCGGTGCCGGGCAGCGCCTTCCGCGGGATCCGCTACGTCGACGGCGCGACGGGCCTGCGCGCCGAGGGCCTCTTCCGCGCCGGCCCCGGCCGCGGGGTCCGGCGCACCGAGCTCCAGGCCGCGCTGGCCGGGCGGGCCGAGGCGCTGGGCGTACGCGTCCTGGCGCGGCGGGCCGGCGAGGTCCGCCAGGACGCGGACCGGGTCGGCGCGGCCGGCCTGACGGCCCGGTACCTGGTGGCGGCGGACGGCCTGCACTCGCCGGTGCGGCGCGCGCTGGGCCTGGCGGTGCCGGCCGCGCCGGGGCGGCCGGCGCGGTACGGACTGCGCCGCCACTACGCCGTCGCACCCTGGAGCGACCTGGTGGAGGTGCACTGGGCACCCGACTGCGAGGCCTACGTGACCCCGCTGGGGCCGGACCGGATCGGGGTGGCGGTGCTGACCTCCCGGCAGGCGCCCTTCGACGTCCAGCTGGCCGACCGCTTCCCCGGGCTGGCCGCCCGGCTGCCGCCGCCCGGACCCGGCGCGCCGGTGCGCGGCGCCGGGCCGCTGCGCCAGCGGGCCCGGACCCGGGTGGCGGGGCGGGTGCTGTTCGTGGGGGACGCGGCGGGGTACGTGGACGCGCTGACCGGCGAGGGCCTGACCCTGGCCGTCTCGGCCGCGGGGGAACTCGTACGGTGCGTGCGCGCGGGCCGCCCGCAGGAATACGAGCGGGCCTGGCGGGCGCTGTCGCGCGACTACCGCTTCCTGACCTCGGCCCTGCTCTGGGCGCGCGGGCGGCCGCCGCTGGCCGGACGGGTCGTCCCGCTGGCGGCCCGGCTGCCCCGGGTGTTCACGGGGGCGGTGAACCTGCTGGCACGGTGAGGGGCCCCGGCCGCGCGGACGCGGCCGGGGCCCCTGCGCCGTACGGGGTCAGGCGGCGCCGCCCGCCCCCTCGGTGCGCGACGGCCGGTACCTCAGGGCCACGCCGGCCAGGACCGCTCCGGCCCCGGCGCACACGGCCGCCGTGATGCCCGACCAGGCGTACGCCCCGCCGTAGGCGCCCTCCAGGGGATCGAAGAACACGATCCCGCCGACCACGTGCAGCGTGACGACCGCGAGGGCCCCCACCGCCACGGCCCGCCATACGGCGGGGGTGTCCCGGACGGCGAGCAGCGCGCCGAGCGCGAGGCACAGCAGGGACGCCGCCGGAGCGAGCCACTGGCCCGTGCCGGGGACGGCCAGGGCGGCCGGGTCCTGCGGGAAGTGCAGGGTCCCGCAGAGCAGCAGCGCGAAGGCGGTGGGCCAGCGCAGCAGGTGGCGCAGCGCCCCCCGGTCCCGGGCCGGTGCGGACACCGGGGTACGGGCGGGGGCCGGCGCCGGTGCGGCCGGGGCGGGCCCGCGCAGCGGGGGCGGCGCGGGGGCCTGGCCGGCGGACCGGGCGGTGACGGGGGCTCCGTCGGGGGCTCGGTCGGGGGCGCCGTCAGCAGCTGCGTCGGTGGCTCCGTCGGGGCCGAGGATGCTGGCCAGCAGGGCCACGTCCTCGATGGGCCGTCCGATGGCGGCGGCGCGCAGGGTGATGCCGGCCTCGGCCTCCTCCTGCGGGTGCTCGGCCAGCAGGGCGACCATCCGCTGTACGTCCTGGAGGGGGCGGGAGACCGCGGCGGCGCGCAGCGCGTCGTGGCCGGGGTCGGTGTGCCGGCCGGTCCGCTTGAGCAGGCTCACCAGCGCGGTGACCTCCTCGACGGGCCGGCAGGCGACGGCCGTCTCCAGCAGCGTCCTTATCGGCTCCATGTGGGCCTCGCCGTCCGGCACCACCGCCTGGGCGGGGCCGGCGCCGCTCGCGGGCTCCGGGGCGGAGGCCGCTGGCACTGCCGGGACCTCGGCCGGGGCCGGGGCGGGGGCGGGGGCCGGCATCGCGACCGGGTCCGGGGCCGGGGCGGCTGCCGCAGCCCGTACCTCGGCCGGGGCCGGTTCCACGGACGGGGCCGGGGCGGGGCCCAGGGCGGGGCCGGCGGCAGGCGGGGCGGACACGGGCGCCGAGGCCCAGGCCACGCCCGGAGCCGGGCCGGAGCCCGGGGCGAAGGTGGACACCGCGACGGGGGTTGCCACCGCCTCGTGGTCCGGGGCGGAGGCCGGCGCAGCGACCGGGGTCCAGGTCACCACCGGGGCGAGGGCCTGCCCCCCGGCCGGCACCGGGACCCCGACCCGCTCCGGAACCGGGTTCCGGTGCACGGCCGCGGCCATGACGGAATCCGGGACCGGGTCGTGGGCCGAAGCCGGGTCCGAGGCCGGGCTCGGGGACGGGGCCAGGAGCGGGTCCTGGGCCGGGGCCGCATCCTGGCTCGGAGACCGGCCCGAAGGCCGGCCCGAGGCCGGGGACGGGCTCAGGGACCGGGCCGGGGCCTGGTCCGGCGTCGGGGAGTGACCCGGGGCCTGGTGCTGGGTCTGGGTCTGACCCACGGGCTGGGCCGGGGCCGGGGCCGGCTCCGGGGGCGCCGCCCACGCGGGGGTCGGCTCCGCAGCCGGGGTAGGGGCCGGGGCCGGTGTGAACACCGGGGCCTCGGGCTCGTGGACGGGCTGGTCGGGGTTCGGTTGGGGGTGATGACCGTCGCGTTCGGCGTGTTCCGTTACCGCGAAGGTGCTGGGGTCGTTCATGGAAAGCTCCGTTCGCCGACACGCGGGTCTACACATCGCGCGCCGGTCATCGTGCGTCATGGGAAGCGCACGCTTGGTGACATCCACCCGCACCTGCGGGCACTGCGCCATTCGGGGCGGGCAAACGGGTAACCTCCCCCGGCCGTACGGAGTCGCCGCCCGGACACGCCCGGCCCGTCCCCGGACCCGGGCGCCTGGCCGGGCACAGTGGGCGGGTCCCCCCGTCCAGGAGGTGCCCGCCGTGCCGGATCCCCGCCCCGCCCTCCGCCCCGCCCCACGCCACCGCCCCCGCCGCGAGCGGGCCGTGCTGCTGACCCTGACGGCCCTGCTGGGCGCCGCCGCGTGGGGCCCGCCGGCCGCAGCCACCGACGGCGGGCCCCGGCCCGTCGTGCGCACCGCCGAGGGTCCCGTACGGGGCCGCGCGCACGGCACGTACGCGACCTTCGAGGGCCTCCCGTACGCCGCCCCGCCGACGGGCCCGCTGCGCTGGCGGCTGCCGCGCGCCGCCCCGCGCCGGGCCGGGATCCTCGACGCGGGGGCGCCCGGGGCCCGCTGCGTCCAGCTGCCGCCGCTCGGGCCGGGCGGGCCCAGCGGCTCCGAGGACTGCCTGTACCTGAACGTCACCGCCCCCACCGGGCCGGGCCGGGGCCGCCCGGTCATGGTGTGGTTCCACGGCGGCGGCTTCCGCAACGGCGCGGGCGACTCGTACCGGCCCGAGCCCCTGGTCACGCGCGGCGGCGTGGTGGCCGTCACCGTCAACTACCGCCTCGGCGTCTTCGGGTTCTTCGGCCATCCCGAACTCGGCGGCGCCCCCGACTTCGGACTGGCCGACCAGCAGGCCGCGCTGCGCTGGGTCCGCGCCAACGCGGCCCGGTTCGGCGGGGACCCGGACCGGGTGACGGTGTTCGGGGAGTCGGCGGGCGGCCTCGCCGTCTGCGCCCACCTCGTCTCCCCCGCGTCGGCGGGTCTGTTCCGCCGGGCGGTCGCACAGAGCGGCTCCTGCTCGACCACCATGCCGCCGTACGCCCTGCTGCCGACGCTCGGCGCCTACGAACCCTTCGTGCCGGAGCGGCGCACCGTCTCCGACGGCGTCCGGGCGGCGGCCGGGCTCGGCTGCGCCGCGCCGCCGTCCGGCACGGTGCTGGAATGCCTGCGCGGCCTGCCCGCGGCCCGGCTGGCGACGACCGAGCTGATGAACGGTTTCTCCGCCCTCTCCTACGGCGGCGCCGCACTCCCCCTCGAACCGCGCGGGGCCCTGGAGTCGGGCCGCTTCCACCGGGTGCCGGTGGTAATCGGCACGACCCTGGACGAGATGCGGCTCTTCCTCGCGCAGACCCTGACGGCGTACCCGGTCGACGGCGAACGGGGCTACCGGGAGCGCCTGTCGGCTTCCTTCGGCGGCGCGGCCCCGGCCGTGGAGGCCGCGTACCCGCCGGCCGCCTTCCCCACGGCCGCGCTGGCCTGGGCGGCGGCGCTGTCCGACGCCTCCTTCACCTGTCCGGCGCTGCGCGACGGCCGGGCGCTGGCCCGGCACGTGCCGACGTACGGCTACCTCTTCGCCGACCGGGGCGCCCCGAACTCCAGCGGGCTGCCGGAGCTCGCGGACTTCCCGTACGGCGCCGCGCACGGCTTCGAACTGCCGTACCTCTTCGCCCCGGTGCCCTCGAAGGAGCCGTCGCGGCGGCTGTCGGAGGCGATGACCGGCTACTGGACGCGCTTCGCCCGCACGGGCTCGCCCGACGGGCAAGGGGCCGTGGCCTGGCCCCGGTTCACCCCGTCCGGCTCCGCGCCGGTGCTGCGCCTGGACACCGGTGCGCGGGGGATCCGGCCGGTCAGGGCCGCCCCCGCCCACCACTGCGCCCTGTGGGACGCCCTCCCGGCGCCCGCCCCCGGCCCTCCTTCCCGGAAGGCGGACCGGTGACCGGACCGTGCGGAACGTCAGAGGCGGACGTTCCAGGTGGCCGTGGAGGTGAGGGTGCGGGCGACGGCCGGATCGCGGACGGCGGGAGTGCGGTCCTCGGCGGTCACCGACAGCCGGTGGGTGCGCGGGTCGAGCAGCCACAGCTCGGCCACCCGTACCTCGGTGCGGCCGGCGAACCGCTTCAGTTCCCGTCCGTCGAGGTACCAGCGCACCGTCAACTGGCGTCCGTCCGGCGCGGCCAGGCGCGGCACGGCCGCCTTCGCGGTGTGCCACAGCCGTAGGGTGCGGTCGGTGGGGGTGAGCGGGGTGACGAGGTTGGCGTGCCGGTGGAACCCGCCGATCATCGCCTCGACCCCGGGCAGGCTGAAGGGTTTGCCCAGGACGCGCATGATCGAGCTGTCGGTGGGCCGGTAGAGGCCGGTGACGTAGTACCCGCCGCCCTCGTACGCTCCGACGGGCCCGCCGTCCGGGGACTCCTCGCCCAGCCAGCGGTACCACTTGGCCCGCTGGCCGGCCAGCGCCGCGGCGTCGAGCGTCGAGGTGTTGGCCTCGGCCGGTTCCGGTCCGGTGTACTTCTCGTAGCCGGGGACGCCGGGGTAGAAGTACTCGTCGGCGAGTTTGCCGAGGGAGTGCCCGGTCTCGTGGACGGCGACCTGCCCGGACTTGGGATGGCGGGCGGAGGCGGTGGAGATGCCCTCGTAGCCGAGGGTGGCGCTGGGTTCGTTGTATCCGGCGCCGCCGTACTTGGCGCTGTTGGCCAGGACGATGACCAGGTCGGCGGCGGGCGCCCGGGCCACGTACGCGTCCACGGCGGGCTGGTCCACGCACAGCAGCCGCTCGATGGACTCGCACCAGAAGTACGAGCCGAGCGCGGTGTCGCGGACGGTGTCCGGGCCGGGGTCGCCGGAGATCCCGGACTCGGCGGAAACGGCGTCCACGGTCCACACGTTGAAGAGGTCGCGATAAGTCGCGTACGGCTCGACGGCGGTGACCTCGGCCCACTTCGCCCGGGCGTCGTCGTGGAACCGCCCGAGCTCGCCGTCCGTATAACCGTCGCCGATCACGACCACGTCCAGCCGGTCCCCGACGGGCCCGTTGTCGATCATCTTGGTGACCCGCCCGTCGGCGGCCCGGGCGGCTCCGGAGAGACGGGGCGGGGCCTTGGCGGGACCGGCCGCGGGCACCCGGACGTGGCCGGAGCCCGCTTCCCCGCCGTACTCGGGCCCCGGTATCTCGACCTCGACGGCGGCGTTCCGGCGGGGCGGTGGACCGGCCGCCGCCACGGGTGCGGAAGCGGCCAGCAGGGCGGCGCCCGCACAGAGTGCGGCGAGTGCCGCGCGCAGGGCGGCCGGGCGGGCCGGTCGGTCGGCTGGGCTCATGAAGTCCTCCGCCTGGAGAAGGAGTTGACCGGGAAGATTAAGCGGGAAGTTAAGTCCGCTGAACCGGTTGCTTAAGTTAGGTGGCGCGCGGGACCTGCGCAACGGGTGATTGCCCCTGGATACTGACGAGTTGAGTCGGTCAGGCGCACAACGGGGGTACTTCGTGGACGAACCGTCCGAGATCGGCCGCAGGGTGCAGCGACTGCGCGCGCAACGCGGCCTGACGCAAAAGCAGTTGGCGGAGCCCGGCTACACCCCGGCGTACGTCTCCACCCTGGAGGCCGGCAAGGTGCGGCCCTCCGAGACCGCGCTGCGCTTCCTCGCGGGCAGGCTCGGCACCTCGTACGAGGAGCTGGCCACCGGGCGCCCGGCGCACCTGGCCACCGAGCTGCGCCTGGCCCTGACCGACGCCCAGCGCGCCCTCGCCACCGGCTCGGCGCGGGAGGCCGCCCCGCACTTCGCGCGGCTGCTGGCCGAGGCCGAGCGGCTGGACCTGACCGACGAGCGGGCGGAGGCACTGCTCGGGCTCGGCGACTGCGCCCTGGAGTCCGGCGATCCGGCCGGGGCGGCGGGTCACTTCGAGGCGGCGGAGCTGCTGCTGGCCGCGGAGCCGCTGCCGCGCCGGGCGCGGGCCGTGCGCGGGCGGGCGGTCGCCCACCTGCTGCGCGGGGAACTGCGGTACGCCTGCTACCTGCTGGAGTCCGCGATCGACGCGCTGAACGCGGGCGGGCTCGGGGATCCCGAGGCGCTGGTCCTGCTGTACGCGGCGGTGATCAGTCCGTACCTCGACATGGGCGCCCTGGCCCGGGCGGCCCACGCCGCCGAAGTGGCGCTGGCGCTGGCGCCCGGGGTCGGGGATCCGGTGCTGGTGGCGGCGATGCACCGGCAGGTGGCGCGGACCTTCCTCGCGGAGGGCCGGGCGGCCGACGCCGACGCCGCGCTGGCGAAGGCGCAGGCCGTGTACCGGCAGCTGCGGATGCGCACGGACCTGGCGCACTGCCACTGGATGCGCGGCTACTTCCAGGCGCAGCACGGGGAGCTGGCGGCGGCCGAGCGTGAGCTGCGGACCGCGCGGGAGATGCTGGCGGCCCGGCGGGCGGCCCTGTACACCGCGCAGGTGGAGGTGGAGCTCGCCGATGTGCTGCGTCGGCTGGGCCGGTTCGAGGAGGCGGTGGAGCTGGTCTCGGCGCTGGTGGACCCGGACGCGGGGCCGGGGTCGGTGGACGCCGGGGCCGTGCACGCGGGCGGCGCGCACCGGCTGCTGGGGCTGATCGCGCAGGAACGCGGGGACACGGCGGCGGCCGAGGAGCACTACGTACGGGCGCTGGCGCTGCTGGAGCGCAGCGGGGCGGCCGGCGATCTGGCCGATCTGTGCCGGCTGCTGGGCGATCTGCTGCGGCGGGCGGGCCGCACCGAGGCGGCGCTCGACGCCTACCGCGCCGGGCTCGGCCACCGTGCGGCGGCCCCGGGCACGACCACCCTGGGCCCGCCCCCGGCGGCCCCCTTCGCGGCGCCGGATCCGGCCCCGGACGCACCGCCGCTCCCGGCGCCGAGGTGAGGGCGGCGCCGGGAGCGGCGGTACGGGACGGCGTACCGGTCAGTGGTTCTCGGTGGGCTGGAGGTCGCGCGGGATCAGCGCCCAGGTGGTCGCCGCGGCGGCGACGGCCAGGACTCCGGCCATCAGGAACGCCGGGGTGATCGCCAGGGTGTAGGCCCGGGAGGCCGTCTCCAGGAGGGCCTGGCCCACGGTGCCGCCGAGCTGCTGGGCGGTGTGCGCCGCCTCGCCCACGGAGTCCCGTACGGCGCTCACGGACGCCCCGTCCAGGTCGAGCGCGGGCAGGTTGCCCCGGTAGAGCGCGGCGGCGGTGCTGCCGAGGATGGCGACGCCCATGGCGGAGCCCAGCTCGTAGCAGGTCTCCTCGATGGCGGCGGCGCTGGAGACCTGGTCGGCGGGCGCGGCGGAGATGAGGGTCACGGAGGCCACGGTGGTGGCGATGCCCGCGCCCAGCCCCATGACGGTCAGGGCGGCCGCGAAGGCGGGGTAGCCGAGGCCGGTGAACTGCTGGAGGGTCCAGGGCAGGGCCATGCCGCCCGCCAGGACGACGAGCCCGGCGCCGAGCACGTGGCGGATGGGGAAGCGGTGCATCAGCGTGGGCGCGACCATCGAGGCGCAGATCAGGGCGAGCGGGGCGGGCAGCAGGCGCAGTCCGGCTTCGAGCGGGGTGTAGCCCTGGCCGTACTGGAACCACTGGGTGACGAGGAAGAGGATCGCGCCCATGCCCACCATCGGCAGGAAGATCGCGGTGGCGGCGACGCTGAAGGCGGGCTTGGCGAACAGCCGCACCTGGAGCAGCGGGTTGTCCACGCGCAGCTGACGGCGGACGAACACGGTGAGCGCGACGAGGGCCACGGCGAGCAGGGCCCACGGCAGGGGGTCGCCGATGCCGGCCTTGCCGAGTTCCTTGATGCCGCCCGCGAGGGCGAGCATGCCGACGACGGACTGGCCGACGCCCGCCCAGTCCCAGCGTCCCGTAGCGCCCGGGTTGCGGGATTCGGGCAGGTAGCGCAGGCCGGCCGCGACGATCACGGCGGCGACGGGGAGGTTGAGGAGGAAGGCGGAGTGCCAGCCGTAGTCCTGGACGAGGAGGCCGCCGACGACGGGGCCGAAGGCCATGCCGCCGCCGAAGACGGCGGCCCACACGGCGAGGGCGAAGGCGCGTTCCCTGGCGTCGGTGAAGACGCTGCGCAGGATCGACAGGGTGGCCGGCATGATGGCCGCGCCGCCCACGCCGAGCAGGGCGCGGGCCGCGATGACGTGCCAGGCCTCGGTGGAGAACACGGCGATCAGCGAGGCCACGGAGAAGATCGCGAAGCCGGTGAGGAGCAGCCGCTTGCGGCCCCAGCGGTCGCCGAGGGCGCCGGCGGTGACGAGGAGGCCGGACAGGGCCAGCGCGTAGACGTCGATGATCCACAGCTGCTGGACGGCGCCGGGCTGGAGGTCGGCGACGAGCGAGGGGAAGGCCACGTTGAGGATCGTGGTGTCCATCGAGATGAGCAGGAGGCTGCCGGAGAGGATCGCCAGGACGGTCCAGCGACGCGGGTCCAGCGTGGGGGTGTGCATGGGATTCCGTTCGGGTGTGCGCACGGGGTGCCGCCCGGGGCGGCTGATCAGGCTGCGGGGGCCGGAGCCGGCGGCGGCCAGGGGGGGCGCGCTCCCCCGAGGAAGGACGTCAGGACGAGGCGGCCGATCTCGCGGGGTGCCAGATGGCCGTCGCGGACGCCTTCGGCGGCGGCGTCGAGCAGGCCCCACAGGGAGTACCAGATCCAGTACGGCGGGAGGTCCGTGCGCAGCCGCCCCAGCCGCTGGCCGAGGGCGAGGAAGGCGAGGGCGCGCTGGTCCTGGCGCTCCAGTCCGGCCCGGAAGGCGGGGTCGGCGAGGACGGTGGCGTCGCGCGAGGTGAACCCGTACAGGTGGGCGGCGGGCAGCAGGGCGACCACGAGGTCTTCCAGCGCCGCGTCGAAGGAGGGGCCGTCGGCACTCGCCCCGGGCAGGTCGGCGGGGGCGAGGCAGCCGTCGACGACCTCGATCGACCGGGCGGCGACGGCCTTCAGCAGCGCCTCGCGGGTGGCGTACCGGCGGCTGAGCGTCGCGCGGCTGATGCCGAGGCCCGCGGCGATCTGCACCGTCGAGGCGCTGTGATCGCCGGCGAGGACGCGGGCCGCGGCGTCGAGCAGTTCTTCTTCACGCATGGGGATGAGCCTCCTTCGCCTCGGATGATACAGATCTGTCTCATCAGACGCAAAGCAGGCTCACCTGAGACGTGTTTTTCCTCTCTTCGCATGGCTCGGCCCGGGCCCGGCCGCCCGGCCGACCGGGTTTCGGCGCGGTGCCCACGGGCAGAAATGCGGTGCCGCCCCGCGCATTCGCGGGGCGGACCAGTCGTGCGGCGGCCCCGCGCGCCGGGAGGGACGTCGCGGGGCCTTCGGTTCAGCCTTGGGTTCAGCCCTGGGTTCAGCCGTCGCCGGCCGTGCGGGCCCGGGCGCCGGAGCGGGTACGGCCGGCGGCGGTGGCGCGCTGCGGATGACGCCGGAGGTACTCCTCCTCCAGTTCCCTCAGCCGCTGGGTGTGCGTGGCCAGGGCTTCGTCCGACCCGTGCAGCAGCGTCTCGTGGCGCGTGCGGTGGATGGTCTCCAGCTCCCTGAGCAGCCGGCCGTCCTCCAGCTCGCGGGCCGCCCCTGCCGGGGCCGTGTGCTCTGCCATGGCAACCGCCTTCCCACGTCGCCCCCCACGTCCACGGTAGTCGGGCCGGAGGATCACGACGACCCTGCGGCGGGCGGCGCGGGCGGCGGCGGCACGGGGGCCGGGGAGCGCAGCGCGGTCCGGACCGACCAGATCACCGACACGAGCGGGACGGCGACCACCGCGCCGACCACTCCGGCCGCGATGGCGCCCGCGACCACCGAGACGGCCACCACCAGCGGGTGCAGCCGTACCGCCCAGCTCATCACCAGCGGGTGCAGCAGGTGCCCCTCGATCTGGCCGATGACCACGATCAGCGCGACCACGACGGCCGCGATGACCGGTCCCTTGGCCGCGAGCGCGACCACCGCGGCCACCGCGAGCGCGACCGGCGAGCCGATGAGGGGGATGAAGGCCGCGACGAACTCCAGCATCGCCAGCGGGACGGCCAGCGGGACCCCCAGGAAGTAGAGGGCCACCCCGACGAGCACCGCGTTCGTGGCCGCGACGAGCACGATCCCGTGGGTGTAGCCGGTGAACGTGCGCCAGGCCGCCCGCCCGCCGACGGCCACGCGTTCCCGTGCGCCCGGCGGCAGCTGGGCGCAGAACCAGGCCCACTGGCGGTCTCCGCCGTGCAGGAAGAACACGGAGGAGAACACGGCGAGCGCGAGGACGGTGAGCACCTGCACGAGCTGCCCGGCTCCGGTGACCGCCGTGCTCAGCAGGGTGGAGCGGTGGCTGGAGACGTAGTCGCCCACCTTCGACTGGAGGTCGGCGAGCACGTGCGAGTCCAGCCGGAAGGGCGGCCGCGCCAGCCACCGCTGGATGCTCGACAGGCCCTGGCGGAACTCGCGGACCAGGCTCCCGCTCTCCCCCGCCACCGCCTCCCCGACCAGGGCGAGCACGCCCAGCAGCACCACCGCACTGCCGATCAGGCTGACCGCGACCGCGAGCGGCCGGGGCACCCAGCGGGTGAGCAGCCGGGCGGGCGGATTGAGCAGGGCGGTGATGACCAGGCCGAGGAAGAGCGCCACGGTGACCTCGTGGAAGCGGCCCAGCAAGACGAAGACCGCGTAGACGGCGGCGCCCACGACCAGCAGGCGCCACGCGTAGGACGCGACCGTACGCAGGAGCGGTGACACCGTCGGCATGCACCATGGGTGCCACGCCGGGCGGCGGCTCCCACGCGCGAGGCCAGGTATTCGCCCGTCCGGGGAGAAAATGCGTTGCCCGGGGCTCCCGCGATGATCGCCCTGCCGCTCCAGATCAAGCACCTGACGGATGCGCCGCCGGCGGTCGGGGCCATGGGCGCGGTGGGGGCGGGGCGCCCGAACGGCGGTGCCCGCGGTGCGCGGGGGCGCCGGGGCCGGGAGGGTGACGCCATGGGCGCATGGTGGTACCGCAACATCCTGGAGCCGGGGAAACTCCCGCTGCTGCTGGCCCTGTCCGCGTTCGTCCTGACCTTCGCCGTGACCCGGGTGATCACCCGGATGATCCGCGCCGGGAAGGGGCCCTTCCGCAACGTCACCCCGGGCGGTCTGCACGTGCACCACGCCGTGCCCGGGGTGATCCTCATGACCCTGGGCGGCTTCACCGCCATCGCGGGCGGCCGCTCGGGTTGGGGCACCTGCCTCGCGGCCGCACTGTTCGGGATGGGCACCGGCCTGGTGCTCGACGAGTTCGCGCTGATCCTGCACCTGAGCGACGTCTACTGGAGCAAGGAGGGGACCATCAGCGTCGAGGTCGTGATCCTCACCTCGGCGCTGGCGTCCCTGCTGCTGTGCGGGTTCCTGCCGCTCGGCGTGGACGGGCTGACGCCGGACGAGGAGCAGAGCCGGCTGACCGTCATGGCGACGGTGGTGGTCAACCTGATGGTGGCCGTCGTCGCCCTCTTCAAGGGCAAACCGCGGATGGCCGTGCTCGGCATGATCGTCCCGCTGATCGCCCTGTTCGCCGCCGTCCGGCTGGCCCGGCCGGCCTCGCCCTGGGCCCGGCGCTTCTACCGGCGCCGGCCCAAGGCACGTGCCCGGAGCCTGAAGCGGGCCTACCACCACGACCGGCGCTGGAGCGTACTGCGGCGCCGGGTCGACTACCTGATCGGCGGGGCTCCCAGCCGGTGACGCGGGCGGGCGCCGGACATCGCCGCCGGGCCCGCCCGCCCGGGCTCACGCGGAGGCGGGGGCGCCGTCGAGCTCCCACGCGTGGCGCTTGAACTCCCGGCGGAAGTCCGTGTGGTCCTCCCACTGGCGGGCGATGCCGCGCAGCACGTCCCAGTGGTGCTCCACCGACTGGTCGATGACGTTGCGCATCCGCTGGTCGGCCGTCTCCCGCTTCTCGATGAGCCCCTTCACCGCGGACGCCTCCAGCACGCTGTTGCGCAGCGCGCGCAGCGCCCGGGAGGTGTCGTCCATCGCGAAACCGCGCTCACTCCCGGTCTCCGCGTCGAACAGCGGGGTCAGCCGCGCCTCGATGAACGCGGTGATCCGCTCGAAGTGCTGCACGTCCATCAGGGGTCTCCCTCTCCCGCCGTGCCCGCGCGCGGAGCGCGGCACGGCCCTTCGGAACTGCTCGGGGCCGAGCTCCGTTGCAGGATACGAGGTCCCGGTCACCGGCCTGCCACAGGTCCTCTTCAGGCGGAAAGGGACATACTGCTGGCGTGAACGACACGGTCGGCGCAGGACACCGCCGCGCGCGCCCGCGCCGCGGCCGCTGGATCGGGGGCGCGGTGGCGCTGGCCCTCACGGGGGCGGTGGCGAGCGGCGTGCTCACGGGCTCCGGAGCCCCCTCCGACACGGGGCGGACCGTACGGATCGACCCGGGGCCGGGCCCGGCGCGGGGCGCGCCGGTGGACGCGCAGACCCAACTGCCCACCGGGCCCGTGCCGGAGCTGAGGATCGCCGCGACGATCCCGGAGGACGGCAGCAAGGTCCTGGTGACCACCTGGGCCGGGCGGAAGTCCGGCTTCACCGGCAAGGTGTGGCTGTGGCTGCCGCCTCAGTACGCGGAACCGCGCTACGCCCGCAGCGGGTTCCCGGTGCTGATCGCGCTGCCGGGCGGTCCGGGGTTCCCCGTCAACTACTGGATGGACCGCAACCTCAAGCTGGAGGCGAGCATCGCCCGCTGGTCGAAGGACGGCAGCAGCCTGCCGTTCATCCTGGCCATGCCGGTCCTCAACCCGCAGACGGACGGGAAGGAGGGCCTGTACTGGGACGGGAGCGACATCCCCGGCCAGCCGAGGATGGGGACCTGGCTGACGGAGGACGTGCCCGATCTGGTGCGGTCCGCCTTCCGGACCATCAAGTCGCGTGACGGGTGGGCGTTCATGGGCAGTTCCACCGGTGGCTTCGCCGGGCTGAAGGCGGTGCTGCAGAAGCCGGACCGGTTCAAGGCGGTGATCGCCGGGGGTCCGGACCTCCTGCCGGACTCGCGCCTGTGGCAGGGGCATCCGCGGGAGAAGCTGGAGAACAGCCCGCCGTGGCTCGCGCAGCGGCTCATCGACCGGAACGGGCCCGAGGTCTACCTCGCGTTCCAGGTCGGTACGAAGGGCAGCGACATCCGGTGCCGGCCGCAGATCGAGAAGTTCATCGCGCAGTACGGGAGCGGGCCCGTGAAGACGCGGCTCCACATCGACGAGGGCGGCGGGCACAACGCCCGTACCTACGTCCCCGGCATGCACGACGGGGCGCTGATCCAGTGGGTCAGCGCGCACATGCGGGGCCCGGTCCCCGCCCCCTGAGACGGGCGGGCCCGGGAGACCGCCGCGACGTCCCGAGGCCGCGCCGGGCGCCCCTCATCCGCGGGGGTACGCGGCCGGCGGGGTGACGGCCAGGACGGGCGGGGCGGGTGAGTCGTGGCGGTGTCCGCAGGGGTCGAAGACGAGGACCACCGGTTCGCCCGGGCGCTGGCGCCAGGAGATCCGCTCGGGCTCCGTCCCGCACGCCGGACAGGAGGGCAGCGGACCCGGCCGCGCGTCGCGGCACTCGCAGCGGGCTGCGAGCGTCGGCGGCATGGGGTGCGGATCACGCATGGCGGCTCCCTGGTCCGGCGGTTGTACTCCAGGCACTGTGCCACGCCGGGGGCCCTCTCCGCACGGGCGAATCATCCAGGGTTCTGGCTGGTCAGAGAGAGTTCCACCAGGCCCAATCCGGTCGTCGCCGGGCACTTGGTGATCAAGTGCTCCTCCGGTCGGCCTCGACCAGCCCCGATTCGTAGGCGGCGATGACGGCCTGCGCCCGGTCGCGCACGCCCAGCTTGTTGAAGATGCCGGTGATGTGGTTCTTGACCGTGGAGACGCTGATGTCCAGTTCGGCGGCTATCTCGGCGTTGTCCAGCCCGCCCGCCAGCAGCCGCCAGATCTCCAGCTCGCGCGGGGTGAGTCCGGCGGACGGGGCGCGGGGCGCGGGCCGGGGCTCGCGCGGGGAGGCCCGTACGTAGGTGGAGATCAGCCGGGTCAGCAGGCGCGGCGCGACGGCCGCCTCCCCGGTGTGGACGGTGTGGACGGCGGCGATCAGCTCCTCGGGGGAGATGTCCTTGGGCAGGAAGCCGTGGGCGCCCGCGCGCAGGGCGGCGACCACGTACTCGTCCATGTCGAAGGTGCTCAGCGCGAGCACCCGGGACCGCGGGCTGGTGCGGGCCAGTTCCGCGGTGGCCTGGACCCCGTCGAGGACCGGCATCCGGATGTCCATGACGACCACGTCGGGGTCCAGCCGCCCGGCGAGCTCCACGGCCTCGGCGCCGTTCCCGGCCTCGCCGACGACCTCGACGTCCGGGTGGGGGGCGAGGATCAGGGCCAGGCCGCGCCGGACCAGCGGCTGGTCGTCGGCGATGAGCACGCGGATCATCGGGGGGATTCCTCTCCTCGGGCGGCGCCGGCCCCCGCTGCGACGGGGAGGCGGGCCGCGACCCGGAAGCCGCCCTCGTCGAGGGGGGCGGCCTCCAGGGTGCCGCCCTGGAGGGCGACGCGTTCACGCATTCCGATCAGACCGTATCCGGCGGGCCCGGCGGGCCGCGCGGAGGCCGGCCCGCCCGCCGCTCCGCTGCCCGGCCCGTCGTCGCGCACCTCCACGGCCACCTCGTGCGGGCGGTACGTCAGCCGTACGTGGGCCCGGGCGTTCCCGGCGTGCTTGCGGGCGTTGGTCAGGGCCTCCTGCACGACCCGGAACACGGTCAGGCCGACGGTGGGCGGCAGTGGCCGGACCGGGCCGTGCACCGTGAACCGCGTCTCCATGCCGGCGAGCCGGGACTCCGCGACGATGCGTTCCAGGTCCGCCGCGCCGGGCTGCGGTGCGGGCGGGGCCGTCTCCGGCTCCTCCCCCGCGCGCAGCACGTCCAGCAGCTGCCGCATCTCGCCGAGCGCCATCCGGCCGGATCCCTCCAGGGTGACCAGGGCCTCGCGGGCGGCCTCGCGGTCGTGGTCGAGGTTGGCCCGGGCGCCGCCGGCCATCAGCTGCATGGTGGTGATGTGGTGGGCCACGATGTCGTGCAGTTCCCGCGCGATGCGGCGGCGTTCCTCGGCGACGGCCCGGTCGGCGAGCAGGATCCGGTTGGCCTCGGTCTCCCGCTGCCAGCGCTTGACCACCAGGCCGGTGGCGACCACGAGGAGGGTGGCCCCCGCGTTGGCGAGGACGTTCAGGGCCGAGCCGAACGGCAGTCCGCCCTGGCCCAGGGTGGCCAGCGGCGGCGTCACGAGGGCGGCGGCGGTCACCACGGCGGGCCGGCAGGCCACAGCGACCGAGTACAGGGCGACCACCGGGGCCAGCCCGAAGTGCGGTGAGACCGCGCAGGTCAGGTTGGCGACGGCGACCAGGACCAGGACGGCGGCCAGCGCCAGGACCGGGTGGCGGCGCCGGGCGAGCAGGGCCAGCGCCGAGGCGGTCACGAGGAACGCCGCGGTGACTTCCAGCGGAGCGCCCTCGAACTGGGTGTCGAGGGCGAAGCCCGTGAGGTCCACGGCCGCCGCACCGACCGCCACCAGGGCGTCGTTGCGCGTCCAGAGTCCGTCGGCGCGCGTGCTCATCGTCCCGGCCTTCCCCCCACGGGCCGCCGCGCGGCGGCCCTCGTCGCTCCATTCTCACACCGCGCGCGGGCGTCGGCCGTGACCGTGGGGAGGGTCCCCGACCAGGACCGGAGTCCTGGTCGGGGACCCTTCCCGGACCGTGGTCCCGGCCGCGAACTCGTTCTTCACCGGGACGTTCGCGGGCCCGGGCGCTGATGTCCTGGATGAGGGCCGGACACCCGGCCCGACGCAACGGACAGACGGAGGAGAACAGTGATCCGCGCCCTGACGGGATGCTCGACGAGGAACGCGTGGAAGGTGATCGCCCTCTGGGCGGTGCTCGGCGTCGGGCTGACGATCCTGGGCCAGGTGTTCGTCTTCCGCGCCACCCAGCCCGGCAACGACGGCTTCCTGCCCGCCTCCTACGATTCGGCGGCCGCGCTGCGCATCTCCGAGGAGAACTTCGGCGCCCGGCCCGACTCCGACCCGCTGACGGTGCTGGTGGCGCGTACGGACGGCGCCGCGCTCGGCGCGTCCGACGAGCGCGCGGTGGAGGCGGTGTCCGCACGGCTGGCGCAGCGCCGGATCGTCATGCCGAGGACCGAGGACGATCCGCCCTTCGTTCAGGACCACTCCCAGGTGCCGCGGATCGGGGCGGGCATGACCGCGCCCGACCGGACCTTCCGGCTGCTGTCGGTCGAGCTGAAGGGCAATCCGCAGGACCCCGGGGTGCAGCGCACCTACAAGGAGTTCCGGGACCAGGCCCGGACCGCCTTCCGGGAGGCGGGACTGCGGACCGGGTTCACCGGCGGGCTGGCCGCGACGGTGGACACGGCCGACGCCGGGGAGACCCGCTCGACGGTCGTCGGCGCCCTGGTCATGGGGCTGATCGTACTGCTCCACGTCCTGGTGTTCCGCAGCGTGTTCGCCGCGCTGCTGCCGCTGCTCGCGATGGCGGTCATCGGGGGCGCGGCGGCCGGATCGGTGATCCTGGCGGCGATGGCGACGGGCATCCGGCTGGCCCCCTCCACCCCCGGTCTGATCAACGTGGTGCTGATGGGCATCGGGATCGACTACTTCCTCTTCCTGCTGTTCCGCTTCCGCGAGCACCTGCGCCGGCACCCCGGGCAGCCGGGGCGCGAGGCCGCCGCGCAGGTCGCGGGCCGGGTGGGGACGGCCGTCACCTCGGCGGCGCTGACCATCGTCGCCGCGTTCGCCACCCTCGGGATCGCCTCCTTCGGCCAGTTCCGGGTGCTGGGGCCGGCCATCGCGGTGTCCGTCCTGGTGATGCTGTTCGGCAGCCTGACGCTGATGCCCGCCCTGCTGGCCGTGACCGGCCGCAAGATGTTCTGGCCGTCGAAGTCCCTCGACCGGGCACCGCGGGAGGGGGTGGCGGGCCGGCTCGGCGCGCTCACGGCCCGGCGTCCCGTGGCGCTGGTCCTGGCCTCGCTGGCACTGCTCGGCGCGCTGACGGCGGGCCTGGCCGGGCTGCGGATGGACTACGGGCAGTCCGGCGCGGACGGCGAGCGGACCGCCGCCGTCGAGACCGCCGCGGAGATATCCCGTTCGCTGCCCGCCGGCGTCTCGGACCCGACGAGCGTGTTCGTCACCGCCACGGACGGCGCCCCGCTGGGCGCCGCACGGGTGGCCGGGCTGGCCGGGGCGCTCGCCCGGGTGCCCGGGGTGGGGCAGGTCGCCCCGACCGTGGTGAGCGAGAACGGCCGGGCGGCCCGCATCGACCTGCTACTGACCAGCGGATCCGGCGAACAGAAGGCCCGCGACCTGGTCTCCGGACCGGTCCGCGAGACGGTCCGCGCGCATCGGCCCGCCGGGACCGAGGCCCATGTCGGCGGCACGGCGTCGGTGTTCGCGGACATCGCGGTGGCCGTCGACGAGGACCTGAAGGTGATCTTCCCGGTGGCGGCGGTGCTGATCGCCGTCATCCTCCTGGTGCTGCTGCGGAGCGTGCTCGCACCGGTGGTGCTGATGCTCTCGGTCGGCCTCGGCTTCGCGGCCACGCTCGGCGCCTCGACGCTGGTCTTCCAGCACGGGCTGGGGCGGCCGGGCGTGGACTTCACGCTCCCGCTGGTGCTGTTCCTGTTCGTGGTGGCGCTGGGCACCGACTACAACATCCTCGTCAGCGACCGGATCAGGGAGGAGATGGAACGGCCGGGTACGGCCCGGGCCGCGGTGGCCCGCGCCGTGCGGCACACCGCCCCGGCCGTCGCGACGGCCGGGCTGGTGCTGGCCGCCTCCTTCGGCAGCCTGGCCGTCAGCCCGCACCCCGGTACGCAGCAGACCGGTTTCGCGACGGCGGTCGGGATCCTGCTCTCCGCCTTCGTCCTGTCGGTCGTGCTGGTGCCCGCGCTGGCCGCGCTGCTGGGCCGCTCCCTGTGGTGGCCGCTGCGGCCGCGCGGGCGCGACGGGGAACACCGGGCGGCCCGGCCCGGGGCCGAGCGGGTGCCGGTGGGCTGAGCACGCGGACGCGGGGCGGGGGCGCGGGGCGGGGGGGGGGGGCGGGGCCCCGCGGGGGGGGGGGGCCGGGGCGCCCGGGCGGGGGGGGGGGCGCCCCCCGGGGGGGGAAAGGGGGGGGGCGGGGCGCGCGGGG
>NZ_JBIASM010000032.1:0-57773 GCF_042890765.1 Streptomyces sp. NPDC002032 | reverse complement strand
AACTTCTGGCGTTGATTTTTGGCACGCTGTTGAGTTCTCAAGGAACGGACGCTTCCTTTGTACTCACCCTCTCGGGCTTTCCTCCGGGCTTCGTTCTGTTCTTGCGTTTCCGACTCTATCAGAGTCAGTCCCGCTCGCTTTCCAGGTCCTTCGCTTTCGCGTTTTCCCTTTCCGGCTGTTCCAACCGTACCAGATCATTTCCGCGCCGTTTCCGGACTGGATTTGAATTCGGTGGCCGTTGGAGGGCCTGTGCCTTTCGGCGCTCCGCTACGTTAGCGCTTTCCCCTTCCGGCTCATAATCGGGCCGGCGGGCAGGGAATTCGGGCATGCCGAATAAGACCCCGCCAGGGGTAAGTCGTAGGTAGTGGGTTGGCCGCTCCGGGGGTCTGCGAAGGCAGTGCCCCGTTCAAGCGGCTCGGACTACGTTAGGCGTCCGTCACGGGTGAGTCAAGTTGCGCGCCGGCGTGGTGCGTGGGGGCGGTAGGGGCTCACCGTCGGGTCGCCGGTGATCCAGTAGCGGTACGGGTGGTCGGCTCCGGCGCCGCCCACTCCCGTGCGGGGGCCGTTGCTCACCAGGTCGGCAGGGGTGGGGGTGCCCGTCAGGAGGGACAGGGGGGAGGTGGGGCCGGCGCAGAGGTCCGTGCCGTCGAGGGAGCGGTCCACGTCCAGGGCCGTGGCCAGGCGGGCCGGACCCTTGGCCAGTTCGCGGGGGTTTCTGGCTGAAAGTCGGCGTTTGGCGGCCAGCTCGGCACCCGCGGTCACCTCCCCCGCGCGCAGCAGTACGCCGCTCGCGTGGTCCGGTGGGCCGCAGACCAGGTTGAGGCTGAACCACATGCCGTAGATGAAGTAGACGTACGCGTGTCCGGGCGGGCCGAACATCGACGCGTTGCGCGCGGTGCGGCCACGGTAGGCGTGGGAGCCGGGGTCGGCCGCGCCCTCGTACGCCTCCACCTCCGTGATGCGCAGCTCCAGCGGGCCCTCCGGGGTGCGGCGGACCAGGGTGCGGCCCAGCAGGTCGGGGGCCACGGTGAGGACCGGGCGGTCGAAGAAGGACCGGGACAGGGGCGTACGGTCGGGGCGCGCGCTCATTCGGCCGAGCGTAGTGGAACGGGCGCCCGGGCAACCGGGCCCTAAGGTTCCGCGTTGGTAGGGGGTGGTCGCGGCGCAGTCGCCGCCGTGGCCGCCAGATCCTTAGATCCGTATCAGGGGAGATAGAGCATGGGGTTCAGGAAGCTGTTCGCGAGCCTGGGTGCCGGTGGGGCCTCGGTGGACACGATCATCACCGAGCCGAACGTCGTGCCGGGCGGGATCGTCCAGGGCGAGGTCCGGATCCAGGGCGGGTCCGTGGAGCAGCAGATCGAGGGGCTCTCCGTGGGTCTGCAGGCGCGGGTGGAGGTGGAGGGCGGCGAGAACGAGTACAAGCAGGACATCGTCTTCACCAAGCAGCGTCTCGGCGGTGCCTTCCAGGTGCAGGCCGGCGCGCTGCACGTGGTGCCGTTCGGGCTGGAGATCCCGGCGGAGACGCCGATCACCCACTTCGGGGGTCAGCACCTGCACGGCATGAACATCGGGGTGAGCACCGAGCTGGAGATCGCGCGCGCGGTGGACGCGGGTGACCTGGACCCGATCAACGTGCACCCGGTGCCGGCCCAGCAGGCGATCCTGGACGCGTTCCGGCAGCTGGGCTTCTCCTTCCGCAGTGCGGACATGGAGCGCGGGCACATCCGCGGGACGCGCCAGACGCTGCCGTTCTACCAGGAGATCGAGTTCCTCCCGCCGTCGCAGTACCGGGGGCTGAACCAGGTGGAGCTGACCTTCGTCTCGGACGGCCGGGAGATGGACGTCGTCCTGGAGATGGACAAGAAGCCGGGTCTGTTCAGCGAGGGCAGTGACACCTACCGGTGCTTCCAGGTGGGTCTGCAGTCGTACGGGGGAACGGACTGGGCCGCGTACCTGAACCAGTGGATCGCCTCGGTCGGTTCGCAGCGCAACTGGTTCTAGGCTCGGGCGGTACGGGTTCGCGATCAGGAGGTACAGCAGTGGCCGAGCAGAGCAGGGCGCCCCTTCCGCACGCCTTCCACCCGGAGGTGGAGGCCTTCACGGTGAGCAGTGCGGATCTCGCTCCCGGTGGGGAGCTGGGCGAGGCCCAGGTCATGTCGGGCGGGAACCTCTCGCCGCAGCTGCGCTGGGAGGGGTTCCCCGAGGGGACGAAGAGCTTCGCGGTGACGTGCTTCGATCCGGACGCGCCGACGGGCAGCGGGTTCTGGCACTGGGTGCTCTTCGATCTGCCGGTGTCGGTGACCGAGCTGCCGGCCGGTGCGGGCAGCGGGAAGTTCGAGGGGCTGCCGGCCGGGGCGGTGCACGTGCGCAACGACTACGGCACCCAGGACTTCGGCGGGGCGGCTCCGCCGGCCGGGGAGCGGCACCGGTACGTGTTCACGGTGTACGCGGTGGACGAGGAGAAGCTGGGGCCCGGTGCGGACGCGTCTCCCGCGGTCGTCGGGTTCAATCTGCGCTTCCACACGCTCGGGCGCGCGCAGCTGATCGGTGAGTACGAGGCACCGGCAGCCTGATCGTTCTCCGGGCGTTTGCCCGGTCCTGGTCTAAAGACGGCCAGGACCGGGCATTTTTATTGCGTTGTCCCGCGTGGCGCGCGCGGCCAGAGTGGTTGCGGGCCCTGCTGCCGGTGTGGTCGCGGGCCTGCACACGGGAGGTGGGCGAGATGCGGGACACGCTGGTGCTGAACGCGAGCTTCGAGCCGCTGTCGACGGTGACGCTGAACCGGGCCGTGGTCCTGGTGCTCCAGGACAAGGCCGTGGTCGAGCAGTCGCATCCCGAGCTGCGTGTCCGTGCGGCCACCATGGAGTTGCCGTTGCCGCGGGTGATCAGGCTGTGCAGGTACGTACGGGTGCCCTTCCGAAGACATGCTCCGTGGTCGCGGAGGGGGGTGTTGGTCCGCGACCAGCACCGGTGCGCGTACTGCGGGAAGCGCGCGACGACCGTGGACCACGTGCTGCCGCGGGCGCAGGGGGGTGGGGACACCTGGTTGAACACGGTGGCTTCCTGCGCCGAGGACAACCACCGCAAGGCGGCGCGGACTCCGGAGGAGGCGGGGATGCCGCTGCTGCGCAAGCCCTTCGTGCCGTCCCCGGCGGACGCGATGCTCCTGGCCCTGGGGGTGGGCGGGCAGGAGGGGTTGCCCGAGTGGCTGGGGCGTACCGCCTGAGGGGCCGGTCCGCTGGGCGGCGTACGGGGGGTACGTCGCTCAGCGGAGGAGCAGCTGGACGATCGCGAGGATTCCGACCGTCACGATGACGGCGCGCAGGGCGGTCGGCGGGAGCCGTCGGCCGACCTTGGCGCCGATCTGGCCGCCGATGGTGGAGCCGACGGCGATGAGGACGACGGCCGTCCAGTCGAATTCGGCGACGAAGAGGAAGAAGACGGCCGCGATGCCGTTGACGAGGGCGGCGACCACGTTCTTGACGGCGTTGATCCGTTGCAGGTCCTCGTGGAGGAACAGACCCATGAGCCCGAGGTAGAGCACTCCTTGCGCGGCGCCGAAGTAGCCCCCGTAGGCGCTGGAGAGCAGCATGCCGGTGAGCAGGGCCGGTCCGCCGTCCCCGTGGCCGCCGTCGCTGCCGGCGGCTTCCTGGCGGCGGCGCAGGGCGGCGGCGAGGCGCGGCTGGAGGACGACGAGCACGAGGGCCAGGCCGATGAGGACGGGCACGATGGTGTCGAAGGAGTCCGAGGGCAGGGTGAGGAGCAGGATCGCGCCCGCGAGGCCGCCGACGAGGGAGACCGCGCCGAGGCGCAGGACGCGGCGGCCCTGGCCGCGGAGCTCCTTGCGGTAGCCGAAGGCGCCGCTGAGGGAACCGGGCACCAGGCCGAGGGTGTTGGAGACGTTGGCGGTGACCGGGGGAAGTCCGGTGGCGAGCAGGACCGGGAAGGTGATCAGGGTGCCGGAGCCGACGATGGTGTTGATCGTGCCGGCGCCGATTCCGGCGACCAGGACCGCGAGTGCTTCCCAGAGGGACATGGACATGGACATGGACGGAGCCATCCCCTTTGCGTGAGTGAGTCGCCTCCCCGCCGTGAAGGTCGAGGGGCCTCACCGATCATGCATCAGGGAGGGCGGCGTCAGTCGATGGGGGGCTGTTCGCGGCGGTCGGCGCCCTTGTCGGCGTCGGCGCCGCCCTTGCCGCCGCCCTGCGGGTTGAAGCCGCTGGAACCGCCGCCCATGGGGCCGAAGTTGCCCATGGCGCCCGAGAGGCCCTTGAGCGCGTCTCCGATCTCGCTGGGCACGATCCAGAGCTTGTTGGCATCGCCCTCGGCGATCTTCGGGAGCATCTGGAGGTACTGGTAGGCGAGGAGCTTCTGGTCGGCGTCGCCGGCGTGGATGGACTCGAAGACCGTACGGATGGCCTGGGCCTCGCCCTCGGCGCGCAGGGCCGCGGCCTTGGCGTCACCTTCGGCGCGCAGGATCGAGGACTGCTTCTCACCTTCGGCGCGCAGGATCTCGGACTGGCGGACACCTTCGGCCTGGAGGATGGCGGCGCGCTTGTCGCGGTCGGCGCGCATCTGCTTCTCCATCGAGTCCTGGATGGAGGTCGGCGGCTCGATGGCCTTGAGCTCGACGCGGTTGACGCGGATGCCCCACTTGCCGGTGGCCTCGTCGAGGACCCCGCGCAGGGCGGCGTTGATCTCCTCGCGGGAGGTGAGGGTCCGTTCCAGGTCCATGCCGCCGATGATGTTGCGCAGTGTGGTGACGGTGAGCTGCTCGATGGCCTGGATGTAGCTGGCGACCTCGTACGTGGCGGCGCGGGCGTCGGTCACCTGGTAGTAGATGACGGTGTCGATGTTGACGACCAGGTTGTCCTGGGTGATGACCGGCTGCGGCGGGAAGGGGACGACCTGCTCGCGGAGGTCGATCCGGTTGCGGATCGAGTCGATGAACGGAACGACGATGTTGAGGCCCGCGTTGAGGGTGCGGGTGTAGCGGCCGAACCGCTCGACGATGGCGGCGCTGGCCTGCGGGATCACCTGGATCGTCTTGACCAGGGCGATGAAGACCAGAACCACCAGGATGATCAGGACGATGATGATCGGTTGCATGCGGTTCCCCGTGCCCTTCCGGCTGTCTGTGCTGCCCCGTTCAGCGGAGTCTCGCAGACCCCGGGGCCGCGAGTCCGCTGCTTGTCACATGACGACCGCGGTCGCTCCGTCGATGTCGACGACGTCGACGGACTGGCCGGGTTCGAAACTGCCGTCGGCGTCGAGGGTGCGGGCGGACCAGACCTCGCCGGCCAGCTTGATCCGGCCGCCGCTGCCGTCGACGCGTTCGAGGACGACGGCGGATCTGCCCTTCAGCGCCTCGATGCCGCTGCGGTGTTGGGGCCGCTGGTCCCGGTGACGGTTGGCGATCGGCCGGACGACGGCGATCAGCGCGACCGACACCACGACGAAGACCAGGACCTGGGCCACCGCTCCCCCGCCGAGGGCGGCCGTGACGGCCGCCGCGACGGCGCCGACGGCGAACATGCCGAACTCCGGCATCGCGGTCAGGACGAGGGGGATGCCCAGTCCGACCGCGCCGATGAGCCACCACACCCACGCGTCGATGTTCACATGGTCATGGTAGGTCGGGTGGGCGCGGTCGGGACAGGGCGCGAACGGTACGGCCCGGCGGGGCCGGGCTAGTGCCGCGTCAGGCAACGTTTGCCCGTCGAGGAGCGGTGTCCGGTGCGTGCTCTCGTCGTGCCGGCCGGAAGCGCTCGTACTGGACGTACTTGGCTTTCGGCCGGTGCGGCGAGAGGGCGTGCCGGACACCGCGACGGGGCGAACGTCGCCTGCCGCGGCACTAGCGCAGGGGCAGCCCCTGGGCGGTCCAGCGGTCGTGCTCGTTGCGCTCGACGACGAGCGGGAGGCCGAAGCAGAGGGAGAGGTTGCGGGACGTCAGTTCCAGGTCGATGGGACCGGCGGTGACGACCTTGCCCTGGCGGATCATCAGGACGTGCGTGAAGCCGGGGGCGATCTCCTCGACGTGGTGCGTGACCATGATCATCGAGGGGGCCATGGGGTCACGGGCGAGGCGGCCGAGGCGGCGTACGAGGTCCTCGCGGCCGCCGAGGTCCAGGCCGGCGGCGGGCTCGTCGAGGAGGAGCAGCTCGGGGTCGGTCATCAGGGCGCGGGCGATCAGGGTGCGCTTGCGCTCGCCCTCGGAGAGGGTCCCGAACTTGCGGTCGAGGTAGTCGCTCATGCCGAGGCGGTCGAGGAAGGCGCGGGCGCGCTGCTCGTCGATGTCCTCGTAGCGCTCCTGCCAGGTCGCGGTCATTCCGTAGGCGGCGGTGAGCACGGTCTGCAGGACGGTCTGCCGCTTCGGGAGCTTGTCGGCCAGCGCGATGCCGGCGACGCCGATGCGCGGGCGCAGCTCGAAGACGTCGGTGCCGGGCTTGCCGAGGGTGCTGCCGAGGATGGTGGCGGAGCCCTTGGTGGGGAAGAGGTAGCTGGAGGCGAGGTTCAGCAGCGTGGTCTTGCCGGCGCCGTTGGGGCCGAGGATCACCCAGCGCTCCCCCTCCTTCACCGACCAGGAGACCTGGTCCACCAGAGCCCGGCCCTCGCGGACCACGGATACGTCCACCAGCTCCAGAACATCGCTCATGAGCGTGTTGTCACCCCTTGCAGTCACGGTTCTCTGTGCGCCGGCAGGCGCAGCCCCAGGGGAAAACCTACGCCACTCGCGGAGGGCTCCGGGCGCCAGGCCGGGTCCGGGGCCGGATCCGTAAAGTAGGGGGATGCTTTTCGAACCACGTTCAGGGCGGCTGGCCGCCTGGGGGAACGCGCTGCTGGCCGGTCTCGTCTCGCCCGACGAGGCCGCGCTGTCGATCGTGGGCGAGGACGCCGTGCACCGGGTGGCGGGGCTGCCGGGGGAAGCGGGGCCGGTGGGGCTCACGCTGGCTCTGGGGCGGCTGCGGGCGCTGGGGGTGGCCGGCCTGCGGGTGGCGCTGCCCACGCCGGGGCATCCGCTGGGGCTGAGCGGGCCGCCGGAGTTCAACGCGCGGGCGCTGGAGGCCGAGGAGGCCGTGGTCTGCGCGGGCGCCGCGCTGGGGCTGGTGCCGGAGGTGACGGAGGCGGGCCCGGCGGGTGACGTCCACGTCTCGGTGGTGTGGCACTGCCTGCCGGTGCGGGAGGCCCCGCCGGCGGACGTGCCCTCGCTCGGCGAGGCGGAGCGGGAGCTGGCGGAGGCGCTGCGGGAGGCGACGGTGGCGCTGACCCGACTGGACGTGGCGGGGTCGGGTCCGGTCGCGGAGGCGGCCCTGTCGGCGTACCGGGCGCGGGCGGAGGCGGGCCGGGAGGTGCTGGCGCCGGGGTATCCGCCGCGGGCGGTGCGGGTGCTGGCGCTGGCGCAGCGGGTGGACCTGCTGGTGTCCCTGGCGTACGAGAACGGGCACGGGGGCGCGGTGGCCGCCTCGGAGATGGCGGCGCGGGCGGAGGCGCTGCGGCCGGTGGAGCGGGTGGCGCGGCGGGCGCTGGTCGCGGCGTACAACGCGGCGGTGGAGCAGCTGTAGCTCCCGGCGGCCTGGGGGGGCCGGGCGCGGCGGAGCCCCGCTTCCTGGGGAGAGGGGGAAGCGGGGCTCGGGGGGTGTCAGGCGTTGACGCCGTTGTTGCCGAAGGCGCCGTTGAGCAGGCCGATCACGTTGACGGTGTTGCCGACCACGTTGACGGGGACGTGCACGGGGACCTGGAGCAGGTTCCCGGAGGCCACGCCGGGCGAGTTCTGGGCCTCGCCCTCCGCGGACGCACCGCCGTGCGCCGAGGAGACACCGGCGCCGGCGGCGATGAGGCCGCCCGCGATCATGGTGGCGGCTGCGGCCTTCTTGAAGTTCTTCACGTTCTCGTCCTCCAGTACGTCTGCCGCGACCAGCCGTCGCGGCACGTGCTGGAGAACGGCTCCCCGGCCCGCCGGGATACGCCATGTGGGCTACATACACCCGACCGTATGAATCTCCGTTCAGCGGATTGTCCCTCCGGTGCGTCCCCTTCAGTCCACGAGTCCGTGCCTGACCGCCCACAACGCGGCCTGGGTGCGGTCGGAGAGGTCGAGCTTCATCAGGATGTTCGACACGTGCGTCTTGACGGTCTTCTCGGAGAGGACGAGCGCGCGGGCGATCTCCCGGTTGGAGCGGCCGTCCGCGATCAGGCCGAGGACCTCGCGCTCGCGGTCGGTCAGCGCGCCCGGCCGGCCGGCCGGGGGCTGGTCGTCCTGCGCGGCGAGCAGGGCTTCGGCGACCTCCGGCTGGAGCAGGACGTGCCCGGCGTGTACGGAGCGGATGGCGCCGGCGAGGGCGTCCGGGTCGATGTCCTTGTGTACGTACCCGGCCGCGCCGGCCCGCAGGGCGGGGACCACGGTGCGCTGCTCGGTGAAGCTGGTGACGACGAGGACCCGGGCCGGGTTGCCCAGCTCCCGCAGCCGGCGCAGGGCCTCGATGCCGTCGGTGCCGGGCATCTTGACGTCCATGAGGATCACGTCGGGCAGCAGTTCACCGGCGCGGGCGAGGCCCTCCTCGCCGTCGGCGGCCTCGCCGACCACCTCGATGTCCTCCTGTACTTCCAGGAAGGTGCGCAGGCCGCGCCGGACCACCTGGTGGTCGTCGACCAGCAGGACGCGGATGCGGCGCGGGCCGGGGGTGTCAGCCACCGGGGACCTCCATCTCGATCGTGGTGCCCTCGCCGGGCCCGGAGCGGACCTCCAGCCGGCCTCCGGCCCCGCTCGCGCGGTCCCGCATGGAGACCAGTCCGAGGTGTCGGCCCGCCGTGCGGACGGTGGAGGGGGAGAAGCCGCGGCCGCCGTCGCGCACGCGCAGGACGGCTCCGCCGCCGGGGGTCCGGGTGAGGGTGACCTCGACCCGGTCGGCGCCGGAGTGGCGCAGGGCGTTGTGGAGGGCCTCCTGGGCGACGCGCAGGACCGCTTCCTCCTGGGCCGCGGGCAGGGCCCGTACGCCGTCACAGGTGAAGGTGACGGTGGCGGTGTGGGCGCGGTCCAGGACGCGGACGTGGTTGCGCAGGGTGGCGACGAGGCCGTCCTCGTCCAGCGCGGCGGGCCGCAGCTCGGTCACGGCGGCGCGCAGCTCGTCGGCGGCCTCGGCGGCCAGGAGGGCGACCTGCTGGAGCTCGTCCTTGGCGCGGCCCGGGTCGCGGTCGACGAGGGTGGCGGCGGCCTGGGCGGTCAGGCGCAGGGAGAACAGCTTCTGGCTGACGGCGTCGTGCAGCTCGTGGGCGAGCCGGGAGCGCTCCTCGGCGATGGTCAGCTCGCGGCTGCGCTCGTAGAGGCGGGCGTTGGTGAGGGCGATGGCGGCGTGCTGGGCGAGGAGGGAGAGGAGTTCCTCGTCCTCGTCGGTGAAGCCCCGGCCGCCGTCGGTCCGGGCGGCGGCGCGCTTGTTCGCGAGGAAGAGGGCGCCGAGGGTCTCCTCTCCGTCCCGGATGGGCAGGCCGAGGAAGTCGGACATGTCGGGGTGGGCGGCGGGCCAGCCCCCGAAGCGGGGGTCGCGGCGTACGTCGGCCAGCCGCTCGGGGGCGTCCTCGTGGAGCATCGCGGCGAGGATGCCGTGCTGGCGGGGCAGCGGGCCGATGCGGCGCCACTGCTCCTCGCTGATGCCGTCGACGACGAACTGGGCGAAGCCGCCGTGGTCGTCGGGGACGCCGAGGGCCGCGTACTCGGCGTCGAGCAGTTCGCGGGCCGAGGCGACGATGGTGCGCAGGACGTCGTGGACCTCCAGGCGCCGGCTCATGGCGAGCAGCGCGCTGCTGACGGCCGCCAGTCCCGTACGGGGTCCGTTGTGCATGGGGTCACCGTACCGGCGGCCCTGACCTGCGGGATCGGGCTTCGGTCGTAGGTCCGAGGCCGGATGCGGCCGGTCCGGGGGCGGGGGCCGGCGGGGCGGTCTCTGCCCTGGGGAGGAGGCTCGGGGGCTCTCGTCTCCTCCTTGAGGCGGAGATCGGTCACGCGATGCATTGCGGCCGCAACCGTGGGTGAGACCGTTACCCGGCCGATGTGAGCCCCGGCATAGGACGCACATCACTTACGAAGCTGCCTAGTGGACACATAAAGAGCCTGTCAGTGCTGGCGCACCTAGCGCCCGCAGCAGCGGAGGGGCCGTGGCCGGGGGACCTGATCCACTAAGCGGGATCGTACGTCACACCTTTGCCAGGGGTTTTTGCCACCGCTAAGAATGTCGACGTCGCACAGCGCCCCGCGGATCTCGGATCCACGCGGCGCTGTCGTGCGGCCACCGCCCCCAGATCCCACGGGGGTGCCCCCGTCGAAGAGGTTGCCCCGCCATGTCTGCTTCCCGCACTCCCGGTCACAGTCGTCTGACGAAGGCACACAAGCTGTCCATCGCCGGTGTCGCCACGCTCGGTGCCGCCGCCGTCGCCTTCTCCCTGGTTCCCGCCGGCTCCGCCGACGGCGCTCCCCAGGCCCGGCCGGAGACGGTCGTGAACGTGGCCCCCGTGGCATGGACCCAGTCGGTGAAGCAGCACCTCAACGCACAGACGGCCGTCGCCGACCAGAAGGCCAAGGACGCCGCGAAGGCGCTGGCCGAGGCGCAGGCGAAGAAGGACCGCGAGCAGAAGGCGGCGGCCAGCCGGTCCGCCGTCCGCACCCCGGTCTTCGCGAACAACCTGGACGGCTGGATCAAGGAAGCCCTCTTCATCATGAAGAAGGAGGGCATCCCGGGCACGTACGCCGGCATCCACAAGAACATCATGCGCGAGTCGAGCGGCAACCCCCGCGCGATCAACAACTGGGACATCAACGCCCAGAACGGCATTCCGTCGAAGGGCCTGCTCCAGGTCATCCAGCCGACGTTCGCCACCTACCACGTCAAGGGCACCAAGTTCGACCTGTACGACCCGGTAGCGAACATCGTCGCCGCGTGCAACTACGCCGCCGACCGCTACGGCTCCATGGACAACGTCAACAGCGCGTACTGAGCCCCGGCCCGCCGGCCGGCGGCGCCGTGCGAAGACCCCCCATGCGCCTCAGGGCGGCCCCCGGTGATCCGGGTGCCGCCCTGAGGCGTTCTTCGTGCGCGGGGTGCGGCGCTACTTGCGCATGACCTCGGGCTCGTGGCGGCGCAGCAGGCGGGCCACCGCGAAGCCGCAGATCACGCCGAGCAGCAGGAGGACCGAGACGTCCAGGAACCACTGGCCGACGGTGGGGTCCCACAGCGGGTCGGTGTTGGTGGGGTTCTCGGGGTCCCAGGGCGCCATGAGCTTGCCGAGGTTCAGGGTGGTGCCGGCGGCGGCGATCGACCAGCGGGACGGCATCAGGTAGGCGAACTGCTCCAGCCCGATCTTGTCGTACAGCTGGAACAGGATGCCGGTGAAGACGACCTGGATGATCGCGAACATGACGAGCAGCGGCATGGTCTTCTCGGCGGTCTTGACCAGCGAGGAGATCACGAGGCCGAACATCATGGCGGTCAGGCCCAGGGCGCTGACCGAGACGCACAGCTCGACGGCCGGGGGCATGAGCAGGCCCTCGGTGGGCAGCTTGCGCGGGGTGAAGGCGATGGCGCAGATGATCACGCCCTGGATGATCGTGATCACGCCGAGGACGATCACCTTCGACATGAGGTACGCGGACCGGGACAGGCCGGTCGCGCGCTCCCGTTCGTAGATGACGCGTTCCTTGATCAGTTCGCGGACCGAGTTGGCGGCGCCGGAGAAGCACATGCCGACCGCGAGGATCAGCATGATCGTGCCGGCATCGCCGTTGAAGCGGCTCGGCGGGGTCGGCGGGGCCAGGCCGAACTTCGCGGGGATCACGGTGGAGACGACGCCGAGGACCGCGGGCAGCAGCACCATCAGGGCCAGGAAGCCCTTGTCGGAGGCGATCACCGAGACGTAGCGGCGGATCAGCGTCCACAGCTGCGAGCCCCAGCCCTGCGGCTTCGGCGGGTTCATCTGCTGTGGCGAGGGCATCGCGACCGGCTGCGGGGCGACCGCGTCGAGGTCGGCGGCGTAGAGCTGGTAGTGCTGCGAGCCCTTCCAGCGGCCGGCCCAGTCGTAGTCGCGGTAGTTCTCGAAGGCGGAGAACACATCGGCCCAGGTGGTGTAGCCGAAGAAGTTCAGCGCCTCGTCCGGCGGGCCGAAGTAGGCGACGGAACCGCCGGGGGCCATGACCAGCAGCTTGTCGCACAGGGCCAGCTCGGCGACGGAGTGCGTGACGACGAGGACCGTGCGGCCGTCGTCGGCGAGGCCGCGCAGCAGCTGCATGACGTCGCGGTCCATGCCCGGGTCGAGGCCGGAGGTCGGCTCGTCCAGGAAGATCAGCGAGGGCTTGGTGAGCAGCTCCAGGGCCACGGACACGCGCTTGCGCTGACCGCCCGAGAGGGCGGTGATCTTCTTGTCCTTGTGGATGTCGAGCTTGAGCTCGCGCAGCACCTCGTCGACGCGGGCGGCGCGCTCGGCCTCGGCGGTGTCGCCGGGGAAGCGGAGCTTGGCCGCGTACTTGAGAGCCGTGCGGACCCGCAGCTCCTTGTGCAGGATGTCGTCCTGCGGGACCAGGCCGATGCGCTGGCGGAGCTCCGCGAACTGCTTGTACAGGTTGCGGTTGTCGTAGAGGACGTCACCCTGGTCGGCGGGCCGGTAGCCGGTGAGCGCCTTGAGGAGGGTGGACTTGCCCGAGCCGGAGGGGCCGATGACGCCGATCAGCGACTTCTCGGGGACGCCGAAGGTGACGTCCTTGAGGATCTGCTTGCCGCCGTCGACGGTGACGGTGAGGTGGCGGGCCGAGAAGGAGACGTCGCCGGTGTCGACGAACTCTTCGAGGCGGTCGCCGACGATCCGGAAGGTGGAGTGGCCGACGCCGACGATGTCGTTCGGGCCGAGCAGCGCGGTGCCGGACTTGGCGAGCGGCTGGCCGTTGACGTAGGTGCCGTTGTGGCTGCCGAGGTCGTGGATCTCGAAGCGTCCGCCGGTGGAGCGGAACTCCGCGTGGTGGCGGGAGACCTGGAGGTCCGAGACGACGAGCTCGTTCTCCAGGGCACGGCCGATGCGCATGACGCGGCCGACGGCGATCTGGTGGAACGTCGTCGGGCTGCGGTCACCGCCGTGGGCGGGGGCGGCGGGCTGCGCCTGCCCGGGGTGCTGCTGCTGCGGCGGCACGTACGGCTGGTGCTGCGCCTGCTGGTGCTGTTGCGGCTGCTGTTCCCAGGCGGGCTGCTGCGGCTGCTGCTGGACCGGGGCCTGGTAGGCCGGGGCCTGCTGCGCGTGGGCCTGCTGCTGCGCGTGGGCCTGCGCCGGCGCCTGCTGGGCGGCCGGGGCCTGGTAGGCCGGCTGCTGGGCGGCGGCACCGCTCGGATTCAGCCGCGGACCGTCGGTCGCGTTGCCCAGGTGGACCGGCGTGCCGGGCACGAGTTCGGTCTGCTGGACCCGCCCCCCGTGCACGTACGTGCCGTTGGTGCTGCCGTGGTCCTCGATGACCCAACCGCGCCCGTTCCAGCTGATCGTGGCGTGCCGCCACGACACCCGGGCGTCATCGATCACCATGTCACCCTGGGGGTCGCGCCCCAGCGAGTACGACCTGGACGGATCGAGCGTCCAGGTCCTTCCATTCAATTCCAGTACGAGTTCCGGCACTCCAGCCCCACTTAAGTCCCCCGAGAATCCCCCTGTTGCCAGGGAGTCTAGGGATGGCGAACATCCGGGGGAACTATTTCAGGCCTGCGGCCACATGTGGAATCGGGGCCTTGCGCGGGCCCGCGCCGCTGCCCTTCGCCGGGGTCGAAAGCCACCCGGAGAGTGCGATAGGGGACTTCTCGGCGGGCCGCCCCGCTGCGTACCGGCTGGTAGGGAAAGGGAAGCGGCTGGGACGGGAGATACGGGTGGGGTGCGTCTGAAGGGTGGGACGGGGGTCCTGGACGAGGGGCCGGGAAGATACGGTGAGGGAACCATGAGCGCTTCGCAGACCTCCGACGTCCCCACCCTCCTCGTCAAGATCTTCGGCAAGGACCGTCCCGGGATCACCGCCGGGCTGTTCGACACCCTCGCCGCCTACTCCGTCGATGTCGTCGACATCGAGCAGGTCGTCACCCGCGGCCGCATCGTCCTGTGCGCCCTCGTCACCAAGCCCGCCTCCGGCATCGAGGGTGAGCTGCGGGCCACCGTCCACAGCTGGGCCGAGTCGCTCAAGCTGCAGGCGGAGATCCTCTCCGGTACCGGTGACAACCGGCCGCGCGGCAGTGGCCGTTCCCATGTGACCGTGCTCGGGAACCCGCTCACCGCCGAGTCCACGGCCACCATCGCCGCCCGGATCACCGGAAGCGGCGGCAACATCGACCGCATCTTCCGGCTCGCGAAGTACCCGGTGACCGCCGTCGAGTTCGCCGTCTCCGGCGTCGCGACGGAGCCCCTGCGCACCGCCCTCGCCACCACCGCCGCGCAGATCGGCGTCGACGTGGCCGTGGTGTCGGCGGGGCTGCACCGCCGGGCGCAGCGCCTGGTCGTGATGGACGTGGACTCGACCCTGATCCAGGACGAGGTCATCGAGCTGTTCGCGGCCCACGCCGGCTGCGAGGCCGAGGTCGCCGAGGTGACCGAGCGGGCCATGCGCGGCGAGCTGGACTTCGAGCAGTCCCTGCACGCCCGGGTGGCGCTGCTGGCGGGGCTGGACGCGTCGGTGGTGGACAAGGTCCGCGCCGAGGTGCGGCTGACCCCGGGCGCCCGGACCCTGATCCGGACGCTGAAGACGCTCGGCTACCAGGTGGGCGTGGTCTCGGGCGGCTTCACGCAGGTGACGGACGACCTGCGCGAGCGGCTGGGGCTGGACTTCGCCTCGGCGAACACCCTGGAGATCGTCGACGGGAAGCTGACCGGCAAGGTCACCGGCGAGATCGTGGACCGGGCCGGCAAGGCCCGGCTGCTGCGCCGCTTCGCCGCCGAGGCGGGGGTGCCGCTGGCGCAGACGGTGGCGATCGGTGACGGCGCCAACGACCTGGACATGCTGAACGCGGCCGGGCTGGGCGTGGCCTTCAACGCCAAGCCGGTGGTCCGGGAGGCCGCGCACACCGCGGTGAACGTGCCGTTCCTGGACGCGGTGCTGTACCTGCTCGGCATCACCCGCGAGGAAGTGGAAGCGGCTGATCTGGCCTGAGGGCCGGACCGGACGCCACCCCCGCTCCCCCACTGGTTCACCTTCCGTTTCCCCCCTCACGCCCGGCCGGACCTCCGGCCGGGCGTCCGTCGTTTTCCGGCCGCCCCCGGCACGGCCCGATGACCTGGCAGCCCCCGTCGGCGCAAGGCATAGTCCAGACGGCTGCGATCGGAACTGGCCGGGCCCCGCGTCCACTTGAGGGACATATTCCGACCCGGACGCCGTGCTCACGGCGGCTGCGCGCGGTCGGGCTTGCCCGTTCAAGGGGAACACGATGACTCGAAGTGTGCTGATCACCGGGGGCTCCGGTGGTATCGGCCGGGCCTGTGTGCAGAGGTTCGCGGCGGAAGAGGACTGGACGGTCTGGTTCACCTACCGCAACGGCCGGGAGCGGGCCGAGGAACTGGTGCGGGAGATGGCGCTCACCGGCCGCGCCAAGGTGGAGGCGTTCCCCTTCAGCCAGGGCGACTGGGAGGACCACGAGCTGCTGCTCGACCGGCTGCCGGGGCCGGTGGACATCCTGGTGAACAACGCCGCCGTCGGCTCCAAGACCATCGACGACTACACCGACGGCCCGCCGCAGGACAAGGCCGCGGCCTTCCTGCAGATCAACGCGGTCGGTCCGCTGTGGCTGATCGAGCAGGTGCTGCCCGGCATGCTGGAACGCGGTTTCGGGAAGATCATCAACATCTCCAGCGTGGGCGGCGGGATCTTCCAGTTCCCGGGCTTCCACCCCGCCGACGGGATGAGCAAGGCCGCCCTCACCTACCTGACCCGGCACTACGCCGCCGAGCTGGTGCACACCCCGGTGCAGGTCTTCGCCCTGTGCCCCGGGGCCGTGGAGACCACGATGTTCCGGGCCAGCACCCTGGACAAGCTCTCGGAGCAGGAGCGCTCGGCCCTCACCTCACGGCTGCCCCAGGGCCGGATGATCGAGTCCCGGGAGATCGCGGAGCAGGTGCGGTGGCTGGCGGGCGAGCACGCCGCCGCCCTGCACGGCGCCGTGATCGACGCCTCGATGGGGCTGGGCGTCCACCCGGGCCTGCTCACCGGCGTCGACGTGGACGGGGGCGGGCGCTGATGGTCTCCCGCCAGGCGGCCCGGCTCCTCGCCGACACCCCCGCCATCGCCGAGGCCCACTTCCGGGCCGAGGCCGAGCCCTACGACGCGCGCCTGCGCCCCGAGGGCTACCTCAACCTGGGCACCGCGGAGAACCGCCTCCTGTGGGACCTGCTCGAAGAGCGGCTGGCCTCGCTGGCCGCAGCGGACCCGATGACCGAGGCGACGGCCCGCTACGCCCCGCTCCACGGCACCGGCGTCCTGCGCGAGCGCGTCGCCGGCCTGCTCTCGGCGACCTGCCGCACGCCGCTCGACGCGGACGACCTGGTGGTCATCAGCGGGGCGACCGGGGCGCTGGACGCCATCGCCTCCGTCCTGTGCGATCCGGGCGAGGCGATCGTGGTGCCCGCCCCCTACTACGGGGCCTTCGACACCGATCTCGGCGGCCGCTCCGGCGCCCGGATCCTGCCCGCCCCGCTGGACCCGGCGGACGGGTTCCGGCTGACGGCCGAGGCGGTCGAGCGGGCCCTGAAGCAGGCCGCCGCGGAGGGGATCACGGTCCGCGCGGTGGCCCTGTCCTCCCCCTCGAACCCGGTCGGAGAGGTGCACGGGCCCGAGGTGCTCGCCGCTGTGCTGCGCGTGGCGCGGGACCACGACGTGGACGTGATCTCCGACGAGATCTACGCCCACGCCGTCTTCGGCCCGCACGCCTTCACCAGCGCCGCCGACCCGGCGGTCAACCCGCACTGGGCCGCGCGCACCCATGTGGTGTGGGGCTTCGCGAAGGACTTCGGGCTGCCCGGTCTGAAGACGGGCGTCCTGCACACCCGCGATCCCGATGTGCTGGCCGCGGCGCGGGCCGTGGCGTACTTCGCGCCCGTCTCCACCGCCACCCAGCACACCCTCGCCGGCCTGCTGGCCGATCCGGCGTGGGTGGCCTCCTTCCTCGCGGCGGGCCGCCGCAGGCTCGGGGACTCGTACGGGCACCTGGTGGCGCTGCTGGACGCGCACGGGATCCCGTACGCACCGGCAGGGGCGGGGTTCTCCGTCTGGCTCGACCTGCGGCGGTGGCTGCCCGGCACCGGCTTCGACGCGGAGCGGCGGCTGTGGCGGGGCCTGTTCGAGACGGCGAAGGTCAGCATCCTGCCGGGCGGGGCGTTCCGCTCGCCCGAGCCGGGCTGGTTCCGGCTGTGCCACACCGTCGCGGCCCCGCTGGTCGCGGAGGCGGTCCGCCGGATCGCCGCACACCTGGAGGGGGAGCACGGCGCGCGCCCCCTCGACGACCCCTCGAACGGAAGGCACCCATGAGCACCGCCCCCGGTCCGCTCGACCGCTGGTACGAGAACGCAGGCGTGCGGGGCGGCGTACGGAGGATGTTCGACGCCGAGACGGAGCGCGGCCGGGTCTTCTTCCCGGACGCCCTGGTCCCGCACCTGGCCCACCCCGAGGTGAAGGCGCTGGCTCCGGAGCGGGTCCGGGAGGTCTCCGTACGGCACCTGTACCAGTTCCTGCACTCGACGACGCACCTGGAGACCAGGGTGGTGAACGGGGCCGCCGAGCCCGTCGCCAACGGCAACTCCGGGCTGCACTTCCCCACCGCGCTGCGGATGGACGCCTTCAAGGTGTACTGCGACGAGGGCTACCACGCCCTCTACAGCCTGGACCTGGCCGACCAGATCGCGGCCGCGACCGGGATCGCGGTGCCCGAGGTCGACTACGGCGGTTTCGTCACGGCCCTCCAGGAGAGCGGGCGGCGGCTGCTGCCCGAGGACCCGGTGCTGGCCGGCCAGCTCCAGGCGGTGGTCTTCGAGACGCTGATCACGGCGGTGCTGGGCGAGGTGCCGCAGGATCCGACGGTGGTTAGCACGGTCCGCGAGCTGATGCGCGACCACGCCAAGGACGAGGGGCGCCACCACCGCTTCTTCTCCGCGTTCTTCCTGGAGCTGTGGGCCCGGCTCGACCCGCGCCGCCGGGGTCTGGCGGCCCGCGCGCTGCCCGCGATGATCCGTGCGGCCCTGGACTGGGACCTGGAGCCGGTGCGGGTGTCGCTGCGGCTGGCGGGCCTGGACGAGGACCGCACCGAGGCGGTCCTCGTGGACAGCTACGGCGGCGGGGCCGGGCTGGACCGCATCCAGACGATCTCCCGTTCCACCCTGCGGCTGTGCGCCCAGGTCGGCGCGTTCGACCTGCCCGGTGCCACGGACGCCTTTGCCGCCCACGGACTGCGCGCCCCGGAGGAGAGCGATGTCTGAGCCCGAGCCCGTCACGTACGAGAACTACCTGCGCCTTCCCGAGCTGCTGTCGCTCCAGGTGCCGCTGGCCGACGGGGTGGCCGACGAGCTGCTGTTCATCGCCGTCCACCAGGTGCAGGAGCTGTGGTTCGGGCAGCTGCTGCGCGACCTGTCCGACGCGCGCGAGCGGATGCTGGAGGGCGACGCGCGCGCGGCGCGGGCCCGGCTGACGCGCGGGGTGGCGGTCACGCGGGCGCTGATCGCGGGGATCCATCCGCTGCGCGGCATGCCGCCGCGGGAGTTCCACGCCTTCCGCGGGGTGCTGGGCAGCAGCAGCGGCGCGCAGTCGGCGCAGTACGTGGAGATCGCGGCGCTGTGCGGGGCGGACTGGGTGCGCGGGGAGTACGGGGCCCGGGTGATCGCGGGGCTGGGCGCGCGGGAGCGGGAGCGGCTGCGCGGGCGGCTGGCGGAGCCGACGCTGTGGGAGGCGTACGTGGGGCTGCTGGCCAAGGCCGGGTTCGCGGTGGGGAGCCCCGAGGAGCGGCGGGAGGCGTTCGGGCGGCTCGCGGCGGAGCCGCGGGACGGTGACCCGGCGGAGTTCGCGGAGCTGTGGGAGCTGTCGGAGGCGCTGGTGGACCACGACGAGATCTGGACCGAGTGGCGGGCCTGCCACGCGCTGCTGGTGGAACGGCAGATCGGCGGGCGCCCGGGGACCGGGGGCAGCAGCGGGGTGGCCCACCTGCGGGCGGCGGTGTACCGGCGGTTCTACCCGGAGCTGTGGGAGGCCCGCGACGCGGGGCTGCCGGCCCTGGCGGGGCGGTGACGGACCCGGCCGGGCGGTGGCGGACCCGGCCGGGCCCGTCACGGCGTGCGGGGGCCCGGGGCGCTCCGGCCCCGGGCTCCGTACGGCCGTGCGGCGGGGTGCGCGCGGCGGGGTCAGTGCTCCTTGGGCGTCCAGAAGTCCAGCAGCGTGCCCACCCCGGGCTCGACGGACTTCCACGTTCCGGTGAAGGAGACGACGGCCAGCGCGGCGGTCGGGAAGCCCGTGCGCGACATCCGGGTCAGGGTGTCGCCCTCCGCGCGCCCGGCGAGTACGTCGGCGAGGGCGTGCATGCCGGGGTTGTGGCCGATGAGGAGGAGGTTCGCCACCTCGTCGGGGGTCTCGTTCAGCAGGGCGATGAGCTCGCCCGGGGAGGCGTCGTAGATCCGCTCCTCGTACGAGGTCCTCGGCCGGTGCGGCAGTTCCTGGACGGCGAGTTTCCACGTCTCCCGGGTGCGGGCGGCGGTGGAGCAGAGGGCCAGGTCGAAGGCGATCCCGGTCTCGGCGAGCTTGAGCCCGGCGGCCGGCGCGTCCTTGCGGCCGCGTTCCGCCAGCGGGCGGTCGTGGTCGGCCACCTCGGGCCAGTCGGCCTTGGCGTGCCGGAGAAGGGCGATCCTGCGGGGCGTATCGGCGCTCATGGCTCCCAGCTTCGCATGAAACGCGCCACGGGGCGCAGGGTGTTGAGGGGCCCGGACCGGGCCGGGGGGCGTGTCCCGGCGCGTACGGTCAGCCGGCCGCGCGCAGCAGTTCCCGGCTCATCTGGAGGAGTCCGGGGCTCTCGCCGGCGGCGGCGTGGGCCTGGCCCGAGCCGGCGAGGAGCAGCAGCAGGAGGCCGAAGGCGAGCGCGGGCAGGGCGAGGGTCCACCAGTGCAGCCGGGCGTTGGCTCCGGCGTGGGCCACGGGGCGGCGGCGGATGGGCGGGGTGTGCGTGGGGGCCGACATGGCCGCCTCCGGGGGTGTGCGCTGGGACGGGCTCGCTCTGCTTCGAATCTAAGGATCCGAGGCGGCGTTTCCCATCGGGGGCACACCCCAGTCGACCCTGAACCTGGCCCCCTAGGGGATGGGGGGCTAACCCCACCATCGGCCTGCGGGGGCCGGTCCGGGGCGGCGGGTCAGGGGGAGGCGAGCGTGGCGATGACGGCGATGACGACGGTCACGAGCAGCATCGCGCCGAGCACGAGGCCCAGCTTCTTGTGGCCGTTCTGGGGGTTCGGTTCGAGTACGGGCGACATGCCGGTCAGTCTCGCATGCCGCATTCGTCCTCGATCGTGCGGTCCCGGCCCGCGAGGACGCCGAGGGCGATCTGGGGGACGAGCAGGGCGGCCATCACGGTGAGCGGCAGGTCCCAGCCGCCGCTGTGCTGGTAGAGGGTGCCGATGAGGAGCGGTCCGGGGATGGAGATCAGGTAGCCGGTGCTCTGGGCGAAGGCGGAGAGCCTGACGACCCCGGCCGGGGACTTGGCGCGCAGTCCGATCATGGTGATGACCAGCGGGAACGCGCAGTTGGAGATGCCGAGCAGCAGGGCCCAGGCCCAGGCTCCGGCGGCGGGTGCGAGATAGAGCCCGAGGTAGCCGGCGAAGCCGAACAGGCCGAGGGTGACGGCGATGGGGCCCTGGTGGCGCATGCGTCCGGCGAGGCGGGGGATGACGAAGGCCAGCGGGACGCCCATGACCATGGTGACGGCGAGCAGCACGCCGGCGGTGGAGGCGGAGACTCCGGCGTCGCGGAAGATCTGCGGGAGCCAGCCCATGGTGACGTAGGCGCCGGTGGCCTGGAGGCCGAAGTAGCAGGCGAGCGCCCATGCGGTGCGGCTGCGCAGGACGGAGGGGCCCGCGTCCTCGCGGGCGGCGGTGGCGGGCGCGGCGGCCTTCGCGCGGCGGCTCGCGGCGGCGATGGGCAGCCAGGGCAGTACGGCGGCCAGCGCGAGGACGGCCCAGATCAGCAGGCCGGTGCGCCAGCTGCCGCCGAGGGCGGAGGTCAGCGGGACGGTCGCGGCGGCGGCGAGGGAGGTGCCGGCGGCCAGGGCCATCGAGTAGAGCCCGGTCATGGTGCCGACGCGGTCGGGGAACCAGCGCTTGACGATGACCGGCAGCAGCACGTTGGTCAGGGCTATGCCGGCCAGGGACAGCGCGCTGGCCGCGAGGAAGGCGGCGGCGCTGTCGGCGAAGGGGCGGATCAGCAGGCCCGCGGCGACGGCGGCCATGCCGGCGCAGACGACGGCGGCGGGGCCGAAGCGGCGTGAGAGGCGGGGCGCGGTGACGCCGAAGACGGCGAAGCAGAGGGCGGGGACGGAGGTGATGAGCCCGGCGACGGTGCCGCTCATGTGGAGGCCGGTGCGGGTCTCCTCGAAGAGGGCGCCGAGGCTGGTGATGGCGGGACGCAGGTTGAGGGCGGCCAGCACGATTCCGACGATGAGCACCGGGCCGAGCCACTTGGGGGCGACGTGCGCGGAAGCGGGGAGCGGACGGCGGTCGGGGGTGTGCACGGCCGCGGGGCGGTTCATGGTCTGGATATCTTCGTCGGACATTGAACCATCATAGAATCATGGGATGATTGGTTGTCCAGTCGTTCCACCGCCCCAGTCACCGCCCCAGTCACCGCCCCAGTCACCGCCCCAGCCAACCCCAGCCACCACTCCAGCAGAGCCACAAGAGAGGGTCGCGCGCCCATGCCGCTGACTTCGCCCCGGCGATCCGCGCTCGTCGATCAGGTGATCGCCCAGCTCCGGAACCAGATCACCTCCGGGGAGTGGCCGGTGGGGGGCCGGATCCCGACCGAGCCCGAGCTGGTCGAGCTGATGGGCGTGGCCCGCAACACGGTGCGGGAGGCGGTCCGCGCGCTGGCGCACAACGGACTGCTGGACATCCGCCAGGGTTCGGGCACCTACGTGATCGCCACCAGTGAGCTGGCCGGGGTGATGCACCGCCGTTTCTCCGGGGCCGACCCCCGGCACATCGCGGAGCTGCGTTCGACGATGGAGTCGGCGGCGGCCCGGCTGGCCGCGGAGCGGCGCACAGAGCGGGACCTCGTACAGCTGGACGCGCTGCTGGCGCGGCGCGAGGAGGCGTGGGCGAGCGGGGACACGGAACTGTTCGTCGGGGCCGACGTCGCCCTGCACATGGCGGTGGTGACGGCCTCGCACAACGACGTGCTGATCGAGCTGTACGCGGACCTGGGCGACCTGGTGGCGGACTGGCTGCGGGCGGACGTCGGCGCCGTGCTGGATCCGGCCGACCACCTGGACCACGCCCGTCTGATCGAGGCGATCCGGCGCGGGGACGGGGAGGCGGCGGCCTCGGAGGCGGCGGGCTACCCGTACGTGTGCCTCGGCGAGGGCCGCCGCTGATCCGCCTCAGGGCCGCTGGTGGCTCACCCAGGCCGTGCGGACCTCTTTCCAGCAGCGCCCGGTGAGCCGGACCCGGCCGGCCGGGTCCAGGGGCACGGCGGCGCTGTCGGCGTCCAGGTCCCACCAGCGGTCGCACTCCACGTGCAGGCGCAGCAGGTCGGTCTCGGGGTAGCCGTTGTGGCAGCGCGCGATCACCTGCGAGCCGTCGATCTCGGTGTCGCAGTCGGCGCCGAAGAGTTCCCGGGGGACGGCCGGGGCGGGCCGTACGGGTGGCTCGGCGGGGATGTCGGCGAGGTCCACGACGGCCAGGGCGGCGGATTCGGGGTCCACCGCGGGCTGCCGCGTGCCGGGGCGCGGGGTGGCCCCGGGGATCAGGAGTGCGGTCAGGACCACTGAGGTGACCAGCAGCGATACCGCTCGGCTCGGCCTCGCGCGCACGCCAGTACCTCCTCCCCGAAGCAGCCGGGAAGATCCCGACGTGGCCAGTTTGCAGGCATCTGTCCCGGTTTTCGACTCGGGAAGATCCGGTCGGACAGCGGAAATCTGATCGAACGACACCCCGCCTCCCCTGTTCCGGAGCGCGAAAACGGCGGTGGCCGCGCCTCCCGGAAAAGGAGGCGCGGCCACCGCCGTACGGATGCGGGTGCCGGTCAGGCGCCCATCGCGTGCAGGCCGCCGTCGACGTGGACGATCTCGCCCGTGGTCTTCGGGAACCAGTCCGACAGCAGGGCGACGACGCCCCGGCCCGCCGGCTCCGGGTCGCTCATGTCCCACTCCAGCATGGAGCGGGAGTTCCAGACCTCCGCCAGGTCACTGAAACCGGGGATGGACTTCGCGGCCATCGAGCCGATCGGACCGGCCGAGACCAGGTTGCAGCGGATGTTCTCCTTGCCCAGGTCGCGGGCGAGGTAACGGCTGGTGGCCTCCAGCGCGGCCTTGGCCGGGCCCATCCAGTCGTACTGCGGCCAGGCGAACTGCGCGTCGAAGGTGAGGCCGACGACGGCCGCGCCCTCGTGCGGGAACAGCGGCTTGCAGGCCATGGTCAGCGACTTCAGCGAGAACGCCGAGACGTGCATGGCCGTGGCCACCGACTCGAACGGGGTGTTGAGGAAGTTGCCGCCCAGGGCGTCCTGCGGCGCGAAGCCGATGGAGTGGACGACGCCGTCGAGGCCGCCCAGCTCGTCGCGGACGAGGCCCTCCAGGCGGGCCAGGTGCTCGTCGTTGGTGACGTCGAGCTCGATGACCTTCGCGGGCTTGGGGAGCTTGCGCGCGATGCGCTCGGTCAGCGTCGGCCGCGGGAAGGCGGTGAGGATGACCTCGGCGCCCTGCTCCTGGGCCAGCCGGGCGGTGTGGAAGGCGATGGAGGACTCCATCAGCACCCCGGTGATGAGGATGCGCTTGCCGTCGAGAATTCCGCTCATGGTGATCAGTGACCCATGCCCAATCCGCCGTCAACGGGAATGACGGCTCCTGTGATGTACGCGGCGTCGTCGGACGCCAGGAAGCTCACGGCCGCCGCGATCTCCTCGGGCTGCGCGTAACGGGCGAGCGGCACCTGGCCCACGATGGCGGCGCGCTGCTCGTCGGTGAGCACCTTCGTCATGTCGGTGTCCACGAAACCGGGGGCGACCACGTTGAAGGTGATGTTGCGGGAGCCCAGCTCGCGGGCGAGGGAGCGGGCGAAGCCCACCAGCGCGGCCTTCGAGGCGGCGTAGTTGGCCTGGCCGGCCGAGCCCATCAGGCCCACGACCGAGGAGATCAGGACGACGCGGCCCTTCTTCGCCCGGAGCATGCCGCGGTTGGCCCGCTTGACGACGCGGAAGGTGCCCGTGAGGTTGGTGTCGACCACGGAGGCGAAGTCCTCCTCGGACATGCGCATCAGCAGCGTGTCCTTGGTGACGCCGGCGTTGGCCACCAGCACCTCGACGTTGCCGTGCTTGGCCTCCACCTCCTTGTAGGCCTGCTCCACCTGCTCGGAGTCGGTGATGTCGCAGCGCACGGCCAGCACACCCAGCTCGGTGAGCTCCTGCGGCGGCTCTCCCGAGCGGTACGTGACCGCGACCTTGTCGCCGGCCTGCGCGAAGGCCCGGGCGATGGCGAGGCCGATGCCCCGGTTACCTCCGGTGACGAGAACCGAGCGGCTCAACGGATCACCCTTTCGCTAGCTGTCTGAATAGCAAAAACCTATAGGTCCGGCCGCGCATCCGGAGAATCGGGCTCCGACAGGGCCTTGCGACGCGCGCTGTCGAGTACCTACAGAAACGGGTATGCACCGGGGGGCCGATCGCGACATGATCGAGCCGACCTGCCCCGACCCCCGGAGGATTTCCGTGGCCCATTCCATCGACGCGGCCTTCACCGCGCTGCCCCTGCGGGCGCTCGCCGACGCGGCGCTCGCCCGGGCCCGCGCGCTGGGCGCCGACCATGCCGACTTCCGGCTCGAGCGGATCCGCAGCGCCTCCTGGCGCCTGCGCGACGCCAAGCCCTCCGGCGGCTCCGACACCACGGACCTCGGGTACGCGGTCCGCGTGGTGCACGGGGGCAGCTGGGGCTTCGCCTCCGGCGTCGACCTCACCATGGACGCCGCCGCCAAGGTGGCCTCACAGGCCGTGGCCATGGCGAAGCTGTCCGCCCAGGTGATCAAGGCCGCGGGCTCGGACGAGCGGGTCGAGCTGGCCGACGAGCCGGTGCACGCCGACAAGACCTGGATCTCCGCCTACGACGTGGACCCCTTCGCGGTGCCGGACACCGAGAAGGCGGCCCTGCTCGCCGACTGGAGCTCCCGGCTGCTGGCCGCCGAGGGCGTCGCGCACGTCGACGCCTCGCTGCTCGCCGTCCACGAGAACAAGTTCTACGCCGACACCGCGGGCACCTCCACCACGCAGCAGCGGGTGCGGATCCACCCGCAGCTCACCGCCGTCGCCGTGAACGCCACCACCGGCGAGTTCGACTCGATGCGCACCATCGCCCCGCCGGCCGGACGCGGCTGGGAGTACCTGACGGGCACCGGCTGGGACTGGAACTCCGAGCTGGAGGAGATCCCCGGCCTGCTCGCCGAGAAGATGCGGGCGCCGAGCGTCGAGGCCGGGCGCTACGACCTGGTCGTGCACCCGTCCAACCTGTGGCTGACCATCCACGAGTCCATCGGCCACGCCACCGAGCTCGACCGGGCGCTGGGCTACGAGGCGGCGTACGCGGGAACCTCCTTCGCCACCTTCGACCAGCTCGGCAAGCTCAAGTACGGCTCCTCGATCATGAACGTGACCGGTGACCGCACGGCCGAGCACGGCCTGGCCACGATCGGCTACGACGACGAGGGCGTCGAGGCGCAGAGCTGGGACCTCGTCAAGGACGGCACCCTGGCCGGCTACCAGCTGGACCGGCGGATCGCCAGGCTCACCGGTCTGGGGCGCTCCAACGGCTGCGCGTACGCCGACTCCCCCGGCCACGTGCCCGTCCAGCGGATGGCGAACGTCTCCCTCCAGCCGGATCCGGGCGGCCTGTCCACCGAGGACCTGATCGGCGGGGTGGAGCGCGGGATCTACGTGGTCGGGGACCGCTCCTGGTCGATCGACATGCAGCGCTACAACTTCCAGTTCACGCAGCAACGGGCCTACCGGATCGAGAACGGCCGGCTGGCCGGGCAGCTGCGCGACGTGGCCTACCAGGCCACGACGACCGACTTCTGGGGCTCGATGGAGAAGGTCGGCGGCCCGCAGACCTACGTCCTGGGCGGCGCCTTCAACTGCGGGAAGGCCCAGCCGGGCCAGGTCGCGGCGGTCTCCCACGGCTGCCCGTCCGCCCTGTTCCGCGACGTGAACATCTTGAACACCACGCAGGAGGCCGGACGCTGATGTCGACCCGAACCACGCCGCACGAGATCGTCGAGCGCGCCCTGGAGCTGTCCGCCGCCGACGGCTGCGTCGTCATCGCGGACGAGGAGTCCAGCGCCAACCTGCGCTGGGCGGGCAACGCGCTCACCACCAACGGCGTCACCCGCGGGCGCACCCTGACGGTCATCGCCACCGTCGACGGCAAGGAGGGCACGGCCTCGGGGGTCGTCTCGCGCTCCGCCGTCACGGCCGCGGACCTGGAACCGCTGGTACGGGCCGCCGAGGCGGCCGCGCGCGGGGCCGGTCCCGCCGAGGACGCCCAGCCGCTGGTGACCGGGACCCCGGCCTCGCCGGACTTCACCGACGGCCCCGCCGAGACCTCCTCGGCGGTGTTCGCGGACTTCGCCCCGGCGCTCGGCGAGGCCTTCGCCCGGGCCCGGGCCGGCGGGCGGGAGCTGTACGGCTTCGCCCAGCACGAGATGGTCTCCACGTACGTCGGCACCTCGACCGGGCTGCGGCTGCGCCACGACCAGCCGGGCGGCACCCTGGAGCTGAACGCGAAGTCCCCGGACCGCTCGCGCTCGGCCTGGGCCGGCCGGGCCACCCGGGACTTCAAGGACGTGGACCCCACCGTGCTGGACGCGGAGCTCGCCGTACGGCTCGGCTGGGCGGAACGCAGGATCGAGCTGCCGGCCGGGCGGTACGAGACGCTGCTGCCGCCCACGGCCGTGGCGGACCTGCTGATCTACCAGATGTGGTCGGCGGCGGCCCGGGACGCGACGGAGGGCCGCACGGTCTTCTCCAAGCCCGGCGGCGGCACCCGCATCGGCGAGCGGCTGTCCCCGCTGCCGCTGACCCTGCGCAGCGACCCGCACACGCCGGGCCTGGAGTCGGCGCCCTTCGTGATCGCGCACAGCTCCGGCGACGACGCCTCGGTGTTCGACAACGGCCTGCCGGTCCCGGCGACGGAGTGGATCAGCGGCGGCGAGCTGGCCCGGCTCACCACCACCCGGCACAGCGCGGCCCTGACCGGGCTGCCGCTCTCCCCCGGCTTCGGCAACCTCGTCCTGGACGGGGGCGGGGACAAGTCGCTGGAGGAGATGGTGGCGGGCACCGAACGGGGCCTGCTGCTGACCTGCCTCTGGTACATCCGCGAGGTCGACCCGGCCACCCTGCTGCTGACGGGCCTGACCCGGGACGGGGTCTACCTGGTGGAGAACGGGCAGGTCACGGGCGAGGTCAACAACTTCCGGTTCAACGAGTCCCCGGTGGACCTGCTGTCGCGGGCCACCGAGGCCGGCCGGACCGAGAAGACCCTGCCGCGTGAGTGGGGGGACTGGTTCACGCGGGCCGCGATGCCGGCGCTGCGGATCCCGGACTTCAACATGAGCTCGGTCAGCAAGGGCGTCTGACCCACCTAGACTGACCATGGCAATTTCAGACATCGAAGGAGTCGAGAGACCGTGACGGACATCGTCGACGAACTGAAGTGGCGCGGGCTCTTCGCCCAGTCCACCGACGAAGAAGCGCTGCGCAAGGCGTTCGCGGACGGTCCGGTCACCTTCTATTGCGGCTTCGACCCGACGGCGGCCTCGCTGCACGTGGGGCACCTGGTGCAGGTGCTCACCGTGCGCCGGCTCCAGCAGGCCGGTCACCGGCCGCTGGCGCTGGTCGGCGGGGCCACCGGTCAGATCGGTGACCCGCGCCCGACCGCCGAGCGCACGCTGAACGACCCGGAGACCATCGCCAACTGGGTCACCCGGCTGCGCTCGCAGATCGAGCCGTTCCTGTCCTTCGAGGGCGAGAACGCGGCGCTCATGGTGAACAACCTGGACTGGACGGCGGGCATGTCCGCCATCGAGTTCCTGCGGGACATCGGCAAGCACTTCCGGGTCAACAAGATGCTGACGAAGGACTCCGTCGCCAAGCGGCTGGAGTCCGACCAGGGCATCAGCTACACCGAGTTCAGCTACCAGCTGCTCCAGGGCATGGACTTCCTGGAGCTGTACCGCCGCTACGGCTGCACCCTCCAGCAGGGCGGCTCGGACCAGTGGGGCAACCTGACGGCCGGGCTCGACCTGATCCACCGGGTGGAGCCGGACGCGCACGTCCACGCGATGGCCACCCCGCTGATGGTCAAGGCGGACGGCACCAAGTTCGGCAAGTCCGAGAGCGGCGCCGTCTGGCTGGACCCGGAGATGACGACCCCGTACGCGTTCTACCAGTTCTGGCTGAACGTGGACGACCGGGACATCTCCACCTACATGCGGATCCTGTCCTTCAAGTCCCGCGCGGAACTGGAGGAGCTGGAGGCGCAGACCGCCGAGCGGCCGCAGGCGCGTGCCGCGCAGCGGGCGCTCGCGGAGGAGCTGACCACGCTGGTGCACGGCGCCGCCCAGTGCGTCGCCGTGATCGCCGCGTCGAAGGCGCTGTTCGGCCAGGGCGAGCTGGCGGAGCTGGACGAGGCCACCCTGGCCGCGGCCCTCTCCGAGCTGCCGCAGGCACGGGTCGCCGAGCCCGGCCTGGTGGTGGACCTGCTCGCGGAGACCGGCCTGGTCGCCAGCAAGTCCGCCGCCCGCCGGACCGTGAAGGAGGGCGGTGCCTACGTGAACAACGTGAAGGTCACCGCCGAGGACGCGGTCCCCGCCGCGGAGGAACTGCTGCACGGCCGCTGGCTCGTGCTGCGGCGCGGCAAGAAGAACCTGGCGGCGGTCGAGGTCACCGGCGCCTGACGGCACGGCAGGACGGCCGCCGCGCGGCGGCCGGTACGACGAGGGGCCGGTGCGGACACGACGTCCGCAGCGGCCCCTTCGGCGTGCGCGGCGCTACACGGTGCGGCGTCTGCTGCCCCACAGCGCCATGTAAGCCATGTCGCCGAGCCCGACGATCAGGACCGCGCCGGCCAGTTGCAGCAGGTGCCTGATCCAGTCGATGCCCCGCGTGTCCTCGACGCCGATCCACCGCGACACGGCATTGCCGAGGAGGGCTCCGACGATGCCGAAGAGGGTGGTCAGCCACAGGGGCTGGTGCTGCTTGCCCGGCAGGATGGCCCGGGCTATGAGGCCCAGCACGAAACCGACGATGATCGCCCACAACCATTGCATGTCGAGCCTCCTCGTGGCGCGTTGTGCGCATGTGGGCCCAGTCTCGGCCCGTCCGGGCCCCCGCGCATGTCGGATGGCCCATCGGAGGGACACCCCCTGCTCCTCACCGGCGCGGGGGCGGCGTACGGTGGGAGGGTCGCGGGCCGGGGCGTGCCCGGCGGGTGGATCGGGTGGTGGAACATGGAGCGGTCGAAGCGGAACGGGGCCGAGGTCTTCCGGATCACCGGGGCGCGGATGAGCCTCGCCGAGGACGTGCGCGGACGCCAGCGCCGGTACGTGATCTCGATGGCGATCCGTACCCTGTCGGTCGTCGCCACGGTCGTGCTGTGGAACGTGGAACGCCATGTGGCGATGGTGACGCTGGCCGCCGGTCTCCTGCTGCCCTACATCGCGGTGGTCATCGCGAACGCCGGCCGCGAGTCGACGCCCTCGCTGCCGTCGCACTTCGTACCGGCCCCTGTGCGCCCCGCACTGGAGGCGGGAAACCTCAGTAAAAGCTCAGATCAATCATGAAGTTCCGGTGCACCCCGGCGGGTCCTGCGTGACATACTGCCTACGCGCTCCGCATCCCCCGTCGGAGCGACGGACCGACGCCGGGCAGCTCCCCCCGTGGCTGCCCGGCGTCGCCCTTCCGTTTGTAGGGTTGAGGCCGTGAACTCCCCTGACTTCTTCTCCGGGCCCGGCTCCGAGATCGACTCCCCCACCTGTTCCGCCAAGGGCTGCCGTGCCCCGGCGGAGTGGGTCCTGGCGTGGAACAACCCGAAGCTGCACGCGCCGGAGCGGCGCAAGACGTGGCTGGCGTGCGAGGAACACCGCGAGCACCTGGCCGGCTTCCTGGGCGTGCGCGGGTTCCTCAAGGACGTCGTGAAGCTCGACGAGTGGGTCCAGCCGGAGGGCTCGGAGCGCGGCTGAGCGCGCGGGCACCTCGGGTACGCGGTCCAGCGGGCACGGGGTCACGCGGGGCGCCGGGCCGACCGACGGCCCGGCCCGGCCGTTCAGCCGCCGATCGCCGACATGGGGCGGTCGGGCTGGAGGAAGGACGGGTCGTCGAGACCGGAACCGGCCTTCTTCCCCCACATCGCCACCTTCCACAGCCGGGCGATCTCCTCGTCCGGGGCGCCCGAGCGCAGGGCGGCGCGCAGGTCCGACTCCTCGGTGGCGAACAGGCAGGTACGGATCTGGCCGTCGGCCGTGAGCCGCGTACGGTCACAGGCCCCGCAGAAGGGGCGGGTGACGGAGGCGATGACCCCGACGGTGGCCGGGCCGCCGTCGACCACCCAGCGCTCGGCGGGAGCGGAGCCGCGCTCCTCGGAGCCCTCCTCGGTGAGGGTGAAGCGGGTGCGCAGGGACTGGAGGATGTCCCCGGCGGTGATCATGCCGTCGCGCTTCCAGCCGTGCTGGGCGTCGAGGGGCATCTGCTCGATGAAGCGGAGCTCGTACTCGTTCTCCACCGCCCAGGCGAGCAGGTCGGGGGCCTCGTCGGCGTTCAGCCCGGGCATCAGCACGGCGTTGACCTTGACCGGGGTCAGACCGGCCGCGCGGGCGGCCGCCATGCCGTCGACGACGTCGCGGTGGCGGTCGCGGCGGGTGAGGGTCTTGAAGACCTCGGGGCGCAGCGTGTCCAGCGAAACGTTTACCCGGTCCAGGCCGGCGGCCTTGAGCGCCTGTGCGGTGCGCTTGAGGCCGATGCCGTTGGTGGTCAGGGACATCCGGGGGCGCGGCTCCAGGGCCGCGCACTGCTCGACGATCCCGACCAGGCCGGGCCGCAGCAGCGGCTCGCCGCCGGTGAAGCGGACCTCGGTGATCCCGAGCCGGGTGACGGCGATGCGGACCAGCCGGACGATCTCGTCGTCGCTCAGCAGGTCGGACTTGCCGAGCCACTGCAGGCCCTCCTCGGGCATGCAGTAAGTGCAGCGCAGATTGCACCGGTCGGTGAGTGAGACGCGCAGGTCAGTGGCCACGCGGCCGTAGGTGTCGAGAAGCACTGTGGGCCCCCTCCCTGTCCGGATCCGTAAAGCTTGGCGCCGTCGCGGGTACGCGGGAGCGCTGCTTTCGAGCCTACGCGACGGGCGTCGCCCGCAGGGGGGCCCAAAGGAACGAGACGCGGCGCGGCCGCGTCGTAGAGAAGTACGACGCGGCCACGCTGGGTGTTCGGCGGATCTCAGTGAGCGCCTGTTCCGGTGAGGGAACGGACCTCCAGCTCGGCGAACTTCTGGGGGTCGGCCTTCTCCTTGGACAGTACGGTTCCCAGCCATCCCAGCAGGAACCCGAGGGGGATGGAGACGATCCCCGGGTTCTCCAGGGGGAACCAGTGGAAGTCGACGCCCTTGAACATCGAGGTCTTCTCGTTGCCGGAGACCACGGGCGAGAACAGGACCAGGACCACCGAGGAGACGAGGCCGCCGTAGATGGACCAGAGGGCGCCGCGGGTGGTGAAGCGCTTCCAGAAGAGGCTGTAGAGGATCGTCGGCAGGTTCGCCGAGGCCGCTACGGCGAAGGCGAGGGCCACCAGGCCGGCGATGTTGATGTCCCGGGCGAGCGCGCCGAGGACGATGGCGACGGCGCCGATCACGACGGTGGACCAGCGGGCCGCCCGTACCTCTTCCTTCTCGGTGGCCTCGCCCTTGCGGATCACGTTCACGTAGATGTCGTGCGCGAAGGACGAGGAGGAGGCGAGGGTGAGGCCGGCGACCACCGCGAGGATCGTCGCGAAGGCGACCGCGGAGATCACGGCGAGCAGGACCGCGCCGCCCGTGGAGTCGGCGCCGCCGCCGACGGCCTGGGCCAGCAGCGGGGCGGCGGTGTTGCCGGACGGGTTGGAGTCGGTGATCTCCTTGGGGCTGAGCAGGGCGGCGGCGCCGAAGCCGAGCGCGATCGTCATCAGGTAGAAGGCGCCGATGATGCCGATGGCCCAGTTCACGGACTTCCGGGCGGCCTTCGCGGTGGGCACGGTGTAGAAGCGGATCAGGATGTGCGGCAGGCCGGCGGTGCCGAGGACCAGGGCGAGGCCCAGCGAGAGGAAGTCCAGCTTCGAGGTGCCGGTGAGGCCGTATTTGAGACCCGGTTCCAGGAAGGAGGCGCCCTTGCCGCTGTTCTCGGCGGCCTTGCCGAGCAGGGCGGAGACGTTGAAGTGGAACTTCCACAGCACCAGGAAGGTGATGAGCAGGGCGCCCGCGATGAGCAGGACGGCCTTGACCATCTGGACCCAGGTGGTGCCCTTCATGCCGCCGATGGTCACGTAGAGGATCATCAGCACGCCGACCAGGGCGACGATCCCGATCTGGCCGCCGTCGCTGGTGATGCCGAGCAGCAGGGAGACCAGTACGCCCGCGCCTGCCATCTGCGCGAGCAGGTAGAAGATCGAGACGACGATGGTGGAGATGCCGGCGGCGGTCCGGACGGGCCGCTGGCGCATCCGGTACGCGAGGACGTCGCCCATCGTGTAGCGGCCGGAGTTGCGCAGCGGCTCGGCGACGAGCAGCAGGGCCACCAGCCACGCGACCAGGAAGCCGATGGAGTACAGGAAGCCGTCGTAGCCCTTGAGGGCGATGACTCCGGCGATGCCGAGGAAGGACGCGGCGGACATGTAGTCGCCGGAGATGGCCAGGCCGTTCTGGAAGCCGGTGAACTGGCGGCCGCCCGCGTAGAAGTCGGCGGCGCCCTTGGTCTGGCGGCCGGCCCAGATCGTGATGACCAGGGTGGCCGCGACGAACAGCCCGAAGAGGGTGAGGATGATCGGGCGGTGCTCGCCGGCTCCGGCGGCGACCGTCAGGTGCGTGAGGGCGCTCATGCTCCGGCCTCCAGGCGTGCCTTGATGGCCTCGGCCTTGGGGTCGAGGCGGGTGGCGGCGTGGCGCGAGTACCACCAGGCGATGAGGAAGGTCGTCGCGAACTGGGCGAGGCCGAGCACCAGGGCGACGTTGATGTTGCCGAAGAGCTTGGTCCCCATGAAGCCGCCCGCGTAGTTGCACAGCAGGACGTAGAGCAGGTACCAGGCGATGAAGGCCACGGTGAGCGGGAAGGCGAAGGAGCGGTAGGAGCCGCGCAGTTCGGCGAACTCGGGGCTCTGCTGCGCGGCCGCGAGCTGCTCGGCCGTGGGGCTCGCCGGTGACGTTTCCGCGCCGCCCTGCGGGGGCGCTGCTTCGGTGGTCACGGGGGGTTCTCCTTGTGACGCGGGTGCGGTGGGGACGGACGGCAAGACGACCTCCGTGTGTGGGGGGAGAGGTGCTGATCCCCCCTGTCAACGGCACGGCTCGCGTCTCGGGACGGTTCAACACCCGTTGTTTCTTTGACGGTTCTCTTTTCGAACGACTGATTTCCCGAACGGATGGCGCGGAAGGGAACGTCAGCGCTAGGTTCGCGTGTCATGAACCCGTCCGACGCAACCGCGTGCGGACGGCTTTTTGACGGATGATGTGGAGAACCCATGGCTCATCTGGGACACGGCCGCCGGCGGGTCCTCGCCGTTCCGGTCGGCCTCGCGCTCACGGCCTCGCTCGCCTTCCTGCCCTCGGTGGCGGCCTCGGCCGCGCCGCTCGGCAACACGGCGGGCCCGGCGACGGCCGCGAAGGCCGCCACCGCGGGCCCGAAGCTGTCGTACGTGGCGAACCTGACCGCGTACGGGACGGTCCAGCAGGCCGCGAAGGCCGTCGAGCGGGCCGGCGGGACGGTGGTGACGTCCTACGAGCAGATCGGGGTCGTCGTCGCGCACTCCCAGAACCCGGACTTCGCCAAGCTGCTGCGGGCCCAGCGCAGCCTCTTCGTGTCGGTGGGCGCCACCCGGACGACCCCCCTCCAGACGGTGCAGACCACCGAGGAGGGCACGACCCAGAAGCTGAGCGCGGCGGACGCGGCGAAGGCGGCGGCCCAGGCGGCGCCGGGGCAGGAGCCCCTGGAGTCGAACCAGTGGGACCTGCGGGCGATCAAGGCCGATCAGGCGCACAAGATCAACGAGGGCAGCCCGGACGTCACCGTGGGCGTCATAGACACCGGTGTCGACGACACCCACCCCGATCTGACCGCCAACTTCTCCAAGGGCCAGTCCGCCAACTGCGTCGGGGGCGTCGCCGACACCACCGACGGCGCCTGGCGCCCGTACCCGGACGGCTCCGACCACGGCACGCACGTGGCGGGCACCATCGCCGCGCCGCGCAACGGCATCGGCGTCAGCGGTGTGGCGCCGGGGGTGAAGGTCGCGGGCATCAAGGTGAGCGAGCCCGGGACCAGCCTGTTCTTCACCGAGGCGGTCGTCTGCGGCTTCATGTTCGCCGCCGAGAAGGGGATCGAGGTGACGAACAACAGCTACTACGTCGACCCGTGGATGTTCAACTGCAAGTCGGACGACGACCAGAAGGCGCTGGTGGAGTCCCTCGCCCGGGCCACCAAGTACGCGGAGCGCAAGGGCGTCCTGAACGTGGCCGCCGCGGGCAACGAGGATTTCGACCTGGCCGCCGACTCCCTCGTCGACACGAGCAGCCCGGACGACGCCACCCCCGTCCCGCGCACCATCGACCCGAAGACCTGCCTGGACCTGCCGGCGCAGCTGCCCGGTGTGGTCACGGTCAGCGCGACCGGTGACAAGGGCTTCCGTTCGTACTACTCCAGCTACGGGCTCGGCGTCGTCGACGTCGCCGCCCCCGGCGGCGACAAGTGGCAGATCCCGGCCACGCCCGACGCCAACGGCCGGGTGCTGTCCACCCTTCCGGGCGGCGGCTACGGCTACAAGCAGGGCACCTCGATGGCGACCCCGCACGTGGCGGGCGTCGCGGCGCTGATCAAGAGCGCGCACCCGTGGGCCACGCCCTCGCAGGTCCAGGCGATGCTCAAGGCCCAGGCCACGAAGACGGCCTGCCCGGACAAGATCTACGACAACACCGGCAACCTGATCGACGCCGCCACCTGCAAGGCCAAGTGGGGCCAGACCGGTTACTACGGCTCGGGCGTGATCGACGCGCTCAAGGCCGTCAAGTGACGGAGGGCAGGGCCGGGCACTGACGACGGACGGGCCGGGCGGGGAGTCCCCCGCCCGGCCCGTCCGCGTACGCCGGGGCTCAGGGCTTGATCAGGACCTTGAGGGCGCTGCGGTCGTCCATCGCCCGGTAGCCGTCCGGGACCTCGTCCAGGGACACGGCGCGGTCGAAGACGGGCGAGGGGTCGATGGCCCCGCTCAGCACGTCCTCCAGCAGCTCGGGGATGTACGCGCGGACCGGTGCCACGCCGCCGCGCAGGGTGATGTTGCGGTCGAACATCACGCCGAGGTCGAGGCCGGTGCCGCTGCCGTGCGGGACGCCGACGTAGCCGATGGCCCCGCCGTCGCGGGTGATGTTCACGGCGGTGCGCATGGACTGCTCGGTGCCGACGGCCTCGATGACGGCGTGCGCGCCCTGGCCGCCGGTCAGTTCGCGGACGGCCGCCTCGGCCGCCTCGCCGCGCTCGGCGACCACGTCGGTGGCGCCGAACAGCTTGGCGATGTCGGTACGGACGCTGTGCCGGCCCAGGGCGATGATCCGGTCGGCGCCGAGCCGCTTGGCGGCCAGGACGCCGCACAGCCCGACCGCCCCGTCGCCGACGACGGCGACGGTGGAGCCCTTGCGGACGCCCGCGCCGAGGGCGGCGTGGTGGCCGGTGCCCATGACGTCGGAGAGGGCCAGCAGCCCGGTCAGCAGGTGGTCGTCGGAGACGGCCTCCGCCGGGAGCTTGACCAGGGTGCCGTCGGCGTGCGGGACGCGGACGGCCTCGCCCTGGCCGCCGTCGTGGCCGACCGAGCCCCAGAAGCCCCCGTGCACGCAGGAGGTGTACAGGCCCTCGGAGCAGTAGTCGCAGGTGCCGTCGGACCACATGAAGGGGGCCACGACGAGGTCGCCGGCGCGCAGGCCGGAGACGGCGGAGCCGGTCTCCTCGACGACGCCGAGGAACTCGTGCCCGATGCGCTGGCCGGGCTGGCGCGCGGCCTCGCCGCGGTAGGCCCACAGGTCGCTGCCGCAGATGCAGGCGCGCAGCACGCGGACGACGGCGTCCTCGGGGCGCTGGATCGCAGCGTCGGGCACCTCCTCCACGCGGATGTCGTTCGGGGCGTGGATGACGGTGGCGCGCATGGTGGTGCAGCCCTCCGGAGGAGATTGATTCAGTCTTGTATGACTTCCCTACGGTACGCCTGCGCCGGAGCGAGCGCGCCCACGGCCAGCAGGTACTGGGCCGCGAGGTAGGTGGCCATGATCCAGAAGTCGGGGCGGGGCAGCTGGGGCCAGTCGGCGACCCCGGTGGCGATCAGGGTGTCGGACAGCAGGAACAGCGCCCCGCCGACGGCGGCGGTGCGGCCGAGCGCGCCGGAACGGTAGGCCATGGCGGTGAGCAGCAGGCTGTACCCGGCGACCGGGACGCGCAGGCCGGGCGGCAGGTCGCCCCAGAGCAGCGCGACGGTCCCGGTGAGCGCGAGGGCGTACGCGGCCCCGAGCGCGGGGCCGGTCCGGCTCCGGCCCCGGCGGAAGAGCACGAGGTAGCAGACGTGCCCGGCGGCGAAGGAGCCCATGCCGACGAGGAAGGCGGGGTCGGCGTCGAAGAGCAGCGCGAGGTCCCCGCCCCAGCCGAACAGCAGGGCGGCGACCAGCGGGCGGGGCGCGCCGCGGGTGACGACGTGGGCCACCAGCAGCGGCATCAGCAGCGGTTTGGCGATGACGTGCCCGAGGTGCCAGCCGGCCAGCAGCGCGCCGAGGTCGGCGGCGGCGGCCACGGCGAACGCGCCGAGCAGCAGGCGGCCGGCCCCGGTGGCCGCGGGACGGGCCGCGGCGGGCGGCGTACGGGACCCGGCGACGCTCACGCGGCCCGCTCCGGCGCGGACACGGGAGCCGGGGCGGCGGGCGCGGCGGCGGACTCGGCGGCGGGCGCGGGCGGGGCGGGGGACTCTCCGACGGGCGCGGGCGGGGCGGGGGACTCTCCGACGGGCGCGGCGGCGGCCGCCGGGGCGGCGGGCTGCCAGCCGGGGCCGCGGAAGACCCGCCCGGCGCGCTCGCGCCAGCTGCCTGCGGCGCGCACGTCGCGCGCGATGGCGGCGTACTCGTGCGTGGCCACGCGCAGCGGGTTGTGGGTGGCGATGTTCTTGGTGAGCCCGTAGACGGGCCGCTCCGTCTCCCCCACCCAGGACCCGAACATCCGGTCCCAGACGATCAGGATGCCGCCGAAGTTGCGGTCCAGGTAGCCGCCCTGGGAGGCGTGGTGGACGCGGTGGTGCGAGGGGGTGTTGAACACGTACTCGTAGGGGCGCGGCAGCTTCCCGATGCGCTCGGTGTGGACCCAGAACTGGTACAGCAGGTTGATGCCGTAGCAGAACGGGATCGCGGCCGGGTGCACCCCGAGGGCGACCATCGGCAGGTAGAACCACCAGGTGGTCGCACTGGTCCAGGGCTGGCGCAGGGCGGTGGTGAGGTTGAACCGCTTGCTGCTGTGGTGCACGACGTGGCAGGCCCACAGGATGCGGATGACGTGGTGCAGCCGGTGCTGCCAGTAGTAGAGGAAGTCCTGCGCGAGCAGCATCAGCAGGGCGGTCCACCACAGGAACGGCACGCGCAGCGGCGTCAGTTCGTAGACCGCGGTGAAGACGGCGACGACCGGGATCTTCCAGAGCAGGTCGAAGCCGATGCTGCCGAGGCCCATGGTGACGCTCGTGACGGCGTCCCTGGTGTCGTACCCGGCGGCGTCCTCGTCGGGACGCAGCCGGTAGCTCACCACCTCGATGACGGTGAGCAGCACGAAGGCAGGTATGGACCACAGCACGACATCGGGCAGGTTCGGCATGTCCCGCACCATAGAGGCGCCCCAGGGGGCTCCGCTAGAGGTTGTTACCGATCGGTATCCGACGAAGTTACCGCCGGTACCCGCGATACTGACGGACTCGGGCGGGGAGGCCATGTGACGGGGTTCGAGACGGTTCTCTTACGGGTGGCGGGCACGGCGGCGAGCGCCGTCGTCAAGTCCTTCCTGGCACGGACCCCGGGGGCGGGCCTGGCGCCCGATCCGGCCCCGCCCGGCCGGCGCTGGCTCAGGCCCCCGGCGGAACTGCGCGACCCCGAGGTGCGCCGGCTCACCGAGACCCTCGCCGGACGGCTCGGCGCGGTCTCGGCGGCGCTGCCGGAGAACGAGCGGCTCGCCGCGGTGGACGCCGTCGGGGACGCCTTCGCCGCCCTGGGCGCCCTGGACATGGACACCCTGCTCGGCCTGGACCTCTCGCCCGGGGCCCTCGCCGAGCACGTGCTGGCCCACACCCCGCCGGCCGGGCTGAGCGGCGCCGCGCAGGCCCTGTACCGGGAACTGGTCGCCCAGAGCTGCGCGCACGCGGTGGAACACATGACGGGCCTGCCGGCCTTCGCGCCGAGGGCCGGGGTCGAACTCCTGCGGCGCAGCGGCGCGCTGGCCCGGGCGGTGAAGGAGCTCAAGGAGGCACCGAGCGGCGCGGCCCACGCCTTCGAGGAGCGGTACGCCCAGTACATGGCCGGCGCCCACGGCCGGCTCCAGCTCTTCGGCGTCACCCTGAGCCGTTCCCGGCAGGAATGGCCCCTGGACGTGGCCTACATCGGCCTCGCGGTGAGCGGGGAACAGCTGCTGCCCGGAAACCCCGCCTCCCACCGCACGGTCCGCCGGGCCGACGAGGCGCTGGCCTCGGCCGAGCGCACGCTGCTGCGCGGCCCCGCCGGTTCCGGCAAGAGCACCCTCGTGCAGTGGCTGGCCGTCAACGCCGCCCGGCGCTCCTTCACCGGCGGCCTCGCCCCCTGGAACGCCTGCGTGCCGTTCGTCCTGCGGCTGCGCTCCTTCACCACCACCGAACGCCTGCCGACGCCGGCGGAGTTCCTGCCCGAATCCGGGGTCCCGCTGACCGCTCCGACGGGCTGGGCCGAGGACCTGATGCGCGAAGGACGGGCCCTGGTCCTGGTGGACGGGGTGGACGAGGTCCCGCTGCGCCTGCGCGGACGCACCCAGGTATGGCTGCGCGGCCTGATCTCCGCCTTCCCCAAAGCCCGTTACGTGGTGACCACCCGCCCCTCGGCAGTGCCCGAGGACTGGCTCGCGGGCCAGTCCTTCACCGCCCGTTCCCTGCTGCCCATGGAACGGGAGGACATCGGCTCCTTCATCGGGCACTGGCACGCCGCCGCCCGCGCCGAATGCGCCGACGACGCCCAGCGCGCGGACGTCGACGCGTACGAGGCCTCCCTGCGCGAGGCCGTGGGCGCCCGCCGCGACCTGGGCAAACTGGCCGCCAACCCGCTGATGTGCGCCCTGCTCTGCGCGCTCAACCGGGACCGTCGCATGCAGCTGCCCCGGGCCCGCAAGGAGCTGTACGACGCCGCCCTGGAGATGCTGCTCGTACGGCGGGACGCCGAGCGGGAGATCACCGGGGTGGAGGGGGTCCGGCTCACCCGCGACGAACAGACCCTGCTGCTCCAGCGGCTGGCGTACTGGCTCATCCGCAACGGGCAGACCGAGGCCGACTGCGACGAGGCCGTGGAGCTGGTGGAGGAGTGGCTGGACTCCATGGTCCAGGTCCGGGCCCAGGGCACCGCGGCCGAGGTCTTCAGCCACCTCCTGATCCGCAGCGGTCTGCTGCGCGAACCCGTCCCCGGCACGGTCCACTTCGTGCACCGGACCTTCCAGGACTACCTCGGGGCCAAGGCCGCGGTGGAGGCCCGCGACCTGGGCGTGCTGGTGCGCAACGCCCACGACGACACCTGGGACGACGTGGTGCGGATGGCCGTGGGGCACGCCCGTCCCGACGAGCGGGCCACCCTGCTGCGCCGGATCCTGGGCCGGGCGGACAAGGTGCGCAAGTACCGGGGCCGGCTGGTCCTGCTGGCCGCCGCCTGCCTGGAGCACGCGCCGGAGCTGGACCCGGCGGTGCGCCACGAGGTCGAGCGCCGCACGGCCGAACTCCTGCCGCCGCGCAGCGCCGCGCAGGCGGAGGAGCTGGCGAAGGCGGGACCGCTGGTGCTGGAGCTGCTGACGGAACCGCTGTTCCTGGAAGAGGACGCGGCGGCGGCCACGGTACGGACGGCCACCCTCATCGGCGGGGACCAGGCGGTGGAACTGCTGGCCCGGTTCCGCCCCGACGACCGGTACAAGGTGCGGTGCGAGCTGGCCGACGGCTGGGACCGCTTCGAGCAGGTGCGGGAGTACGCGGACGCCGTGCTGGCCCGCACCCGGCTGGACGACGTCCAGCTGTGGGCGCGCACCCCCGCCCAGCTCGCGGCGCTCCCCCGGCTGACCGGGCTCCGGCGGATCGGCCTGACCGGGGGCCGGGGCCTGCCGCCGGAGGTGCGGGCCCTGCGGGAGCTGGAGAACCTCGTGCTCCTCCAGAGCTCCCTGACGGACCTGTCCGGCCTCACGGTGTTCGAGGGGCTGAAGTACCTGGGCCTGTACGACTGCCAGCGGATCGCGTTCCTCGACCCGCTGACCGCGCTGCGGTCCCTGGAGAGCCTCACGCTCGTCAACGCCCCCGAGCGGCTGGGCCTGGCCCCGCTGGCCCGCATGGAGGCGCTGACGTACCTGTTCCTGAACTACCCGGTGCCCGGCACCGACCGGGTCTCCGACCTGCCGGCGCCCCCGGGGCTGAAGCACCTGCACCTGCACCCGCGCGCCTCGCACCTGGCCCTCGACGACATCGGCCGCTGGCCGGGACTGAGGTGGCTGACCTTCTCCGGCCCCGAGCGGACGGCCGAGTTCCTGGCCCTGGCCGATCCGTCCGCCCTCAAGGGGCTTCAGATCGTCGGCGCGGAGGTCGGCCCCGAGGTGCCGCTGCGCTGTCCCGGCCTCGAAATGCTGGCCCTGAGCGACTGCGCCTTCCCGCAGGGGCTGTCCGCGCTGCGGGAGCTGCCGCGGCTGACCCGGCTGTCCCTGCTCGGCGAGGGCGAGTACGACCTCACGCCCCTGGCCCGGATGCCCGGGCTCACGGTCCAGGTGGCAGGGAACGTGCGCGTGCACGGCGCCGACTCCCTCCCCCCGGAGCGGATCACCCGCCTGGCCTGACCCGGCGCGGCGGTCCGGGCCCGGGCGGGGCGGGGCCGCCGCGGCGGGGGCGGGTCACCAGACGCGGACCGAGGCGCCGCGGGCGAAGGCCGGGCTGGTGGCGCCCGGCGGGACCCGGGTCAGGGGTTCGGCGATCTCCGTGACGAGGGGGCCGTGCTTGGCGGCCACCGCGTCCAGGAGGGGCAGGTCGAAGCCGTAGACGCGGGCGGCGTTGCCGCCGACCATGGCGGCCACCTCCGCCCGGGGCAGGCCCGCGTAGGCGATGCGCAGACCTTCGCGGGAGAAGGGGGTGGTGCCCTCGTCGTGGGGGTAGTCGCTGCCCCACATGATCTTGTCGAGGCCGATCCGGTGCCGCAGCGGGACCTCGTGGGGGCGCATGAAGCTGGCCCCGACGAAGCAGTTCTCCCGCCAGACCTCGCTCGGCCCGCGGCCCATCGAGTCGGCCAGGCCCGCGCCGAACTTGGCCTCCGCCGTGGACGCGGCCGCGACCAGCCGGCCGTGGTAGTAGTCCAGCATGTCCAGTACGCCCGGGATCCAGCCGGAGCCCTGCTCCGTCAGGACCAGCTTGAGGCCCGGGTGGCGGCGGAAGGCCCCGCCGAAGATCAGGTGCCACAGGGCCCGGTGCGAGAACCAGGTCGTCTCCACCATGAACACCGCCCGGGCCGCCGGTTCGTCGCCGAGCGGCGGCGAGGCCGAGCCGCCGTGGTGGTTGACCGGGACGTCAAGCTCCGCACAGACCGCCCAGAGCGGGTCGTAGGCCTCGGAGTACAGCTCCGGTACCGGTGAGCCGGGCGGGACGCCGGGCAGGAGGATGCCGCCGGTGAGGCCCGCCTCCTTCGTGCGGCGGATCTCCCGCACCGCCGCGTCCACGTCGTTGAGCAGGACCTGCGCCACCCCGGCCCGCCGGCCCGGGGCGTCGGCGCAGAAGTCGGCCAGCCAGCGGTTGTGCGCCTGGAGCCCCGCCCAGCGCAGTTCGTACTCGGCGGCCGTGGGCGGCTGGGCCATCAGCGAGGCCTTGGGGAAGAACGGCGGGATGGTGTTGGGGAAGAGGACCTCCGCGACGATCCCGTCGGCTTCGAGTTCGGCCAGCCGCCGGGCCGAGTTCCAGTTGCGGTCGGCGGTGTCGGCGAGGAGGTCCTCGTACGGGTTGACGTAGGTGGCGGCCCAGGCGTCGAACGCCTCGTGGTGGCGCGCCTCCAGGTAGGGCCGGTAGTCGAGGAGGTCGGCGCCCGCGTGGCAGTCCGCCGAGATGACGGTGTAGCGGTCCTCCGTCATGACGGGCCCTCCTGCCCCAGGACCGGGAAGTCCTGATCGGTCAGCCAGTGGCGGCCGGTCTCCCGGGAGCGGGCCCAGGAGGCCTCCACCGCCGCCTGGTCCGGGGACTGCCCGAGCTCCGCCGGGGTGGGGCCGATCCGGCGGGCGAGCGGGGCGAGCCGCGCGGTGTCGAAGCCGAAGACCTCCGCCGCGGCCAGTCCGAGCATCCGGCGGGTCTCGGCGACCGGGATGTCGTGGAAGGTCTTGCGCAGCCAGTTGCGGGTGTCGGGCCAGGTGCCCTCGGGGTGCGGGAAGTCCGAGCCCCACAGGATGTTGTCCACGCCGATCTCGTAGCGCTGCGCGAGTTCGCGCCGCTTGGTGTTGGTCGCGCAGACGAAGACCTGCCGGTCCAGGTACTCGCTCGGCGGGCGCTTCAGCTCGGCGAAGGGGGACAGCTTCTTGCCGCCGTGCGCCCCGAGGTAGAGCCGGTCCATGAACCAGAGCTGGTTCGGCAGCCACCAGCAGCCCGACTCCGCCACCCCGAACTTCAGGCCCGGGTGGCGCTCGAAGACCCCGGACCAGAGCAGGAACCACAGCGGGCGGGCCGGCCACCAGGTGACCTCGGAGAGGTAGATGCCGAGGTGGTCCCCGTACTCGTGGCGGGGCGCGGCCCCCGAGTGGGTGACGACCGGCATGGCCGTCTCGGCGGCCGCCGCCCAGACGGGGTCGTAGCGGCGGTCGTGGTACGGGGCCTTGTCCACCCACATCGAGGGGATCATCAGGGCGCCCAGCCCGGACTCCTTGGCGCGGTGGATCTCCGCGACCACCTTCGCGGGCTCGGCCGTGATCGGCAGCAGCGCGACCCCGCAGTGGCGTTCGGGGTTCTGCCCGACGAACTCGGCCAGCCAGCGGTTGTGCGCCTGCGCGCCGGCCAGGCCCAGCTCGGGGTCCTGGTCCCCGGAGAGGCCGAGGCCCACGCCGAAGGGGGCGGCGGTCTGGCTGTCGACGGCGTCCGCGTCGGGGAAGACGACCTCGGCGGCCACCCCGTCCCCGTCGAGTTCCTTCAGGCGCTGGGTGGCGTCCCAGCCGCCCTTGAGGCCCTCCTCGTGGTCGTGGAACCACTTCTCGGCGAAGGCCTCGTTGCGCACGCCGAGCCGGGTGGCCTCCTCGCGGCGGGCGTCGCGCTGGCCGAGGAACTCGTCGAACTGGCGGTGGAAGCGGGAGTCGAGGTAGGGGCGGTACCGCTCTGTGGGCAGGCCCGCGTGGCAGTCGGAGGAGATGATCAGGTACGGGTCTTCGTACGGGGTGTCACTCACGTTCCCACGCTCCTCAGTCGAGGATGAAGCTCTCCAGGTAGGCGGGGTTGGCGCGGTCGAGCATCGACCGCGACCGGGCGCGGATCTGCCGGTCGCTGTGCTCGCTCGCCGGGAGCATCCAGAAGCGGTCCGCGCGGATGCCGTCGACGACGTGCGCCGCGACCTCCTCGACCGGGGTGAAGTTCACCTCGTGGCCGGCCTGCTTCATGGCGGCCTCGTACTGGTCGAGGCTGCGGTACGGGGACCTGCGCGGCCGCTCCTTCGCGTAGCGCTCGGGCCGGTTGCGGTGGGACTCCCACAGGCCGGTGCGCAGCATGTGCGGTCCGGGGAAGAGGACGGAGGCGCCGACGGCGGCGCCCTCCGCCCTGAGGTGGGCGTAGAGGGATTCGGTCATCGTGACCACGGCCGCCTTGGTGACGGCGTAGACGGAGGCGGTGGGCAGGGGGGCGATGCCGCCGTCGCCGGAGGAGGTGTTGACGACGTGCCCGGGGACGCCCGCGGCGATCATGCGGGGGACGAAGGCCTGGATGCCGTGGAAGACGCCCCAGACGTTGACGGAGAAGGCCCACTTCCAGTCGTTGGGCTCGTGTTCCCACATCCGGCCCTCGGCGCCCGAGCCGACGCCCGCGTTGTTGCACAGTACGTGGACGGCGCCGAAGGCGTCGTAGGCGGCGTCGGCCAGGGCGAGCACGGAGTCGCGCTCGCTGACGTCGACGACGCGGGCCAGGACCTCGGCCCCCTCGGCGGCGAGTCCGGCGGCGGCCTCGCGCAGGGCGGCCTCCTCCACGTCGGCGAGGACCACCCTCAGCCCCTCGGCGGCGAAGCGGCGGGCCATGGCGAGGCCGATGCCGCCGGCGGCTCCGGTGACGACGGCCACCTGTCCGGGTTCGAGGCGCATGTCAGACGCTCCCCTCGGGCGGACCGTCGAGGATCTGCATCGGGTCGTCGTAGCGCTGGTGGACGTACGGGAGCAGGGCCTGGGCGCTGACCCGCTCGACGGCCCGGCCCTTCTGGTCGGTGGTCTTCTCGCCGATGGTGATCTCGACGACGCGGCGTACGGGCAGGTCGGCGACGGGGTCGAACATCGACTCGCGCAGGACCACGTCACCGGTGATGTGCTCCAGCTTGCGGACCCTCTCGTTGCGGGTGCAGTGCACCAGCACCGGGTCGGATTCGAAGCCCGAACCGTCGACGGCCGGGAGGAACTTGAAGTAGAAGTCGGTCTTGCGGACCGGCTCGGGCAGCGGCAGCGCCCGGTCCACCGCACCGCGCACCTCGACGAAGGCGATGCCGTGCCGGGCGAGCGCGGCCCGCACGACGAGCCCCTCGCGTTCGACGGTCACCTCGCCCAGCTTCTTGGGCTCGCCGAACACCTCGCGGCCGCCGGTCAGGGCGCGCTCGTGCGTCATCGGCATGACCAGCGGGTACCAGCCCTCGACCTCGCCGTGCCGGGCGGCGACGGCCACCGAGCCGGCGCCGAGCGGGTATCCGGGCAGGTCCACCTTGCTGATGTTGGCCCGCACCAGGGGCCGCTCGGCGGGCTTCAGGGGCGGTGGCAGGACCGCCGCCACCACGTCCGGATCGCTCTCCCAGACGGCCACGACCCCGGTGGACCAGATGTCGGGGAGCTTCGAACTCTTCTCGCGCGACGCCGCGATCTCGGCCTCGGTGCGCGCTCCGTACCGTACGCGTGCCATGTATCGCACCCTCCTTCGGTCGGTCTGTAACACAGTTACACCGCCGCCGATGAAGGGTAAAGACCCGTGCGCGCACCAGAACTGACGGAGCGACAGATTGGCGGCCGGCCCATGGCGAGGAACCCGCTGACCCGCGAGGAGGTACTGGCGGCCGCCGCCACGCTGGTCAGACGGCACGGCCCGGCCGCCCTGACCATGCGGGGGCTCGCCGCCGACCTGGGCACCGCGGTGACCTCCATCTACTGGCACGTCGGCAACCGGGAGTCCCTCCTCGACGCCCTCGTGGAACGCACCGTCCAGGAGATGGGCGCCGTTCGTCCCGCCGGCCGCACCCCCGCCGCCCGGATCGTGTCGGTGGCCCGGATCCTGCGCCGCGAACTGCGCGGGCGCCCGCACCTGATCGCGATGGTCCACGAACGAGGCCTCACCGAGCGGATGTTCCTGCCCGCCCAGCAGGCCCTGGTCCACGAGGTGCACGCCGCCGGGCTGCGCGGGGCGCGGGCCGCCGACGCCGTCCGCGCGATCCAGTTCCAGATCGTCGGCTTCCTGCTCGTCGAGCGCAACCGCGAACGCTCCCCCGCGCAGTCCCCGGCCGAGGACGAGCTGTGGGATCCCGCCGCGGCCCCGGACGACCCGGCCCTCGCCCGCGCCCTGTCCCGCCCGGCCGACCCGGAACGGCTGTTCCTCCTGTCGGTGCGGGCCCTCGTACGAGCCCTGCTGGCGCCGCCCGGACCCGGGCCGCAGGGCTGCGGGGACACGGCTGTCGGTCCGGGCCGATATCCTCTGTGACCATGCTCGACGACCGTACGACCGCAGACACGACGTGGCCGGCCGCGTATCCCCAGGGGTACGCGGTCGTCGACGTGGAGACCACCGGGCTCGCTCGTGACGACCGGATCGTGTCCGCGGCCGTCTACCGGCTCGACGCCCGGGGCAACGTGGAGGACCACTGGTACACCCTGGTCAACCCGCGCCGGGACCCCGGCCCCGTCTGGATCCACGGCCTCACCAGCGAGATGCTCGCCGACGCGCCCCTCTTCGAGGACATCGCCGAGGAGTTCGCGGGCCGGCTCGCGGACCGGGTGCTCGTCGCGCACAACGCGATCTTCGACTGGCAGATGATCGCCCGGGAGTACGCGCGGGCCGCCGCGACCGCGCCGGTGCGTCAGCGCCTGTGCACCATCGCCCTGTCGAAGGAGCTGGACCTCCCGCTGCCCAACCACAAGCTGGAGTCGCTCGCCGCGCACTTCGGCGTGGTCCAGCAGCGCGCCCACCACGCGCTCGACGACGCCCGGGTGCTCGCGGAGGCGTTCCGTCCGTCGCTGCACACGGCCGCGCGGGACGGCGTACGGCTGCCCCTGCTGGAGTGCCGGCCGCTGACGGAGTGGTCCGACTCCCCCGCCGCGCCCCGGATCGGCCACCAGGCCACGTACGGCGGCTCGGGCAGCTGGCGGGCCTCGCGCAAGCGGCCGCCGTGCCCGCACCCCAACCCGGGCCGCTTCCAGGACGGCGCCCCGCTCAAGCAGGGCATGCGGGTCGCGTTCTCCGGCGACACCTCGGTGGACCGGGAGCTGCTGGAGGACCGCGCCGTGGAGGCGGGGCTGCATGTCGCGACGAGCGTGTCGCGGCTCACCAGCCTGCTGGTGACCAACGACCCCGACTCCTCGACCTCGAAGACCGTCAAGGCGAAGGCCTTCGGCACCCCGGTGGTGGACGAGGCGGCCTTCACTCAGCTGCTGCGGGACGTGGCGCCCGCGCGGGAGGAGTAGGAACGGCACGCGTTGCTCCGGCCGGGTGCAGGGGCGGCGACTCACCCCGGTGGATCTTGTTCCGGTCGGCCCCCGTGCGCAGCATGCGGCGCATGGCACGTTGTGAGGTCTGCGGAAACGATTACGGGATGTCCTTCGAAGTGCACGCGCAGGGCGCCGTGCACGTCTTCGACTGCTTCTCCTGCGCCATCCACCGCATGGCGCCCATCTGCGAGCACTGCCGGGTCCAGATCATCGGGCAGGGCGTCGAGGTCGAGGGCCAGTGGTTCTGCGGCGCGCACTGCGCCCGCGCGGAGGGGAAGGTGGGCATCACCGACCGCGTCTGAGTTCCCTTCCCGTGCGGACGGGGCGGCGTCCCCGCCCCCTCCGCGCGTTCCGCCCCGACCCCGGAGGGCCACCCGGCCGCCGGGGTCCTCCGCGTCCCGGGTACCGTCGTGGGTGTGTACCGCTTCGTCCTGACCCGGCAGTGGGTGTGCCTCACCCTCATCGCCCTGGTCCTCATCCCCGCGATGATCAAGCTCGGGTTCTGGCAGTTCCACCGCCATGAGCACCGGGTCGCGCAGAACGAGCTGATCGCGCGGAACCTGTACGCGAAGCCCGTGCCGATGACCGACGTCACCTCCCCCGGCCACACCGTCCCGAGGGCCGACTTCTGGCGCGCCGTCACCGCCACCGGCACCTACGACACGGCGCACGAGGTCGTCGTGCGGATGCGCACCTCGAACGACGGCAAGGTCGGCTTCCAGGTCGTGACCCCGCTGGTGCTGGGCGACGGCCGGACCGTGCTGGTCAACCGCGGCTGGGTGGCGGGCGGCGACGATCCGCGGGCCTATCCGCCGGTGCCGGCCGCGCCCGCGGGCGAGGTCACGGTGTCGGGGCGGCTGAAGGCCGACGAGACCAGCGGCGACAGCGGGATCAAGGACCGCAAGGGCCTCCCGGACCGTCAGGTGATGCTCATCGACAGCGCGCAGCAGACCGCCGCGACGGGCCGCCCCGTCCTCGGCGGGTACCTGGAGCTGACCGCCCCGCTCCCGCCGGGCGGCAGCCCGGAGGCGGTGGCGGAGCCCGACCACGATTCGATCGGCCCGCACATGGCCTACGCCGTGCAGTGGTGGCTGTTCGCCGCGGCGGTGCCGGTGGGATGGGTGGTCCTGGTGCGCCGGGAGAAGCGCGACCGCGAGGAAGCCGCCGCGAAGGCCGTGCCGCTGGAGCCCGCTTCGGCGTAGCGTGGCCCGCATGGATCTTGGACTGAAGGACCGCGTCTACGTCGTCACCGGAGCCACCCGGGGGCTCGGCTTCGCCGCCGCACGGGAACTGACCGCCGACGGGGCGAAGGTCGTACTGACCGGCCGGGACGCGAAGCGGGCGGCCGACGCGGCCGCCGAGCTCGGCCCGGACACGCTCGGCGTGGCGGCGGACAACTCCGACCCGCAAGCGGCGGCCCGGCTGGTGGCCACCGCCAAGGAGCGCTTCGGCCGTTTCGACGGCATCCTCATCAGCGTCGGCGGGCCGCCGCCGGGCGGGGCCCTGGACACCACCGACGCGCAGTGGACGGCCGCCTTCGAGTCGGTGTTCCTGGGCGCGGTCCGCCTGGCCCGGACGGCGGCGGCCGAGCTGGGCGAGGGCGGGGCCATCGGCTTCGTGCTGTCGGGCTCAGTCCACGAGCCGATCCCCGGACTGACCATCTCCAACGGCCTGCGGCCGGGGCTCGCGGGCTTCGCGAAGTCCCTGTCGGTGGAGCTGGGCCCGCGCGGGATCCGCGTGGTCGGGCTGCTGCCGGCCCGGATCGACACCGACCGGGTGCGGGAGCTGGACGCACTGTCCGGCGACGCGGACGCGGCCCGGGCGGCCAACGAGTCCCGCATCCCGCTGCGCCGGTACGGCACGGCACAGGAGTTCGGCCGCACGGCCGCCTTCCTGCTGTCCCCGGCGGCCTCCTACCTCACCGGCGTGATGCTCCCGGTCGACGGCGGCTCCCGCCACGGCTTCTGACGGCCGCGCCGCGGCGGCGCCCCCGGAAGGGGACACCGCCCCGGCCGCGCCGCCGGGCGGGACTGTGCGGACCCGCCCCGGGCCGTCTAGGTGACCCGCCGCGCCTGGTGGCCCGTGAGCTTCAGCCGGGCCTCGGCCGGGAGTTCGGGCAGGCCCGCCGAGGTACGGGCATGGGTGAGGACGGGGCCCGCGAGCTCCGCCAGCGCGTCGGCGGGTACGGCGTGGGGTTCGAGTTCGAGCGCCACGCGCAGGGTCGGGGAGCCGCGCCGGCCGCGCAGCGCGACCCGGCAGCCGGCGACCCCGGCCAGCGCCCCCGCCTGGGCGGCGACCGCCGACTCCAGGGCCCGGCCGCGCAGCACGGCGAAGGACCCGTCGCCGGTGTCCAGGGGCACTTCGGCGAGGCGCGAGCGGCGCAGCTGCGCCAGCAGCCACCACAGCGCGAGCAGCACGCACAGCGCCAGCCCGGCGACCAGCGCCCACCACGTCCAGCCCTCGGCCAGCCCGTACCGGTGCCGCGTCGCGGCCGTGAGCAGCGGTGCGTGCCGGCCGCCGAGGGGCCGGGCCCCGGTCAGCAGGCAGACGCCGGCCGCCATGAGGACCAGTCCGGCCAGCGCCAGCAGGGTCCGGTTCACCACCCCGAGCATCGCGCTCACCTCCTGACCCGGACGCGGGGCCGCGGCGGGTGCGCGAGGCCCAGTTCCTCGATGCCGACGGCGAGGGCCGCGTCCAGGTCGGCCCGTACGTCGTCCAGTTCCCGGAAGTGCGAGGTCGCCCGGACGCCGACGCGGCCACGGCCCATCCGCACCCGTACCGACCGGACCCCGGGGACCTCCATGGCCCGGTCCCGCAGCACCAGGGCCGCCGCCTTGCGCCGGATCCCGGCCCGGAGCCCCGGCTCGGCGCGCATCGTCAGCAGCCCGCGCAGCCCGGGGGCGAACGCGAGCAGCAGGAGCACCGCCCCGGCCAGGGCCAGGACCCCGCCCGCCACCAGCACTTCGGTGTCGGCCGGGGTGTGCCGCTCCAGCTGACCGACGAGTTCGCGACGCCAGCGCATCCCGGGCCGGTGGGCCCGCACGGCAGCCAGGTCGTAGAGGAACACCCCGGCCACCACGAGGACGGCCAGCGCGGTGAGCGCGGCCGGGATCCGCCGGGAGGAGCGCAGCCGCGGCGCGGCGGCCGTCACCGCAGCCGCCGGTCCCGCCCGGCGGGGGCCGGCCGGAAGGGGGTGGCCGGGTGCAGGCGCTCGATGTCGATGGCGACCTCGGGGACCGTCAGCTGCGCGCACTCCTCCAGCCGGAGCGCGACGAGGCGGCGGACGGCCGCGCACTGCGCGGCCAGGTCCGAGGGGTAGGCGAGCTCCAGGCTCACCCGTACGCGTGCGATGTCGTGGTGGACGGTGACGACCGCGTGCGGGCTCTTGCCGGGCGGGGCGTCGAGGGCCTCCCGGGCGGCCCGGGCCGCGATCTTGGCCACGACGCGGTCGGCGATCCGGGTGGCCCCGCGGTCAGCGGCCGACACCGGGGCGGGTGTGGCCCGCGGGGTGGCGGTGCTCATCGGGGTCCGCGCCGGTCGTCACGGCCGCGGGGGCGGAACAGATCGCCGGGATCCAGGTCCCCGTCGAGGAACCTGCCGATGACGAATCCGACCGCGCCGAGCGCCGCCACCAGAAGGAAGGCCCCGAAGCCGCCGAAGTAGCCGGCGAGGCCGAGTACCATGCCGGCCATCAGGCCGGCGACCGCCATGCTCATGAGTGTGGCTCCTCTCGGCTACTGGAGCCGGGACTCGGGTTCGTCGTCCTCCTCGTCGGGCAGCTTGACGTCGCTGACCGCGATGTTGACCTCGACTACCTCCAGGCCGGTCATGCGCTCGACCGCCGAGATCACGTTCTCACGGACGGCCCGGGCGACGGCGCGGATCGACACGCCGTACACGACGACGATCTCCAGGTCGAGGGCCGTCTGGACCTCGCCGACCTCGGCCTTCACGCCGCGGCTGACGGCGGACTTGGAGCCGCCGGGCACCCGCTCGCGGACCGCGCCGAAGGTACGGGAGAGGCCGCTGCCGCTGCCCATGGCATGGACTCCGGCCACCTCGCGGGCGGCCAGCCCGGCGATCTTCTCGACTACCCCGTCGGCGATGGAGGTGCGGCCGCGCTCTGCGGGGTCCTTGGCAAAGCCGCCTGGTGCGGATTCGGTCATCGCTGGTGGTCCTTTCGCGCCGTGCGGACTGTGGACTCTCGTCCACCGTAAGCGCCCGGGCCCGTCCGCGCCCTGGGACGACACCGGCCGGCCGGTCCGGATCTCCGGATCCGGCCGGCCGGGAGCGGTGCCGTACGGGTCGTGCGCGGGGCGGTACGGGTCAGTCGGACAGGCCCGCCAGGTCGCGCAGACGGCGCGCCTGGGCGGCGCGCTCGGCGGCGCGCTGGTCGTCGTAGGAGCGGGAGCCGGCGTCGCGCAGCAGCGCCTTGGTCTCGATGACGGCGTCGCGCGGCGGGGCCACGAGTGCCGTGGCGAGGTCCTGGACGGCGGCGTCGAGTTCGCCGGCCGGTACGACCAGGTTGGCCAGGCCCACCCGCTCGGCCTCCTCGGCGTGCACGAAGCGGCCCGTCGCGCAGATTTCGAGCGCGCGGGCGTAGCCGACCAGGGCGGTCAGCGGCTGGGTTCCGGCCAGGTCGGGGACCAGGCCCAGGCTGGTCTCGCGCATGGCGAACTGCACGTCGTCCGCGACCACCCGCAGGTCGCACGCGAGCGCGAGCTGGAAGCCGGCGCCGATCGCGTGCCCCTGCACGGCGGCGACGGAGACGATGTCATTGCGCCGCCACCAGGTGAACGCCTCCTGGTACTCGGCGATGGTGGAGTCGAGGTCCGCGTCGGATCCACGGGCCAGATCGAGGAAGGACGGCTCGCCCTCGAAACCTTCGGGGGTGAACGCCTGCCGGTCGAGCCCCGCGGAGAAGGACATGCCCTCGCCGCGCAGCACGACGACCCGGACGGTGCCCGGCAGTGACCGCCCGGCCTCCGCCAACGCCCGCCAGAGCGCGGGGGATTGAGCGTTTCGCTTGGCCGGATTGGTCAAGGTCACCGTCGCGACCGTGTCGTCGATGGTGAGCCGTACGCCGTCCTTGTCGAGCAGAGCCATCTGGTGCCTCCGGTGTGCAGTCGCGGCCGCGTGCTCGGCCTAAGTGACTGCACAGTAACCACCCGGTCGACCACTGGGCCGACCGGGGGTCACCGAAGGAACCGTGCGTGGAAACGTGGAACAGAACCGTGGATGAAACCGTGGAACAGAACCTGGGACACAACCGTGGTACCGAACCATGGAACCGAACGGAGCGTGTCGCGCGCCTCCGGCGCCGGCCTCGGCCTTACGGCCGGGGTCAGGCCGCAGTCGCCTTCTTGCCGCGCGTCGCGCCTCCGCGACCGCGCAGCGTGACTCCGGACTCACTGAGCATCCGGTGGACGAATCCGTAGGACCGGCCGGTCTCTTCGGCCAGCGCCCGGATACTCGCACCGGAGTCGTACTTCTTCTTCAGGTCTGCCGCGAGCTTGTCGCGCGCGGCGCCGGTTACCCGGCTGCCCTTCTTCAGAGTCTCGGCCACCCGTGCCTCCTCATGGGAAGTGCGCTCTGGACTTCTCATGATCACCCCTCCCCGGCTTCCTGGCCACCCATTCAGCAAGGTCGGTGCGACGGCATTTCCCGGACGCTGGACGCATCAGCAGAACGGAATCTCCCCCTCCGCCACATGACCTCCGTCACACTTCCCCGTCGTCAAGAGGAATGGCCTGGTCAGGGGCTGGACGCAGAAATGCGGCGGCCCCCGGCGCACATCCGGAAGGAAGGCGGCGGGGGCCGTCGTACAGCGCGCGACGGTACGAGACCGTCTCACTCAGATGATGGATCACGTCTGAGCCGAATGATCCATAAGGAATTGGATCAGCGGGCCCGGGGCCGTCGGACGGCCCCCCGGGCGGCTCCGTCAGGCGAGGGCGACGAGGTCCCGGTAGTCCGGGCCCCACAGGTCCTCGACCCCGTCCGGGAGCAGGATGATCCGCTCCGGCTCCAGGGCCTCGACGGCGCCCTCGTCGTGGGTGACGAGGATGACCGCGCCCTTGTAGGTGCGCAGCGCTCCGAGGATCTCCTCGCGGCTGGCCGGGTCGAGGTTGTTGGTGGGCTCGTCGAGGAGCAGCACGTTGGCGGAGGAGACGACCAGCGTGGCCAGGGCCAGCCGGGTCTTCTCACCGCCGGAGAGCACGCCCGCGGGCTTGTCGACGTCGTCGCCGGAGAAGAGGAAGGAGCCGAGCGTCTTGCGCACGGAGACCAGGTCCAGGTCGGGCGCCGAGGAGCGCATGTTCTCCAGGACCGTGCGCTCGGGATCGAGGGTCTCGTGCTCCTGGGCGTAGTACCCGAGCTTGAGGCCGTGGCCGGGGACGACCGTGCCGGTGTCGGGCTTCTCGGTGCCCGAGAGCAGCCGCAGCAGGGTGGTCTTGCCGGCGCCGTTGAGGCCGAGGATGACCACGCGGGAGCCCTTGTCGATGGCCAGGTCGACATCGGTGAAGATCTCCAGCGAGCCGTACGACTTCGACAGGCCCTCGGCGGTCAGCGGCGTCTTGCCGCAGGGGGCCGGGTCGGGGAAGCGCAGCTTGGCGACCTTGTCGGAGACGCGGACGGCGTCCAGACCGGCGAGCAGCCGGTCGGCGCGCTTGGCCATGTTCTGCGCGGCGACGGTCTTGGTGGCCTTGGCGCGCATCTTGTCGGCCTGCGAGTTCAGGGCCGCGGCCTTCTTCTCGGCGTTCTGGCGCTCGCGCTTGCGGCGCTTCTCGTCGGCCTCGCGCTGCTGCTGGTAGAGCTTCCAGCCCATGTTGTAGACGTCGATCTGCGCGCGGTTGGCGTCCAGGTAGAACACCTTGTTGACGACCGTCTCGACCAGGTCGACGTCGTGGGAGATCACGATGAAGCCGCCGCGGTAGTTCTTCAGGTAGTCGCGCAGCCAGACGATCGAGTCGGCGTCGAGGTGGTTGGTGGGCTCGTCGAGGAGCAGGGTGTCGGCGTCCGAGAAGAGGATCCGGGCGAGCTCGACGCGGCGGCGCTGACCACCGGAGAGGGTGTGCAGGGGCTGGCCGAGGACCCGGTCGGGCAGGCCGAGGGCGGCCGAGATGGTGGCGGCCTCCGCCTCGGCGGCGTACCCGCCCTTGGTCAGGAACTCGGTCTCCTGGCGCTCGTACTGCTTCATCGCCTTGTCACGGGTGCCGCCGGTGCCGGTGGCGATGCGCTCCTCGTTCATGCGCATCTTCTTGATCAGTACGTCGAGCCCGCGGGCGGAGAGGATCCGGTCGCGGGCGAGCACGTCGAGGTCACCGGTACGGGGGTCCTGCGGCAGGTAGCCGACCTCGCCGGAGCGGGCGATGGCGCCGGCGGCGGGCTGGCCCTCGCCCGCGAGGCACTTGGTGAGGGTGGTCTTGCCCGCTCCGTTGCGGCCGACGAGGCCGATGCGGTCGCCCTTGGCGACGCGGAAGGAGGCGGACTCGATGAGGATGCGGGCGCCGGCGCGCAGCTCGACGCCGGTGGCGGTGATCACGGAAATACTCCAGGGCGGTGGGGACGGCGGAAGGGGGGCAGGACGCGCATTGCTTCGACGCCGCTAATCCGCGAGGAGATTTGCCATGGGTTCATTCTACCGGGGGTGCGCAACCACTTTTCGGGGCCTCCCGTCGCCCGTTCGGCCCAGGGACCCTCCCGGGGCGCCGGAACGCGTACCAGGATGAAGGGGTTGATACTCGCCGCAGGGGCGGACACGGGACACGAGGCGGTGCGGTATGCAGTTCGACGACGACGCCGATCTGGACACGTCCGAGGTCAAGGACGTGCGCGGGAGCCGCATCCCCGGCGGGAGGGCCACGGTCGGCGGCGGCATCGTCGGCCTGATCGCCCTGATCTTGGGCCTGCTCTTCGGGGTGGGCCCGGACCAGCTGGGGCTGTCGGACGGCTCCCCGCAGCCGGTGGCGACCTCCTCCTCGGCCGCCCAGGTGCAGCAGGCCTGCAAGACCGGCCACGACGCCAACACGCGCGAGGACTGCCGGCTGGTCGCGGTGATCAACAGCACCCAGGACTTCTGGAAGCAGGAGTTCCAGAGGCGGGCCGGGCAGTACAGCCCGGCCTCCACGGTCTTCTTCACCGGGCGGGTGAACACGGCCTGCGGCGCGGCCACCGCGGCGGTCGGCCCCTTCTACTGCCCCGCCGACCGGCAGGTCTACCTGGACCTGGGCTTCTTCGACGAGCTGCGGACGAAGTTCGGCGCCAGCGGCGGCCCCTTCGCCCAGGCGTACGTCGTCGCCCACGAGTACGGCCACCACATCCAGAACCTGACCGGGACGCTCCAGCGGGCCCAGGACGGGCGGCAGGGCGCGAACAGCAACGCGGTCAAGGTCGAGCTCCAGGCCGACTGCTACGCGGGGGTCTGGGCGCACAACGCGACGAAGACCCCGGACAAGACGACGGGGCGGCCGCTGATCACCAGCCTCACCGAGCAGGACATCCGCGACGGCCTGGACGCGGCGGCCGCGGTGGGCGACGACCGGATCCAGGAGAAGTTCCAGGGCCGGGTCACCCCGGAATCCTGGACCCACGGCTCGGCCGAGCAGCGCCAGCAGTGGTTCTACCAGGGCTACCGCACGGGCGACATGGCCCAGTGCAACACCTTCCGCTGACCGTCGCCGCTCCCTGCCATGCTGTGCCGTGAGTCACACGCGCACGCTCAAGAGGGAGTGATCGTCATGGCAGGCGTTCCGACCGTCTTTCCGACCCTGCTCTACCGCGACGCCAAGGCGGCGATCCGGCTGCTGACCGAGGCGTTCGGATTCACCCAGCTCGCGGTGTACGAGGGTGACGACGGCGCGGTGATGCACGCGGAGCTCTCGTACGGGAGCGGGGCGGTGATGCTCGGCAGCAAGGGGCGGGGCGGGGCCTTCGACCGGGCCATGGCGCAGGCCGGGCCTTCGGGGGTCTACGTCGTGGTGGACGACGTGGACGCCCACCACCGGCGGGCCGTCGAACACGGCGTGGAGATCCTGATGGAGCCCACCGACCAGGAGTACGGCTCGCGGGACTACATGGCCCGGGACGGCGAGGGCAACGTCTGGAGCTTCGGGACGTACGCGCCGCAGGTCTGATCCCGCGGCGCGTCCCCCCGTACGCGGCTACGCGCCGCCGGTGTGGACCTGGAAGGCGGCCCGGCGGACGGCCTTGGCCAGGGCCGGGTCGGGGTGGGCGGCGGCCAGGGCGACCAGCACCTGCACGGTGCGGGGGTGCCCGACCGCGCGGACCTCGTCCAGCAGGCGGGGCACGGTGGTGCGGACGGCCGAGTCGAGGTGGCGGGCCAGCAGGTCGGCCTCCCCGTGGTCGGCGATGGCGGCGGCCGTGTCGACCCAGAGCCAGGTCGACTCCTCCCGGGTCAGCACGTCCTGGGCCTCGTCGGGGTCGACCCCGTCGTGCACGGCCAGCCAGAGCAGGGCGTAGGGCCGCAGCGCGGGGTCCCGGACGGCCGCGCGGACCTCGGGCTCGGCGGGGGCGCCGACCACGCGCAGGGCCTCGAAGGCCAGGCCGCGCAGGAGGGCGTCCTCACCGCGGGCGGCGTGCAGCAGCTCGCTGACGGCGTGGCCGACGGGCCGGGCGGCGAGCCAGGCCTGGTACTCGGCGCGGGCCGGGCCGGGGGTGAGCCGGGCGCAGCCGTGCAGCATGGCGGCGGCGGACTGCTCGATGTTGCCGGCCGGGCTCTGCGCGGCGACGCAGATCTGCTCCAGCTTGACCCAGACGGCCCAGCTGCCGAGCGGGGTCAGGGTGGCGCGGGCGGGGCCGAGGACGACGGCGTCCACGGCGGCGAGTCCGCCCAGTGCCCAGCGCAGCAGCCGGGCGAGCGGGACCGGGCGGCTCTCGGCGAGCGCGGCGGCGGAGCCGGGGGCGGGCTGCGGACCGTAGGGGACCTCGCAGCGCTCTCCGCGCAGTTCGGTGACCCGCTGCCCGAGGAGGTCCAGCAGGTCGGGGACGGTCACGGGACCGGCCGAGAGCTGGAGCAGCGACAGGAGCTGGGGCATCGCCTCGGCCACCTCGGCGACGGCCGAGGGGGCGATGTCGGCGGGGGCCGGGTGGACGAGCGACCAGGCGTCGAAGAGGGCGACCCAGCCGCGCAGTACGGCG
>NZ_JBIASM010000031.1:0-59805 GCF_042890765.1 Streptomyces sp. NPDC002032 | reverse complement strand
CCCGCGGAGCGGGTATCGAGGCGCGCTGCGCCTCGCACCGCGTGGGTCGCGCTCCGCGCAACCCTGTCCCCGCGTTTCTGTTTGTGAGTCAGCTTGCCTGCGCGCGGAGCGCGTTGGGGAAGCGAAAGGCCGACGCTTCGCGCCGGCCTGGGGGGAATGGGGGGGAAGCTGTGGGCCTGCGGGGTGTTCCCACTGGGAACACCCCGCAGGCTGGCTCTGAGGACAGCTGAGTCCCCTGGGCGGGAATTGGAGGACTGCAGGGCAATGCTTGGAACGGTCCTCGTTGCTGTTGTCACTCAGCTCTGCCGATCAGGATTGGCAGAGCTGAGTAGCTCGCTTGAAATTTTCAGCGAATCAAGTCGAAGTGCTCACTCAGAAGGGCGAAAATTTGCAGCCCTGCTGATCCTCCGATCCCGATCCCGATTCCAACAGAGATTTTCTTTCCGGCTTTTGCGGGCCACTCTGGGAACTTCTGCAGCTTTGAATGCCAGCTTCCTACCCGAAGTTCGAAGAACGGTTCCTGATTCTCGCGTTCCATATTTTTCATTGTTTCCCCGCTACCAATCCTGTCGAACGATGTGGATTTGATGAATCGCGATTACATCGGTTTTGGATTTTTCGGGGAACAGCAGGCTATACTTCGGCATAGTGATTCCGTTCCTGGTTGTTTCGGAGTCCAAGAGAGGGAGCGTTCTGCTACCCCCGGATGCTTGCCGGCCCTGGGGGTAGAGCGCGCTCCCTCTCCTATGTCTGCTGGTGAGAAGCTTACAGCGCTGGTCCTTGTCCCTGTGGCGCCTTCCGGGCGGAATGATCCGTTCCGGGAGGCGCGGGGGGTGCGCAGGTGGCGATGCAAATACTAGTTTTAGCCCGGATAAAGGCTGTGAGCTGCGGGAATTGCGCTGACTCGGCACGCGCGGAATCTATTATAACGTTTTGATAACAGGCCGGGTTGTGGCTCGTGAGGCTGAGTTTATGACTCGTTGGTCTGAGCCCCGAAGACAGATTCCCAGAATCGAGAATTCTCACCTGCCGAGCTGCCGCACCCTTGGAGGGCTGAAGCCTCGCGAGTTCCTACTCACGTGAGTAGGCCGGCGGGCACCTACTAGTTTTAGTAGGTGCTCAGAAGGCACCCAGTGACGTTGAGGGGTGCTCGGTTTGCAAACTGCCTAGGATGGTCGGGTGGAGAAGCTGGGGAAGCACCAGGGGAACGCCAAGGTGAGCCTTGAGCTCAGGGCGGCTCTGGACTCGGAGCTGGCGGAGCAGAGGGTGTATCGCCTGAAGCTGCAGGGTGATGAACGCTGGAACGTGCAGGGCCTGCGCAGACAGGAGGCTGCGGAAGTGCGGGCCGCCTGGCGGCGTGAGCACGAAAGGTTGCGGAAGGCCGGCGAGCTGCTCGACACGGTCGACGTGCTGGCCGCCCACGGTATCGAGCTGGAGCTGAGGGACCGTGGCTGGTGGGACCGGCGGTGGCCCGCGGTGCCGGACGAGGCGATGGACCCCGGGCGGTGGCCTGGATCGCGGGATGGCGGATACCCCAAACAGGTCCCATTGAGGCTGCCCCAGCCTCTGGCGCGGAAGACGTACGCGGCCTGCTGGCACTCCTCATGCAAGGCGATCGTCGAGCTGAGGAAATGGCGTGACCAGCACCCTGGCATTGTCCCGAGCCGAGTTCGGAGTAGGCCCGGCGCGCAGCAGACGGCGCTGGAGGAGTACGAGAGGCTGGCCGCCCAGGTGACGACGGTAGGCGACGTCTACAGAGGCGGGCTCCTGCGGGGAATCGGTGCCGCCGAGGCTCTTCGGTCCACGCTGACAATCTAGAAAACGTCTGGTCAGAGCCAACAAGGGGGTTCTGAAGATTCTTCTCACGAACTCACCCCGGAACAGCTGCTGTTGCCCAGCACCGGACTGACCTCCTTCCCGCGTCGACGTGCTCTGGCCCGCACAGCCCTCGTCCACAGGGCCGGTATGGAAACGTCCCGTCCCATGACACCTCGCACCGCCCCGTCGGACCACGCCCGCAAGGACAAGGCGCTCACCGCATCCGACCTCCCCATCCGGGTCCCGGTGATCCACGGCGAGACGACCGCCTCCTACCTCGCCCGCACTGCGTCGGCGAACGCCGTCGAACTCCCGCGCCTGCTCCGCGCCCTCCACAAGGGCCGGCTCCCCGTCAGCGCCACCCGGGTACAGCCCGGCACCCACGAAGTCGCCCTCACCGCCGAATCCCTGGCCAGCCTGGCCGAACTCACCGGCCGCCAAGAGGACCAGCTGCGCCACGCACTCCCCGGCCTTCACCCCGAACGCCTGCACACCGCCGCCGGCGCCACCGTCAGTGTCCGGCCCTGGCCGCAGACCCCTGGTGAACCCCCGCTGCCTGCCTGCCCGCTGTGCCTGGAGGAAGGCGCCTGGCTGGCCGGGGCCGGACACCGGTGGCGGCCCTGCGCCTGCGGGCGCCGCTGGGAATGCGGCGACGACGGCGGCTATCTCATCGACACCACCCCGCTCCCCGAGCTCGGCCGCGCTCTGGCCGAGCACCGGAGCCTGAACCACCGCGTTGGCCCGGCCGGCGACGCGCTGGTCGCCGACGCCCACCAGGTCACCCTGTGGTGGTGGGTCTACCGCCAGGTCGCCCACGAGACCTGGCGAGAGCGCGAAGACGCCCTCGGCTTTGGCCGGCACAGGCGCCGGGCCGCACCGGCAGCCGTCTACCCGGAGGCCGTCCGGTTGGCCCAACTCATGGATGCCTGGGAGACCGCCCGCACACTGGTCGTCGACGCAGACCCCGGAGCCTGGCTCACAGCCGTGGCGAAGGAGTTCGGCGTTCCCGGCATCGCCGACGGCCGTGAAGCCGCCCCGCTGTCGACCTGGCTCGAGCTGCACCCGCCGCTCGGCGAATTCCCGGAAGACAAGCCCGTGAAGACCGCTGAGGGGCGCTGGGAGCGGCTGCCCGCTCTCCACCACCGGCCGGAGGACCGTGGGCCCTTCCAGACCCGCTCGTGCCTTCGCTGGGTGTACGGGCTGCCGCTCACCTCCACCACCGAGCTGTGCAAGCACTGCGGAGGCCGTGAGCCCAGCTGCCGGTGGGTTCCCGCAGACGACTGCCCCCGGAACCCCTCCCCCGCGTCCTGGAACACCCCGCCCACGAGCGCCCGGTGACAGGAACAGAGTCTCCGTGCGGAACAAGGCTGTTCCTCTTTCCCGGCGACACGCCGAGAACAGCGGCCATCGCCTCGCGCATGTACGCGTACTTGGGTCCGGCCTGGGGGGAACACCAGGAACACCCGGAACGGGGCCTCTGAGCTGCATAAACACCTCTGAAAAGCGTTCCTGGTGGGGGCGGGAACACTCAGAAACGCGGCGAAAAACAGGCGACACGCCCGACCGCGTTGTCACGAAACTGCACGCCGCGCCCGACCGCGCTACAGGGATCTACCAGGACAAAACGGGATCCCGGGCTGCTGGAAGCCGGCGAAAGCGCGCGGAGAAAATGAACGGGGACCAGGAACACTTGACACGTCCGATAGGATCGCCACCAGTGGTGCGAAGCAACCACCCAGCGATGCACCGGTAAACACCCCCGGAACACGTTCCCGCACCCCTCCCACCGTTTCTGAACAGGAACCAGGAACAGGCGGGAACACTTGACACGTCGGATAGGATCGCCAGCAGCGACGCGGAGCGTAGCCCAGCGATTCCGAAAAGGATCCGCACCAGGAACACCCCGCACCAGAAACAGAAACGAGCCCCGGACCGATCCACGGCCCGGGGCTCGCTCGTTTTCTGAGCAGAGGCAGGAACACCCCGCGGAACCCGGGCGGGAACGGACGCTGGCCACCCCGCCAGGCCCGATCCCGAGGCCGAGACACTAGCCTCCGGCCCTCTCTACGGTGCGCGCCATGAAGATCCTGTTGATGCACGGACCGGAACACGGCCGCACGATCACCGCCGACCAGTACTGCGGGGACTTCCGCGAAGTCCACCGGACCCCGGACGGCTACAGCTACCAGCTCACCGACCGGGAGGATGACCGTGGCCGCCGGATCGCCGTCGGCTACCAGGACTAAGGGCTGTCCCGCAATTGATCTCCGGCACGTGGAGTCAACGGGGTAACAGCGTGACCGCTCGCTATGCGGCCCGATTGAGAGACCAGGGCGGGCCTGAACTTGTCAGGCGTAGATAGTGAGCAGGGGGCCGTCCCAGGAGACGGAGGACTCCGTCGGCTTGAGCGCGCCCGCCCGGAAGTTGCAGGGGGCGGTCCAGCTAGCGTTGTTGTAGCCCGTCTGCGACCAGTCGTTCCAGTTGAAGGAGTAAGTGTGGCCGCAGAAGTCCTCCCCGCTGACGTAGAAGCGCTCGTCGGTGCTGGACCCGGTGTGAGCGGTCACGTATTTCCCCAGGTTTCGGGACCTGAGCGTCACGTAATTCCCCACCCCGGCGGTCACAAGTCCCCATGGGGACGGCGACCGTGGGCGCTTCCAAGCCTGCAGCCCGAAACTCGGTAGACGCGGCAGGGATACTGCCGTCATGGCCGTTACTCAGCAGCTCGCCCGCATCCCCGCGGGGTATCTCGCCGCTTGCCGTCAGTCCGCCGCCGCGTCATCGGACCGTGATCCCCACTGGGATCCACCGGCGTACGATGTACTGGACCTGGACTGGGCACCGGCGCTGCTGGAACGCGTCGGCGAGGTGGCCGGACTCGGGGAGGTCCATCTCGGTGCTCTTCGCCAGGCCACCGACGGCGACACGGCTCTCGACCTCGGCTTCCTCAACACTCACCCACACGCCATAGCCCCCTTCGGGGGCGCCCCCAGCGGCCTGGCTGCCTCCCAAGTGGCACGCGTCTCCGAACTGCTTAGCCAGATCGACATGCCCCTCCTTCTCGCCGCCCTGCCGGCCGACGAGCGTGACGCCGAATCCTTGATCGGCCAGATGGGCGGCCCCATCACGGGCGGTCTGCGGACGTACCTGCTGGAGCACTTCAACGCCTTGCGCGACTTCTACCTCGACGCAGCAGAGCGCCACCTGCTCGTCGTGCTCTGGTGGGACTGACCCACGACCCACCAGGCGTCCCCAACACGAGCGCCTGGGGAATTACGTGACCGTCGGGCTGGGGAATTGCGTGACCGTCCACACCCGGTTTTGTCGACGTACCAATGGAGCTGGTTTCCGTTCTCCATGCACAGCTTGTACGAGGCGCCGTGGACCGTGCGGTACCAGCCCGTGCAGCGGTCAGCAGCCTGGGCGGTGCCCGCGCCGAATCCGATGGCGCCGCTGATGGCGAGCGCGAGCGCGGCTGAGGCGGTGACTATGCGCCTGATCATGTTTCCCCCCTCATGAGGTGGCGGTAGCCGGCGGGTGCTGGCTACCTCTGTTGAGGCAGCGACATGTGCCACCTCGCACCTCGCCTGCGCGCATCGGCTCGTGGCGAAGCGGTAGTACCACGATTGGCTGCCAGCGCTTGGGCGACCAGACTTTTTTGCGGCAGGATGCAATAGCGATGGGCCAGCACAGGTGCGCTGGGCAGCTTCGATCACCGACTCGCGCCTGACGTCTTCTACCACCTCGCCCAGCCATGATCACGCCCGGCCCCTACTCGTCCGGTGCGCCTGGATGGTGACGCTGGAGCGGCGGGTAGCCGTGGTGTCCGGCACAGCACTGAAGTGCCACGCATTACGGGACAGCTCTTAGGTGGGCCTGTTCACGCAGGCTTCCGTACTCGAGGAGGTGCTCAGTCGGGCGACCTGAGTCGTTGTCTGGGCGAGGCACTGGGCCTGTATGGGGGACCAGGCCGTCGAGCTGGGCTGCATGCGGGCCTGGCCAAGGAGATGACCAGTGTGAACCTCTACGACCACGATCACTTCGATCAGCCCATCACGCTTCCGTTGAAAGCCGTGATGGCTCCGGTCTCCCTTCAGGACCTCGGGCTGTACGTCCAGATCCGGTATCTGCTCACGGTGCGCAGTGGGGAGCTGGAGGGCGTCCTCGGTGAATTCGAGAGGGGGCGCAGCCTTCAGGAGGTGGGAGGCAAAGCCGCGCTGAGAGCCAGCTTGGAGCGGCTGGTCGCAGCCGGCCTGCTCGAACTCCATCCCGATTAGGCCTGAGGCTCGATGCAGGGCATGACGAGGTCCCCGGCAGCTGCCGGGGACCTCGTCGCTGTCTCAGCTACCGCTCACCGTTTCCTCAACCATGGAATCAGCCAGCCACCTGTCCGGATCCGAGGCAGAGCCACCCCACGGCAGCGCAGGCCGGTAGCATCCGCTGATTCTGGCACTTGGGGGAGGGCATACGGATGCTGCTGCAGCCGTTACAGGCCGTCAGGGAGTCCTGGTCGGCGAAGATCCACGACTTCCTCGAACCTGAGGAGAGTGAGATCTACCGGCGCTGTGTACGCGTCGCATTAGCGGACCCGGCTACTGCGCGGCTCCTGGACAAACGCGCAGGGATCAATGCCACCACGATCAATCGCGAGCTGCTCCGCCCGTTCTACCGGGCCGTCGCCGTCAGCGAGTCGTCGCCGGTACGGCACAGGGCTTTCCTGGAGGCACAGGGCCGTCTCCACGAAGACCGGCAACGACATCGACGGGAAGCGGACAGTACCAGCTGGAACTGGGTGGCCGTCTCACTCCTGCTTCTTCTCGGCGGCCTCACGGCGCTCATCGCGCTGGGGGCACCAGCGCTGGTCCTCGCTCCCGCCCTCATGATCGTGTTACTGATCCGTACGGAACGTCCCCTCTGGGTCAACCTCCAGCACTGCCTCCGTGCGGCGCGGTACGCGGGCGTCTGCGCTGTCTTGCGATGGAGGCTGGGGGTGCGTGCCGCGAAGTGGGGAGAGGCGCTGAGCGCGGAAGGGGCCCGTACCACTGCGTTACAGCTGGTCCGTCTGAAGCTTGGAGACGACGTCGACTCGCTGTTCATTCCCGAGGGGGATGACGGGTTGGGGACTCGGGACGCCGTTGTGGTGGTCGAAACCGAGGCCAGGCGTCAGCTCGACCGCAAGCTCGCCCACCTAAAGGACGGAACCATCGCGGTCTCCGGCCCGCGGGGCAGCGGGAAGACGACCCTGCTGGAGGTGAGTGCGAATCGCGCTGATTTCGGGTTCGTCGTTCAGGCTCCGGCGACCTATACCCCTCAGGAGTTCCTGCTCGCGCTCTCGGTCCGCCTGTGCCGGGAGTACATGCGCCACCACGGCTATACACCTCCCGAGTTCACCAAGGCCTCCGCGCTGCGCCGTCTGTACCAGCGGGCGCGACGGGGGACTGCACGCCTGGGATGGTGGGCTGCCTTCGCCGTACCCGCCGGCGGACTGCTGGCCCTGGGGCTGTTCAGCTCAGTGAACTCCCTCTACGACCGCTACGTGCACACCGTGGTCCATCTCGCCCGGGAGACGGCGCACGAGGTGATGAGCCGCAGCGTCCAGATCCTCCACGGGCACGCCGTTGCCAGCAGCGTCATCATCCTGTTCGTCGCCATCGCCTGCTGGAAGCTGCGAGCGGAAGGCTGGCCGTCAGCCTTCCTCAGGGGACTGTGGACCTTCGCCACCGCCTTCCTCGCCCGCGTCATGATCGCGGGAGTCCTCCTCAGCGTCGTTCTGGAAGTCCTGGGCGAGGGCGTCCACGTCGACTTCTCCAGGCTGAGCGTGACCCTCGACAAGCCGCCAGTCCTCCACGGACCTCCTTACGAGACACTGGGGTGGGTCATAGTGCTGGGCCTGCTGTGGGTGTTCTTCCGGATCCTCAAGGAAGCCGACATAGTCTTCCCCTTCCGAGGCCGTGACAGAGCCCTGGAGAACATCGCCGGCCCGCTCACCACCACCGCCGGGATCCTGTTCCTCCTCTACCTGGCCAGCGCCCCCTACACCCACGCCCTCCTCGGGAACAGCCACAACCCGCTGCGCATCGGAGTCCTCATCGTGGCCACCCTGCTGATCAAGGCCAGCCGCTGGACACCCCGCAGCGCGGAACCCGAACTCGTCAGCCGCTGCCGCGACCACCTCTACCGCCTGCAGACCACCCAGTCCACCACCCACGGGATGAGCTCGGCGACCCAGATGCTCGGTCTGGGAAGCACCCACAGCACGTCACTGTCCACCATCCCGCCCAACTTCCCCGAGCTCGTCGACAGCTTCCGTCTCCTCCTCGCCGACATCGCCAGGGAGGAGCACGCCGCTAAGGAGAGCGTCGTCATCGGCATCGACGAGGTCGACCGACTCGGCACCGACACCAAAGCCCTGGCCTTCCTCAGCGAGATCAAGGCTGTCCTCGGAGTCCCTCACGTCCACTTCCTGATCTCCATCGCGGACGACGTCGGAGCCTCCTTCGTCCGCCGCGGCCTGCCCCACCGCGACGTGACCGACAGCTCCCTCGACGACATCGTCCACGTCCAGCCCGCCACCATCACCGAGTCCACGCACATCCTCGCCGAACGCTCCTCCGCACTCACCGCCAACTACGCGATGCTCGCCCACGCCCTGTCCGGCGGGATCCTGCGAGACCTCAGCCGCTACGCCACCCAGATCAAAGAAATGCAAGCCAAGTCGAACTCCTACGAACTCGCCGAGATCTCCCGCCACCTCATCCTCGAAGAACTCTCCGAGACACTCGCCGGCTTCAGGACTCTCCTCAGCAAGCACCAGTGGAACCGGGAGACCAGCGCCATCCTCGAAGTCTTCCGAACCCTTGGCGGATACCTCCGAGACACCCACCCCACCAGCGAGCCCACGCTGCGAACCTCCCTAGAGCAGTTCGCCTTCCACCCCGCCGATCAGCGCCCGGGAGGAACCCCCGACGGGGGACAGCTTGCCGACGACGCACGGCAGCTCATCGTCGAGGCATCCGCCTACGCCTACTTCTCCCTCACCCTCCTCGACATCTTCAGTGCCGAAGGGCTCGACCGCCGTACCCAGCAGGCCGCAGAACAAGGCTTCGACGGAGACCCCGAGCGCCTCGCCGAAGCACGCCAGGAACTCGCCATCTCCCCCTACAGCGCACGCTCCCTCATCGAGGCCATCCGCAAAGCCTGGTCACTGCCGCTTGGACCTACGTCCGCCAGCAGCCTCCCGTGACCCCCGCAGCCACTCGGCAGTCTCCGGGGAGCCGTCTGTCGATGGCTGCCCCGCGGCCACTGGGCAAGCAGCCCAATGGGCTCCTCGGTAGGGCAACGGGCCGGGCTTACTGGTGACGCTCAAGATAGATGCTGGTGAAGACCGCGACTTTGGCCCGCAGCACCCAGGGGTCGAAAGGCTTGGAGATGTAGTCGACCGCCCCGGCCGCGTAGCCGCGGGCGGAGTGCTCGGGGTCCGTCCCCATTGCGGTGAGGAAGATGATCGGGACGTCCCGAGTGCGGGGCCGGCGTTTGATGTGGGCTGCGGTCTCGTATCCGTCCATGTCGGGCATCTGCACGTCCATGATGATGACCGCGAAGTCGTCGTGATCGAGGAGGGCCTTGAGGGCTTCCCGGCCTGAGGAGACGGCGACCAGTTCCTGGTCGAGGGTGGAGAGAACGGCACTCATGGCCAGCAGGTTGTTCGGCTGATCGTCCACCACGAGGATCTTGGGCATACCCTGCGGCACCAGCGCCGTACGGGGAACCGCGGCCACGCCTGTCTGCTGCACCTGCTCTATGGCCTCCAGCTGCCGCTCCAGCAGAGCACACCGCTCTTCTGCCTCGCTGTGCTGCTTCTGCGCGCCCAGCAGCTCGGTGCAGAGCCGAGCCACCTCGGCCTGCAACGCGTCACGCTCCCTCAAGATCTCCGAAACATTGGGATGGGCAGCCGCCAGCCGGTCGGCCCGCTCCCGCTCGGTGCTCCACTCGGCCTCCAAGTGGTTCAGGCGCACTTCCAGATCCGCGATGCGGTGCTGGCGATCGAGCAGGGCATCCCCCAGCACGTCGCCCCGAACGGTAGAGCGACGCGAAACCCGGTCGGCATCGGCCAGCTGCTGCTCCAACACCTCCATGGCGTGCTTGGGCAAGGTACTCGCGGTGACGGCGGCATGGTGCAGACCCCGTACGAGCTCGATCGCCTCCGGAGTGGCACTCAACCCGCGATGCTCGGCCAGATCGGTGAACAGGTCCATCACGACCTCCCACGGAGGCACGCGACTGCCACCCAGATAGCGGGAGAACGTCCCCGGGTCACGCGTCCTACGAGCCGCGTACCGGCGAACCGACACCCCGAGCCCGTCGAACAGCTCCCGTAAGGCCACGGCCAAGGCACGTGACTCCTTCGTCAGACCATCCCCGAGCGGCCGCAACTCACCCACGACGGTCCCCCGATTCCGCCTGCCCCCGCACCTGCTCCGCATCCGATTCGACCGCGATCAGTCTGTCGAAGAAGGGGACGGCCACTCCCACGGCTGCCAGACCGCACAACACGCCACGAGCGATCCCCTCACCGGCGGACACGGCCAGCAGGCCGGCCACACCCCCCGCCAGAGCAGCGAGCAAGAACACCAAAGTCGCCCGCAGCGACAGCAGTGAACGGTCCATCACGTCCCTCTTCGTCAGCCCCGCGCCGGGCCGAACCCGACGCTGCACACCTCCCCCGGCGACGGCCGGACGAGAAGGCCACAGCATGGAACGTGAACGGACCGTTGCACCCGGGCAACGGGAATATCGGCAACGTTGGCGCGTCATCTGGCATCACCCGCTCCGGTTGCAACAGCCATCCCCGCTCGTCAGGCACGCACCTGCACCGGAGGACGCTGCAACACGCCGCCCACCCCGCAACACACCAGACCCGGGCGCGGCTCGCCAGGCGAAAGAAGCCCGCTCACGAAGGCGCCGACAGAGATGAGCAGCATGAGACGCCCACCCGCAGCACACACAAGCCGGAGACGAAGAAACCCCTCACGTCACACCGGTGTCTTCATCGGTCGGGCAACTTTCTCCGCAAGGCCGCGAGCGCCAGCTTCAGCTCCTCGATCATGGTGACGAGCCCTCTCATCTGCGGCTGGGAGGCCTTGGCCACCGCCACCGACGCCAGCGTGGCATGCGTCTGAGCCAACGAAGCGGCCAGCTGCCGCTCCTGCATACTCCGCGACGGGTCGGCCGCAGCCTTCGCCCAGCCGCCCGACAGCCTCATGTACTTCGTGGCCAGGTCGTCGTCAGCCATCGCACCTCCGTCGAGCCACCGAACTCTGCCGCAAGGGAGCACAGGCCCCGGCCCGGCTTGCCGAGACCGGGGACCACGGGGTCTACCGACCGCCGTACGCGGCCTTCAACCGATCGAGGAGGCCCATCGTGTCCTCGGCCGAGAACGCCGTCACCTCAGTGCCTCCCGGTGCATCGACCCTGATCTCCCAGTCGCCGGCGGCACCGGCCGACACCTGGATCGGCGGCTGCGCCATCCACATCACGTCGATACCCCGCCTTATCACCACCCCGACGAGGCCGGGCACCTGTGCCAGACCACCGCGTCCTCCGGGCCCCATGAGCAGATCGGCGAGAGCCTCGTCCGGGGTGTCGCCCCGCACGCTTTCCGAGTTGACGGCGATCTGTCCACCGCCCACATGAGTGAGCGTCGTCGCCATGTACGTGCAGTCCTCATTGCGCTGCCACGGTGGAATGTCCCAGGTGAACGTCATGCCGCGATCTCTCCCCGCAGCCGGGGCGGTTGACTCTCTCCCCGCTGGCCGCTGACGATCCTCAGCCAAACTTGGCCGGTCGTGGGCCCACACCAATCTGCCCGCAGAGTCGCACGCCCGACCGCGGACTGGCATGCCCCTGCGCCTTCGTCGATGCCATCCAGAGGGTGACCCGCATCCCTCACCAAGATCTCGAATGGAACAGCCGAAGGAAGCATGGAGAGTGTCTCCCCGCTCTTGCTATGGGGAAAGGACAGTGCTGGCCTCGGCTGGCGGTCTTGTCAGCCGCCTGTGCGGGAGGCCCGGAAACGACGTGGCCTCCGGGCGTTCTGGGAGCACCCGGAGGCCACGGGGACGGTCCGGTCGTACTGCCCCAGAGCGCTCTGGGCACCGGCCCTGACCCGCACACCCATGTCGGCGCGGGTTGGTGAAGACCCTAGCCGGACCGCGACCCGGCCAGTGCCGGCGCGGTGACCCTCTCCCCGCGTCGAGATCAGTGGCGGGGATGACGCCCCTGAGACCGATTTTCTAGAGCGGAGTGCGCCACTGTCCCTCTCCTGAAATGCTTACCGGTTCAGTCTGCGGTCGGCACTTCAGGGGGATCGGACTTGGCCACGACGCGTGCTCACTACAGGAGGCCTGCCTCAAGCGGAGACAGAACTGCAGCAGTCATGGCACTCTCCGGGGGCGTCGCTGCCGCACTCACTGCGTTTGGTGGTGGCGAGAAGGAGCGGAACAGCGCACCCATCCCGTGGTCGCTCTGGGCAGTACTAGCTGTAGCCACCCTCCTGATAGCAGCTGCCTGCTGTTACTACCTTGGGACGCGGATCCGGCGAGAGCGTGTAGAGACCAAAGCCGCCCAGGATGCTGCGGATCGGCAGCAGGCAGAAGACGCTCAGAGGCTTGCACAGCTCAAGATCGTCACACCACTGGCCACGCTTCTGGAACTGAACCAGACCCAGATCGACGAGTATCACCGGATCGCTACCGATCAGGCCGATCGATCATTCCGCTCCTCCCAGCGAGCGATGGCCATCGGTCTGCTGATCATCATCGGCTGCTGTGCGGCGGGCCTGTACTTCCAGAACGCTCAGGTCAAGGTTTTCGTCGGGTCGATCGCCGCCGTCGCAGCTGGTCTCTCAGCCTTCCTCAACCGCACATACCTCCAGATGTACGGGCAGACACTGAGCCAGCTCAACCGCTACTTCGAGCAGCCGGTCCTCACGGGTTACTACCTCACCGCCGAACGGCTTGCCCAGGACCTGAAGGATGACCCAGAGAGTGAGATGCGCCGCCGCATCATCGATCAGGTCCTCCAGGCGAGCGCAAGGATGAACGGCACTGCAGAGACCGCGGAGCCTGAACCAGATCAGCCTCCGGCCATGCCACGACGTATGAGACGACGCAGGAAGTAACTTGGCCGATTGGCCATCGGCCACCAGTGCGTGTCAGGCCGTCGGCATGAGGATTCGGCTGACCTTGATCCGCACGATCGGCAGAATGTCACCCGATGGACTTACAGGGAGTCGGAGCCATAGCCGCCGCAGTCGTGGCAGTCATCGGCATTCCCTCCACACTGTTGATCGGCCGCTGGCAGCTCCGAGCGGCGCTGAAATCCGCCCAGGCCACCCACGAGGCGGGCCTCGCCCAGGCAGAGGCCACCTATGCCGCCGCCGTCGACACAGTCCGCGGCCAATCAGACTCCGCCCACGACCACTGGCGGCGAGGCGTGCGAAGGGAAGCCTGGTCAGCGTTCCTGCTCGCCTCCGAAGAAGCCACCGCCCAGGCGATAGAAATGCTCAACGGAGTCGCTGCGGCAGAGGAAAGGATCAGCGCGGCACGCAGGGACCTGAAACGGGCACTCGTCGTGCTGGAACTGGAAGGACCCCCAGCAGTGATCCAGGCAGCCATGGACCTGACTGGCTGCTGTGATGAACTGGCCATGCTCGCCACCCACGACGGATACAGCGCCCAAGTATGGAGGGCGTTCTACTCCTCGCTCGATGCCGAACGCCGAGCCATCGGCAGGATGGAACAGCTCACCAGCCCGGTTCACGACGCCTGGGCTGCCTTGGGGCAACTACAAAGCGCCCTGGAGAGCGTGCGGCAGGCCCAAACCCTCGTGACGCTTCCTACAGACGTCAGACCGGGCACCTTCGCCGCACTCGACAGATACGTACCCCACCCGGACGCTCTCATGGCCGACACACACATCGCCTATGAAGCACTTGAACGAACACACGGGTCAGCAGTGCGGTGTCTGAGAGAAGGATTGTCCATGTCAGCCCAAGAAGCCGAGGTGCTGCTGAGGGACTCCATGGACGAGAGCCGCATCGCGATGCTGGACCTCATGGCCGGCGAGCACACACGCCTGGACGAAGCACGTCGAGGGTTCCTCACCGCCGCACGCCACGCCCTGGATGGCGAGCTTCCGAGCGGTGGTCTGCCAATAGGGTCAGGGATGCCGGGCAGCACAGAGACCGCCCGATGACTCCACCGCCTGTCTCAGCCAGCAGAGACACCTGGCCGTTCCCACGGCTGGATACCTGAGCAACCCCAGGCAGGGCTGCCCTGACCAGAACAGCACAGCTCTGCCAGGACCGAGCGTACCGATGGGCAATCAGGACTCACCTCACATCCCCGATGAGCCCTGAACAGGAGCGTGCTCAGCCAGCTGGTCAAGCTGCTGCTGACGCCGCCGCTGTTTGTTGCGGCTCCCTACGGCGACCTTCACCACTACGCCCCTTCCGCCCACCCCGGGCTGCGCTGGAGCTACCTCTCTGCCCTCGAACGCCACCTCCGGCCCCCACTTCACCCCCGAGGGCCTGGCCCTCAGCCCCAGCACTGAGGGCCGCCAACCAAGATTTTTTGAAGTTTTCCTCTCCGGCCCCGTCCAAAGCCGGGTCTGCTTGCCTCATGTGCAGCGACCGACCCACCTGCGGCGGTCGTGAGGAGAACCGAGATGACCGACCTGATCCCGCTGGCCACCCCCTGCCTGGGGTGTGCCGCCCTTGTCGACCTGCTGGACTCTCAGGGCCCTGTCGGCGGCGCCGTGGCGGAGTATCTCGACCCGTCCCGGTGGTGCGACCGGTGCCTGCGCCACTACGACGACTGGGACCGCTTCTTCCTGCTCTACCAGCCACGGGTGCGCAGGTTCTGTCTGGACAGGCTGGAGGGGCTTCTGCCCAGGCATGAGGACTTCCGGCAGGCCGCCGAAGACATCGCTCAGGAGACGATGATCGTCGCTCTTCGGCGCTTCCGGGACTGGGACCGGCCCGAGCGTGCGATCTGGACCACCGCCCGCCGCAAGATCTACAAGATGTGCGAGGCCTACCGGCTCGTGACCGAGGACGGTTTCACCATCACGGTCAGGCACACGTCTTCTGCCGTCCCGGAGGACCTCGGCCGGAGCGATACCCCGGATCCCGCCCAGGCGGTCGTCGACAAGATCGTGCTGTACTCGGCGCTCTCCCGGATTCCCCGCCCCCAGCAGGAGGCCCTCCTGACCCACCTGGCCTTCCAGATTCCGGCGGCAGAAGCCGGCCAGCGGCTGGCCCGGCCGGCATCAACAGTCAAGACCCAGGCGGGTAGCGGACTCACCCGTCTGCAACGGGCAGCCGCCAAGGGTGCCTTCATCGCCCTTCCGGGAGCCGGCCTCGCGGGCCTGTACGAGATCTTCCAGCAGATTCCCCTGGACGCCCTCACAGACCGCGTCACTGATGCACTCACCCACCCCGCCCCCTACCCCATGCTGATCAGCCTCGCCCTCCAGCGCGCCATCCCCTACCTCCGCGACCGCTACCGAGCCCACCGCCGGGCCCGCACCAACGGCAAGACAGGGTCGACCGACCGCTACGACCGCTACGAGCGTTCGACCGGCAAGGGCCGCCACCATGGCAAGGTCTGACACCCAGAACCGCAGCTCCTCCTCATCCTGCCGCCCGCAAATGAACACCGGTGGGTGCTCCCCCGAGGGGTGCGGCACCCACCAGCTAGCACCCCGACGCGGCAGTCCCGCCCTCGTCAGCGGTCCAGGAGACCCAGCTCGCTGTCGGGCCGGCACAGCGGGCACGCCAGCACGTCCGGAGCCGTGAGGAGCAGCTCGCGGACGCTCTGGGCGGTGGAGGGTCTGCCCCGGCTGGTCATGGGGCACAGGCCGGTGTGGGCGCTCGGGGGTGCGGCGGGCTCCGATGCCGTACTCGATCCACCACTGAGGCGGCTCCTGCGGCGGCCGGCGCCGGGCCTTCTCCGCCTCGACGGTGCCGACCGCGGTGATCCTCTCGTCGACGCGGGCGAGGACCAGCTCCAGCCAGCAGCGTATGAGCAGGAGCTGGTCCAGGTCTGGAGGCAGGGGCAGGAGAGGGTCGGAGCCGAACGCGGAATGGGGAGAACATCTCCTCCACGTCCTCGACGCCGCGGTCACCACGGCATGAAGCGACGCCAGGCACCCCCTCCCCGCGTCACCAGCGAGCGGCCACCGGGCCAGCAGACGTCAACTCCCAGCCGAAGTGACCAGCACGACGGCGGCGCGCGAGAGCTCAAGGCCCTTGGGTAGCTGCTCCCGAGTTCGTCGACACGGCCGGAGCATGCGCCGGGGCCGTCGGATTGGAGATGGTGTTACTGCCGTCAACACGGACGAGGAGCAGCAGCAAGGTGGCCACGCCGACTCCGACCAGGAGGGCGGCACCAAGCCGCTCATCGCGGTAGGCCTCACGCACTACAAGAACAACCACGAGGCAAATCAGCGCGAGAGCCCAGGTGATCGGCCCGTTCATCGGGCGACGCCCATCTGTGCGCCGAGCCGACGCTGCTGGTCGACCAGGTACCGGACACGTCGGCGGACCTGTTCACCCGCGCGCTTCGGGTCGGCGGCCTCGGCCCGCTCGGCGGCCTCGCTCCAGGTGGTCACGCCGGGGTCTGACCAAGCCAGCACCACGTTCTGGTGCTCATGGGTCAAAGACTGCAGCACAGTCACCAGGCGGCTGTCCTCCACCTCCTGCAGCAGGACATGCGATTCGCCAGTGTTGGCATCCGCGAGCCAATCCTCCGAGGTGGCCCGGCCGAGCAGGGCGCTGAGCAGCAGCGTTCGCCTGCCTCGCACCCTTCGTTCCCACAACGGAAGCAGGTCGCTGTGTGCCTTGGTGGTCTGCCTTTTCAAGAGCTTGAGCAGAGCCTCGTCGTCGGTTCTCTGGGGGCGGCCCAGGCGGGAGATCCAGGAGCCGGTGAGTGCGGCCTCGACCGCCTCGCGCCACTGCGCCGGCTCGCTGATGCCCAGCCACGTAAGGGCGAAGGCGTCGACAGTCTCGACATCACCGTGGACGGCAGCGCTCCGTGCGTTCAGAGCCGCCCACAACGCCTCGCGCACGGCCTGGGGCGGATTCAAACGGGCGGCCTTGGCCAGGGCCAGCAGCGCTGCGCCGATACGGACCCGTAGTGCCGTGAGAACCCTGGCTAGCTCCTGTTCCAGTTCCCTGACGGTCTGGGCGAGCTCTGCGGGCACGGTATGGGGCGCTTCACGCAGGCGGCGCCTCCCGCGGAGCACAACGACCGAGTCAGCCTTACCTCTAGCGGCCAGCGTCGCCACGCCGGTGACCACCCACTCGGCCCAGATCCTCACGGGCTTGGGAGAGTCTTCGCGCAGTTCAGGCACCCGTGCACGCCAAGGCTGGACGAAGCCCCGGACGTACTGTTCCGGACGCTCCGGCTCGGGGATGCAGCCGAGGCAGGCCCCGGCGGACGGCAGCGTGATCATGTGTGGTTCCTTCGTGACGGACAGGACTGTCACCACTAAGGCGCGGGAACAGGCCCGACCGACCAAGAACCTCCCAATCCGAACTGTGAGCTGCATCACCTCGCGAGGCGTGGCGGTGGGACGGGCCTCAAACCAAGAACCCGATCCCGATTCCCGTCACACAGCCGTAGAACCCTGCGGAGACACCTGCTCGGCCGGCTGGTCAAGCTGCTGCTGACGCCGCCGCTGCTCATTACGCAACGTTTCCACCCGCTGCGTGAACTTCGCCAGCGCCTGGTCCTGCTCGTCCTCCCCGAACCCGCCGTACTCCCCCACACCCAACGCGACCGCGTTGGCCTCCTCCTCGATGGCATCCGCCGTCTGCTGCAGGAAGTAGCTGCGCTCCCGGTACTTGTAGTACCCGGTGAAGGCGCTCGCCAGCGTGACGCAGAACCCCAGAGTGATGACCAGGATGGTCTGCCAGTTCCACTCCTTCGCTTCCAGCGCTGCGAGCGTCGTCATCGCGGTCGAGCCGACCATCACCAGCGACTGAAGCGCGTTGTGAACCCGCCGGTACTTACGGCCCTCACGCTGGTACTGCGCGACGACTTCGGCCACGTCCTCGCGGTACAACCCTCTGCGCTCCCTCAACGGGGTCTGCCTCAACGCACTGAGCAGCCGAAGGGCCTCCCGGTTTGCCTCCAGGGTCTCCTGCAACTCCGCTTTGCGGCAGCTGTACCGGCTCGGGACAATCACGGGGCCGGCGTCCACGAAGTTGTGTGCCTTCACCAAATGGTCGATGAACGTCACCAGTAACGTCAGCCCCGAAACCGCGAGCACCGATCCGAGGACAGCGTTGCCGGCGACTAGGAACTTGTGGTTGTCGGTTTGCATCGCAGACCACGCTACGAGGGCCGGGATGGTCAAGGCGACCAGGCCCATCGCTAGGCCAGACCGTCGCGCGCGCCTCCGCTTCCAGGCGAGATCACGTTCAATGTCCCGGACACTCACCTGCAACTTCCTGATGTCTTCCCTAGCCCTGGCCAAACGGACGCCCTGTGCGTTGTCTACCAACTCTGCTCCTGATTCCACAGACGTACCCTCACGTATCGGGGAGCCGAGTATTGCCCAGCCCACAGACAGCCCAAGAGCGTTCGGCTTGCCTGTGACACGTCCATCACAAGATGGGTACACCAGCGAAGATGGCTCATCTCGCAAGGTGGGCCTCAGGGAACAGGCAACGCTCTTGTCGGCCACCCGCCACTCGAGTACGTCACCAGGCAGCAGACGGACTGCTACACCTGGTCACCTGCCGAGCATGTCCAACTCCATGCGTGCTGCGTCCACAAAGACATCTCGGAGGCCCCTCAAGGCCGTCCGCCCACCGGCCAGCGCCTGCCTCTGTGCCTCTCTGTCCAGACACGCTGTGCGAACCAGAAACGAGGCTTCGGATCCATTCACACCAGCTGCCGCAAGAACCTGGCGGGCCCGACCCTGCACCTCCTGGTCTCCCGGCGCCTGTCCGGCTTCGTCTAGAGCGTCAAGAGCAGCCCGGGCTTTGCGGCCTTCTTCGAACCGCGAGCTCATCTCCTCGTACTCCCATTGGCTCTGCGGCCCCACGGCGTCCCAATCATCAGGACCGACTTGAACCACCTCCGCCAAGCGTCCCCCTTCTTCTGAAATCCCTGATGCCGCCGCGACTGCCTCCCCCAACCGCTCGCGCGCGTGAGCCAGTCTCACGCAGTCGCTGAGCGCCCGGTGCTCCACGTTCAGTGCCCTCGCGAAGACCAGCGCTTCATTTTTGGACTCGTATGCCCTGGCCAAGACACCGGGCGGGCTCATCAGCTCTACCATGGCGTACGCCTTCAGCAAGCTCTCAGTGAGAGCTTCCTGGTCGTCGGCTTCCGTCTTCGGCAACAGGATGTCGAGCTCCTTGACGAACTCTGCCCAAACCTCCTGACATCGCCCCCGTTGCCACTGGGCGTGTGTCTCCCGGGACAGCTCCCTGGCGCTGGCGAGGGCTGCTTGCGACTGAAGCCTCCCGGTCTCCAAGGTCGCGGCTGCCTGAGCCTGCGCGGCCTCCAGTGCCTTCTCCGCTTGTGCCTGGGCACCCCTGAGAGCCTTACTGCCTTGGATGTGCCCCGCGATGATCACCCCTGGGATGGCGAGCAGGGCCACCACAGCCGACGCCACCGATCCGAAGTCCTGGGTTATGAATGTGCTGAGGTTGGGCATGCGCGGCCCCCCGTCCTGTATCGCGCCCGTCCGCCGAACGGTAGCGCTCACGGCGTCCCACAGCACATCGATAAGCCACCCGCGCTCAGCGAAAACGGCCCCGACACCTCGCTACGCACAACACCGGTCCGGCTGGTGCAGGGCGAGAGTGTCCTTGGGCTGTGCTGGCGATGGCGTTAGTCCGCAGAATCCCGTGCCCTCGCTGTCTCGCTCCGGCAGGCCAGCTCTGCACGGACGATCAAGGCCAGCCCTGCACTGCCAACCCCACGGAACGCGTTGATGCCTACATCAGCGACACCTGAAGCCACTCAGGCCAAGTGTGATGTCTGCCCCTGAGGGGTCAGCTTCCTGCTCCGTCCTTACTCGGCTGCGACTTGCTCTTCCGCGCCCTGATCAGGGACCGGCGCCTGTACAGAGTCGTTCCACCAAAAGCCACGGCGTCGCTCTGATCTTGGTGCTGTCCGTCAAGGACTGCCTGTACTTGGCAGTGACCGCCTTCTTCGCGAGACCAGACGAGCGTCCGGCGGCGTGGATTCTTGTGGTCCCAGCTGTCGTAGTCCATGACGGCAACGGTGTTCGACAGCCGTCACCGGGAGGAACCCCATGAGGCTTCAGATACCTCCACCAGGCCATCGAGGAGTTCGATGGCTGAGGCGGCAAGGCTGTTCATGGGCCATGGCTTCCATGTCGCGACGGTGTCGAGTTCGCCGCCAGCTGTGAAGCCGAGCTCGGGATCGACGAGGCACTGGACGCGATGCTCCGCCCGGAGCCGAGGCGTGCGACCGATGTGACGCGGCCACGGTCCTGATCCCGATCCTCCAGCTCGGCTAGGGCTACGGGCAGCGACGCGAGAAGGAAGTTGATGCTCGTGGACGACGAGATCGACAACATCTCCGAGCTGCTCGACCGCAAGGCTTGCATGTGACTTGCGCCATAGGTCCGCCACGGTGGAGCGATCGCTTACAGACGCGCGCTTCGTGCGCTGAAACCGTGTTGACCAGCAGATTCAAAGGCCCACCGGAGCCGGTTTTTCAGGCGCCGGGAAGCTAGGCGTAACAGCATGAAAACCTGCGCCACCAAAGCGTGTTGAGGGAGGGCACACGTGTCCAAGTCGGGATAGGTGACTAGCCTTGTGGACGAGTCAGACGCCCGGCACACGGCGAAGGGAGACTCCGATGAGGCCCATGCTTCCTAGGGCTGGCCTCGCGGAATCTCCCTCTCGCCATACAGCGGGCAACCGTCCCATTGCGAGGAGAGCAGACCCTTGGCGTCACTTGACCGTACCCCAACGCCCTTACCACCCAAAGCCCATCTGCTGGGCTGGCTGACCGCCGTTACCGGGCTCATCGCCGTCATCGCCGTGGTGGTGCTCGCAGCCTTGGGCCAGGGCGAGGCCGCAACGGCCGTCGGGGCCGTCGCAGCTGCTGCCCTCAGCGCCGGCGGTGTCCACGTCACGGTGCAGATCCGCCGGTAGAGCAGCCCGGATCGAACCCACAGGAGGCCCCGGACATCGTGCCCGGGGCCTCCATGCCAGAACGCAACCCCATCACGGGCCGTGCCCCCTGCCCCCGAATGTCACCTCCCGGCCCTACTCCACCCGCGACGGCCTGGCCAGAGGCCCACCCCTGAAGAGATGGACCTCGGCGAACGCGTGCCAGCGATGATCATCAGAACAGCGTGTCCTGTTCAGGTTCCTCGCGCGGTAACGGGGCGACGTCCTCACCGTTCCACTTCGCCTCCAGGTGCTTACGCCAACCGGACGGCGGAGGCCACGGCACTCCCCACTCGGCAAGCTGCCTCTTGCTCCAGCCACCGTTCGCGGTCTGCGCGGCAGATACCTCGTCAGGCGAGGGCACGTAGCTCGTCATGACACAGATGCTGCCCAGCAGGCCCTGACCTCAACAACCGCGCCACTACGCGACCGGAGAGGACTTCCTCCCCGCGTCCCGCCGACGTTGGTCACCCGCTACCCGACGCTGGTACGGAGTTTCAGGAGCCCTCCTGGGACGGAAGCAGAGGATCAACGAACCGGATGCGGTCAAACCGGCGGTCAGGAGCGTTGGGAGGGCGTGACCAGACGTTGGTGGCGTCACGGCGCTGCACTACGTCCTGGACGACTTCTCCGGCGTCACGCGCGAAGCCGCCGGGTACGAGAGCGACACGGTGGCAGTACATGTCGCTGCTGTCCTCCGCGAACCCCTCCCACTTTCCGTCCACGTAGCGCTTCTCAGGCCGGATCACGTCGATCAGCTGGAACGAGTCCAACGGCTGATGGGTCTCGTACGCGTCACGCCCCAGTCCGTAGTGCCCGAGACGCACGTCGCTCGGAACATGGCTGATGCGGAACTGCTCCGACTCGACCAGGGTGGCGTGGTAGGTGAGTGTGTCGACCCACATGAGCAGGGCGACGATCTCGCTCGTCGTGAGGACGTGGATCCAGCCCTGGGTGAAGAACTCGGGCGGGAGCTCGATGAAGGCTTCTGTCTCCGTGGGCACGGTGTACGGGACGGACTCGGCCACGGTGTTCTTGCCGGTTTCCGACAGGAGCTCGTAGCCCTGCCGGGCACGGCCGGGGCCACGGGTCGGCCGGATGAGGTGCATCCGCTCAAGCTGCAGCAGAGCCTGGGTGATCTGCCTGCGGCGGTTGACCATGGCGGAGGCGCCCTGGATCCCGGGGCCCTTGTAGTCGGCGACGGAGGCCATCAGCCGCATCAGCGAATGGTCGCCGCCGGCCTCCAGCTGCACGGGGTAGGGGCTCGACCATGCGTTGCCGGGAACAACTTCGCACTGCGCGGCGTACAGCAGCATCAGCTGCAGGCGCAGGGTGAGCCCCTTGGGCGTGATCATCTGCGCGGCCAGGGGGCGCTCGGCCTTGGGGAGCGGCTTGCGCTCGTCGTCCACGACCTTCTTGACCGGCAGGCGGTAGAACTCCCGCCGGACGCGTACGCCGGTCGGCACCGTACCGCCCTTCCAGATCGCCTGGACGGTCTCGTTGACGGTGGGGAGGAGCTCTCGGCGGAGCTCCCGCAGGGCTCCCAGCCGTGTCTCCACCTTCAGATCTCGTCGAATCTGCACAGTTACCACGGTTTGTCTCGCATGTCTGATTCGATCCACGAGTTTTAACGGATTCCCCGCTACGGATTGATCCGTATGTGTGCCGCATCATCTCAACTAGCAAGTTAGGGCTGACAAGTTGATGGCGCTCATGCGGATCAATCCGTCGCCCATTCTAGCCGACGAGGCATCAGGGGTCGCGCAGGATTTCTTCTGCAGGGCGCGAACAGCCCGGCAGGACAAGGCGGTCGGGGACTTCCCGCTCGCGGACGTCCAGCAGGCCTGGAGCAACGAGCCGTCCAAAGCAGAAGCTCCAAGGCCTGCAGACAGAACAGAACAGGAAACCAGTTTCGTGTCCAAGCTCGAACCTACCGCAGGCCCCGCCTACAGCATCACCTCGCTCCCGGCGACCCCCAAGCCCAGCCGCGCCCTGGAGTGGGCGGACTTCGGCCTGACCGCAGCCTGCATCACGGCCGGCGTCGTCGTCGGCCTCACCGCCTCTGTCCCCGTCGGGGTCGCCCTCATCACGGCCGGAGGCGTCAAGGTCATCGTGAACGTCATCCAGTAGCCGCCTGACCCGCCGCCGGCGGACGCGTGGTGTGGCCGACGGCCCAGACCGCTGGCCACACCACGCAGCAGGCAGTTCACGGAGCCGGGCTCTGCCCGCCCGGCTCCTCCGGCGTGACCCTGGCCCGGTACCGCTCGGCCTCGACCCCGGCGACCGTCTTGGCCAGGCGCAGCGCCTCACTGAGGGTGTGCCGGAATGCGGCCTGACGTCCGACGTCGCTCACGTACTGCCAGTCCGCGCCCGCCGCCGACTCGGTCCAGGTCCGCAGACCGGTCACGGCTCCATCGGTCACCGCCCACCGGTCCGTACCGGCGCGATCGCGCTGCACCACGATCTCCCCGTACCCGCCGAGCCCGATGTCAGGCACCGGGACCCGGAACTCGTGGGCCAGCTCCAGCACCTCTGCCGTCGCCATCGACCCGCCCGTCGACGACACGGTGCGCACCGGCCGGGACTCCACCGACACAGGCGTCACCCTCCCGCCGTCCGTGAGCTCCCAGCTCCCGCCAGCCGCCACCCACACGAGCTCGCCGGGCCCGTCCTCGTGCCTGTCGAACACCTCGTCCTGCTCGTCGACGTACGCCTCGGCCGCGAACCGCTGCGCCACGGCCAAGTCCTCGAACAGTTCGCTGCCGCCCCACGTCGGGTTGTCCTCCCAGGCCGGCTCAAACACCACACGCTCGCCGCTGCTCATGCCTCTTCTCCCCGATCGTGTCGAGCACCCGGCGGTCGCCGGTGTACCGCTGAAGCAACCGCAGCCGACCGTCACGGATCCACAGCATCGGCCAGTCCCGCTCCGCCTCGCCCGCCACCCGCGCCCTGGCGTGCGCGATCGCCTCGTCGAACGCGGCCACGTACGGGCCCCGGCCCACGCCCCACCTCCGCCAGGCCCGGCCCCACGGCACCCGCGCCCGGCGACGTACCGGTCGAGGATCGGCTGTAACAGCTCCCGCCCCCGCTCCAGGTGCTTCACCGCGACGAAGCCGCCCTCCTCGAGGCTCCAGCCGTACAGGCCCGGCGAGAAGATGGCGTCGAACGCCTGGAGCGTCTCGCGGGCGATCGCCCGCCACGCCGCGGGGTCGTCCCACTCCTGGCCGAGGGCCACGGCGATCACCTCTCCCCCGCGTCGAGCTCCGAGCCGGCGACCTGCGGGCCGGGGCCGTGTTCGAGGGCGAGGGCCGCCGCTGTCCGGCAGGCGGCGAGGACCTCGTCGAAGGTGCGCACGGGGTGCTCGCTCCAGACCTCGTAGTCGACGTACGAGGAGCCGGTGCTGAGCCGGAGCACCGTCTCCAGCACGGTCCGCCCGACGAACTGGGTGTCCGCGTCGCCCATGCCGTCGTCCCGGGCGCTCATCAGGGCGTCGCGCAGGTGGTGCCCGGAGAACGGGGCGTAGAGCTGCGGGTCCCAGCCCTTGCGCTCCATCAGGCCCGCCGCGGCAGTCAGGTGCCGCGCCACGGCCTCACCGGTGACGAGCACGCCACTGAGCCCGTACCAGACATCCCGCTGGAGCAGCTGCTGTGCGGCCTGGTCGGCCTGAGAGGTGCTGGTGGCCAGAGTCGTCTTCATCGTCAGCCTCCGTCGTTGTGGTTGGACCAGCGGTGCCCGGCCGGGCACCGCAGGACGTGGACGCTCAGCCGCTGGTGCGGCCCGCGGTCGTCCCACGCGTGGGTGCCCTCCACCGCCGTCTGCTCGCAGTGCGGGCACTCCCAGTCCGCGAGCTCGTACGAGGCAAGCGCCCGCGGCTCCGTCGACCGGGACTCCGCCGCCACGACCACCGCCGTGCCGGCCGTCGGCTCGGCGGGGTGGGTGTAGCGGACCGGGATACCCAGGCTCAGCGCGTACGCGATCTCCGACCGCGTCGAGTCGCCGACGTACCCGCCCGGGTTCACCACCAGCACCTCGTCCGCCATCCGAACCTTCGCCCGGTGCAGCTCATCCAGCCGCACCTTGACCTCCTCGGCGTCCCGCTCGTCCGCCCACAGCAGGTGCGGCCTCTTCATGTCGCACGCCGGGGCCAGCACGATCCGACCCGCGACGGTCTCGCGAAGGTTCGCCTCGGCGAGCTCCGCCCAGAACCGGGTCGAGCCGCACAGACACACCACCCGGGGACGGCTGCCCCCGGCACCGGCGGCCAGCGACTCAACGGCCGCCGGACCCGGCCTCAGGAACGAGATCAGCTTCTTCAACATCAAGGCCCCCTTCGGGCTCAGACCTTCTGCAACTCGTGCGCGTGGCACAGAACGGGAGCGATGAACAGCGATATCCCGCCCACCGTCCACCGGCCGTTCGTGAGCTCGCCCGGCGCCACCTCATCGACGATCCGGCCGACCCTCCCGACCGCCCGCGGGTCATCCGCGCAGGCCGTGATCAGTACCTCGTCGTTCGCCCGGAACGCCATGCCATGTCTCCTCCCCGAGGCCGGGACTGCCCCGGCCTCACGCATCGCCCACCAGCGCTTACGCGGTAGACGGAGTCAGGTAGATCCCGGCGGCACGCCCCAGGAGCAGCGAGGCCACGAACCCCAGGACTCCGCCGACGATCAGGAGCAGCGAGCGAACGACCGTGACCGTCGCCCCGCCGCGGAAGAGCTTCGCCAGGCCGCCGGCCACCACGCCGTACACGACCGAGCCGACCGTCACCGGGTCGTGTCCGTCCTTCGCGGCCGTCCACGCCGCCCAGGCCCCCGCCAAGGTGGCGATCAGGGTGATGAAGACGAGGGTCGAACGCTCGATCATGGCAATCCCCCCAGGGATCAGTACGAGACGGTCAGATCAGAAACTCCGCAGCAGACCCGGCAGGCCGGTGCCTGACAGCTCCCCCTCACCGCCCGACCCGGCCCCGCGAACGAGGCCGGTGCGAGCGGATCAGGCAACCGTCAGACGCCAGCCGTCAGCCGCGGTCCCGGCGGGGGAACGTCCGGTGGAAGCGGCTCCCGTCACCGTCCGCCTCGACGACCTTCCGCGCGTACTCCTCAACCTCCCGACCCCGGGCCTCCCGGCCCTCCGTGGTCAGAGCCGCGGCAAACGTCCCGGTCCGGAACGTCGACATCGCCTCCCGATCCCCGGACGCGATGGCCTGGTCCATGTCCCTGCTCATCTGGCTGTTGTCCTTCACCTCGGTGATCAGATCCCGGATGCGGTTCAGCACGACGATCTCCCTCTACTCGGATTTGGACTGTCAGCGCCGGACAGGACGCCGACGGGAACGCTTCCTGCCCAGGGCCTGGGCCATCCCGTACTGGAAGGAGCCGTACGCCAGGACCGCCCCCGACAGAAACGTGATCACCGGCACCACCGGCTGCCCGACCACCCACAGAGCCACCAGCCCCGTCAGCAGCGCCACGACCAGCGAGGCACGGTCCACGAGCTTGCGCACCGGAGCCGGAACACACGAGCGGCCATCACTCGCTCGCCTCGTCGCGCACCGCATCGTCGGAGCCGACAGACGGCGACACGCGCGGCACCGGGCCCAGACCCAGGTCCGGCGCGCCGTACTCCCACGTCGGCGCAGAAGAACCCTCTCCCCGCGTCGTCTGGGTTCCCTGCTGGTCAGGTACCTCTGTCGGTCGTGTGGGCATTTAGTGCTCCTCTTAGCTATCTGAGATAAGTCACTGATGCGATGCTGGTAGTGCGATCACTGCGAGTATGTAGCAACTGACTACGCGTAGAAATGTAGCGCAGATGTTGTGTGATGTGAAGGGGTCGGTGTAGCGTCATGTCTCGTGAAGGTAAGAAGCCTGAGACGGAGGAGAGGACCATGGAGGAGGTAATCGCCATCGCTGAGGCGCGGCGTAAGAAGCCGAAAGCCGACATTGAGGATCTGCCGAGCCCCGAAGAGCGCAAGAGGGTTCGGAAGGCGTTCGGCATTACGCAGGCGGACGTGGCCGACTCCGTGGGGGTGCACAGGATCACCGTCAGCGCGTGGGAGCGGGGAACGTACGACCCGACCGGCGACGCGCGGGCCAAGTACATGAGCCTCTTCGCGCACATGAAGAAGGAGATCGGTGAGGGGGAGGAGCCCAAGGCGTGAGTGGCGGCAGTGATCGTGTGGCGTTATACCGGCTCTTCGACGAGAAGGGCCGGCTGCTGTACGTCGGCGTGACCAGTAACCCAGCGAAGCGCTGGAGCTTCCATAAGCGGAAGAAGACCTGGTGGCCATTGGTGCAGATACGCGAGATTGAGTGGTGCCTCAGTAGGACTGAGGCGTTGACCATGGAAGCGCAAGAGATCGCTACGAAGCGGCCACTGCACAACGCCGACGGTGGCTGGCAGTACCTTCTGCGGCCCGAGGTCGTGGCGAGTCGCCAGGGATTTGTCCTTCCGACACGTGGAACGACAAAGCTGCCAGTGCCCTCGCAGGCGGATCTTCAGGTACTGGAGCAGGCGGTTCGAACCGTGAAAGACGAAGAGCGGGGTAGCGGGAGCCTTGATCCGCCGCACGTCGAACTTCCGGCAAGAGATGAGCGGATCGAGACTCGAAGGGCCTTCGGACTGGCGCAGGAGAAGATCTCATCTGTCTTCGGCGTAACTACGCTCAGGTTCTCGTGGTGGGAGCTCGGACATAAGGAGCCTCTGGGCTGGGACCGGCTGGCGTACGCCAAAGCCCTGGAGACCATGGCCAGAGTCGTGGAACGGCGTTTGGCCAGCGGTAGCTGAGAGTGGCAAGCAGGAGGGGGACCAGGTACAACCTGGTCCCCCTCCTGCTTCGTTTCCCGCGGGAAACGGTCAGTTCCGATCTGGGAAGCCGAGGGCGGTGGCGACCTTCTTGTACTCCTGGGTGGGCATGCTGTTCGGGGCCAGGATCGGTACGGGGCAGTCCTGGCGGTAGATCTTGGGCATCTCGCCGGACCAGTGGACGAGGGGCAGGAGGATGTCGCTGTACTCGTCCTGGATCTCCTGGAGGGTCTGGCGGTGCTCAGCCAGACCGAAGGACGAGTTGGGTGCGCAGCAGGCGAGGACCCGCTTCATCTCGGGTGCGATGCCCTTGATGGCGTACTTCCTCAGCTCGCGGATCTCTTTGAGCTTCTTCTCCAGGCGGACGAGCGCGCCGGCTTCCTTGTAGGTGCACAGGACCGGCGGCAGGACTTCGCCGTCGACGCTCTTGTCGAGGGCGATGAAGGCGGTGACTGTGGAGCGGCCGTAGGTGGCGGGACAGTCGATGAGGACGACGTCCCATTGGCCGTCCATCTCCGCCAAGCCCTCGCGGAGCCAGTAGGCGTCAGCGGAGCGGGAGTCGTTGAGGATCCGCTCGGCCTCGTCGATGTCCGCGTCGTCGATGTTGCCCGGGATGACGAACACGTTGGGCATCGGCTCGTAGGCGGCGTCGGGGTTCTCGGGGTCGATGTCGTCGACCTGGTAGCGGGCCGGTACGACGGCCTCGCTGAGGCTGGCATCGGCCTTCATGACGTCGGTGATCCCGACCTGGCCGTCGCCGAAGGCGCTGTAGCCGAGGACGTGGCTGGTGTTGCACTGCGGGTCCAGGTCGATCACCAGGGTGCGGTAGCCGCGGGCGCCGAGGATCGCGGCGAGGCTGGTGCACGAGCTGGTCTTGGCGGTGCCGCCGGCCTTGAGCGCGAAGACGATAACCCTGGTCCTGTCGAGGACGCGGGTCGCGATGGCTACGGATGTGCTGGTCATGGAATCTCCGGAAACGAGCGGGGCGGGAGCGGTCAGTGCTCGGGGGAGACGAGGCCGAGCTGGCTCTGCTCCCACTCGGTCGGCTGGTAGGCGGCCTTGCTGGTCATCAGCAGCTGAAGGTGCGCACGGTCCCGGTCGTCCCAGGCGCGGTTGGGCTGGGCGGCGCGGAGCTCGTCGGCGGCGAGACCGATGGCGTAGGCGACACGACGCTTGAGCTTGGTGTCCTTCGAGGCGGCGACCTCCGTGACGTACTTGCTGGGCCGCCCGAAGTCCGGCCCCTTGCCGAGCTCACGGAGCCAGGAGTGGGCCAGCGCGGCGGCCGGCCGCCACTCGTCGGGGTTGAGCACGGCGTCGACGAGGCGGGTGTACATGTCCTCGGCGGAGGCGTAGCGCTCCTCGGTCAGCAAGATCTGGCAGGCGACCGCGCGCACCTTCGCCGCAGCGGCGGCCTCACTCACCTCGGTTTTGTTCGGGGGAGCGGCGTCGCCCTGGGCCTGCTTGGGGATCGGTGCCTTCTCGTCCGCAGCAGCCTTCTGCAGCTTCCGGGCCGGCTCCTCGTCCTGCTGCTCGGGGGCTGTGGAGTCGCGGCTTCGAGGGGACTCGCCGTCCGTCGAGCCGGAGCCGGTGTCGGGTACGGCGACGGAGGCCGTCGTGTTTCCCGCGGGAAACGCTGCCTGCTGTTTGAGCCTGTTCTTCGCCGCCTCGGCGCTCAGACCCTCGTTGCGCATCCAGCCGAAGGCTTGGATCTGCAGCTCGTGCGCGGCCGGGGAATCGTTGGCGGCCTCGCCGTCCTGGATGGTCGACAGGACGTAGGCGGCCTTGTGGGACAGGTCGCCCTCGTGCACCACGGTCTGGATCTCGGCGGGCAGATCCAGCAGGTTCAGGTACCGGGACACGGTGCCCTTGCTGCCGTACTTCGACCGCTCGGCGATCTGCTCGGTGGTGAGCCCGCGCTGGCGCAGCAGATCGAGCTGGAGGGCCTGTTCGACGGGGGAGAGCCCGACGCGGTCCTCGTTCTCGGAGATCAGGTTCTCTTCGACCGAGCGGGACCTGGCCCACTTGTTCCTCAGGATCACCAGCATCGGCTTGCCGGCCTGCTGCGCTGCGGCGTGCCGCCGGTGCCCGGGGCCCAGGATGTACCGGCGCTCCGGGTGCGCGACGAGGTCGGCCCACTGCGGGTACATGTCCAGGAACAGATCCATGTGCATCACCGCGCCCGGTGTGTGGACACCCTGCCGCGCGACGCTGGCGACCATCTCGTCCATGTCCCCGAGCGCCATGCGCCGGTTCATGGGGTTGGGGGAGATGGAGAGCGGATCGCACTCGAAGAGCTCCCCCTCCTCCGGGTCCAGCGCGTGAATCCCGGTCGCGATGCTCTTCTTCTCGGTGGACTCCGCCGCGGCCTTCTCACGCTCGGTGCTGAGCTTTCCGCTGCCCCGCTTCTTCAGGGGCCTGCGCGCCGGCGTGGTCATGGAGTCCTCCGAGTGGTGCAACGTCTGATGGTGGAACCCTAGCGGCCACGTCCCAGCCAGTGGACGACCCCGTACGAAGCGGCGCCTCCTCCCCGCGTCTTCGCCGAAGGCCCCGGCTAGGGTCGGCGCCGTGACCATTGCCCTGTTCGACCTGGACAACACCCTCATCGACCGCCAGGAAGCCGTCGCCAACTGGGCGCGCACCTTCGCCGCCGACCACGGCTTCGACCCTGCCACGGAGGCCCAACTCGCCGGAGCGCTTGGAGAACGCGCCTACCCCGCGACCTTCGCCCGTCTTTGGGACGAGCTCGGCCTCACCGAGTCGGCGGCTCAGCTCTGGACCGACTACGTCCAGGGCATCGCCGCCGCCGTGAAGGTCCGGCCCAACGCCATCGAGGGCATCGAGCAGCTGCGCGCCACCGGATGGAAAGTCGGGATCCTCACCAACGGAGCGGGCGACATCCAGCGGGCCAAACTCACGGCGGCCGGACTGGCCGACGTCGTCGATGCCATCGCGATCTCGGAGGAGATCGGCGCCCGCAAGCCCGACCCGACGGCCTTCCACACCGCCCTCGCACTTTGCGGAACCGACCGAGAAGCGACGGCTTGGATGGTCGGAGACAACCCGCAAGGCGACATCAACGGCGCCCACCAGGCCGGGCTGCGCACCATCTGGCTCCGGGGCCGCGCATGGCCGGAAGACCTGCCGGCCGCGGACCACAGCGTCGACAACGTCACCGCCGCCATCGAGATCCTGCTGACAGAAGGCAACCAGTGACCACGATCGGACTCCTCCACCCCGGGGCAATGGGCGCAGCCGTGGGTGGCCAGCTCGTCCGCGCCGGCCACCAGGTCTTGTGGTGCCCGGAAGGCCGTTCCAAGAAGACGAGGGAACGCGCGGAGGCCCACGGGCTCACGGCCACCGACCTGAAGACGTTCTTGTCCGATGCCGAGGTGGTGCTCAGCATCTGCCCACCGGCCGCCGCAGAGGACCTCGCCCACAGTGCCTCCGGCTACGACGGCATCTGGGTGGAGGCCAACGCCATTTCGCCGCAGCGGACCGCGCGCTGCGCCACCCTCCTCCCCGCGTCAACCGTGGTCGACGGCGGGATCGTCGGTTCCCCGCCCACCGGTGGGAAACACCCGACGCTCTACCTCTCCGGACCCATCAGCACGGACGCCGTCGCCAGCCTCTTCACCGCAACCGACGTCCGCACCCACATCCTCGGAGGCCGGCTCGGACAAGCCTCCGCGCTCAAGCTCTCCTACTCCAGCTACCAGAAGGCATCCCGCGTGCTGGCCGCCGTCTCCTACGGCCTCGCAGCCGACCACGGAGTCGACGACGAACTCCTCACGATCGCCGGAAAGCGGCCGGGGTCCTACCTCACCGAGGTCGACTACATCCCCAAGACCGCCGCCAGAGCCTGGCGCTGGGGTCCCGAACTCATCGAAGCCGCCGACATGCTGCGCGACGCCGGCCTCCCGGACGAGATGCTGCGCGCCGCGGCCGCCGCCCTGGCCCGCTGGGAGCAGGCGAAGGACGACGGCCGCATGGACATCGCGAAGGCGCTGGAGCAGCTGCGCCAGCTGCCGGGCTAGGAGCCGTTTCCCGCGGGAAACGCACCGCGCACGCGCTCGCTGATCAGCACGGCGGCATCGGCGGGAGGATGGTCGCCGGTCTGCACCGCCAGGTCCCAGATCTGCTGAGGGTGGGCATCAAGGTCGTCCTGGGTGGCCTGCCAGGCCGCGAGCCGGGCCTCGGTGTCAGAGTCACCGCGCCCAGCAGAACGGGCCGCAGTCTCCTCACGGGTGCACCACAGAAGGACGGTCGTCCACCGAGCCGGGTAGGCGTCGATAACAGCCTGGACGCCTTCGATCTGCCCCAGGTGCAGCACCGGGGTCTGCCCCGCCGAGACCATCTCGTCCAGGCCGGGCTGGTCGACGACGTACACGTTGCCGTACCGGCTGTTGGAGTAGATGACCTGGCCGTCCTTCTCCAGTGCCGCGAGGTCCTCGGTGCTACCCATCCGGTAGCCGTCGGTTTTGCCGCTGCCGACCTTGAGCCGCTGGAACTGAGCGAAGCCGGCGTCGAGCTCGACGAGCGCGCGCGTGATGGTGTCCTTCCCGGCGGCTGGCGGCCCGTACAGGATCACGGCGGGAGGCAGAGCGGTCATGAGTACATCCGTCCGATGGCGAGCTTGGCCTGGTCCGTGAGGCTCACCGCGGAGCCGAGGCGGTTGTCGACGACGAAGTGGTCCACCTTCGGAGCGAAGTCCACGTCGACGCCCTTGATGTAGTCGTCCCAGTTGCTCAGCTTCCAGGCGTCGCGGGCTGCGCTGCGGAACGTGATGTACTCGCGCATGCTTTCGTGATCGCACTTCACCCAGATCACGGCGACCTCGGCGCCCTGGGCCTTGCACCTGTTGATCAGCCGTTGCATCCAGGCCGGGTCGGAGAACTCGCGCAGGAACGGCGCATCGAGCACGGTGCTGATCCCGGCGCGGATGTTGTCGGCTGCGGTCTCCATCAGGCACTGGTACTCGGCATCCCGCGCCTTCTCCAAGTACAGCGGCGTGTGCCTGTCGTGAGGATCGCCGCCGTGGGCAACCAGGAGGGCCTCGACCAGTGGCCGGGTCAAGGAGTCCTTGTCGAGTCGCGGCCAGCCGGTCAGGTACGAGATGAACTCCGCGAGCTCGCTCTTCCCGCTTCCTGCGTAGCCGCCGACCAGCACGAGATGAGGGCGGTGCGGATCGCCGCCCGTGTGGCGCCGACGCCAAGCATCCAGGATCCGGTGCCGCAACCCGTGATGGTCGACCTCACCACCCGGAGCGATCTGCAGAAGCGCCGACTCCACGGCCTGGACGTGCGCGCCGGTCACGGAGTCGGTGTGCGGCGTGATCTTCGGAACCTGGGACTGTTCCTCGTGCGGCAGCTTGCTCCGGAACTGGAGCTCCCAGGGCGCCGCGTTGTACAGGAGGCAGTACGCCCGCTGGTAGTGCGGGTTCGGGTACGCCTTGCCCGCCTCGTGGTTGAAGACGGTCTGGAAGTTCGCCTGGATCGGAAGGCGGGCGATCTCCGCAATCTTCCGCAGCTCCTCTCCGGACCCCTCCAGCGTCAGGCCGTGGGCCTCGCGATGCTTCCGCAGAGTGCCCGGCACCCATCCCGGATGATCTTTTGCCACCACGTCACCCCCGCCGTTCGTATCCATAAACCGGAGGCTAGGTCCGCCTCACGAGAGTCCGGTATCAGCCGCGAGTTGAAGCGATCGTTGAAAAAGCCCCTGAGCTGCGCGGATGCACCCCTTCGACTTGAACGATAGTCCGCGAATCCGTCACATCGACGGGGAATCGGCGAGCAAGCCGAAGGCCCGGGTCACTGACCCGGGCCTTCGAAGGAAGCAGTCAGGGCTTGAGCCCCGGAAGGTGGCCGTTCGCGGCGCGGGCGGCCTGGGCCAGCTCGGGAATCTCCACGACGGTGATGCCGGCCGCAGTCAGCATCTCGACGCCCTGGCAGTCGTCGACAAAGTACGAGGGCTCGCGCCAGGCGACCACCACCCGCGACAGCCCCGAGCGCAGGATGTGCTGCGTGCACGACAGTGGCCGCGAACGGCGCTGGCTGCATGGCTCCAGTGAGGTGTAGATCGTCCCTCCGCGAAGCTGGGCGGAGCTGACCTTCGCGAGTGCAGCCTCTTCTGCGTGGACATGCAGGTCGCCGCCTTCGCGGGAGTACCCGCGGGCAACCTCTTCCCCCGACGCGTTGAGGACGATCGCACCGACGCTGAAAGCGCCCTCGGCGGGCGGGCAGGAGTGGGACAGCTCGATCGCCGTCTTCATCCACTCGTAGTCGGCGTCTGTCCAGGCGCGCTCGGTCACTGGCCGCTCTCCTGCTTGGGTAGGTAACGCAGCAGCGCCACGTCGCCGACAGCCCGGACTTCGGCGAGCGTCATCCGCCGGGTGGAGCCGCCCGGGTACGACGCCGGGTTGAGGAACGAGGGCGCGTCGCCCTGGCCGACGACGAGCGGAGCGATGGCGAGGTGAATCTCGTCGACCAGCCCGGCGGACAGGAAGGCAGTGTGGATGGAACCCCCACCCTCGACCATGAGCTGCTGAACGCCTCGTTCGCCCAGATCGTCCAGGAGCCGACCGAAGTCGACGTCCTCGCCGAGAGAGACCACATCCGCCAGACCAGCGAGCCGTTCGCGGAGCTTCTCCGCCCCCGCGTCGGTGGTGTAGGCGACCTTCGCTTCTCCGTGGTGCCAGAACTTCAAGTTCGAGTCGAGATCACCCGAGGCGCTGATCGTGACCTTGAGCGGGTACGCGGACTTGCCTGCCGCGACTCGGGCCGCGCGGCGCTCCTCACTGTTGACCAGCAGCCTGGGATTGTCGGCGCGCATCGTTCCCGCGCCGATCAGGATGGCGTCGGACTGGGCCCGTACTTCGTCGACGCGGTCGAAGTCCGCGGAGTTGGACAGCAGGAGCCGGTCAGCGCTGGTGTCGTCGATATGGCCGTCGACCGAGGTGGCGACGCTCAAGAGGACATAGGGGCGGGGCAACGGTTCTCCCTGGTAAGAGCGGTAATGGGGCAGAGGGTACGGGTCACGCTTCGTGGACGACACAGGCGTCGAGCGAGTCCCGGAACTCGCGGACCGACGGGACCGCGTGCCACCCCTGCAGTGCGCTGTCGAGATGAGCCAGCTCCGCCATGATCCGGGCGGATCCCGTCTCGCTCCCGATCGCCAGAGCCTCCAGCCCGACGGTGGCGGCCTGCTCGGCGTCCCTGGTGCCGGCCAGCGCCAGCGCCTCGCGGGAGAGGTACACCCCGCGGTCGCGGTGATACCCCGGAGGCAGCGCGGAAATCGCCGTACGGAACCCCTCGGCGGCCGCGCGATGGTCACCGAGCGCCGACTGGCTGCGAGCCTGCTGGACGCTGATGTAGGCGTCGTCCAGCCACACACCCCAGTTGGACGAGGGATCGGGATCCACAGCGTGGAGGAGCTCGCGTGCACGGTCGTACGCCCGCGACGACTCGGCTGCCTCTCCCTGGAGCGCATACCCGTGCGCGGCATACGTCGCCGCGACGGCCGCCAGCCGACTCCCCGGGCGGGCCACGCCTTGCGCTGCTTCCGCCACGTCGACCGCTTCGACCGGGTCCAGCATGTCGCCGGCCAGCTGGCTCTTCCTCGCCAGGATGTAGACGGTGAGGTCCGGATCTCCGGCCCCGTGGGACCACTGGAGTGCACGGTCCATCCAGTACTGCGCAGCGCGGTGATCTCCCGCGTCCTGGTGAAACCAGCCGCACAGCTCGGCGAACTGGGTCTGGACCTGGAGGAGCTGGCGACGGTCTGTCCCGCGCTGGCCCTCCCGGAGCGAGGTGATGGTGTGGATCTGCTCCTGAACCTTCGGGATGAGCTGGTGGGGACCGAAGAGGTTGTCGGAGTCGATCAGCACCCGGCGGATCGCCTGGAGGTGCTCAACCGGGTTGCGGTCCACCATCGGTGCCCGCGGGGCCGCTTGAGCCAGCGGAGCGCCCACGAGGCTCGTGGCAGCAGCAGCGCCCAGGCCGCCCAGAAATACCCTTCGATGTACGGACACGAAGATGATCCTTCCGTCAGAGGTACGGCAAGGGATGGAGATCCCCTCCTCCTCCGACGGTGCCTGTGTGCTGGCTTCCTCGGCCAGACCGGTCGGGCTGTTGGCCACATGGGCCCCCGCTTTGGCCACATGGCCACGAGACAGGACATCCAGTCCCACGCCGCTCTGGATTGCTTCGTGGAGGCGGACCAGGGTGCCGCGGGCCTCCAGGGCGTCGTCGTACGCGCGGACTAACGACGCCGAGGGGGCCTGTTCCCCGCGCTCGGCGCGCGCCATGTAGCTGTAGTCATACCTGATCCGCGCCTTCAACTTGGCCAGGGACAGTCGGCGCTCGTTCCGCCACGACCGCATTTCCGCGCCCAGGTAGTGCTGTGGGCTCGCGTGCGGTGTCAGTTCGTTCGGCCGCTGCCCCACGTCGTCCTCCCCGATGTGGCCCACGTGGCCAGCACCCAGCGGCCACATGCCGCACCTGCCATCCGGGCTTGCACTGCGGATACAAACGGATCACAGGCAGCGCTCAGCCTATCCACCACCGGTGACAGCCGGTAAGGGCTGAGCACGGGAGGAGGGCTGATGCAGCGCCAGCACGCGGTCTCTACACGTGATTTCAACGAGCAGTTCCCGGCGCGTGAAGACCGGGTTGAAACAGCCCCGATAGGCAGCGTGATACCTGCTGTCCGGCTTCCGCGCTTGAGTTGGCACATCGAAAACGCCAGCTCGGAGGGGACGCAGATGAACGCCACGATGAAGCTCGACACCGTCGCCGACCTCGCACTTCGCGTAGCCGCAGTCCGCGACTCGGTAGCACTGCCCGACATCGAGTCCACCATCGAGGAGCTGGGGGAGTGCCGGCGGTACGACGCCGGGCGCTGGTACCTCGGCACCGCTAGTTCCAGTCGCACCATCGCCCGGGACTTGGTCCGGACCGAGGAGGAGCGCGAGTTCTGCCAGGGCTGCCCGGTCCGCGACCGCTGCCTCTCGCTGGCCGTACTCACTGGAGACACGGACGACAGCATCCACGGCGGTCTGCTTCCCGTGCAGCAGCGCGAGGTGGAAGCGGCCCTGCACCAGCAGGGAAACGCGGTGCTGCTCCAACTCCCCTCCCGCGTCAAGGCTGTCAGCGAGCCTCGCGCAGCGTGAGGACTTAGCCTCAGCGCCTCAAAATGTAGCGTGGGATGTTGCGTCATCTATGTGTGTGCATGTAGCGTGAGGTCTAAGCGCTTCACTTAGCGAAAATGAAGCGGCCCTAGTGAAGTGCGTCCTGACCTGGAGGAGAACGAAATGACCGGATGGATCGGGGATTTCGCCGAGGCGAACCCCTGGCCCGTGGCGATCGGAGCCGTGGTGGTCGGCTTGGCGCTGCTCGCGCTGCTGGCTGTCGCGGCGAAGGCCGGGATCAAGGCGTTCAAGACCCGCCGCTACACGCAGGGCCGGATGACGGTCGCCCAGATCGTCGCCACGATCGGCGCCCTCGGGGCGACCGGCGTCGGCGCCAACACGGCCTGGCGGTTCGCTGGGGAGCACCTGCACATCACCCACGCAGGCGAGCGGGCTGCTCTCTTCCTCGTCGGCGAGGTGATGCTGTTCGGCCTGGCGCTGATGGCGAGGCAGAACCTGCACAACGCGGAGATGCGGCGTACGGGCCTGCCGGGCACGTTGGTCTGGGTCCTGTCCGCCTTCCTGGCGGTACCGGCGATCTCGGAGTCCGACTCGGCGGCCGGCGCGGCCTGGCGAATCGTCCTCGGCCCGATGGGCGCCGCGCTCCTGTGGCACCTGGCGATGGGCATCGAGCTGCGGCACTCCGGTGAGGAGAACGCCGAGAACAACGGCGTCGCCGCCCGGATCCTGCGCCGGTTCCAGCAGCAGCTCCTGGCCCGGCTGGGCATCGCTGAGCACGACAAGGACGCCGAGGAGCTCATCCAGGAGCGGGCGCGCAGCCGGGCCGCTGAACTGGCGGACAAGTACCGCAGCCTGAGCGACAAGCAGCTCAACGGATGGCGTGGTCGACGGCTGCGGAGCAAGCTGCGCGCGACGCTGCGTCGTGCCGATGTCGCAGGGAACCCGGAGCGCAAGAGGCTCCTCCTGGCGGACCTGGCGGTTTCCTCGCACGCCCCGGCTCTGGTGGAGCTGGTGCACCCGTCCCCGTGGGTCGAGGTTCCCGAGGTCACGGCCGCGCTGGCCGCTCCGGCTGCGGAGCTGACCAGCAGCGAGGAGCGGATGTTCGAGGTGTTCCGTACGTACCTCGCCCAGCACGGCTCGGCCGCGGCTCTCCAGCTGGAGGCGGGCAACCCCCTCCCCGCGTCGAAGGACGGCGTGGACGAGGCGCTGGAGCAGCTGCTCGAGGAGGCAGGCAAGAGCGAGGACGGTCCGGACGACGATGACGACCCGAAGGGTCCCGGCGATGCGCCGAGCCCGGAGGCGAGCGACGGCGACGCGGTCCTGAACGCCACGGTGTGGGCGCAGGAGTCGCCGGAGGAGCAGGTGCAGGAGCGGGAGCCGGTCCTGAGCCGCGAGGAGATGGAGCGGGCTGCGCACACTGCGAAGTTGCAGGAGCCGGAGCTGTCGAAGAACAGCGACGCGATCCGCTACGCGATCTCGGTGACGGGTTCGACAGTGGCCGGGCAGCTCGTTCGGTGGCTGGCCCTGCACGGCCGGGAGGGCGTGAACGACGGGCAGGCGTACCGGGTTGCGAAGAAGCAGGTGGAGGAGAGGCGGAGCAACATCCGTCAGCTCCGCCCTACCTCCGGGGACTGACGTGGCAGCCGGGATGCAGCGGGTTCGGCAGGCGGGCTCGACCGCGTGTCCGGTCTCCGTGATGGTCTCGGCCGTACAGCAGAGCTACGGCAGGACCCCAAGACAGCACGAGAGCAGCGAAATACCTGATCAGAACCGCAGTGAGTTGGTTGATCCGGTCGGCGGGCGTGACGCCTGGCAGCAATCCCCGCCGACCGGTACGGCCCACCAGATGGATGGAGATGACCGTGGACGACATTGTCGCAGCGGCCCGGCAGGGCCAGGACCAGAGCGGCAGTACCGGCCGGAACGACGAGAACAGCAAGAGCAGTGAGAGCAGCCCCTTCGAGCAGGGTCACGCCCTGCCCGGCGGGGTGACGAACGGCGGGAAGAGCAGCGCGCTCGCCCAGGTTCTGGCGCAAATGCAGGGCCGTGAGCAGGGCGTGCAGGGCTCCGTGCAGGTCGTGTTCGACCTGAAGGTGTTCGTGGAGCAGCCGGAGCAGGTGCAGCAGACGCTGATGGGGCTGCTCCTGACCGGCTCCGCCGCCGAGATCAGCCTCCGTGACGACGTTGCGGCGGGTGAGTGAGGATGCCGGTCTGGATCCTCCTCGTCGGCGCCCTGGTGCTCGTGGCCCTCGTGAAGGGTGGGGCCGGCCGGAGCGAGCGGCGCCTGGCGAAGGCCATAGCGCACCAGCAGATGCCGATGCAGGCAGCGGACGCCCCGGCCTGGATGCCCGGAGCCTGGGCGAAGGGCCACAAGCGGCACTGGCTGAGCCTGGTCCCGCGTTGGGCCAAGGTGCTCCTCCTGGCCGTCCTGGCGGCTGCGGTGGGTGGCATCTGGTGGCTGTGGGCCAACTACCAGGGCCTGTTCACCCTTGCGGTGGCGGTCATCCTCGTGATGGCGGTGTGGCTGTGGAGGCGCGGTCGGCTCGCTCGGCGCCACCGCGAGATGGTCGTGAAGCCGTTCTTCGCGGCGGCCCGCAAGATCCTGAACGACATCCCGGACGGCGCGACGTACAAGGACTGGGTGTCGATCCCGCAGCACCTGATGGGCGGGGAGGATCTCGTTCGCCGCACGCTCCGGGACCGGCTGCCGGCCTCGCTGGTGGAGCGCATCGACGCGTCAGCGACGGTGGCCCGGCTCTCCCTGGCCTGGGTGAAGCTGCTCCGCAGGCCCGTTGCCTGGCTCGACTGGTTCCGGGCGCTGAAGCTGGTGGCCTGGTGGCTGGAGCGCCGGGCCGCGGCTGAGGCCGACGCGGCTCTGTCGGTCAAGATTCCGCCGGAGGCCGAGCTGGGCGATGGAGAGCAGGCACGGCTGAAGAACCTGGTCAGCCGCAGGATTCCGGGGGAGTGGGACGCGTCCTGGGACCACCAGAACTTCGTGGTGACGTTCAAGCACCCGCCGCGCCCGCCGGCCAAGGTCCTGTTCAGCGAGGTCCAGGACATCATCGACGGGCTGAATGACTCGCAGGTCCTGCTGGGCCTGGGCACCCGCAACGAGAAGATCGTTCTGGACTTCGAGGACGAGACCCCGCACGTGGGTCTGTCGGTCGGTACGGGTGGCGGCAAGTCGTCCACTCTGCGGAACATCATCGTTCAGCAGATCCGCAAGGGGGCCGAGAAATTCATCATCATCGACCCGAAGCTGATTTCCCTGGACTGCCTCGACGGAATTCCCGAGGTCGAGATCTACACCGAAATTGCGGAGCAGTGGGCGGCCATCGCGGGATTCGCGCTGGAAATGGAGCGCCGCTACCAGATCAAGAAGGCCGACAAGTCCGTGACTTTCCCCCGCTGGTTCCTCGTCATGGAGGAGCAGAACGACTTTGCGGAGGAGTCCTACCAGACCTGGATGGACGTCAAGGAGAAGAAGGACCCTGCGCGTCCGCCGGTGTTCAGCCAGCTCGCCAAGAGCCTTTTCAAGGGCCGTCAGGCGAACATGAACATTATCTCCGTCTACCAGCGTCTTACCGCCCGTGCCGCAGGCGGTACGGAACTGCGTGACCAGTACGGCGCAAAGATTCTCGCCCGTTTCTCCCCGCAGGCGTGGAATTCTCTGGTCGCGACGACGCCGAGGCCGAAGAGCTCGCGCCACAACGGGCGGGCGATCGTGGTCATCGGCGGGTCCGAGCGGGTCTGCCAGCTGGTGTTCGTCGACGAGGACGAGGCCAGGGCGTACGCGCTCAACGGCCGCAGCCCGGTTGCTCCGCCGGCCTACGTGCCGATCGCTCAGCGTGAGGCGGAGGCTCTTCCGGAGCCTGTGTCCATGGTGGGGGCAGGAGTGTCCACTCCTAGCGATCACCTGGGAAGTGTCCATGGACTGTCCATGGACAAAACCGACAGTAACGGTGCAAACAGCTCCAGCACTGAGAGTGATGTCCATGGCGGTTCGGACGGGGTCGTGATCCCCCTTGTCCAGCCCCGGGAGGAGCCGGAGCCGATCGTCGGCAACGACGCGGCCGCCGCCTTCCTGGAGATGGAGAAGGACGCCTTCGTCAAGGCCCGCAGCCGCTACAAGAAGCGCGAGGGCGACGACATCCCGGGCACTTTCCAGGTCGGGAATTACCCCGCCTGGTGGCCCAAGGACCTCAAGCGGTGGCAGGCAAACCTCCCCCGCACGGGCGTCAAGGAAGTCGCCAGCAAGTAGCCGAATAGCGTGTGGCGGCCCGGATATCACCGGGCCGGGCCGCCACCGCCGATATCAAACCCCCTTTGCTTAACGCTCCTTGGATACCCCTGTCTCAAAATCCCCCGAGAAACGGTGAATTCAAATGGCCAGCATTTCCATCATCCTTCTCCTCATCGCAGCCTGCGCAGCCCTCATCAAGATGGGCTCCATGAAGGTCTGGCACGTGATCATCGCCGGAATCCTCGGCTTCTACATCCGGGATTCCTCGATAGGGCCGCAGATCGGCGAATGGCTCGCCGCGTTCTTCAACTGGCTCGGAACTCTCAAGGTCTGAACCGGCCGCCGTCGCTGGTTCCCGGCGCGTAGTTCCGCACCGGGCTCCGGCGTCCACGACCGGACCGCAGCCCCGTCTCGACCGCATGAGAAAGGAGCGCCACCGATGTTGAACTTCACCTCCCTCCCGCGCCCGGCCCGGACCGCGTTCATCGCCCTGATCGGCATCCCGGTCTTCGCCATCACGGTCCTGGACCCCGACCAGCTCGACGGCCCCAAGCCCCTCGGCCAGGTCATGACCCGCGACGGCGGCCGGCTCACCGTCCGCACCGCCGACGGCCAGGTCCACGAGATCACCGAGCACCCGGCCGCGGTCCGGCTGTGCGACTCCGGCCGGACCTTCCCCGCCTGCACCCGCTGACCCCGGCGCCCGGCAACCCGCTGGTCGTCCAACCCACCGCGAAGGAGCCCGAGATGCGCATCACCGACAAGGACGCGATCAACCACACCGAGGCCGCCCGGATCGCCGGGACCGTCCTGGTCGCCGCGCTCCGCGGCGGCAACCTCAGCGGCCGCCAGAAGCGAAAGATCGACCGGATCATCGCGGGCGCCGAGGAGCGCGAGGCCGCCCTCGCTAAGGAGAAGGCCAAGAAGGCGAAGAAGTAGCCCCCGGCCCGGCACACCCCCACCCCGATAACGCACCACCTCCATCTCCGACCCACCCACGGGAGCGAAACCCAGATGAGCACCGACCACACCGACTCCACCGGCCGCCAGAACGAGATCCCGGCGCCGTTCCTCTTCCTCAAGACCACCGCCGAGGTCGCCCCGGCCGAGCCGGGCATCGCCACCGGCTCGTTCGCCCAGAGCCTGCGAACGGCCCTGCGCCGCTGGTACGGCGTTGCCCGCCCGGTCGTCGGGGAGTGGCTGGAGGAGCGCGCGGACGACCTGCGCAACGCGTTGCGCGACGGCTGGGGCGAGACGACGACGTGGATCAAGGCCACGGTCGGCGCGACCGTCCTGCTGGCCGTGGCGGCCGTGGCCGTGATGAGCCTGGCCCTGATTGCCGAGTCCGCCGTCGACGGCGTGAACGCGGTTGCGGGGGTCCAGGTGCCCGCCGGTTCGGGCGGTCGGACGGGCCTGTTGGCCTCCATCACCAGCCCGGTCTGGACGTACCTGCAGAGCCACACCGCGGGCCTCGCCGTCACCGCGCCGACCGCGTACGGCGCCTGGATCCTCACGGTCGGCGGTACCGGTCTTCTGTCCTTCGTCACCAAGGCGTTCGGCGCCCGCCTCGCCTGGGGCGCCACGGGCGCGGCCACCGCCTGGATGGTCTGGCACGGCGCCTCCGCCGACGGCCGCGAGGTCGCCCTCGGCATCACCGTCATCGCCTTCGCGGTGCTGTCCGTCCCGGCCCTGCGCGCCTTTCGCCTCCGCGGCTTCTGACCCCAGCCCCTTCCCCGCGTCCATGCCTGAACGAAGGAGAACCCCGTGAACACCCCGACGCAGCCGGCCGAGCAGAGCGCGCTGGAGCAGCTGCTCACCGCGTACGCCGAGTTCCACAGCCCCGAGGCCGTCCGCCGCATCGCCGACCTGAACGAGCGGGCCGGGGCGATGGAGGCCGTCGGCCGCTGGGTCACCGACCTCCCGCAGTCGCTGGCCGCCGCTCTGTCCAACCCGGACGCGTGGACGGCGTTCCCCTCGCTCCGCCTGGGCGTCTACTACGTCCCGGCCGCCGCGGTCGTCCATCTCGGTCATGGGGTGTGGCTCCACCACACCTGGTGGCCGACCGAGCCCGGGTTTAGCGGTGACTCGGAGGCGACGCTGCTGGCCCCGTGCGCCTGCGGCAAGGGCTACCAGTCCTTCGAGGTCACCACGCAGGAGGACTTGGTCGGCACGCTCGCCGCCCTCTCCGGGGCCGCGCTCCTCGCCGGAGACATCGAGGGTCGGCCCGACTGCGACGACGACGGATCCTGCCGCAGCACCTCCCTGAACTGACCCGGCATGTTCCCGGCGGGCCCGCCCGCCACCGCACCGCCCAAGTCCCGATCACCCGGAGGAGAACCGACATGAGCATCCACCAGCTGACCACCGCCACCGCCAACGTCACCGCGACGGTCTTCACCGACCAGGGCGCCCTGATCGCCGCCCTCGACGCCCAGACCGACACCGCGTTCGCCGACCCGCAGACCCTCGCGCTCACGGCGATCCGCCGGCTGCGCGAGTCGGCCGACCACCAGCCGCAGCTGCTGGCCACCCGCGGCTGGGTCGCCGACATCACCGCGCTCCTGGAGTCGATGACCGCCGCCGCGCAGGCCGCCGAGCAGAGCGAGCTGGCCGAGCTCCTGGGCGACGCCGCCGAGATGGCGGACGACCTGCTGATCCTCCTGGCCCGCGCCGCGCACGGCACCCTCCCGGCCACCGCGGGCGACGGGGACGGCGAGGAGCTGGAGGACGACGAGGACTGGGCCGACGACGAGCCGATCGCGGCCTGACACCGAGAACGAAAGAGGAGGCCCGCCATGAAGTACCGCGTCGACATCCCCACCCGGGACAAGGTCACCGGCGCCCGGGGCTGGCAGTACCTGGTCGTCACCGCGACGGTCAGCCGCGAGGCCCGCGAACTCGCCCTGGCCGAGGCCGGGGACCTAGCCGCCGTCCGGCACCGCCGCGACGCGGACTTGGTCCTCGACGACCCCGCCCGACCGCTCCAGGTCTGGGACGTCACCCGCCGCTAGCTACGCCCCGGGACGGCCGTCACCACCGGCAAAAGTGCGTCGACCGTCCCGGGCCCCCGGCACCCCAACAGAGAACCGGAGATCACCATCATGACCGCTTCCCTCGCCGAGATCGAGACCAGCACCCGGCTCCTCGCCGACGAGGTCGAGGCATGGCTGGCCCAGATCACCCCCGCCAGCCCCCTCCCCGCGTCGCCGGTTGCCGTCACCGGGCGGGGGACCGGGATCGACATCGCAGCGCTCGTCGCGGCCGGGCTCGCGGAGGTCGAGCGCAACGAGCGCGCGACCGCCGCCGCCCAGCTGGGCGCCCGCCCCACGCTGCTGGAGCGGCTCACCCGCCGACACCTGCGCCCCGCCCACCTGGCCAGCGTCCACATCCGCCGAGCCGCCGCCGTCCTCGCCACCGCCGGATGGTGCCGAGGCGAACTCACCGACGCCAGCGGCCGGCACTGCATCCTCGGCGCACTCCAGGCCGCCGCCGCCGAAGCCGACACCGCGCTGCGCTCCCACGTTCACATCCGCGCCGCGATGACCGACCCGGCCCCCTACGCCCGCCCCTCCGACGCGTACCTCGCCCGGCTCGACGCCCAGGCCCGCGCCTGCGGTCTGGACCCCTCCGACGTACGCCGCCGCCACGACATCGCGGTCGCCAACAACATCGGCCAGCTCACCGTTGGCGCCGTCCTCGAGCTCCTGGAACGCGCTGCCGCCATCGCTGAATCGGCCGGCGACTGACCTGTCCGCTTTCCCGCAGACCATGACCGCTCTCCGACCCGACCGAGACGAGGACCCATGACCACCGCCTACCCCCCCGACCCGATGAGGCCCCACCTGGTGCCGCTCGGCGCCGACGCGGACAGCGCCGCCCCAGTCTTCCTGGACTGGGAGACCACCCCGCACCTGACGATTGCGGCAGGGACCGGCTACGGCACCACCTCCCTGATCCGCCTGATCGTCGCGCACACCGTCGCCACCGGAGGCACCGCCACCGTCATCGACGGCTGGACGTGTGAGTACGAGGAGTTCGTCGGAGTCCCCGGCCTCGACGTCGCCTACGAGCCGCCGGAGATCGAGGACGTCATCCGCTCGTACGTCGGCGACATCGAGGACCGCCTCCGCGCCGCTGCCAAGGACCCCCACTTGGTCACGGACGGCAGGGTCCTGGCCGTCGACGGTCTCCCGGCTCTGTGGCACAACGCGAAGGAGGAAGAGGACCACGGCCTGCTGTGGGCGCTGACCGACCTCAAGCGGATCCTGCTGAACGGCCGTGCCGCGGGCGTCCACCTGGTCACCGACATCGACGCCGCCACCGTGGTGCAGCAGCTGGACGCCGACCTGCTCCGGTCGGCCACCGCCACCCTCATGATCGGCCCCGCCGACCACGACCTGGCACGCCTGCTGGGCGTCGACCCGCTGTTGGAGCGCCCCCGCGCAGGCGCCGCGATCTGGCGCACCCCGGCCGCCGTCCAGGGCCGCCAGCTCGACCTCCCGCACATCACAGCCGAGCAGGCCCGCAGCCTCGCCCTCGGAGTTATCCACAGCTGACCTGCGGTGGGAGCCGAAATCCGTCTCCCGCGTCCACAGGCTCCTCGTGTTCGACTCGCGTTCCGCCGGGACCCCGGTCCCGGCATACGACCGAAAGGCAGCGACTGGTGAGCGACGTGAACAACACCCTCGACGCCGTGCAGATCGCCGCGCACGGGCTGGTCGTGGACCTCGCTGACGTCCTGGTGCGAGGCCACCTCAAGGAACACCCGTCCCTTATCGCCTTCCGCCTCGGCGTCGTCAGCGGCGCCGTCGACCAGGTCCGCACCGTCGTCCAGGCCGAGCGGCACTCGGGCCGGTGGCCGCGCCTGGCCGCAGACCCCGCCGCCGAGCACGAGCGCGAACGCGCAGCCTTCGCCGGACACCACTGCGACTGCCCTTACTGCCCTCAGGCCCTCTGACCACCAGCTCCAGACACAGGAACGGGGCGCGTCCCCATCGCCAGCAAGCAACGGACGCGCCCCGCACACACCCCGAAGGGATAGACCGAGATGACCACACCGATCGCCCGGGACGCAAGCGGCATCGCCGCGTGCCCGCCCACCGACTCCTGGTGCGCCGACTGCGACGGCCGCCCCTGCCGGAACCTGGAGACGTTTCCCGCGGGAAACCCCCGCGCGCTGACCGAGGCCGACCAGCTCGCCGCCACCGCCGGCCACGGCGCGCACGTCCACTTCGCCGCCCGCCGCGACGAGTTTGTCGTCGTCCTGCCCGAGGCGGTGGCGGCATGAGCGACTACCTGCGCCCGTGGCGCTGGGACCGCGAGGACAAGGCCGCCAACCGCCAGGCCCTCGAAGTCCACCGCTACGGCCACGTCATCCGCTGCGACCACCGCGGGCTCCTCATCGACGGCGAACGGATCGACACCATCCCGGTGTACGAGCCGGTTCCACGCCCCAAGGGCGAGCCGGAGCCCGTCCCCTTCGAGCTCGGAGACGACGGCCGGCTCTTCTACCGGGGCCAGCTCAAGGCCGTCCTGGCCCCGCCTGCGCCTGGCACGTACGGGCCCCGCCCGATCTACATCCACCCCACCGCCTCCCCGCGTCTGCAGTCCTCTGGAAGGAGCACCGCCGCATGAAGCTCACCCTCACCACTGAGACCCTGACCGACGCCCTGCGGCTGGTCGGCCGCCGCATCCCCGCCAGGCCCACCGCACCGACGGCGGCCGGACTCCAGCTGACCGCCGACGGCCAGCAGCTGACCCTCACTGCCTCAGGCGACCCGACGACGATCGGGGTGCGCACCGTAGTCCCGGCGTCCGTGCACCTGGCCGGCACCGCCGTCCTGCCCGGCCGGATGCTCACTGCCATCGCCCGCACCCTCCCCGCCAAGGCCCCGCTCGACATCACCGTCGACACTGGCATCGCGAACTTCACCTTCGGCGCCAGCAGCATCGCCGTCCCGCTCCTGGACGGCGACTACCCGGCGATGCCCGACCTGCCCATGACCGTTGGCACGGTCAGCGGCCGAGAGTTCGCCGCAGCCGTCAACCAGGTCGCCGTCACCGTCGGCACCGACGACACGCTGCCCATGCTCACCGGCATCCGCGTCGAACTGGCCGGCCACGAACTGAGGCTCTCCTCCACCGACCGGCACCGCGCCTCCTTCCGGTCCATCCCCGTCGAGCGGACCGCCCGCCGGGCCCCCTCCCAGCTCTGCATCGTCCCCGGCAAGGCGCTGCGCGCCACGGCCACCGACCTCCGGCACGCCGAGACCGTGACCTTCGGCCTGCCCGCGGCCGAGGGACAGCGGTTCTCCGTGTCGACGCCCGGCATGACCGTCGCCCACACGCCGCTGGAGGCCACTCACTACCCGGACCTCAGCAAGGTCACCCCGAAGAGCTTCGCGACCACCGCGGTGCTGGACCGCATGGCACTGGTCGAAGTGGTGCGCCGCGCCGTCGCCGTGGCGGGCGACTACGTCCCGGTCTGCCTCACCATCCAGCCCGGCGCCCCCGTCGTCGTCGCGGGCGGATCCCGCTACGAGGCGCGGACCCGGGACGAGCTGGACGCCCGGTCCGTCAAGGGCGAGCCGATCCGCCTGGCCCTCAGTGCGACGTACCTGCTCGGCGGCCTAAGGGCCCTCAAGTCCCGCACCGTGCAGCTGAGTCTGACCCGGCCCGACCGGCCGGCGCTCCTGCACACGCCCGGGTCCGACCGGGGCGCTCTGCGCTACCTGCTGATGCCCGTGCGCCAGTACTCGGACGCGCCGACGCCCAACTGACCCGCTCTGTGGGCCCGGTCACCCCATCCGGTGGCCGGGCCCACCCCGCTGAGAACAGTTGTGACGAGTTTTGCAAGGAGTGGTGTGTTGTGACCCGAGCTTCGGTGAAATCCGGTACCTTCAGCGTCAGTAGATTTTCGTTCGGACGTTTGGAGGATCACGGTGCCAGCAACTCCGCGCACTCCTCGGAAGTTTCCGGCCGAGGGGGTGACCTCGCGGCGCGCTCCTGGTTCGGCAGCGCAGGGCGTGACCTCGACGGACATCGCGCGCATGGCAGGGAACGTCTCGCGTCCGTCGGTCTCCACGATCGTGAATATCGCCGGTGTTCCGGGTGCGGGTATCAAGCGCGGGATCTCACCGCAGAACGGGCAGCGGCTCGTGGCGGCGTTCTCGGCGGGAATGCTCACGGAGAAGCTGGCGCGCTCGATCGCCGAGGACCCGCACGCCGTGATCCGAGCCTGCGAAGCGCTCCGCGAGGTCGTGGAGGAGATCGTCCGCGCGAAGGCCGACGGATCGGGGGCCATAACGGCAGCCTGACCTCAGGTACGACAAAGGCCCGGTTCTCCTGGCAAGAAGTGTCCGGGCCCTCATCGCTGCAACAGGCGATCCGTCTGATCCACATCCCCGGGGCTGGTAACCCCGGGTCTCGGCCTAGCAAGCCGTCTGTGGTTGGACGAGAACGCCCTTCGTCATTTGAGAGGGTACCCATGGCTTCGGCCATCCACTACACCAGCAGTTCAAATGTCCGGAATGTCACTCCGTCTGTGTCGATCTACGACGGCGGTGACCAGTGACCTCGCCCACCACCCAGACTTCCGCGCAGGGCTCCCACGACCGGGTGAGCCTGCAGCGGTTCCTCGCCGCGCTTGAGGCACACGACTGCAACCCGCGCCCCCGCGGTGACGGCCTGGACGCCCTGTGCCCCGTGCACGACGTGAACAGCCCCTCGCTCTCCGCCGACTGGAAGCCGCCGACCCACGACAAGGCCGGTCGCGTCGTCTTCGAGTGCAAGGGCGGCTGCGACCGCGCCGACGTCATCGCCGCTCTCGGGCTTAAGTGGGCAGACCTGTACGACGGGCTGTCTCCTGAGGCCCAGGCCAAGACCGGTGCCCGGGCGACCTCCCTCCCGCGTCGCCGTACGGCCCCCGAGGCCGCGACTGAGCCTGCGCAGGCCCGTACCCCGGGCAAGGACGTGGCCAAGGCTCGCAAGGCCACCCAGGCCCGCCTCAAGAAGGCGCTGGCCGGGCACACCCACACCTTCGCCGAGACGACCCACACCTACACCGACGTCGACGGCGGGATCCTGGCCCGGGTCCACCGTCACAAGTGCACGGACGTGGCCTGCCCGGACAAGAAGAAGGGCCGCCGCTTCGCCACCTCCTACCCGGACGGCAAGAACCCCTACCCGGGCCGCAAGCTCGGCGACTGGCTCGGCCTCTACAACCTCCCCCTGGTCGCCGCCGCCATCAAGGACGGCCGCACCATCCACGTCACCGAGGGTGAAGGCGACGCCGACGCCGTCATCGCAGCCGGGGGCGTGGGCACCTCGCACTCCAACGGCGCCGGTTCCTGGTCCAACCAGCACACCGAGCAGCTCCGCGGCGCGCACGTCGTGGTCGTCGCCGACAACGACCTCGTCGGCTACCGCCACGCCGCCCAGGTCGCAGCCGAGCTCGACGGCGTCGCCGCCTCCGTCCGCGTCGTGCGCGCAGCCGTCGATACGGATGGCGCGGACGCCACCGACCACCTCCAGGCCGGTCACACCCTGGACGACTTCGAGGATGTCGACGCCCTCACGCTGGAAGGCGCGCTCGCCGAACCCGCAGCCCCGGCCGCGGCCCCCGCCCCGGAGAAGCGCCCGGTCAAGAAGGCGGAGCCGAAGGAGAAGACCGGCCCCAAGCGGCGCGGTCCCAAGCCCGCCGAGATCGAGCCGGCCAACCCCCTCGCCATGTCGACCGGCCAGTGGCGCTACTCCCTGGGCGACGGCAGCGACGAGTTCGACCGCGGCGTCTACCGCCTCACCACCGTCCGAGACCCCCGCACCGGCGAACGCGTCGAGGTCTGGGAGTTCTCCTCCGTCCTGCCCTACGTGCTGGAGCAGCTGGTGGTCCGCGACGGCGCCGCCCGCCGCGCCCGCCACGACCTGCGCCTGACGATGTCCCTGGACGAGGGCGCCGAGATCGCCAAGTGCACGCCCGACCAGATCAAGACCGGCGAGTGGGCGCAGATGCTGAACGTCCCGCTGAGTGCGGACGACAAGGTGCAAAAGGCCGTCCAGACCGCCATCAACGAGATCGCAGTCACCTACGCCCCCGAGCAGGAAGCCGTCCCGCGCTGGGTCAACGAGGACACCCTCGTTGTGCCCTCCGGCGACGTCGCCCCGCCCGGATACTTCGTCGAGATCCTCAGCGAAGGCCGGGCCCGCACCAACTGGCAGAAGCTGCTCACCCTCGCCGCCCAAGAGGGCAACGAGCGCCTGGCCCTGATGCTCGGCGCCGCGCTGGGAGGCATCTACCTCAGCCCGCTGGAGCGCCAGGGCTTCTGGATTCTGGCGGTCGGCGGAGCCCGCCAGGGCAAGACGACGGCTATGGACGCGGGCGCCGCGATCTTCGGCAACCCCAAGTACGTCGTCACCGGTTGGAGCGTCAGCCCGATCGGCCTGATGGAAAGCCTGGGCGCCCTCGGCATCGTCACCGCCTTCCGCGACGAGCTGGGAGCCTCCGGCCTCAGCGGCCCCAAGCTGGAACAGACCATCTTCACCACCACCGACGGCGCCAAGCGCACCATCGGCCTGCGCGGCGGCGGCTCCCGCACCACCGCCGGATGGGAATCAGTCCTCTTCGCCACCGGCAACGTCTCGGTCACTGGCCGCATCACCAACGAAGGCATCGCCGCCCGCGTCGTGGAAATCCCCACCCCCATCGTCAAGGACGGCCAGACCGCCAAGCGCGTCAAGCAGCTCAGCTACCGCGCCTACGGCTGGCCGCTGCGCTGGCTCCTGGCCGACCTGCGCCTGAACGACTTCCGCGACGCCGTCGCCAAGGCGGAAGACGAGCTGGGCAGCGGCGTCGACGGCGTAGCCTCCACCCTCGGCGAGCACCTGGCCCTCGCGATTGCCGGCGCCGAACGCCTGGAAGAGATGCTGGACGTCACCGGCCTGCGCGACGCCGCCCTCCGCGCGGCCCGGGAGCGCCTTGGCACGCTGACCATGGAGCTGGAGGAGCGCGGCGGCAACCCGGCCGACCGCCTCCTGGCCGCCGTCGTCCAGGCCGTCTCCTCCCGGCCGGGCGCCTTCCCCGACTTCGCGCTCTACAAGGCGTACATCCAGGGCGGCGAGAACGCCCCGCAGCTCGCCTCGCGCGAACTCGAAGGCTTCTACCTCGCCCCTCAGCATGTCGCAGTGTTCTCCAACGGCATCAAGGCCATCGCCGCCGACGCGAACATCGAAGACTCCCTCCTGGGCCTGCGCGACCTCCGAGACGACGGCCGCCTCATCACGAACAATCAGCTCCGCAACAAGATCCGAACCGGTCGTACGACCGTCGACACCTACACCTTCGTCCTCCCCACCGGAGACGACACCGACGACGACCCCACCCCCGGTACGGAGGGAGGAGGCGGCGAGGGCCCCGGAGACGACAACGGCGCGCCCCACGGCGACAGCCCTGTCCAGGACACCCTCACCGACGAGCCCAAAGCCGACGCTGCTCCCCAGCCCGGCCCCGCTCCGGCCAGCACTCCGCCTGCAGACGAGGAGGAGACCCGCATGGCCGTTCAGATGGACGACGTCCCCGGCGGCACCTGCGTGCGCTGCGGACACCACACCACCCACCAGAGCAACGGCGCCTGGGCGCACATGGAGATCCCCGGCGTCATGCGCTGCGACGTCGGCTACCTCGACCCCAACATGCAGCACCTCAACGCCCAGGCATTCCCCCACCTCGCCCAGCAGCCCGCCGCACCCTCGGCCCCCGTGACGCCCTCGATCCCGGCCCAGGCCACCGCGCCCGCCGAGACCCCCTCCCCGCGTCCCAGCGTCATCTCGGCGCCCCCGCACAAGTCCCGTGCCCAGCTGGAAACCCCGGCCACCACCAAGATCTACCCCAACGGCCCGCTCGCCGTGCTCGATACCACCGAGGACGGCCAGCTCGTCGCCCACCTGGTCGACGGCCGCACCCTCGACTGTCCCGCCCGCTCCATCCCGACCCTGGTGAAATGGGCCCTCGACGCCGGACTCGGCCAGGCCCGCCTGCACCGCTGGGGAACCGACGCCGATCCGCTCGTCATCCTCACCGCCGCGGCCACCAAGAAGTTCGGCTTGCCCCCCGAGCTCGAAGACGAACGCGGCCAGCGCCTCGAAGACGGACACCGCGTCATCAAGGCCATCGAGAAGGCTGGCTGGTCCCTCACCCGCCGAGGCTTCGGCCCCTGGCCCAGGATCTACAAGCCCATCAACGGCGGCCGCCGCATGTGCGTACAGCTCGGCATCGCTCCTTGGGGCGCCCTCGGCAAGGAATCCCAGTGGTCCCTGCCCGACGACATGCCCGCCCCCGAGATCGCCCGCACCCTCGGCATCTACGCCCAGCGCGTCATCGCCCCCCGAGGCACCGTGGCCACATCCGGCCTGGAACTCATGCTCCAGCTGCGCCCTCCCACCCGCCCAGTGCGAGTCGAGATCACCGACGAGCAGACCGGAGAGGTCACCGAGACCTACGTCTCCGGCCCCGTCGAAGGCTCCCTCACCCAGCCCCGCCAGCCGGCGCCCTGCGAGACCCGTGCCGAACACCCCGTCGTCCATGCGCTCTACGGCAACAACCGCCCCGACGACCAGGTCATGCGCGAGGAAGCCTGGTCCTGGCACCGCGCGCCCGAGAAGGAGGAGCGCTCCCGCACTCACGTCGTCGGCATCGACACCAACACCAGCTTCCTCTCCGGCGCCTCCCGGCTCCTGGTCGGCGACAGCGACCCCGTCCACCACCAGCGCCCCGCCTTCGACCCGAAGACCCCCGGAGCCTGGCGAGTCGACTTCTCCGACGCTGACCTCGATCCCCGCCTGCCCAACCCCTTCACGGCCAACGGCGAGCGGCCCACCGGCCCAGGCTGGTACACCACCCAGACAGTCGACTACGCCCGCAAGCTCGGCCTCAACCCCCAGCCCCTCGAAGGCTGGCTCCGCGAACCCCTCGGCGCGGGCTGGCTCGACCCCTGGAACGAGCGCCTGGCAGCCGCCTACAAGACCACCATGGCCCGCCTGGGCATCACCGAGGACATGACCCCGGAAGCCTTCCTGGAAGCCATGGAGCGCTACGAGAACGGCGACGGCGACCAGACCGAGCGCCTCGTTCTCCGGGCCATCAAGCAGTCCGTGAAGTCTGGCGTCGGCCGCCTCAACAGCAGCCCCGCCCGCTACCGCAACTACGTCGATGGCCAGCCCTGGCCCGAGCTGGAGAAGCCCTGGTGGCGCCCCGACATCCGGGCCTCCATCATCTCCACCGCCCGCGTCATCCAGCACCGCCGCATCGTCAAGACCCAGCAGCTCACCGGCCTGGCCCCGCTCGCCGCCTACAGCGACTGCGTTATCTACCCGGCCAACAGCCCCTCCCCGCTGGAGATCATCCCGCGCAACGCCGACGGCACCCAGGTACCCGGAGCCTTCCGCCTCGGCGTCTGCCCTGGCTGGGCCAAGCTCGAAGGCGCCCGCTCCATGAACTGGTACGTCCAGATGAGCGAGAAGGTCAACCCCGCCCGCTACATCGCCCCCCGTGAGGGCGAGCGCAACGACGAAGGAGAGTGAGACACCCCATGGGCAAGTTCCTCGACGGACTCCGCCGCGCCGTCCACGCCAAGATGACCGAGGCCCAGGCCATCCCTAAGACCACCAAGGGCCGTGCCGCGGCCCTGCTGCGCGACGAGAAGAAGAAGGGCGGCGAGGCTGGCGCGATCCAGCGCGCCGCCGCCCGCCTCGGCATCCACCCCGACTCCTTCCGCCGATACGTCAACGGCAAGCGCAAGAACCCGCCCAAGCACATCGAGGAGAAGCTGGCCAACGAGGTACGGGCGGTCTGGAAGCCCAACGTCCAGAAGAAGCTTGCCCAGCAGGCCAAGACCGCCCCCGTGAAGATCAGCGGCAAGGCCGAGTTCGGCTACTCCAACAGCCACTCCGGAACGCACACCCCAGACCCGCGCACGCGGCACATCGCCGAAACCCTCCCGCCCCACTACGCCACGCCCCTCTGGCAGGCACTCGAAGACGGCGACGAACAAGAAGCCCAGCGCATCGTCCGCGAGTACATCCAGAACGAGTACATCCGGGAAGCCGGAGGAGACAACCAGTACACGGAAATCGAGTTCGGAGAAGTCCGCTACATGGACTTCAATTTCTGACGCATTGAAGGGTGAGGCTCCGGAGCGAATCTGGGGCCTCACCCTTTTCCATACCTAGGCGCTCGGATTACGGCTGCGGGAGTCTGTTTGCAACAAAGTTCGCCGCTACCAGAGTTACAAAAAACACTCCTTTCTCTGACTGTTTAAAGAGACTGCCGATAAGGGGGAGTCCGGTCCGCAACGCACCGTTAAAACGGTCGCGGTACTGGGTTGGCAAGGTCATCTGAAGACAGGGGTAAGATTGCGAAAGGAGGGGACCCGGGTGCTAACCGCACTCAGACAGCGCTTAGTTGTCGCCACTTCAATAGCTTAGCCCTAAGAGACAACGTAGATAGTTTCCAGCGCAACTTCTCACGCGCTCATGGAGACCTCATGACTACGGCCCGGAAAAAAATCCCTCAGATCATCTGTGTTTCCTGCCTCAGCGCCGCACTCATTGCATCAGCAGGAGTCACCACAGTCATAGCGGCTTCACAGACATCCGCGAACGCATTGGTCCAAACGAAACCCCAGGAGGACGGAGACGGTGGTGACTCCGGCACCGGCCAGGGGACGGACACCGGCCAGGGGACGGACACCAGCCAGCAGACGGACACCAGCCAGCAGACGGACACCAGCCACCAGACCGACACCAGCCACCAGACCGACACCAGCCACCAGACCGACACCAGCCACCAGACCGACACCAGCCACCAGACCGACACCAGCACTGGCCAGACTCGGCTGCGGTCCGTGCCTGTTGGCGAACCCGACCAGAACCGGAGCGTCGAGACGGTCAAACAAACCTACAAGCAGAGTCACAAAGAGAATGACGGAGGTCTGCTGAGCCGATACGAGAAGCTGAATCCGGTGCAGAAGCAGGTAGTGAATTGCGCAACGGGCAGTCTTGCGGGACAAGTCGGCAAGGTCCTGAAAATTTCGGGTGAGGATTACTCGGTTTTTCGAGATGCTAAGAATGGTTTGATCCTGGGAAAGGACATCGCCACCGGCAACGTTTACAACCTGACGTGGGACGCTGCGGCGTCGATACCTGGCCCTGGAGGGACGCTTGTCTCGTGCATCAGGATTGGGGAGAAAGTTGTCCAGCAGTACGTTGAGGACGTAAAGAAACAGACGGAGGAAGAGACTAAACGGAAGCTGCCGGGTCTTGAGGAGCAGCTCAAGAAGGGCGATTCGGTTAAAATTCAGCAGCCCCCGGGAGTTCAGCAGAACCCTCTGTCCAGGAGCAGTGGAGGCTGAGGCGGCCTCCTTCAAGTGAGAGTGCTTGCGCGCCTGCGGCTGTCATCCTCGTTCGAGGTGCGGACAGAGGTCTGCCGGCCGCTCGCTGCTGTGGGTCCAGGGGATCAAGGCGGCACAGGCTGGCCGGGTCCGGGTGGTCAGGGTCCGGCAGTGTCGGAGTTCGGCTACACGAACTCTAGGCACCATCCCCACCCCCCGAATGCGGCACATCGCCGAGACCCTGCGCCCCATCCGTTTCATGAACTTCGACATCTGACAGGGTTGTGGCCCCCGGGGAAAGACGTCCACGGGGGCCACAACCATGATCTGCTAGCGCTGGCGCCAGCCTTCCTGAAAGTCGATCTGGCTGTCTACGGAGCTCTTCTTCTGTGAGGCGTAGACGACCCGCCAGGCGGTCGCTTCGGCATCGCGAAGCCACCACTCCCCGAGTTTGACCTGCCGGTATCCGCTGACGCCGTTCTCCTCCAACGCCTGGCCGATCACCAGTCCTGCCGCGGCCTGCTGCTCCTGGTCCATCTCCTCGAAGGCGCTCAGGAGCTGGTACGCCAGCCCGATGCCGTCACCATTCAGAGCCCGTAGGACCTGAGAGCTGATGTTCGGAGGCATGAAGATCGCGCTCCCAGACGCCTGCCACAGCCGCAACCAGAAGTCCTTCGGGTCATCCGACGGAACTGGGAGCCCACCCATGAGCGACACCAGATGCGCCGCCGCCGCGTACGCATCAGAGTGAGCCACGGCCAGCAGCGCAACGTTCGCGACCTGCTCCACGCTGAGGCCGGCCACCTCGAACTCGGGCGTCAGATTGAGATGCAACTCCAGAAACTCGGCAAAGGTGGGGGGCTGGTGTATGTCAGGAACCATGAGACCTCCTGCGTGTCCCGGCACATTGAGGGCCGAGTACGGCGACCCGACATCGTCGCAGCCCTCCCCCCCACAGTGCAGCTGCTTCATACGGGTTGGCTGGGAGTGATCCCTGGCAGACAGGCGAGCCGCGACTCAGACCTCGCGGTCTTCGTCTTTGTGCGGGTGGCGACGGCGCCACGCCTGCAGCATGGCACTGCCAGCAGCCACAATGGCCGCAGTGACGAGCTGTGTAGGCAGTTCAGTGAGAAGGCCGTGCGCCATCAGATCGATGGAGTGGTTGAGCCAATCGAGCATCAGCGAAACTCCGGTACAGAGGGGTGCCTGCCGCAGGAGGCGACCGTGGACGTGTGATCGCCCGTTTGCAACACCGGGCGCCCTCCACAGACTTCATCTGCTGTTATAGACGGGTCCAGTTGTCCGGGAGCGGAACCGTACAAGCCTGAACAACGGCTCGTTGTCCGCTTTCAAGTCGGGGGGGAAGAGTTGCCGAAGCAAGGGCAGCGCCGGACACGTCCATGGGGGGCGCTGCGAGGTACGACGGAGCAAGCCAATGAGGTGGCACAGCTCCTGCGAAAGTGGCTCGATCAGAGCGACATGAGAGTCGACGATGTCCTGGCCGCGCTGAAGCCAGAACACTTCACCAGTGGCAAGGTACCCGGCCGCTCAACGGTGTCCGACAGGCTCGCCGGGATCGGGTTGAAGACAGATTTCGTTGAGGCGATCGCGGACATCTGCTCAAGCGACGTTGCCGCCCGAGATGACCTACTGGGTCAAGTCCGCTCTTTGCAGGAGCGAGCCGCCACAACCGACGTTCGGAGTGACAGATCGGAGAACCAAAGCCGCGGTGAGCAGAGCGATGGCGCCAGGCTCGCCGTGGAACTGGTCATGGTTCAAAAGAGGTCTCTGGAGGTCTCTGACAAGCTGATGCGCGCGCTGGAACGCGCACAGGAGCTGGAGAAGGAACGAAACAGTGCCAACCACATGGTGCTGCTCCTGCTGACCATGGTGGACAAGCTGCAACGTGACATTACGGCCCTGGCACGCGAACGAGACCGGCTTCGGGCCTCCCCAGCAGTTCGCCAGACCTCGCTGGACCATGTACGCGCACGGTTGACCAGGAGTGAGCAGCAACGGACGAAGGCTGAGTCTGAGCTGGAACGTGCACGTGGAGAGCGCCACAAGGCTGATCGACTCGCAGAAGAAGCTGCAGAACAGGTTCGCATCCTTACGGAAGAGTTGGACCGTCTCCGTGCCCAGGTTCCGGATTTCAGCGCTGAGACGAGTCCTGTCTCCGCCCCCTTGACGCTTCACGAGCCGCTGGACACCGACGCCGGCGACATCGACCAGGCGCTCGCGAAAGCTGCTCGTCACCTGGATGACGGGGCTGGACGACTTGACCGTCTCGCCGGCGAACTGCATCTGGACAACCCGCCGGACAACGTCGTGGCCAGTGAGGAAGGACTGGACAACCATCTGCTCGGTTCGCTCCTGGAAGAGCCGGACAACTTACGGATGTCCCCGGAGGCTGTGCTCAAGGGCGTCCAGGTGCTGCAAGTGACCGCTGACGACATGCCCGAAGGGCTGAAAGAAGCCCCGATCTCTCAGTCCTGCGGCGAAGTGCTGGAGACGGTGTCTCTCCTCCGCTTCGCCGGGTACGACGACCTCGCGGATGGCTTTCTGATGCATGCTGGAGCGCGCCGGCCGTCTGACGACATTCCCACACTTATCGATGCCCTCCGTGCAGGCGAGCGCCCCACAGATGCCTACCAACTACTGACCGGAGTCGGTCAAAGAAGACTTGCCCGTGAAGTAGTGGAAGTAGTGTCCCTCCTGCGTGAGGGACAACATGATGCTGAGGCCTACCAGGTTTTGGCCGCAGTAGGCCGCGTGAGATCAGGGAAGGCTGTTGTCGAAGTCCTGAATCTGGTGACTGCGCAAGACGAGAGTTGGGTTCTTAATGCGGCTCGCCGAGATCGCGATCTTCAGGATCTTCCGTCCCTGATCCACGCCCTCGAAGAAGCTAATCGACGCAGTGCTGCCAGGATGATGAGTTCTGCATACACCGAGAGAGCCCAAGATCTTCGAACAGCCAGCGGATTGGGGCACCTAGATCCCGATTTCCTGGGTGACATCGGTGACGACGACGACGATTCCCAGGATAATTTCGATTTCCGATCTTATCCAACTCCAGTTGATCTTCATGATATTTCTGAAGATGAAGCAGTGATGGAAGTTGTTCCGAAAGTTCGCCCTCATGTGATGAGCGAGTCTAAGTCGGTTTCTCTACCAATCAACAGGGTGGTCCTTTCAGTAGCAGATAAGGCGCTGCTGAAACGCCTCCTTCCTGAGCAACAAAGAATCAGCAGTCTGTGCGAGCGGCCGACTACGGTCGAGGAGATATCGCAAAAACTGAGGCTTCCACTCGGCGTCGTCATAATTTTTGTAGGAGATTTGGTAAAGTCAGGAATCCTCGTACAGGTCGCAACGGGTGATTAGTCTGAGCTGATCGGAGAGCGACCTCAAGCCTCTGACATGCTTGCCCCCCGCTTAACCAGCAAGTTCCCCCATCGAAGTCACGAGGGGGCTGGGCAAGCTGGCTTACCCAGCCCCCCGCAGGGCTTGCCCAGCCCCGTTTGAGGGCGCCTCCCGATGCTTGGAACGGGACGCACGCTGAAGCGCACGCGGTGTCGCGCGCCTTGTCACGCCAGCAGCCTCACCCCGCAGAAGCGGTGCGGTGGCTGTCAAGCGGGAAACCGGGTGGGGGGTTCGGAGAGTCTCTCCATGTCAGATCCTGTGTGACGGCTTCTCGGCTCCGCGCCGCGGGCGCCGGCAAGGAAGATAGCGGACATCCTGGCAGGGATGGCGACGCTGGGAGCCAGTTCTCAACCTAGCCTAGATCCAGCGGAGTTCCTTTACGAGAAGGTCAACGAAAGGGCGCTACTGGGATATTCGAAAGCTTGCTGATGGGTAAGATAGAAGAAATCTAGATGCCCATCTGACGCAAATTCAAATCATTTCAAGAATCGCCTTGTTAGCTCTGATCGCGGAGAGATCAGAGCTACAGGAAAGGCGCCGCATAAACATCGGCCACCTGGTTTAATTCCGCGAAGCGGGATTAAAAAGTTGAATCCAAATTCGGGAAAACTGGAATTCTGGTAAAGTTAGGCCACCTTCTCCCCGCGTCGCTGCGTCTGTCTGAACCTTATCTGACCAGCCCCTTTCTAGTTTGCAACCTAGCTTGGGTATGCGGGCCGCGGAGCGGGCCGCCTTCCCTGGGATGACGCGGAGCGTCACCCCTCCCGCTCCGCGGG
>NZ_JBIASM010000030.1:0-63967 GCF_042890765.1 Streptomyces sp. NPDC002032 | reverse complement strand
TATCAACTTCTGGCGTTGATTTTTGGCACGCTGTTGAGTTCTCAAGGAACGGACGCTTCCTTTGTACTCACCCTCTCGGGCTTTCCTCCGGGCTTCGTTTTGTTCTGTTCTTGCGTTTCCGACTCTATCAGACTCTTTCGGGCCCGATTTCCTCGGCGCTTTCCAGGTCCTTCGCTTTCGCGCTTTCCCTTTCCGGCGGTTCCGACTCTATCAGACCCTTTCGGGCCTGACTCCCAGTCAGCGGGATGGGCTTTCCGGGCTGTTGGGCCCTTCCGGCGAGTGAGACAGTAGCGGATTCCCTGCCCCCGAAGCCAATCGGCGGCTGCGTCCTGGAACGCGGATTCCTCATTCGCAAATACGCATGAAAACGAGACGACAGGATGCGTCGGTACGTTCGAATGTGTAGGTGCGGGATGGCTGTCCGGGGACCGACCGGGGTCGGCGCTCACTTCGGACAACTCGAAGAACCTTACGGACCGGGTACGTACGTGTCAACCCCCGGCAGACCTGGGGGAAACCTCCCCTCCTCCTCGCCCGCCCCGGGCTACGCTGGTTCCCATGACTACGCATGCGCTCACGCTCAGCCTGCGCTGGTGGGCCGCCTGACGGCGGCCGACCATCCACACGAGCACGCATGCGCTCACGGCCGCCGCTTCGGCGGCCGTTTTCGTTTCCTCCCCTCCCGGGAGTGGGGCGGCCGCCCGGAACGGCGGCCCCGACACCACGCACTGAGGGAGAGCGGGACATGACGAGGATCTTCAGCGGCGTCAAGCCGACCGGGCACCTGACACTGGGGAACTACCTGGGGGCCGTGCGGCAGTGGGTCGCCGCCGACCGGGAGCCGGACGAGGCGCTGTTCTGCGTCGTCGACCTGCACGCGCTGACCGTCGAGCACGATCCCGCGCGGGTGCGGCGGCTCAGCCGGCAGGCCGCGACGCTGCTGCTCGCCGCCGGGCTGGATCCGCAGCGGTGCACCCTCTACGTACAGAGCCACGTCGACGAGCACACGCGGCTGGCGTACCTGCTGGAGTGCACCGCCACCGACGGGGAACTGCGCAGGATGATCCAGTACCGGGAGAAGGCCACGAGCGCGCAGGCCGCGGGGGACGGCGTACGGCTGTCGCTGCTGACGTATCCCGTGCTGATGGCGGCGGACATCCTGGCGTACCGGACGGACGAGGTGCCGGTGGGTGAGGACCAGCGGCAGCACGTGGAGCTGGCCCGGGACCTGGCGGTGCGGTTCAACCAGCGGTACGGGCACACCTTCACCGTGCCCAGGGCGACGCTCCCGGCCGTGGCGGCCCGGGTCATGGACCTCCAGGACCCGACGTCGAAGATGGGGAAGTCGCACGAGAACGGGGCGGGGATCGTCTACCTGCTCGACGAGCCCGAGGTGGTGCGCCGCAAGGTGATGCGGGCCGTGACCGACAGCGGGGACGGCGGGGTCGTCTACGACCGTGCGGCGCGGCCGGGGGTGGCGAACCTGCTGGACGTCCTGGCGGCCTGTACGGGCCGGGAGCCGCAGGAGCTCGCCGGGGAGTACGCGCGGTACGGGCCGCTGAAGCGGGACGTCGCCGAGGCCGTGATCGAGCTGCTGCGGCCGCTGCGGGAGCGGCACGCCCTGCTGTCGGCGGATCCCGGGGAGGTGGACCGGGTGCTGCGCGAGGGCGCCGGGCGGGCCCGGGCCCTGGCGCGGCCGGTGGTGGACCGGGCGTACGGGGCGATCGGGCTGCTGGCGCCCACGTACGCGTAGGTCCTGCGGACTGCGCTCCGTACGTCAGCTGTTGCCGGAGGCGAGTTCGCGGCTGCGGTCGCGGGCCGCCTCCAGGGCGGCGATCAGGGCCGCCCGGACGCCGTGCTTCTCCAGCTCGACGATGGCGTTGATCGTCGTACCGGCCGGGGAGGTGACGGCTTCGCGGAGCTTGACCGGGTGCTCCCCGCTGTCGCGGAGCATCACGGCGGCGCCGATGGCGGCCTGGACGATGAGGTCGTGGGCCTGGGCGCGGGGCAGGCCGAGGAGGATGCCCGCGTCGGTCATGGCCTCGACGAGGAAGTAGAAGTAGGCGGGCCCGGAGCCGGAGAGGGCGGTGGCCGCGTCCTGCTGGGATTCGGGGACGCGCAGGGTCTTGCCGACGCCGCCGAAGATCTCCTCGGTGTGCTGGAGGTGGGCGGCGGTGGCGTGGCTGCCGGCGGAGATGACGGACATCGCCTCGTCGACGAGGGCGGGGGTGTTCGTCATGACGCGGACGACCGGGGTGCCGGGGGCGAGCCGCTCCTCGAAGAAGGAGGTGGGGACGCCGGCGGCGCCGCTGATGACCAGGCGGTCGGCGGGGACGTGCGGGGCGAGCTCTTCGAGGAGCTTGCCCATGTCCTGGGGCTTGACGGTGAGGATCAGGATGTCGGCGCGCTTGGCGGCCTCGGCGTTGCTGACGGCCTCGACGCCGTAGCGGGTACGGAGCTCCTCGGCGCGTTCGGGGCGGCGGGCGGTGACGAGCAGGTGGGCCGCCGGCCGGCCGCCGCGGATCATCCCGCTGAGCAGGGCCTCGCCGATCTTGCCGGTACCGAGGACTGCGACTGTCTGGGTCATGCCGGGTTCACCTCGCCGAACGGACGTCAGGAGCACGTACCCACTCATCCTTGCACCCGGGGCCCGGCGGGCGGGGCGGGTGTCCGGTCCGTGGGCGGCCTACGGGGTGCGGCGGCGGAGGGTGGCGGCGCCGAGGGCGAGGACGAGGAGGGCGCAGGCGGCGACGACGACGGCGTCGCGGGCGAAGTCGGCGGTCATGTCGGTGTGGGTGAGGACCTGGGTCATGCCGTCGACGGCGTAGGACATCGGCAGGACGTCGGAGAGGCCCGAGAGGACCGGCTGCATGGTGTCGCGGGGCGCGAAGAGGCCGCACAGGAGCAGCTGCGGGAAGATCACGGCCGGCATGAACTGGACGGCCTGGAACTCGGACGCGGCGAAGGCGGAGACGAAGAGTCCGAGGGCGGTGCCGAGGAGGGCGTCGAGGAGGGCCACGAGGAGGAGCAGCCAGGGGGAGCCGACGACGTCGAGGCCGAGGACCCACAGGGCGAGGCCGGTGGCGAGGAGGGACTGGACGACGGCGACGGCCCCGAAGGCGAGGGCGTAGCCCGCGATGAGGTCGCCCTTGCCGAGCGGCATGGCCAGGAGGCGCTCCAGGGTGCCGGAGGTGCGTTCGCGCAGGGTGGCGATGGAGGTGACGAGGAACATCGTGATGAGGGGGAAGATCCCGAGGAGGGACGCGCCGATGCCGTCGAAGGTGCGCGGGCTGCCGTCGAAGACGTAGCGGAGCAGGATCAGCATCAGGACGGGGACCAGCAGCATCAGGGCGATGGAGCGCGGGTCGTGGCGGAGCTGGCGCAGGACGCGGGCGGCGGTGGCGGTGGTGCGGGCCGTGTTCATCGGTTCTGCTCCTGGGCTGCGAGGGCGTTCGCTTCGTCGACGAGGCGCAGGAAGCCCTCCTCGACGGTGGTGGCGTGGGTGCGGGTGCGCAGGGCGTCGGGGGTGTCCTGGGCGAGGATGCGGCCCTCGCGCATGAGGAGCAGGTCGTGGCAGCGCTCGGCTTCGTCCATGACGTGGGAGGAGACGAGGATCGTGGCGCTGCGGGTGGCGGTGATGTCGTGGAAGAGGTTCCACAGGTCGCGGCGCAGGACGGGGTCGAGGCCGACGGTGGGTTCGTCGAGGACGAGGAGTTCGGGGGCGCCGAGCAGGGCGACGGCGAGGGAGACGCGGCTGCGCTGGCCGCCGGAGAGGTTGCCGGCGAGGGCGTCGGCGCGGGTGGTGAGGTCGACGTCGGTGATGGCGCGGGTGACGGTCTCGCGGCGGCGTTCGGCGGCGGCGCGGCCGGGGTCGAGGACGGCGGCGAAGTAGTCGAGGTTCTGCCGGACGGTGAGGTCGTCGTAGACGGAGGGCGCCTGGGTGACGTAGCCGACGCGGGAGCGCAGGCGGGGGTGGCCGGCGGGGTGGCCGAGGACGTCGAGGGTGCCGGTGACGTGGGCCTGGGTGCCGACGACGGCGCGCATGAGGGTGGACTTGCCGCAGCCGGAGGGGCCGAGGAGGCCGGTGATGCGGCCGCGGGGGACGTCGAAGGCGAGGTCGTCGAGGACGGTGCGGGGGGTGCGGCCGGTGCCGCGGCGGACGGTGAGGCCGTGGGCGTGGACGGCGGGTGGGGCCGACGCCTCCCGCTGGTTATTCATCATGTGATGAATAATGCTCCCGGCGATGCCGGGACGTCAATCGGTGCGGGGTCGGAGGAATCGGTGCGGGGCCGTCGGAGTCGGTGCGGGTCGCCGGAGTCGGTGCGGGGCCGTCGGAGTCGGTGCGGCCGGGGGCCCCGCGCGGTTACTTCTTGCGCTTGGGGCGGCGGGCGGCCGGGTTGCCCGTACGGGTGCTGCGGCGGCGGGCCGCCTCGGTCACGGCGCGCTCGTACTCGGCGCGGCGGAGCTTCTCGCCCGGGGCCTCGACGAGGCAGCGCAGGAAGTACGCGATGAGGGAGCCGATGAAACCGATCGCCTTCAGGCCCTTGAGGGCGGCCTCGTCGGAGGAGGGCGCGGGGCGGCGGCCGAAGGACTCCCAGGTCTTGGCGAAGGCGATGGAGCTGGCGATCGCGAAGAGCACCACGACGGAGATGCTGAGGAACGGGCCGACGTTGCCGATCTCCAGGCCCTCGTACGCGAGGCGCAGCAGGTACGCGGCGGCGACGGCGCCGATCAGCGAGCCGGCGGCGGCGCCGGCCCGGCGCAGGGCGTAGCCGTTGTCGTGCTCGACCCAGCTCGTGCCGAAGAACCGGATCGGCTCGGGCCGTGGGCCCGCCGCGGGCTCGGTCGCGGGGGCGCCGGGGAGGCTCTGGTCTCGCTGCTGGTCGTCGCTCACACCGGCGATTATCCCTCGTGGCGGCGCGCCGGCCCGGGGTGTCTCACGTGGCAGAACGGTGAGGGCCGCACGTCCCGGCCGGGCGGTCTCCGGAGAGGCCGCCCGGGGCGGGGCCGGGCCGGCTCAGCCGCAGCGGGGAGCGACGTAGCCGTCGCTGCCCGTCTTCACGTAGGCGTCGGAGACGAACTCTCCGTTGCCGATGCAGTCCCAGACGTTCGTCGTGCCGTACGGGCCGCTGACGGTGGTGCCGGGGCACTGGCAGCGCACCGAGACGACCGCGCCGACCGGCAGCGTGTCGACGATGGAGTACCCCGTCCCGGGGCCGCTGCGGACGTTGACGCTGTAGCCGGGCGCGACCGGGAACCGCTGGAAGCCGGACTCGGCCGCCAGGCTCTGGACTTGGCCGGATTCGTTCTCGACGGACATGTGAATTCTCCCCCCATGGGTGTTGCGCTGCGCAACGCGCGCAGGGTAGCAAGCCCTTGGATGTTCCCACGGGCCATCGACTAGGCTCCGGCGGGGGTGGTGAGCGGTGCAGTCGCTGCGTGCGGACTACGCGGGGTTCCCGGAATACGCCGGGCGGTACCGGCTGGAATCCGTGCTCGGCTCCGGCGGCATGGGCGTCGTCCATCTGGCCGCCTCCAGCTCCGGGCTGAAACTCGCCGTCAAGGTCGTGCACGCGCAGCACGCGGTGGACCCCGAGTTCCGGGCGCGGTTCCGCCAGGAGGTCGCGGCCGCGCGGCGGGTGAGCGGGGCGTTCACCGCGCCCGTCGTGGACGCCGACCCGGATGCCGAACGGCCCTGGATGGCCACCCTGTTCGTCGACGCGCCGACGCTGTCCGAGCGGGTGCGCGAGCGCGTGCTGGACGCCGGCGAGCTGACCCGGCTCGCCGCCGGGCTGGCGGAGGCCCTGCGGGACATCCACCGCGCGGGGGTCGTGCACCGGGACCTGAAGCCCAGCAACGTGCTGATGGCCCCGGACGGGGTGCGGGTCATCGACTTCGGCATCTCGCGCCCGGCCGACAGCGACCTGCGCACCGAGACCGGCAAGCTGATCGGGACGCCGCCGTTCATGGCGCCGGAGCAGTTCCAGTCGCCCCGCGAGGTCGGGACGGCCGCCGACGTCTTCGCGCTGGGCGCGGTGCTGGTGCACGCGGCGACCGGGCGCGGGCCCTTCGACTCCGACAGCCACTACCTCGTCGCGTACCAGGTGGTGCACAGCGAGCCCGATCTGACGGGGCTGCCCGCGCGGCTCGTGCCGGTGGTGGCCCGCTGCCTGGCGAAGGATCCGGCGGAGCGGCCGACCGCCGACGCGCTGATCGCCGAGATCCGGACCGTGACCTGCCGTACGGCCGAGGACACGCAGGCCTTCATACCGCAGCCGCGGCGGCCCGTCCCCGCCGAGGAGCCCACCCACCGGCGCGACGGGATCGCCGTGGCCGCCCCGCAGGCCGCCGCCCCACCGCCCGCCGGGCCGTCGGCGCAGGCTCCCGTACGGGGGCGGCGCGCAAGACGGCTCGCCGTCGCGGCGGCCGTGGCGGTGCTGCTGACGGGGACGGCGCTGGGCGGGTACCTCCGCTTCGGCACGCCGCGGGAGCCGTCCCCGGCGGGGGCCCCGGCGGCGGCGCAGCGGGCCTTCGCCCCGTGGGAGGTGACGCTGGCGAAGCCGGACAGCCCGGGGCCGGGGCCCGCCTGCTCGTGGCAGGCCGGGGGCCTGTTCTGCCGGGCCCCGGGGGTGGCCGCCGCCCGGCTGGACCCGGCGACCGGCGCGGTGCTGTGGTCCGCGCCGGCCGCCGGCGCGGAGCAGCGCGGGGACCGGGACGGGGCTCCGCTGTACGCGGGCGGCCTGGTCCTCAGCGTGGCCTCCGGCAGCGGCGCGCTCCAGGCGCTGGATCCGGGTTCGGGGGCCGCGCGCTGGAAGCGGAGCCTGCCGGGCGGGGCCCGGGTGATCGTGGCCGGCGGCTCGGTGCTGCTCGTCGGCGCGGACGGCGGCGTCAGCGCCGTGGACCCGGCCGACGGCAGGTCCCTGTGGACGAAGCAGATCGGCAGGGCGGGCTCGGTGTGGTGGGGCGGCCCGGCGGACGCGCGGCCGGCGGTGCTGTACCTGGCGACGTCGGGGACCGGCACGGCCTCGACCCAGCTGGCCGCCGTGGACCCGCGGACGGGTGCGGAGGACTGGCGGGTCCAGGCCGAGGGGCGGCTGCGGCCCGTGGGGACGGCGCACGGGGCGCTGCACCTGCTGGACAAGGACGCGGAGTCCAAGACGACCGAGGTCGTCCGCGTGGACCTGACGACCCGGGCCGTGGTCCGCACCCGGCTGGCGTCCCCGCTCTTCGACGCGCAGGCGGCGGTGGGGCCCGACGGGACCGTGTACGCGGTCGGTACGTCGGGCGGGCTGGCGGCCGTCGGGGCGGCCCGGGAGAGCTGGCGGCTGGAGACGGGTACGGCCCTGTCCTCGCAGCCCGTCGTCGGCGACGGCCGGGTGTTCCTCAGCGCGGCGGACGGCCGGCTGCTGGCCGTCGACGCGGCCGCCGGGCGGCTGGCCGGGCAGACCAGGCCCCGGATGGGCACCGGGCACGACACCTTCAGCGCGACCCTGCCCGCGCCCGTCGTCGCCGACGGCCGGGTGTACGGGTCCGCGCCCGACGGGAGCGTGTTCGCCGTCGGGACGCGGGACCCCGCCGGGTGGTGAGGCCCGGCGGGGCGGGGGAGGTACGGGTCAGCCCAGGCGGCTGACGTCGCGGACCGCGCCCTTGTCGGCGCTGGTCGCCATCGCCGCGTAGGCGCGCAGGGCCGCGGAGACCTTGCGCTCGCGGTTCTTCGGCGCGTAGACGCCGCCGAGGGCCTCGTGCCGGGCGGCGACGGTGGCCTCGTCGACGAGGAGCTCGATGGAGCGGTTCGGGATGTCGATGCGGATCCGGTCGCCGTCCTCGACGATCGCGATGTCGCCGCCCGAGGCCGCCTCGGGGGAGGCGTGGCCGATGGACAGGCCCGAGGTGCCGCCGGAGAAGCGGCCGTCCGTCACCAGGGCGCAGACCTTGCCGAGGCCGCGGCCCTTGAGGAAGGAGGTCGGGTAGAGCATCTCCTGCATGCCGGGGCCGCCGCGCGGGCCCTCGTAGCGGATGACGACGACGTCGCCCGCCTTGATCTCCTTGCGGAGGATCTTGTCGACGGCCTCGTCCTGCGACTCGCAGACGACGGCCGGGCCCTCGAAGGTCCAGATCGACTCGTCGACGCCGGCCGTCTTGACGACGCAGCCGTCGGCCGCGATGTTGCCGCGCAGGACGGCGAGGCCGCCGTCCTTGGAGTACGCGTGCTGCACCGAGCGGATGCAGCCGCCCTCGGCGTCGAGGTCCAGGGTCTCCCAGCGCTCGGACTGCGAGAAGGCGGTGGCGGAGCGCTTGCAGCCGGGGGCCGCGTGCCACAGCTCCATGGCCGTGTCGGTGGCCGTGCCGGAGCGGGCGTCCCACTTCGCCAGCCAGTCCTCCAGGCCGTCGGAGTGGACCGTGTTGACGTCCTTGTTGAGGAGGCCGCCGCGGTGCAGCTCGCCGAGGATGGCGGGGATGCCGCCGGCGCGGTGGATGTCCTCCATGTAGTACGTGCCGCCGGGCGCCACGTTCGGCGCGACCTTGGACAGGCACGGGACGCGGCGCGAGACGGCGTCGATGTCGGTGAGGTCGTACTCCAGGCCCGCCTCCTGCGCCGCCGCGAGGAGGTGCAGGATCGTGTTCGTGGAGCCGCCCATCGCGATGTCGAGGGCCATGGCGTTCTCGAAGGCCTCGCGGGTGGCGATGTTGCGGGGCAGGACGGACGCGTCGCCGTCCTCGTAGTAGCGCTTGGTGATCTCCACGACCGTGCGGCCGGCGTCCTCGTACAGGGCGCGGCGGGCGGTGTGCGTGGCGAGGACCGAGCCGTTGCCGGGGAGGGCCAGGCCGATGGCCTCGGCGAGGCAGTTCATCGAGTTGGCGGTGAACATGCCGCTACAGGAGCCGCAGGTGGGACAGGCGTTCTCCTCGATGCGCAGGACGTCCTCGTCGGAGACGTTCTCGTTCGAGGCGTCGACCATGGCGTCGATCAGGTCGAGCTTGCGGACGGTGCCGTCGACGAGGGTGGCCTGGCCGGCCTCCATCGGGCCGCCGGAGACGAAGACGACCGGGATGTTGAGGCGCAGGGCGGCCATCAGCATGCCGGGGGTGATCTTGTCGCAGTTGGAGATGCAGATCAGGGCGTCGGCGCAGTGCGCCTCGACCATGTACTCCACGCTGTCCGCGATGAGGTCGCGGGAGGGCAGGGAGTAGAGCATGCCGGCGTGGCCCATGGCGATGCCGTCGTCGACCGCGATGGTGTTGAACTCGCGGGGGATCGCGCCCGCGGCGCGGATCGCGTCCGAGACGATGCGGCCGACCGGCGCCAGGTGGGTGTGGCCCGGGACGAACTCGGTGAACGAGTTGGCGACCGCGATGATCGGCTTGCCGATGTCCTCGCTCGCTACGCCCGACGCGCGCATCAGCGCACGAGCGCCTGCCATGTTGCGGCCGTGGGTGACGGTGCGGGACCTCAGCTCGGGCATGCGTTCACTCCCCATGAGTGCGGCTGTACGGTCAGCCGCGACTGCGGATATGGCTCGGTTACGAGGCTACGCCCACCGCCCGCGATCCGGACAGGTCGTCCGGATGCCGGGACGGCGGGCTCATTCTTCGGTCAGGTAGCGCTGGAGCGCGGGCGCCACGAGGGCGATGATCCGCTCCGGGTCCGCGGACGCCATGGGCTCCACCTGGACGACGTAGCGCAGCATCGCGATGCCGATCATGTGCGAGGCGGCCAGTTCGGCCCGGAAGGTCGGGTCGGGTACGTCGAGGTCGGCGGCGACCCGCTCCAGCACCCGGCGCAGGATCAGGCCGCGCAGCACCTTCGCCGCGGCCTCGTGGGTGAGGGCGGAGCGCATGACGGCGAGCAGCGGGGCCCGGGTGAGGGGGTTCTCCCAGATGCCGAGGAAGTAGCGGGCCAGGCGCTCCCCGATGCCGTCGGGACCCTCGCCGATGATCGCCGGGACCACCAGGGCGGGCTCCATGCTCACCTCGATGGCGGCGGCGAAGAGGTCGTCCTTGCTCCCGAAGTAGTGGTGCACCAGGGCCGGGTCCACGCCGGCGACCTTCGCGATGCCGCGTACGGAGGTCTTGTCGTAGCCGCGTTCGGCGAAGACCTCGCGGGCGGCGAGACGGATCCGCTCCTGGGTGCCGGGGCCGTCGTCGGCCTCGTCCTGGCGGGGGCGGCCGGGACCGCGGCGCCGCTTGACGGGGCCGGCGGGGCCGGTGGGTTCTGCGGGTCCGGTGGGGTCTGCGGGGTCCGCGGGGTCCGTCATGGCCGCCGCCGGGCCGGCTTCGCCAGGTGGAGGCGGGTGAAGGCCAGCGCCTCGGCGAGGTCGGCCTCGCGCTCGGCGGCGGACATGGCCCGGCGGGTGTTGACCTCGATGACGACGTGCCCGTCGAAGGAGGACCGGGCGAGCCCGCCCAGCAGCTCGGCACAGGGCTGGGTGCCGCGGCCGGGGACGAGGTGCTCGTCCTTCGCCGAGCCGTTCCCGTCGGCGAGGTGGACGTGGGCCAGCCGGTCGCCCATCCGGTCGATCATCGCGCCGGCGTCCGTGCGGGCGGTCGCGGTGTGCGACAGGTCGAGGGTGAAGTGCCGGTAGTCGTCCTTCGTGACGTCCCACTCGGGTGCGTAGGCGAGCATCTCGCGGTCGCGGTAGCGCCAGGGGTACATGTTCTCGACGGCGAACCGGACGTCGGTCTCGTCGGCCATCCGCCAGATCCCGGAGACGAAGTCCCGCGCGTACTGGCGCTGCCAGCGGAACGGCGGGTGGACGACGACCGTGCCGGCGCCGAGCTTCTCGGCCGCGGTCTGGGCCCGCTGGAGCTTGGTCCAGGGGTCGGTGGACCAGACGCGCTGGGTGATGAGGAGGCAGGGGGCGTGGATGGCCAGGATCGGCACGCCGTGGTGGTCCGACAGGCGGCGCAGGGCGTCGACGTCCTGACTGACCGGGTCCGTCCAGACCATGACCTCGACGCCGTCGTAGCCGAGGCGGGCGGCGATCTCGAAGGCGGTCGCCGTGGACTCCGGGTAGACGGAGGCGGTGGAGAGGGCGACTTTCGGGGCGGTGGTGGTCGGGGGACGGACTGGTTCTGCCACGGGGACAGGTTACGGGGCACCCGCCCCGCCGGGGCGGCCCGGCCCCCGAACCCGTCTCCATGCCGGTGCCACGCCCGCCGGACACCCGCTTGCGGGCTCCGCTAGGGCAGGTGGTCCAGGCGGCGGAGGATCACGCCTTCGCGCAGCGCCCACGGGCAGATCTCCAGTTCCTCCACGCCGAAGAGGTCCATCGTGGCCTCGGCCACCAGGGCGCCCGCCAGCAGCTGCGCGGCCCGGCCCTCGGAGACGCCGGGGAGGGCGCCGCGTTCGGCGATGGTCATGTCCGCGAGGCGCGGGACCCACTCCGCCAGGGATTTGCGGGTCAGGTCGCGCTGCACGTACAGGCCGTCCGCCTCCCGGGCCGCGCCCCCGATCCGGGCGAGCTGCTTGAAGGTCTTGGAGGTGGCCACCACGTGGTCCGGCGCCCCGAACCGGCTGAACTCGCCGACCGTCCGGGCGATCTGGGTCCGCACGTGCCGCCGCAGGGCCTTCACGTCCGCCGGGTCCGGGGGGTCGCCCGGGAGCCAGCCCGAGGTGAGGCGGCCCGCGCCGAGCGGGAGGGACACGGCCTTGTCCGGCTCCTCGTCGATCCCGTACGCGATCTCCAGCGAGCCGCCGCCGATGTCGAGGACCAGCAGCTTGCCCGCCGACCAGCCGAACCAGCGGCGGACCGCGAGGAACGTCAGCCGGGCCTCGTCCTGCCCGCTGAGCACGGGCAGCTCCAGCCCGGTCTCGGCCTTGACCCGGGCCAGGACCTCGTCGGCGTTGGTGGCCTCGCGCACCGCGCTCGTCGCGAAGGGCAGCAGGTCCTCGCAGCCCTTGTCCTCGGCGGCCTGCACGGCCCCGCCGATCACCGAGACGAGCCGCTCGACGCCCTCGGGGGTGACGGCGCCGCGCTCGTCGAGCAGCTGCGCGAGGCGCAGTTGCACCTTGTGCGAGTGCGCGGGCAGCGGTCGCGCGCCGGGGTGCGCGTCCACCACCAGCAGATGCACCGTGTTCGAACCCACATCGAGGACACCGAGTCTCATGCGGGAAACGCTACTGGGCGCAACGCGCGGGGGTGACCCAAGGGGCCCTTAGGCTGGGGAATGTGCCAAATACGAAGAAGGCCAACAAGACCCGGTCGAAGAAGGACAAGGGCAAGGAGCCGGACGAGAAGGGGCTCGACTTCCCCCGCGCCTGGGTGGAATTCCCCGACCCCGCCGACGAGGAACAGGTCTTCCGCTGTGACCTGACCTGGCTGACCTCCCGCTGGACCTGCATCTTCGGCAGCGGCTGCCAGGGCATCCAGGCCGGCCGGGCGGACGACGGCTGCTGCACGCTCGGCGCGCACTTCTCCGACGAGGACGACGAGAAGCGGGTCGCCGAGCACGTGGCGCGGCTGACGCCCGAGCTGTGGCAGTTCCACGACGAGGGCAGCGAGTCCGGGTGGACGCAGTTCGACGACGACGGGGAGAAGCAGACCCGTCGCTGGGACGGGGCCTGCATCTTCCTGAACCGGCCCGGCTTCCCGGCCGGGGCCGGCTGTTCGCTGCACATCCTGGCCCTCAAGGGGGGCCAGGAGCCGCTGGAGACCAAGCCGGACGTGTGCTGGCAGCTGCCGATCCGGCGTACGTACGACTGGATCGAGCGCCCCGACGACACGCGGGTGCTCCAGGTGTCGATCGGCGAGTACGACCGGCGGGGCTGGGGGCCGGGCGGCCACGACCTGCACTGGTGGTGCACGTCGGCGACCTCCGCGCACGGGGCCGGGCAGCCGGTGTACGTGTCGTACCGGGCCGAGCTGACGGAGCTGATGGGCAGGGAGGGGTACGAGGCGCTGGTGGCACTGTGCGAGGCGCGGCTGTCCTCCCTGCTGCCGATGGCCCCGCACCCGGCGGACCCCGCCTAGCGGGCCCGGGGAACGCGGGCGCGGCCTCCTAGGGCGTCGGCGGGGCCGGGTCCGGGGTAACCGTTCCTCCTGAGGAGGGCTCCGGGGACGGCGGGTCCGTCGGGGCCGGGGTCGCGGTGGGCGTGGGGGTCGGGGTCGGGGTCGGCGTGGGCGTCGGTGTGGGAGTCGGCGGCGGCGTGGGGTCCGGCGTCGGGTCGGGCGGTGTGGGCGTCGGGGTCGGGGTGGGCTGCGGGGGGTCCGGGACGGGGGCCGGGCGGCCGCGCCCCTGGATGGAGATCACCGCGCCCGCCGGGTCCACGCCGACCCGGGCGCTCCAGGCGCCGACGGGCTGCGCGAGGGTGTCCACCGTGATGCGCAGGGTGACCGATTCTCCGGGCGCCAGCCTCCCGGCGGTCTGGCTCGCGCGCAGCCAGGGCGCGTCCGACCAGAGCCGCCAGTCGACGGGGGCGCCGCCGGAGGCGGTGAGGGTGAGCAGGGTGGTGCCGCCGTGGGTGGTGGCGGCGACCGTGAGGTGGCCGGGGGCGCCGGGGCCGCCCGCTTCCGGGCCGGCGGGGGCGCCCGCGCTGATGACCTCGACGGAGACGTCGGGGACCTCGTCGCCGGGGGCGAAGCCGGGCTCGCCGGTGGTGCGGGCGGTGTTGCCGGTGTTCTCGTACGCGGTCAGGGGGCGTCCCTCGGCGGCGTACGGCGGCGGGATCCGCGATTCGCTGGCGGAGATGCGGGTGCCGTCGCCCCCGACGGGTTCGCCGGTGCTGGGGGCGCCCCGGTACGCCGCCCACAGCGCGAGGACGGGCGCGGCGACGACGGTGGCGACGACGGTGGTGGTCACGGCCCGCGCCCGGAGCCGGTCGCGGCGGGCGGCGCGGTCCCTGGGGTCCATGGGGAAGCCGGTGCGGTCGAAGCGCGGGCCGGGACGGCCACCGCGCCGCCGGCCGGAGCGCAGCATGGCCGCGTGGACGGCGCGGCGCGGGGCGGGGACCAGGGGGAGCGCGGCGTGGACGCCGCCGGTGCCGGGCCAGGGGGAGCCGGCGCCGACGCGTTCGGCGGCGCGGCGGCAGCGCGGGCAGTCGTCGACGTGGCGCACGAGCTCGGCGCGCAGGGTGCTGGACAGCAGCACGTTGCCGTCGCCGCCGTCGCCCTCCTCGCCGGTGAGCCGGGCCACGGCGGGGCAGTTCCCGCTCTCCACGACGGCGAGGGCGGCGCGGGTGCGCTCCACCTCGCAGGCCGCGCCGGACAGCAGCTCGCGCGCGGCGGCGGGCGGGGCGCCGATGACGGCGGCGAGCTCGGTGACGCCGAGGCGGTGGCGAACGGCGAGTTCGAGGGCCTCGCGCTGCTCGGGGGTGGTCCCGGCGGCCTCGGGCCAGGCGAGCCGGGCCAGCTCGGTGCGGCGGTAGGCGCTCACGTCGGGTCCGGGCCCCGTAGACGGCCCGGACGGTTCGGCCGGCCCGGACGTCCCGGAGGGCCCGGACGTCCCGGACGGCGCATGGACGGAGTCCGTGTGCTCCGGCGCGCGCCGGGCGGAATGCGCCCCGAGGCGTGCGCGCCGCCGTTCGGCGAGCCTGCGCAGGCAGGCCCAGCGGGCGAGCGCGTACAGCCAGGCCCGCCGGTCCCCCTCGTCGGGGCACCGGCCCGGATGGCGTTCGGCGACGGCGAGCACGTCTCCGAGCACCTCGGTGGCGGTGTCGTGGTCGCAGAGGACGGACAGGCAGTAGGTGAACAGGCCGTCGAGGTAGGGCTCGTGCCGGGAGGGCGGCGGCTGCTCGTCCGGGGACGCCCGGTGTCCCGCCGGATCCGCGGGGGGCGTGCGCCCGTGCGCCCGGTGTGCGCCGGTGCGCGATGCGGGGTCTGGCTGGTTGCTGCTGTTCACCTGGCGACCGTAGGCGGCACGCCGCTGACGGCCCGGAAGCCTTCAGCAGTTTTAGTCCTTACGGGTGAACAGATCGCCACTGTGCTGACACCGGCCCTGACGGCGGGCACGGGGGGAGACGCGGAGGGAGGCACGCGGGGAGGCGCGGAGGAGGGCCGGGGCCCCGGGGCGGGCCGACGGCGGCCGGCGTTGTCGGTGCGGGCGGCTACCGTGGCCGCATGGCTGCCCGTACATCTCGTTCATCCGCCAAGGACCGGCCGTCCTACCGCTGCTCCGAGTGCGGGTACACGACCGCGAAATGGCTCGGCCGGTGCCCCGAGTGCCAGGCCTGGGGCACCGTGGAGGAGATGGGCGGCGCGCCCGCCGTACGGACCACCGCGGCCGGCCGGGTCTCCGCGCCCGCGCTGCCCATCGGCCAGGTCGACGGCCGCACCGCGACGGCCCGCAGCACCGGTGTCGACGAGCTGGACCGCGTCCTGGGCGGCGGCCTGGTGCCGGGCGCGGTCGTCCTGCTGGCGGGCGAGCCTGGCGTCGGCAAGTCGACGCTGCTGCTCGATGTCGCGGCGAAGGCGGCTTCCGGGGACCACCCCACCCTCTACGTGACCGGCGAGGAGTCGGCGAGCCAGGTGCGGCTGCGGGCCGACCGGATCAACGCCATCGACGACCACCTCTACCTCGCCGCCGAGACCGACCTGTCCGCCGTACTGGGCCACCTCGACGCGGTGAAGCCGTCCCTGCTCGTGCTGGACTCCGTACAGACCATCGCCTCCCCCGAGATCGACGGCGCGCCCGGCGGCATGGCCCAGGTCCGCGAGGTGGCCGGGGCGCTGATCCGCGCCTCCAAGGAGCGGGGCATGGCCACCCTGCTCGTCGGCCACGTCACCAAGGACGGCGCCATCGCGGGCCCCCGCCTGCTGGAGCACCTCGTGGACGTGGTCCTCAGCTTCGAGGGCGACCGGCACGCGCGGCTGCGCCTGGTGCGCGGCGTGAAGAACCGCTACGGCGCCACCGACGAGGTCGGCTGCTTCGAACTGCACGACGAGGGCATCACCGGACTCGCCGACCCGAGCGGGCTGTTCCTGACCCGGCGGGCCGAGGCGGTGCCGGGCACCTGCCTGACCGTGACCCTGGAGGGCAAGCGCCCGCTGGTCGCCGAGGTGCAGGCGCTCACCGTCGACTCGCAGATCCCCTCGCCGCGCCGCACCACCTCCGGCCTGGAGACCTCGCGCGTCTCGATGATGCTGGCGGTGCTGGAGCAGCGCGGCCGGATCACCGCCCTGGGCAAGCGGGACATCTACTCCGCGACCGTGGGCGGCGTGAAGCTCACCGAGCCGGCCGCGGACCTGGCCATCGCGCTGGCCCTGGCCTCCGCCGCCAGCGACGTGCCCCTCCCGAAGAACCTGGTGGCCATCGGCGAGGTCGGCCTGGCGGGCGAGGTCCGGCGGGTGACCGGCGTACAGCGCCGCCTCGCCGAGGCGCACCGGCTCGGCTTCACGCACGCGCTGGTGCCATCGGATCCGGGGAAGGTTCCGGCGGGCATGAAGGTGACCGAGGTCGCGGACGTGGGGGACGCCCTACGGGTCCTGCCGCGCGGGCGCTCGCGCACCCCGGCGAAGGAGCGCGCAGCGGAATAACGGGCTCCGCCGAAGGGGGCCGGGACGGTCCGGCGGCAGGTCAGAGGGCCCCCACGGACCCCCGTACGGGCCCCGGTCCGGGCGATGCGCGCCAAGGCACGGCGGGCGCACAGCCCGCGCCGGTAGACTTTGTGCTGGTCCGCCCGGCTGTACGCAGGCGGCGCAACCCGCGACCGGAGGAGTGCAGTGGCAGCCAAGGACGGGGCAGCAGCATCCGGCAAGTCGGGCGCGAGCTCCAAGCAGGAGGCCATGATGCGCGCCTCACTGAGCGCGGTCGCACCTGGTCAGCCCCTGCGTGACGGTCTGGAGCGGATCGTCCGCGGCAACACCGGCGGGCTCATCGTCCTCGGCATGGACAAGAGCGTCGAGTCGATGTGCACCGGCGGCTTCGTCCTGGACGTGGAGTTCACCGCGACCCGGCTGCGCGAGCTGTGCAAGCTCGACGGGGCGCTCATCCTCGACAAGGACATCACCAAGATCCTGCGGGCCGGCGTACAGCTGGTGCCCGACGCGTCGATCCCGACGGAGGAGACCGGCACCCGGCACCGCACCGCGGACCGCGTCTCGAAGCAGTGCGGCTTCCCGGTGGTGTCCGTCTCCCAGTCGATGCGGCTGATCGCCCTGTACGTGGACGGGGAGCGGCGGGTCCTGGAGGAGTCCGGGGCGATCCTGTCCCGGGCGAACCAGGCGCTGGCCACCCTGGAGCGGTACAAGCTGCGCCTGGACGAGGTCGCGGGGACGCTGTCCGCGCTGGAGATCGAGGACCTGGTCACGGTGCGCGACGTGACGGCGGTCGCCCAGCGGCTGGAAATGGTCCGCCGGATCGCGACGGAAATCGCCGAGTACGTGGTCGAACTGGGCACGGACGGGCGACTGCTGTCGCTCCAGCTGGACGAGCTGACGGTCGGCATCGAGCAGGAACGGGAGCTGGTGGTCCGGGACTACGTTCCGGAACCCACGGCGAAGCGTTCCCGCACGGTGGAGGAGGCGCTGCCGGCGCTGGACGCGCTGACGCATCCGGAACTGCTGGAGCTGGGGATCGTGGCGAAGGCGCTGGGCTACACCGGCTCGCCGGAGACCCTGGACTCGGCGGTGTCGCCGCGCGGGTACCGGCTGCTGGCGAAGGTGCCGAGGCTGCCGGGGGCGATCATCGAGCGGCTCGTCGAGCACTTCGGCGGCCTGCAGAAGCTGCTCGCGGCGAGCGTGGACGACCTCCAGACGGTGGACGGCGTCGGCGAGGCCCGCGCGCGCAGCGTCCGCGAAGGCCTGTCCCGCCTGGCGGAATCGTCCATCCTGGAACGCTACGTCTGACCCTGCGGCCCCGCCCGGCGGGCAGCCGGGCGCTTCGACGGGCGCTCAGTCCTGCTTCAGAACGAAGGAGGTGCGGGCCACCGGCAGACCCGGGGCCTTGACCTCGACCACGTACGTGTCGGGGGCCGGGGTGCCCGCCGGAGGCGTCTGGCACTGGTCCGCCGCACTCGGCCTGCGGTCCCACTCCACCGGCTGCTTGGTCTCCCCCTGCGCCGGCAGCCGGAAGAACGCCTCGGCCGCGCCCGTCGGGCAGTCCGCGGAGGACCACACCGCCTTCGCGCCCTGCGTCTGGAAGATCGTCACCACCGCCTGCTTCGGCCCGAGCCCGAACTTGCAGGTGCTCGCGGAGATGTTGCGGACGATCAGTTCGAGACGGGGCTTCTCGTTCGTCTCGTACTCGTTCTTGACACTCTTGACCTCCCACTGCAACGCGGTCGCCGGGCACGTCGGCAGCGGCGAGTCCGCCGGGACCTGCGCCGATGAGCCGTTCGAGCCCGCCGAGGAGCCGGAGCCGCCCCCCGAACCGGAGCCGGAGCCCGAGCCGCTGCCGCCGCCGGGTTCGCCGTTCTTGCCGGCGCCGCCCCCGCCACCGCCGGAGCCGCCCGCGCCGGTGCCCGAGTCGCCCCGCCCGCCCGGCGCCTGACTGATCGCCGGCCCGGACCCGGAGGGCCCGGGGGTGATCGTGCGCACGGGTCCGGAGCCGTCGCCGCCCTTGCCGTTCGTACTCGACTTCCCCCCGCCGGAAGTGACGGTCCATACGGCGAGCAGCGCCAACAGCGCCGCTACGGACGCCAGAACGGCCCTCCGTCGCCAGTAAATGGAGGAGGGGAGCGGCCCGACCGGATTGCGCAGAGATCCCACGCACCGAACCTTACGAGAACTCCCGCCGCGATCAGTGCGCCCCATGCCGCCCGCGCGGCGGGTTTTGCCGATGATCATCCTGCGGGCCTACGCGCGAGCGCCGGTAACCGGCCAACCGGCTGACACGGACGCGACCTGACGCCCAGTACCGTCAGTGACCATGGACAGCTCCGCCCTCTACCGCACCGTCACCGACTTCGCCCACACCACGCCGCCCTGGGTGCGCGCGGTGTTCGAGGCGTGGACCGAATACGGGCTGCTGCTCTTCGGTCTGCTCTTCATATCCGTCTGGTGGCGGGCGCGCGGGCGGGCCGACCCCCGGGCCATGGCCCTGGCCGTCCTCGCGCCGCTGGCCACCGCGCTCGTCTACGTCGCCTCCGAACTGGTGAAGTCGACCGTCGACGAGGAGCGCCCCTGCCGGGCGGTGGCCGGGGCGCTCCCCCCGCTGGTGCCCTGCCCCCCGTACGGGGACTGGTCCTTCCCCAGCAACCACTCCGCGATAGCCGGCGCGGCCGCCGTCGCGCTGGCGCTCGCCGTGCCCCGGCTGGCGCTGCTCACCGTGCCGGTCGCGCTGCTCATGGCCTTCTCCCGGGTCTTCGTCGGGGTGCACTACCCGCACGACGCGGCCATGGGGCTGCTGCTGGGCGCCTCCCTGGGCACGCTGACCGTGCTGGCGCTCGCCTCCCCGCTGGCCCGGGTGACGGCCGCCGTACGGGCGAGCGGCAACCCCGCGGCCGTCTGGTTCACCGGTCGGGCCCGGGCACGGCAGGGGTGAAACGTGCCAGGATGCCGATTGCCATGACTGCATCTCCCGCATCCGCGTCCGCATCCACCGCCGGCCCCGCCGCCGGCCGCGCCGCCGGTCCTCCGCAGGCCGCCCGCGCGCTGCACTCCCCCGTCATCGCGTGGTTCGACGAGCACGCCCGCGATCTGCCCTGGCGCCGTCCCGAGGCGGGCCCCTGGGGGGTGATGGTCAGCGAGTTCATGCTCCAGCAGACCCCCGTCAGCCGGGTCCTGCCGGTGTACGAGCAGTGGCTCGCCCGCTGGCCCCGCCCCGCCGACCTGGCCGCCGAGGCGCCGGGCGAGGCCGTACGGGCCTGGGGGCGCCTGGGCTACCCGCGCCGGGCGCTGCGCCTGCACGGCGCCGCCGTCGCGATAACGGAACGGCACGGCGGCGACGTACCGCGCGACCACGCGCAGCTGCTGTCGCTGCCGGGGATCGGCGAGTACACGGCCGCCGCGGTGGCCTCCTTCGCGTACGGGCAGCGGCACGCGGTGCTGGACACCAATGTGCGCCGGGTCTTCGCCCGTACCTCCACCGGGGTCGAGTACCCCCCGAACGCGACCACCGCCGCCGAGCGGCGCCTGGCCCGGGAGCTGCTGCCCGAGGACGAGGCGACGGCGGCGCGCTGGGCGGCGGCGTCCATGGAGCTGGGCGCGCTGGTGTGCACGGCCAAGAGCCCGGACTGCGCGCGCTGCCCGGTGGCGGGCCTGTGCGCGTGGCGGCTGGCGGGCAAGCCCGCGCACGACGGGCCGCCGCGGCGCGGTCAGACGTACGCGGGCACGGACCGGCAGGTGCGCGGGAAGCTGCTGGCCGTGCTGCGCGAGGCGGTCGGGCCGGTTCCGCAGTCGGTGCTGGACACCGTCTGGGACGAACCGGTGCAGCGGGCGCGGGCGCTGGACGGGCTGGTGTCCGACGGCCTCGTGGAGCCGCTGGCGCACGGCATGTACCGGCTGCCGCAGACCGCGCGGTCCTGATCGCGGGAGCCTCGTACCCGGCTCGAAGTTGACGACAACATTCCGCTTCGGGCCGGGAAACCGCAGCTCACAGGCACTGTTACACAACCTACGGGTGTCCGTGCGTCCACCGAAGGCTGGTCCGCACAGTGCCGTGACAAGCCGTCCGTACCTTCGGATCCGTAAGCCAGCGGATGAGCGGTTGGTCGGAACGGAGGCGGTCTGAGATGGCGCACGGCGAGGTACTCGAATTCGAAGAGTACGTACGCACCCGGCAGGACGCCCTGCTGCGCAGTGCCCGGCGCCTGGTTCCGGACCCCACCGATGCCCAGGACCTTCTCCAGACCGCCCTCGTGCGCACCTACGGCCGCTGGGAGGGCATCGCCGACAAATCGCTGGCCGACGCCTACCTGCGGCGCGTCATGATCAACACCCGGACCGAGTGGTGGCGGGCCCGCAAGCTCGACGAGGTCCCCACCGAGCAGCTCCCGGACGCCTCCGTCGAGGACGGCTCCGACCAGCGCGCCGACCGCGCCCTGCTCATGGACATCCTCAAGGTGCTCGCGCCCAAGCAGCGCAGTGTGGTGGTCCTGCGACACTGGGAGCAGATGAGCACCGAGGAAACGGCCGCGGCGCTCGGTATGTCGGCGGGAACCGTGAAGAGCACACTCCACCGCGCCCTGGCCCGGCTCCGTCAGGAGCTGGAGAGCCGGGACCTGGACATGCGTGCGCTCGAACGCGGCGACCACACCATCCGGTACGAGGGGCGGGAGCGGTGCGCGGCCTGACGGGCCAAGAACTGAGCGGGAAAAGCTCTCTGGCACTGATGTCGGCGGGGACGGTCGTCCTCGCCGGCACCGTGCTGTTCGCGGCCGGCTGCTCCACCGCGGGCGCCGGGCTCAAGGACGGCGGCCCGGCCCACACCGAGACCGTGGCCCGCAGCAACCCGCCGACCGCCGGCGCGGACACCGGACCGGCCGCCTCCGGCCACTCCCCCGCCGCGTCCACCGGCGGGCAGGTCAAGCGGGTCGACCCGGTGGCGCTCCTCAAGGCGGACCCGAAGGTGAGCGCCGCGGTCAAACGTGACCTCAAGCCCTGCTCCGGCAAGGAGTACCCGATCGACGTGAGCTACGGGAAGGTCACCGGGAACTCCGCCGCCGACATCGTCGTGAACGTGCTGTCCTGCGCGGACGCGATGGGCCGCGGTTCGTACGTGTACCGGGCCGAGGGCGAGAAGTACGAGAACGTCTTCGCGGACGAGCAGCCGCCCGTCTACGCGGAGATCGACCGCGGCGACCTGGTCCTCAACAAGCCCGTGTACGGCAAGAGCGACACGCTCTCCTACCCGTCCGGCGAGGACGTGATCACGTACCGCTGGAACGGTGAACGGTTCGCCGAACAGGACCGCGTGCACACCGATTACAGCAATGTGGTCGACGGCGGCAGCCAGCCCGCCCCGGCCATCTCGCAGAAGAGCTGACGAAGTGAGGCTGGGCATGGCCGAGACCCATGTGCTGTTCGTGGAGGACGACGACGTCATCCGCGAGGCCACGACACTGGCGCTGGAACGCGACGGGTTCGTGGTCACCGCCATGCCCGACGGCCTGTCGGGGCTGGAGTCCTTCCGGGCGGACCGGCCCGACATCGCCCTGCTGGACGTGATGGTGCCCGGCATGGACGGCGTGAGCCTGTGCCGCCGCATCCGTGACGAGTCGACCGTCCCCGTGATCATGCTGTCGGCGCGGGCCGACTCCATCGACGTGGTCCTGGGCCTGGAGGCGGGCGCCGACGACTACGTCACCAAGCCCTTCGACGGCTCCGTGCTCGTCGCCCGCATCCGCGCCGTGCTGCGCCGCTTCGGGCACGCGGGCGGCCCGCAGAACGGCGCCTCGAACGGCTCCGAGACGGACGGCTCCGACGAGCGCGGGGTACTGTCCTTCGGCGACCTGGAGGTCGACACCGAGGGCATGGAGGTCCGCAAGGCGGGCGCCGCCGTGGCCCTGACCCCCACCGAGATGCGGCTGCTGCTGGAGTTCTCCTCCGCGCCCGGGACCGTCCTCTCGCGCGACCGGCTCCTGGAACGCGTCTGGGACTACGACTGGGGCGGCGACACCCGGGTCGTGGACGTCCACGTCCAGCGGCTGCGCACCAAGATCGGGCAGGACCGGATCGAGACGGTCCGCGGCTTCGGCTACAAACTCAAGGCATAGGCACGGGCACAGGGATGAGGAAGGCGAAGGTCATGGGGGACGCGACCGCATGAGGCCCCTGAGGACCATGAGGACCGCGACCGCATGAGGCGCTTCACCCTGCGCACGGGGATCCGCTGGAAGATCACGCTCGCCATCGCCGCCGTCGGCGCGCTCACCGCGCTGGCGCTGAGCCTGGTGGTGCACAGCGCTGCCCGCGTGTCGATGCTGGAGAGCGCCCGCGACCAGGAGCTGGAGCGGGTGCAGTTCATCGCCCGCACCGCCGAGGCCGGCCGCAAGCCCAACTGGGGCGCCAAGCTCAACGACCCCGAGATGCCCGCGGAGCTGCGGGACAAGGCCCGCTCGGGGCGGCGCGGCACCTACGTCCAGGAGTCCCGCAAGGCGCCGGTGGTGTGGGCCGCGGTCCCGCTCGGCAACGGGCAGGTGCTCTCGCTCAACCACCAGTTCCGTGAGAGCGCGAACATGGTGCGTGACCTGGACCGGGCCCTGGTGGTCGGCTCCCTCGCCGTGGTGATCGGCGGATCGGCCCTCGGGGTGCTGATCGGCGGCCAGATCTCCCGCCGGCTGCGCAAGGCCGCGGCCGCCGCGCAGCGGGTGGCGCACGGGGATCCGGACGTACGGGTGCGCGACGCGGTGGGCGGCGTCGTACGGGACGAGACGGACGACCTCGCGCGGGCCGTGGATGCCATGGCCGACGCCCTCCAGCAGCGGCTGGAGGCGGAGCGGCGGGTGACGGCGGACATCGCCCACGAGCTGCGGACCCCGGTGACGGGCCTGCTCACCGCCGCGGAACTGCTGCCCCCGGGCCGGCCGACGGAGCTGGTGCGCGACCGGGCGCAGGCCATGCGGGCCCTGGTGGAGGACGTACTGGAGGTGGCCCGGCTGGACAGCGCGTCGGAGCGGGCCGAGCTCCAGGACGTGGCGCTGGGCGAGTTCGTGAGCCGGCGCGTGTCCTCGCTGATGCCGGAGGCCTCGGTACGGGTGGTCGCCGACGAGATCGTGAGCACCGATCCGCGCCGCCTGGAGCGGATCCTCGGCAACCTGCTGGCCAACGCCGCCCGCTACGGGCAGCCGCCGATCCAGGTCGACATCGAGGGCCGGGTCGTGCGCGTGCGCGACCACGGGCCGGGTTTCCCCGAGGCGCTGCTGCTGGAGGGGCCGAGCCGGTTCCGGACGGGGTCGACGGACCGGGCCGGGGTCGGGCACGGGCTCGGGCTGACCATCGCGGAGGGCCAGGCGCGGGTCCTGGGCGCCCGGCTGACGTTCCGCAACGTGGCGGCCCCGGGCGGCGCCACCGGCGAGGGCACGGCGGCCGGGGCGGTGGCGGTGCTGTGGCTGCCGGAGCACGCCCCGACGGCGACGGGCAGCTTCCCGGTCATCCAGCTCCCGGGCTGACACCGCGATGTTTTAGCATCCGTGCCATGACTGACGGTACGGATCGCCCCCACAGCCCCCAGCCCGACCCCGCCTCCGGGAGCGGCGGCGGCTACGGATTCCCGCCGGGGCGGATACCCGGCGGGTACGGCTATCCGCAGCCGGGGCAGAGCGGCCCCCACCCGGCCACCAACCCCTACCAGCCGGAGCCGCCGACCGGACAGGGCTCCGGCGCGCAGGGCTTCGGCCCGCCGCAGGCACAGCCTCCGCTGGGCGCGGAACCGTTCCCCCCCGCTCCGGCCGCCCCCGACGCCCTCGGCGCCCTCGGCGCCGCCGCCCAGCCCGACTGGCAGGCGATGGCCGACCGCACCGAGGCGCAGCGGCGCAAGCGCCGGATGCTGACCATCGGGATCGGGGCGCTGGCGGTGGTCCTGGTGGCGGGCGGCGCCGCCTTCTTCGTACTGAACGGGTCGGGCGATCCGGCGGACAAGCCCGTGACGGCCTCCTCGGGCTCCCCCAGCCCTTCGGGCCCGGCGCAGTCCCCGGATCCCAAGACCCCGGAGGACGACTCCCCGACCGTGCCGGGCGAGCCGAACCTGCTGCGCGACCGCAGCGGCAAGATGGGCATCGCGCTGGGTCCGGGCGCCTCGCTGGGCGAGCTGGCCAAGCGGACCGAGGTGCGGTTCAAGGGGACGGCGGACTCGTACGCACAGGGCGCCGAGGCGGCCGTGGACGTCACGAAGAGCTTCAGCGTCTCCGCCCGCGCCTACAACGTGGCCGAGACCGGCTCGCGGATGGCGGTCAGCCAGGGCGACGGGGACTCGTACTCGTTCGAGCTGGGCTTCGAGGTCGTGAACGGGAAGAAGGCCTGGGTCTTCCGGGTGCAGACCGGCGACAAGGGCCAGGCGGCGACGGCCCAGCAGGTGGTCGTGGACAACGTCGACACGACGCGGACGTGGGCCCTGCTGACGGGCACCTACGACGCGGAGAAGAAGACCATCGCGCTCTGGGTGGACGACAAGCCGGGCGGTCAGGCGCAGGTCTCCGGCATCTGGGCCGGCCCCGGCCCGCTCCAGCTGGGCCGGGCCCGCCACCACGGGATCTGGAGCGCCGCGTGGGACGGTCCGCTCGACCACATCCGGATCTACGACCAGGTGCTGGGCAAGGAGCAGATCACCGGGCTGAAGAACAACAAGCCCGACAAGAAGACCAGGGCCACGCACCAGTGGCTGATCTGATCCCGCCCCGGATCCCCGGGGCGGGGGCGGCGGTCCGTCAGACGGAGACGCCGACGGAGCGCAGGAAGGCCACCGGGTTGATCGCGGAGCCGTAGTTCGGGGTGGTGCGGATCTCGAAGTGCAGGTGCGGACCGCTGGAGTTGCCGGTGTTGCCGGACAGCGCGATCTGCTGGTTCGAGGAGACCTTCTGGCCGATCCGGACCTGGATCTTCCAGAGGTGCGCGTACTGCGAGTACGTGTTGTTCGCGTGCTTGATCACGACGGCGTTGCCGTACGCGGGGCCGTCACCGCCGCCGTTGGGGCCGGCCTTCACGACGGTGCCGGTGGCCGCGGCCTTGACGGGGGTGCCGACGGGGACGGCGAAGTCCTGGCCGGAGTGCTTGTGCGACCACATGGTGCCGCCCTTGCCGAAGGTCGCGGACAGCGTGTAGCTCTTCACCGGCTTGGTCCACAGCCCGGTCTTCGCGGCGGCGGCCTGGGCCTGCGCCTGCGCCTGGAGGGCGACCTGCTCGGCGGCGGCGGGGAGCGCCGCGGGGGCCTCGTCGGCGAAGGCGGCGGTCGTCCCGGCCCCGAGTGCCAGGGCCGCGCCGAGGGCGGTGGCGGCGAGGGCGATACGGGTACGACGGGTGCTGACGCGCTTCGCGGACATGCGGAGACCTCCGGGGCCGGGGACAAGGACGTGAATCGGGCAAGAAAGGACCCGGCGCTGCGGCCGTCGGGCCGTCGGTGCCGGGCTTGCCCATCCTTGGTAACCCGGGCGCCCGGGCATCCCCAAATGTCCCGGTTACTACCCCGCCTCGTAGCCGCACGAGGGCTTTCCGTCCTGTTGACGGCGCCCCTGCTGGGCGGACGTGGGGACAAAACGGGCGAGAAAACCTACGAGAGGTCCTAGTAGGTCCGATTTGCCCTGTGCGGCTTGTCACCGGCCACAGAACCCTCAAGTGGCCCCGCTCACACGGAAAAGGGGCGGCCCCGGAACCTTTCGGTTCCGGGGCCGCCCCTTCGTACTGCCGTCCTCGGGGCCTTACGCGCCCTTGGACAGGTCCGGGCCGGAGCCCGTGGCCTCGATCGGGGGGAGGTCCGGCAGGGCCGACTTCTCCTCGCCGCGGAAGGTGAACTTGGCGGCTTCGCCCTCACCCTCCACGCCGACGACCACGATGTGACCGGGGCGCAGCTCGCCGAAGAGGATCTTCTCCGACAGCAGGTCCTCGATCTCGCGCTGGATGGTCCGGCGCAGCGGGCGCGCACCCATGATCGGGTCGTAGCCGCGCTTGGCCAGGAGCTGCTTCGCGTCACCGCTGAGCTCGATGCCCATGTCGCGGTCCTTGAGGCGCTCGTCCACCTTGGCGATCATCAGGTCGACGATCTGGATGATGTCTTCCTGGCTGAGCTGGTGGAAGACGACCGTGTCGTCGACACGGTTCAGGAACTCGGGCCGGAAGTGCTGCTTGAGCTCTTCGTTGACCTTCGCCTTCATCCGGTCGTAACCGGTCTTGACGTCGCCCTGGGCCGCGAAGCCCAGGTTGAAGCCCTTGGAGATGTCCCGCGTACCCAGGTTGGTCGTCATGATGATGACCGTGTTCTTGAAGTCCACGACCCGGCCCTGGGAGTCGGTCAGACGACCGTCCTCCAGGATCTGGAGAAGGGAATTGAAGATATCCGGGTGCGCCTTCTCGACCTCGTCGAAGAGGACGACGGAGAACGGCTTCCGGCGGACCTTCTCGGTCAGCTGGCCGCCCTCTTCGTAGCCCACGTAGCCGGGGGGCGAACCGAAGAGGCGGGAAACCGTGTGCTTCTCGCTGAACTCCGACATGTCGAGGGAGATCAGCGCGTCCTCGTCGCCGAAGAGGAATTCGGCGAGCGTCTTGGACAGCTCCGTCTTACCGACACCGGACGGACCGGCGAAGATGAACGAGCCACCGGGACGCTTCGGGTCCTTCAGACCCGCACGGGTGCGGCGGATGGCCTGGGAGAGCGCCTTGATGGCGTCCTTCTGGCCGATGACGCGCTTGTGGAGCTCGTCCTCCATGCGCAGGAGGCGGGAAGACTCCTCCTCCGTGAGCTTGAAGACGGGAATGCCGGTCGCGGTCGCGAGGACTTCGGCGATGAGCTCGCCGTCGACCTCGGCGACGACGTCCATGTCGCCGGCCTTCCATTCCTTCTCGCGCTTGGACTTCCCGGCCAGCAGCTGCTTCTCCGAATCACGGAGCGAAGCCGCCTTCTCGAAGTCCTGGGAGTCGATGGCCGACTCCTTGTCGCGGCGCACGGCCGCGATCTTCTCGTCGAACTCGCGGAGGTCCGGCGGTGCGGTCATCCGGCGGATGCGCATCCGGGAACCGGCCTCGTCGATCAGGTCGATCGCCTTGTCCGGCAGGAAGCGGTCCGAGATGTACCGGTCCGCCAGCGTCGCCGCCTGGACGAGGGCCTCGTCCGTGATGGAGACGCGGTGGTGGGCCTCGTAGCGGTCGCGCAGGCCCTTGAGGATCTCGATCGTGTGGGGGAGGGAAGGCTCCGCCACCTGGATCGGCTGGAAACGGCGCTCCAGCGCCGCGTCCTTCTCAAGGTGCTTGCGGTACTCGTCGAGCGTCGTGGCACCGATGGTCTGGAGCTCACCACGGGCCAGCATGGGCTTCAGGATGCTCGCGGCGTCGATCGCGCCCTCGGCGGCGCCCGCACCCACGAGGGTGTGGAGCTCGTCGATGAACAGGATGATGTCGCCGCGGGTGCGGATCTCCTTGAGGACCTTCTTCAGGCGCTCCTCGAAGTCACCGCGGTAGCGGGAACCGGCGACCAGGGCACCCAGGTCCAGGGTGTAGAGGTGCTTGTCCTTGAGGGTCTCGGGCACCTCGCCCTTGACGATCGCCTGGGCGAGGCCCTCGACGACGGCGGTCTTGCCGACGCCGGGCTCGCCGATGAGGACCGGGTTGTTCTTGGTCCGGCGGGACAGCACCTGCATGACCCGCTCGATCTCCTTCTCGCGCCCGATGACCGGGTCGAGCTTGGATTCGCGGGCAGCCTGGGTGAGGTTGCGGCCGAACTGGTCGAGGACCAGGGAGGTCGAGGGGGTGCCCTCGGCCGGGCCACCTGCGGTGGCCGACTCCTTGCCGCCCCCGGTGTAACCGGAGAGCAGCTGGATGACCTGCTGCCGGACCCTGTTGAGATCGGCGCCCAGCTTCACGAGGACCTGGGCGGCGACGCCCTCGCCCTCGCGGATCAGGCCGAGCAGGATGTGCTCGGTGCCGATGTAGTTGTGGCCGAGCTGGAGGGCCTCTCGGAGCGAAAGCTCCAGGACCTTCTTCGCCCGCGGGGTGAAGGGGATGTGGCCGGACGGGGCCTGCTGGCCCTGACCGATGATCTCCTCAACCTGCTGACGAACAGCCTCGAGCGAAATCCCGAGGCTCTCCAGGGCCTTAGCGGCGACACCCTCACCCTCGTGGATCAAGCCCAGGAGGATGTGCTCGGTGCCGATGTAGTTGTGGTTGAGCATCCGGGCTTCTTCCTGAGCCAGGACGACAACCCGCCGCGCGCGGTCGGTGAACCTCTCGAACATCGTTTATCGCTCCTCAGAGCGGTCGGGCAGTTCGGGGTCGGTCCCCGCCCTGTCCTTCCGCATGCTAGTCCCGCGGGGCGGGACAGCTCATTCCAACTGCCGACATCCGTCCGCGGCTCACCCCCACGTCGGTGAGGAAAACCGGCTTGAAGAGCCGACACCTGCTCCAACCCGATAGTGAGAGACGATGTTCCCGCAGGCCAGGCAGATACCCGTCAGGCGTGTACGCCGATGGCGAACGGGAGCCCGTCAAATCAGCGTGTCGCCCCGATCCACTAGGAATGTCTTACCCGTAAGGACGGACACTCCATGCCGGTGGGCACGGTTCCCTCCGCTACGGGCGAACACGCTTGTGTCCCGAATGCGGGACTCCACTCCGCGAACGTTTACCCTGCGCGACACGACGAGCGCGGTGCGTAACCCCGCGGTGCCGTGCGGAGTTGCTCCGGTCATGGCCGTCACCCCCGCGAGCGCCGTCCCCTCGCCCCGAGTCCCGCCGGAGCGGGACACCCGCTCCTGGTACGAGCGGGTGCTCGGCTGGCCCGTCGCCGGCGGACCGCCCGTCCAGCTGGTCACCGGGGTCCGGTTCGACGTGCTGGAGCTGCCCCACGAGGCCGGAGCCGCGCTGCTGCGCCGGTTCGCGGTCACCGGTCCGGTGGCCGCCGGGGGACGCGGGATGCGGTTCCTGGTGGCCCCGGGCAGCGCGGAGGAGCTGGACGGGCTCCTCGACTGGCTGGAGTGGGGCGGGGTGGGGCTGGACCTGATCGCCCTGGGCGCGGGGGGCAGGATCACCGCTCCCGTACCGCCGGGGGAAAGCCCTCGGGGGGCCGCCGTGTGGCTGCGGCCCCCCGAGCTGGGGTGCGAGGCGTCACTGCCGGCCCTGCCCGGTCCGGGGCAGGGCACCTGTCCCGGACAACGGGCCAGCGGGCCCGACCTCGTACGCCTGGTGGCCGCGGCGGCGACGGAATGCCACCGGACACGGCTGCGAAGGCGTACGCCTCAGCCCTTGGCCTTCTCGTAGGCCTCGCGGATGTCCGCGGGCACGCGGCCGCGGTCGTTCACGTTGTAGCCGTTCTCCTTCGCCCACGCGCGGATCTCGGCGGTGTCCGGGTTGCCGGCCGACGCGGCGGCACGACCACCCTTGGCGCGGCCCGCGGAAACGCGTCCGCCGGTGCGGCGGCCGCCCTTGGTGTACGGGTCGAGCAGCCCGCGGAGCTTTTCAGCGTTGGCGGTGGTGAGGTCGATCTCGTAGGTCTTGCCATCCAGAGCGAACGTCACGGTCTCGTCCGCCTCGCCACCGTCGAGGTCGTCGACAAGAAGGACCTGAACCTTCTGTGCCACCGGATTTCCTTTCATCGAAAATGCAGTACGCGGAAAGGAAACCGCTTTTGCCTGGAAAACACAAACCCCCGGTGAGAGGTTCAGGGCCGCAACAAGGCGGGAAACGTACGCGATTCGGACATAGGCCACAGGCCCGCCGGGGCCCTGAAAAGCCGCCGCGATCGGTCAGAGGTGCAGAAGCATCCGACTGTTGCCCAAGGTGTTCGGCTTCACTCGTTCGAGACCGAGGAACTCCGCGACTCCCTCGTCATAGGAACGCAGGAGCTCCATGTAGACATCGGTCTCCAGCGGGGTCTCGCCGATCTCGACGAAGCCGTGCTTCGCGAAGAAGTCCACTTCGAAGGTCAGGCAGAATACCCGGCTGACCCCGAGCCGGCGGGCCGTCTCCAACAACTTGGCGAGCACCTGATGCCCCACACCGGCGCCCTTCAGCTCCCGGTCGACGGCGAGAGTGCGCACTTCGGCGAGGTCTTCCCACATGACGTGGAGAGCGCCGCAGCCGACGACGCGGCCGTCGGAGTCGCGTTCCGCGACCCAGAACTCCTGGATGTCCTCGTAAAGGACCACGGGGGCTTTGTCGAGGAGGATCCGCTGCTGCACGTACTGGTCGAGCAGGTGGCGCAGCGCCGGAACATCACGGGTGCGCGCGCGGCGGATGGTCACTGTTTTCGCGTCTGCGGTGGAAAGCTCTCCCATACCCGGACGCTATCGCCCCGGCTCGGGCCGGGGCGCGGCGGAGTCCCCCTCGGGTTCCTCGGGTTCCGCGGGGGCCGCGCCGGAGGCGGCGGTGCCGGTGTCTTCGGGTTCGTCGTGCTGGACGATCCGGATGGCCGCGCGCAGGGCTTCCCGCTGTTCCGTGGACATCATGCCGAAGAAGGCCACGAGGGCGGCCGCGGGGTTGTCGCTGGTCGACCAGGCTTCGTTCATCAGCGCGGCCGAGTAGGCGGGGCGGGTGGAAACCGCCGTATACCGATAGGCGCGGCCTTCGGCTTCCCGGCGGACCCAGCCCTTCTGATGGAGATTGTCCATAACGGTCATGACCGTGGTGTACGCGATGGACCGTTCCTGCTGGAGGTCTTCCAGGACTTCCCGGACGGTGACCGGGCGGTTCCACTGCCACACCCGTGTCATCACTGCGTCTTCGAGTTCTCCCAAGGGGCGAGGCACAACAGCACGATAGTGCGGGATGGGATGAATTGCCCGACTATTCGACGGCAACGCGCGGTGGAACCCGCGCGGGCGGTTACTTGCGTGCCTGCTGGGCGGCGTCCGCGCGGGCGAGGACGGCGTCGACGGCCGCGTCCTCCTTGGCCTTGTTGGCGCCGCCCTGGCTCTTGACGATCGTCTTCACGAGGACGATGAAGAACGCGGCCATCACGATGGGGGGCACGAGCGCGGAGACGTAGTCCATGCCCCCAGCCTAGCTACCCCGCCGCCCGCCCGGCCGCCGGGGGCGGGGTGGGCTTGCGGCGCGGCGGGAAGGCCTCGCCCGGGGTCGGGACGGGCCGCGCCGGGCGGTCGGGCCGCGGGGACTGCCCGGGCTTCGGCGCCGGGGCCGGGGCGGGCGCCGGGGCCGGGGCGGGCGCGGGGGCCGGGGCGGGCTCCGGGCGGGGCCGCTCGGGGCGCGGGTCGGCGTCCGCGGCGGTCCGGGGGCGCTCCCCCGCCTCCGGGGCGGGGCGGGGGGCGCCGCGGCCGCCGGCCAGGGCCAGCAGCCGGGTGCGGGGCGCGGGCGTGGCCGACAGGCGGCGGCGTACGGAGCGCTCCGCGACGGCCTGGGCGCGTTCCAGCACGGTGGCCGCGAGCGGGTTGGCCCGCAGCGCGCGCAGGGCGGCGAGGTCGTCTGGCTGCGGCTCGTACCCGGCGGCCAGGGCGTCCTGGAGGAGCTCCAGGTAGCCGGAGAGGCTGCCCGGCAGGGCCCGGCGGTAGCGGGCCAGGTCGTCGAGCAGGAAGGCTCTGAGCCGGCCCGCCTCCAGGACCGCTTCGTCCACCGACCCCGCGAGGCGCAGGCAGTCCTGCACCTCCGCGGGCGTCAGGGGGGCCGTCGAGGGCTGGAGGGCGTGGGCGAGGAGGCGCCTGAGCACGAGCAGCTCGGCGGCGCTGAACGCCATGCCGCCGCGGGATCCGTAGGGCGTGGGCATGGGCCGAAGATACGCGCTAATCGGACAAAATCCCCTGAGGGTGCGGGATCGCGGCGCGGCGGGGCCGCGCCGCGCCCGTCAGCCGGATTCCTTCACCGAGCGCACGAAGTCGGCCCAGGCGGCGTGCGTGGTGGCCATCACCAGGTGCGCCGGGTCGGCCCGGTCGGCCACCCGGACGAGCGTGCCGGGCGCGGCGGCCACGTAGACGCAGGCGTCCTGCCCGGGGCCGCAGTGGGACGATTTGCGCCAGTCGGGCCGGGTGTTCGCGGTCATGGGGTGTCTCCTCCGCCGTGGACGGGGTCGCCGCCCTTCCGGGGCTGCGGTGTCTTTCCACCGCGACGCTATCCCCGCCGGAGGCGTACTCCGGCCATTTCCGTGAAAAATCGTCCGGGGAATACCGCCGGTTCTCAGTCCACGGGGAAGGCGTACGCGATCTCGTAGCGGGAGTCGGGGATCACGAGGTCGGCGGTTTCGACCGGCCGGCCGTCGGTGTCGAGATAGGTGCGCTCGATCTCGGTGATCATCGAACCGAGGCTGATCCCGAGGAGGTTGGCCTGGTCCTGGTTGGCCCGGGAGGGCCGGGGGATCTCCACCACGGAGGCCACGGTGATGCCGATGGACCGCATCCGGGCCACCACTCCGGCCCCGCGCAGCTCACCCGCCTCCGGCAGCACGACGGGGGTGCCGGAGGTGATCGCCAACGGCTCCCAGGACTCGGAGAGTTCGGCGGGGCTGCCGTCGGCCATGAACTCGTAGCGGGTCACCACGCACGGGGCGCCGGTCTCGATCGCGAGGCGGGCGGCGATGCGGGCGGGGGCCGGGGCCTCGGGGACGGTCCGGGAGTCCCAGGACGCGGCGATGCCGTGGGCGGCGGCCTCGGAACGGAAGGTGTGGCCGGCCCCGGGGACGCGGCGGCGGGTGCGGAGCATCCGCATGCGGCGGCGCGGGGTGCGCACGTAGGTGCCCGAGCCGGCGCGGCCTTCGAGGAACCCCTCGATGATCAGCTGTTCCATCGCGCGCTGCGTGACGCTCTGTCCGACGGCGTACTCGTCGGCGAAGCGGGCGCGGGAGGGGAGCTTGTCACCGATCGCCCATTCGCCCGCCTCTATGCGGGCCCGGAGCGAGTCGACCACCTGCAAGTACGGTGAAACACGGGGCATTTGGGCCGTCCTGTGCCGTCTCGGCGGTGCCGCCTCGGAGCATGTGCGTGCGACGCCGACAAGCTAACCGATCAGGTTCAAGCTGAGGATTCGGCCTGACGGTGCGTGCCTGTGCCCGGGCGGGGGGCCGCCCGGGCACAGGCCGCCCCCGTCACACGAAGTTCGGCGCGTTGCGCTCGTAGACCAGCCGCAGGCCGATCAGGGTCAGCCACGGCTCGTGCTCGTCGATCACCGCGGACTCGCCGAGGACGACCGGGGCCAGGCCGCCGGTGGCGATGACGCGCACGTCGGCCGGGTCGCCGCCCGGGCCCACCAGCTCCTTGGCCATGCGGGTGACGATCCCGTCGACCTGGCCCGCGAAGCCGTAGACCACGCCCGAGCGCATCGCCTCGACCGTGGACTTGCCGATCACGTTGCGCGGCCGGGCCAGCTCGATCTTGTGGAGCTGGGCACTGCGCGCACCGAGCGCCTCCATCGAGATCTCGATGCCCGGGGAGATCACCCCGCCCGCGTACTCGCCCTTCGCGGAGACCGCGTCGAAGGTGGTCGCCGTGCCGAAGTCCGCGACGATCGCCGGACCCCCGTACAGCTCGACGGCCGCGACCGCGTTGACGATGCGGTCCGCGCCGACCTCCTTCGGGTTGTCCATCAGGATCGGCACGCCCGTCTTGACGCCGGGCTCCACCAGGATCGACGGCACGTCGCCGTAGTAGCGGCGGGTCACCTCGCGCAGCTCGTGCAGGACCGACGGCACCGTCGCGCAGATCGCGATGCCGTGGATCCCGTCGCCCAGCTCGCTGCCGAGCATCGGGTGCATCCCCATCAGGCCCTGCATCAGGACGGCCAGCTCGTCGGCCGTCCGGCGCGGGTCGGTGGAGACCCGCCAGTGCTCGACGATCTCGGCACCGTCGAACAGACCCAGGACCGTGTGGGTGTTCCCCACGTCGATGGTGAGCAGCACCGCTTACACCGCCTCGCGCAGGTCGAGGCCGATGTCCAGGATCGGCGAGGAGTGCGTCAGGGCGCCGACCGCCAGGAAGTCCACACCGGTCTCGGCGTAGGCGCGGGCGCTCTCCAGGGTCAGGCGGCCCGAGGACTCCAGGGTGGCGCGGCCCGCGACGATCGTGACGGCCTCCTCCGTCTCCGGGACGGTGAAGTTGTCCAGCAGGATCAGATCGGCGCCCGCGTCCACGGCCTCGCGGACCTGGTGCATCGTGTCGACCTCGACCTCGACGGGGACGTCCGGGAAGGTCTCGCGGACGGCCTTGAAGGCCTGGGCGACGCCACCGGCGGCGATGACGTGGTTGTCCTTGACCAGCGCCGCGTCCGACAGGGACATCCGGTGGTTGACCCCGCCGCCGCAGCGGACCGCGTACTTCTCCAGCGAACGCAGGCCCGGAGTGGTCTTGCGGGTGTCCCGGACCTTCGCGGACGTGCCCTCCAGGACGTCGGCCCAGCGGCGGGTCGCCGTCGCGATGCCGGAGAGGCGGCACACGATGTTCAGGGCGCTGCGCTCGGCGGTCAGCAGGTCGCGGGTGCGCGAGCGCACCGACAGCAGCAGCTGGCCGGCCTCGACCGTGTCGCCGTCCTCGGCGTGCCGCTCCACCTCGAAGGCCTCGGTGCAGACCACGGAGAACACGGCCTCGGCGATGCGCAGGCCGGCCACCACGCCGGCCTCGCGGGCCACGAAGTCCGCGACGGCCTCGGCGTCCTCGGGGACGGTGGCCACCGTGGTCACGTCCACGCCGCCGTCCAGGTCCTCGGACAGCGCCATGTGCGCGATGTCCTCGACCTCGATCGGGTCGAGGCCCGCGTCCACCAGCAGCTGGGCCAGCGCCGGGTCGAGACCGGTCTCCTCGCCCTCGCCGCAGCCGCAGTCGTCGCCGCAGCCGCCTTCGTTCTGGTCGATCAGGGGGAGTTCGGGGGTGCTCACGGTCGCTGCTCCAGGCTCTGGGGGGTGAGGGGGACGTCCACGGACGGGAAGTCCGCGGAGTCGGTGGGGGTGACGACCAGGGCCCGCCGCTCGGTCGCCGACAGCCGGACCACGAGGTGACGGCGCCAGGCGGCGTCGTCCCGGTCGGGGTGGTCCTCGCGCCAGTGGCAGCCGCGGGTCTCGGCGCGCCGCTGGGCGGCGGCCACCAGGACGCGGGCCACGCACAGCAGGTTGGTCGCCTCCCAGGTCTCCACGCCCGGGACGGCGGTCTTGCCGTGGGCCTCCAGCTCGCCCAGGGCCGTCGCGTAGAGGGTCTCCAGCGCGGCGGCGGCCGTGTCCAGCGAGCGGGCGGAGCGGAGCACGCCCGCGCCGTCCGTCATGATGCGCTGGATCTCGTAGCGCGCCTCGGCGGGCTGGAGGGGGCCCGTCGCGGGGACGGGGATGCCCGGGCCGCCGCCCGCGGGGGCGTGGGCGACGATGTGGTCCGCGATGCGCTCGGCGAAGACCAGGCCCTCCAGCAGGGAGTTGGACGCGAGCCGGTTCGCGCCGTGCACGCCGGTGCAGGCCACCTCCCCGCAGGCGTACAGGCCGGGGACGGTGGTACGGCCCAGCAGGTCCGTACGGACGCCGCCGGAGGCGTAGTGCGCGGCCGGCGCGACCGGAATCGGCTCGGTCACCGGGTCGATGCCGTGGGAGCGGCAGGCGGCGAGGATCGTCGGGAAGCGGCTCTCCCACATCTCGGCGCCGAAGTGCCGGGCGTCCAGGTACATGTGCCGCGCGCCCTGCTCCTGCATGCGGCGCATGATGCCCTTGGCGACGATGTCCCGCGGGGCCAGCTCGGCGAGCTCGTGCTGGCCCACCATGAAGCGGACCCCGTCCGCGTCGACCAGGTGCGCGCCCTCGCCGCGGACCGCCTCCGACACCAGCGGCTGCTGGCCCTCGGCGTCGGGCCCGAGGAAGAGGACGGTGGGGTGGAACTGGACGAACTCCAGGTCGGAGACCTCCGCCCCGGCGCGCAGGGCCAGGGCCACGCCGTCGCCGGTGGACACCGACGGGTTGGTGGTGGCGGAGAAGACCTGGCCCATGCCGCCGGTCGCGAGGATCACGGCGGGCGCGTGGACGGCGCCGACCCCGTCGTGCTGGCCCTCGCCCATGACGTGCAGGGTGACGCCCGCGGTACGGCCCTCGGCGTCCTGGAGGAGGTCCAGGACCAGCGCGTTCTCGACCGTCTCGATGCCCGCCTCGTGGACGGCCTCCACCAGGGCGCGGGAGATCTCGGCGCCCGTGGCGTCACCGCCCGCGTGCGCGATGCGGCGGCGGTGGTGGCCGCCCTCCCGGGTCAGCTCTATCTCGCCGGTGTCCGCGGAGGTGTCGAAGACGGCGCCGGTGGCGATCAGCCGGCGGACCGCGCCGGGGCCCTCGGTGACCAGGAGCCGGACGGCCGCCTCGTCGCACAGGCCCGCGCCCGCGACGAGCGTGTCGTCCAGGTGCTGCTCGGGGGTGTCGCCGTCGCCCAGGGCCGCGGCGATGCCGCCCTGCGCCCAGCGGGTGGAGCCGTCGTCGAGGCGCGCCTTGGTGACCACGACCGTACGGCGGCCCGCGGCGGCGCAGCGCAGCGCGGCGGTCAGGCCCGCGACGCCCGATCCCACGACCACGACGTCCGCGTCGACGGCCCAGCCGGGGGCGGGGGCGTGCAGCCGTATGCCGGTGCCTCCGGTACCGCCCGCCGGGATGGCTCTGCCTGTGGTGCTCACGCGTGTGCTCCGAACTCCAATGGGATGTTGTCGATCAGCCGGGTCGCGCCGACCTTCGCCGCGACGGCCAGGACGGCCTCCCCGGTGAAGTCGGGGCCCACCTCGGTGAAGTCCTTCGGGTCCACCAGGGCCAGGTAGTCCAGGGCCAGCGGCGGATCGTGGCGGGCCGCCTCCTCCAGGACGTGCCGGGCGGCGGACCGTACGGCCTCCGGCAGGCCCGCGCCGGCCGCGGAGACGGCGTGCGCGTCGGCGGAGGCGCGGATCTCGCCGAGCCGGGCCAGGCCCGCCGCGCGCTCGTCGCTGGCGGGGGCGGCCTCGGCGCGGGCGCGCAGGGCCGCCTGGGCGGCGAGCCGGTCCCGGCCCGCGAACAGGGCGCGGGACAGGGCGAGGGCGGTGCGCCGCTCGGCCGGGTCCAGATAGCGGTTGCGGGAGGACAGGGCGAGCCCGTCGTCCTCCCGGACCGTCGGGACGCCGGCCACCTCGACGGGGAAGTTGAGGTCGGTCACCATGCGCCGGATCAGGGCCAGCTGCTGGGCGTCCTTCTGCCCGAACAGCGCCAGGTCGGGGCGGGTCAGGTGGAGCAGCTTCGCGACGACGGTGAGCATCCCGTCGAAGTGACCGGGCCGGGTGGCGCCTTCGAGGCGGCCGCCCATCGGGCCGGCGGTGATCCGCACCTGGGGGGCGCCGCCGGGGTAGACCTCGTCGGCGGCCGGGGCGAACACGGCGTCGGCGCCCGCCTCCGCGGCGATGCGCAGATCGGCTTCCAGGGTGCGCGGGTAGCGGTCGAGGTCCTCGTTCTCCCCGAACTGGAGGGGGTTGACGAAGACGGTGACCACGACCTGCCCGTCCGGGCCGGCCTGGGCGCGGGCCGTGCGCACGAGGGTGGCGTGGCCCTCGTGCAGGGCGCCCATCGTCATCACGACGGCGCGGCGCCCGGAGCGCGGCAGCCCGTGCAGCTCGGCGGCGGTGTTCAGCAGCAGGAGCGGGCCGGTCATCGCTCGCCACCCTCCGGTTCGGCGGTCGGTTCGGCGCCGTCCGCCAGAACGTCCAGCAGGTCCGCGGCGAGTTCGGGCTTGAGCAGGCCGTGCGCCAGGGCGCGGTCGGCGGTGGTGCGGGCCATCGCGAGGTACCCGGCCACCGCAGCCGGGGCGTGCTTGCGCAGCTCCGACACGTGCGCGGCGACCGTACCGGCGTCACCGCGGGCCACCGGCCCCGTCAGCGCGGCGTCGCCGGAGCGCAGGGCGTTGTCGAGGGCCGCGCCCAGCAGCGGGCCGAGCATCCGGTCGGGGTGCTCGACGCCGGCCGTACGGAGCAGCTCCATCGACTGGGCGACCAGGGTGACCAGGTGGTTCGCCCCCAGCGCGAGGGCGGCGTGGTAGAGCGGACGGCTGTCCTCCGCGATCCACTCGGGCTCCCCGCCCATCTCGATGACCAGCGCCTCCGCGGCCAGCCGCAGCTCCTCGGGGGCCGTCACGCCGAAGGAGCAGCCGCCCAGGCGCTGCACGTCCACCTCGGTGCCGGTGAAGGTCATCGCGGGGTGCAGGGCCAGCGGCAGGGCGCCCGCGCGGCGCGCGGGGTCGAGCACGGAGGTCCCGTAGCGCCCGGAGGTGTGCACGAGGAGCTGTCCGGGGCGGACGGCGCCCGTCTCGGCGAGGCCCTCGACCAGACCGGGCAGCGCGTCGTCGGGGACGGTCAGCAGCACCAGCTCGGCGCGCTCCATCACCTGCGCCGGGCTGACCAGCGGCACGTCGGGCAGCATCCGCGCGGCGCGCCGCCGGGAGGCGTCGGAGACGCCGGAGACGGCGACGGGGCGGTGCCCGGCCTGCCGCAGGGCACGGGCCAGTGCGGGGCCGACCCGGCCCGCGCCGACGACTCCGACCGTGAGCCGGGCAGGGCGGTCGGACGGATCCCGGGGCTCCGTCTGATGGGGTGCGTTCACGCGGGGAAGGCCTTCCGTTCCAGTCCGCGGGGGGTACCGGACGATACGCCGCCATGCTAGCCCCTGGGGGACGGGCCGGTCGGCGGCGGCAGCGGGCATGATCGGCCCATGACGGATCACACGACGGGTGACGCGGCGGACGGCTGGGCGGACGGCTCGGGGCAGGCCGCGGGGCAGGGCCCGGGGCAGGGCGCGGCGGACGGCCCCGACGAGGAGACGGAACGGACGGAGCGGCAGCTGGCGGCCTGGCGGGGGGCCGGGCGGGTGCTCACGCGGGCCGCCCACGAAATGACGGTCCGCGAGCTCCTCGCCGACCTGCCGCAGGCCCCCTACGACCTGGACGAGCCGGCCGACGTGTACGGCGACGGGGTCGTCGCCGAGCTGGAACGGCGCGTCGCCGACCTGCTCGGCACCGAGGACGCGGCGTTCTTCCCGACCGGGACGATGGCCCAGCAGATCGCCCTGCGCTGCTGGGCCGGCCGCACCGGCAGCCCCGTGGTCGCCCTGCACCCGCTGAGCCACCCGGAGCGCTGGGAGGGCGGCGCGCTGTCGGCGGTGTCGGGGCTGCGCACGGTCCACCCGACCACGGAACCGCGCCAGCCCACCGGCGACGAGGTCGCCGCCCTCCCGGAACCCTTCGGCACGCTGATGGTGGAGCTGCCGCTGCGCGACGCGGGCTTCCTGCTGCCGACCTGGGAGGAGTTGGAGGAACTGGTGGACGCCGCCCGGGAGCGGGACGCGGTGGTGCACTTCGACGGGGCCCGGCTGTGGGAGTCCACCGCCCACTTCGGCCGGCCCCTCGCGGAGGTCGCCGCCCTCGCGGACTCCGTCTACGTCTCCTTCTACAAGTCCCTCGGCGGGCTGAGCGGGGCCTGCCTGGCCGGGACCCGGAGCTTCGTGGAGGAGACCCGCGTCTGGCGCCACCGCTACGGGGGCCAGGTGTTCCGGCAGTTCCCACAGGCCCTGGCGGCCCTGGCCGGCCTGGACCGCGAGCTGCCCCGGCTGCCTTCGTACGTGGACCGGGCGAAGGTCGTCGCCGAGGCCCTGCGGGAGGGCTTCGCCGGGGCCGGCCTGCCGTGGTTCCGCATCCACCCGGAGGCGCCGCACACGCACCAGTTCCAGGTCTGGCTCCCGTACGGGGCGGACCGGCTGACGGAGGCGGGGGTCCGCCTGGCGGAGGAGACGGGAACGGTCCTGTTCCGCCGCTGGACGGACCAGAGCCCGCCGGGCCTGTCGATGACGGAACTGGAGATCACGGAGCCGGCGCTGACGTGGACGCGGGACGACATCGCGACGGCGGTGAAGGGGTTCCTGGAGCGGCTGTAGGGGGGTGGGGGCGGGTCGGGGCGGGTCGGGGTCCGGGGGGCGGGGTGTCAGTTGATCGGCATCAGGGAGGGTTTGGGGGTTTCCCGTCAGTCTCATCGTCCTTCCGCGTCGGGCCGGTCCCTCAAGGGCGCTCCTTCGTCGCGTCGCTTCGCGATGGCCTTCGGCCACCCTTGACCGACCGTCCCGCCACGGAAAAACGAAGACTGCCGGGAAACCCCCAAAAGAACGTTCACGGGGCACGACTGACAGTCCTGTCCTCATCAGGGAGCCGAGACCCCCACCGCAAGGGACCCCAGGTGGGCCCGCCGTCAGGCCCGCGTGCTGCCACTCCGGGCCCGGGGCAGCCAGACCACACCAAACAGCGACCAGAACAACCGGGCGGAACATCCGGCGCATCAGATCGCTACGCGCTTCTCCCGGCATAGCGTCCGCCGGCCGTCTGTGGCTGGGAATAAGCCGCCCAAGGGGCGATTGAGGGCGGGCAGTCAGGCGTCTGCGGCCGTGATGGAGTGAGAGAGCGACCAGAGTGACTTTTCATGCGGGTTGAGGGCGATCGATGCGGGTTGAGGGCGATCGTCGCCTGCCGAGCGCCATCTGACGATCGTCGTCTGCCGATCGTCGGCTGGGGATCGTCATCTGCCGATCTCCGTCCGCCGCTCTCCGTCCGCCGGGGGGCGGTCGCCCGTCAAGTAAGGCCATTTCTTCGCCTTGGGCGGCTTATGTCCAGCCACAGACGGCCGGCGGACGCTATGCCGGGCGAAGCGCGTAGCGATCTGATGCGCGGGGGCCTCTGCTGGAGCCGCAGGCTCGTCGTATCGCTGTCTCGTGTGGTCTGGCCGCCCCCGGCCCGGAATCTGGTCTGGGAGGGCCGGATGTCGGGCCCACCTGGTCCCTCGGCGGGAGGGGTCTTGGCTCCCTGAGAAGGATCGGCCAGGCTCACTGCCCCGTGAACGTTCTTTTGGGGGTTTCCCGGCAGTCTTCGTTTTTCCGTGGCGGGACGGTCGGTCAAGGGTGGCCGAAGGCCATCGCGAAGCGACGCGACGAAGGAGCGCCCTTGAGGGACCGGCACGACACGGAAGGACGATGAGACTGACGGGAGACCACCAAACCCTCCCTGACACCGCCCAGCTGGAACCCCGCCCCCCAGACCCCGCTCCCCCTTCCCGCCCCCCTCAGCACGTCCCCGCGCCCGCCCCCGCCCCCGCGCCCCAGCGCCGCAGGCGGCGGAGGGTGTGGAGCCAGGGGTGGGTGGCGGGGCGGCCGTCGAGGACGGCGTTGAACTGGGCCCGCGTACGGGCCTCGCGCAGGACGGCCACGTCGTCCCGGCCGGGCGGCGGGGGCGGCGGGGTGCCGTGCTGGGCGGCCCTGTAGGTGTCGAGGAGGTACTGCTCGATGGCGCTCATGCATCCACCCTCACCCCGTCGGCGGCAACCCGCGCGACGATTGACGCTCCCCGTCAATCGTGGCCTCCCACCTGCACCGGAGCCCCCCGCCGCAGGGGCGCGGGGGCCGGGCCGGATGGCGTACCCCGGGCATCGGCGGAGGGCGCTCACCGGCCAGAATGGGGCGATGAGCGTCACCATCGACATCGCCGGGCTCCCCGCGGAGCGGATCGGCTTCGCGCCGGCCCCGCTGGCCGAGCTCTGCATGGCGCTGCACGCGCTGTCGCAGCCCACCCACCATCCCCGCCTGCAGTCCTGGACGACGGCCACCCGGGCCGCGCTGGACCCCTGCCTGGCGGACCGGCTGCTGGACGCCGACTTCATGTGGCGCAGCTCCTTCTCGGACATCTTCATGCCCTTCGCCGGGATCCCCGGCGGCAGCGGCCGTCCCGGGGCGACCCTGGCCGAGGACCTGGACACGCTCGACCGGATGGACGACGAGCGGTTCGTGATGGCCGCCCTGGAGCACTGCTGGCTCTCGCTCTACAACGAGGGCGGCGGGCCCTCCCCGCTGAAGGACGCGGGGGCCCGGGCCAAGGCGCTGGAGACGGCCGCCGCGCGCGGCCCCCGCCAGCTGGCGTTCTCGGTCCGGCTGCTCGACGACACCGACGCGGTCCGCGTCTGGCTGCGCCGGATGCTGGAGGACTGCGAGGAGGCCTTCTTCGCCGAGACCTGGGGGCGCCTGGAGTCCCGGCAGACGGCGGACACCCGGCACAAGACGGAGGTGCTGCGCCGCAAGGGGCTGCCCGCGGTGCTGCGGGAGGTGTCGGCGGCGCTGAGCGTGGACGAGGGGCTCACCACGATCACCGCCGACAAGATGGTCAACGGCCAGGCGACGGCCACCGATCCGCGGATCGGGGCCGGGCTGCTCTTCGTACCGACGAACTTCGGCTGGCCGCACCTGCTCGTACTGCACGCTCCCGGCTGGCGTCCGGTGGTGCACTACCCGCTGGATTCGCCCGAGCTGGGCTCCCCGCCGGGCTCGGTGGAGCTGCTCACCCGCCGGATGGAGGCACTGGCGCACCCGATGCGGATGATGCTGTGCCGGAGCCTGGCGCGGGCCCCGTACACGACGAGCGAGCTGGCGCGGGTGTACGGGATCACGCCGCCGGAGGTGTCCCGGCACCTGGCGGTGCTGAAGAAGGCGGGGCTGCTGCACACGCGCCGCCAAGGGCGTTATGTCCAGCATCAGTTGGATCTGGCGGTGGTGGCCCGCATAGGTTCCGATTTCATCGAGGGGATCCTGCGGTGACTTCCGCGGTACTTCGGCGGTGACTTCCGCGGTGACTTCCGCGGTGACCCTTCTGCGGACGGTGGCCGAATTCGATCGGCGCAGACTCACCGATATGCGGATTTCACAAACCGGAAGCAGTTAAAAGTCTGGCGAGAGCGGTCTGTTGATGCCTAACGTGCGTCCACCACTCACCTGCCCCACCCCACTGCCCGCGTGCCGTGAAAGGACCTTCATGCCCTCTCGCCGTATAGCCGCAGCCACCGCCGCTCTGGCGGCCGCGGCCCTCGTCTCCCCGCTCCTCCTCGCCGGCCCGGCGGGCGCCACCGCAAGCCCCGAGAGCGACGCCGCGAAGGGTGACGCGCTGGCCAGGAAGCTGGTCCGGGAGTCGACCGGCAAGGGTGCCAACAACCACCTGAAGGTCTTCCAGTCGATCGCCGACTACAACAAGGGCACGCGCGTCGCCGGCTCCAAGGGCCACGTCCAGTCCGCCACGTACGTCGAGGGCGTGCTGAAGGCGGCCGGGTACAAGGTCACGCGCAACGAGTTCGAGTTCGTGTACGTCGAGACCGTCGCGGAAACGCTGAAGGTCAACGGCGCCAACGAGCGCGACGTCCCGATCAACCTGATGACGTACACGGCCAGCGGCCCCGCGGACGGCGTCACCGCGCAGCTCGCGGTCGCCCCGGTCGACGCCGACGGCTCCAACGGCTGCGAGCCCGGCGACTTCGCGCCCGGCACCTTCACCGGCAAGATCGCGCTGGTCAAGCGGGGCGGCTGCACCTTCGCGGTGAAGCAGCAGAACGCGGCGGCGGCCGGCGCGGTGGGCGCGGTCATCTACAACAACACGGCGGGCACCCTCAATGGCACCCTCGGCGACCCCGCCGCGGGCAAGGTCCCCACCGGCGGCGTCTCCCAGGCGGAGGGCGAGAAGCTGGCCGCCGAGGCGGCCGCCGGCCCGGTCGAGCTCACCCTCGACATCCGGGAGCTGCGCGAGAACCGCAAGACCTTCAACGTGGTCGCGGAGACCAAGGGCGGCGACGAGAACAACACCGTCTTCCTCGGCGCGCACCTGGACTCGGTCGCGGCCGGTCCCGGCATCAACGACAACGGCTCCGGCTCGGCGGGCATCCTCCAGGTCGCGCAGCGCCTGGCGAGCAGCCAGACGAAGGTCAAGAACAAGGTCAAGTTCGCCTGGTGGTCGGCTGAGGAGTTCGGCCTGCTCGGTTCCGAGGCATACGTCGCCTCGCTGACCCCGGAGCAGAAGAAGCAGATCAAGCTCTACCTCAACTTCGACATGATCGCCTCGCCGAACGCCGCGTACTTCGTCTACGACGGCGACGACTCCGACAAGGTCGGCTCGGGCCCCGGCCCCGAGGGCTCGGCGCAGCTGGAGAAGCAGATCACCGACTTCCTCGACGCGCAGAAGATCCCGCACGAGGGCAGTGACTTCACCGGCCGCTCGGACTACGGCCCGTTCATCGAGGCGGGCATCCCGTCCGGTGGTACGGACACCGGCGCCGAGGGCATCAAGACGCCCGAGCAGGCGGCGAAGTTCGGTGGCCAGGCGGGTGTCGCCTACGACGTGAACTACCACGGCAAGGGCGACGACATCACCAACATCGACCAGAAGGCGCTCGACATCAATGTCGACGTCATCGCGAACGCGGTCGGCCACTACGCCTACGACCTGGCCCCGCTGACGCAGCCGGTCGTCTCCAAGCCGACCACCGGTTCGGGCAACGGCGGCGGTCTGCGCCCGGGTCACGACCACGACCACACCGTCTCGCAGTAGTCGTACGCCGCGCGCACACATGCGCACGCGACAGCCGTCGCAGGGGCCGTCATCCCGCCGGGGTGGCGGCCCCCCGCCGTCCCCGGCCTACGCCGGCGGCCAGGGCGGGACGCCGACCGGCTGGACCAGCCAGCCGAAGTCGCCGAGGCCCCCGCGGGCCGTGAGTTCCGCCGCCTCGCCCGCCGCCGACAGGGCCCGGACGTACGCCGCCGGGTTGGTGGAGGCCAGGGCCAGCGGGGGGCGGCCGCCGAAGACGCCGAGCGCGGTCAGCGCCTCGCGCTGGGTGAGCAGGGCGGCGCCCGGCCCCGCGCAGGCGTCGAGCGCGACGTGCGCGGTGACGTCGCGGGCGCCGTCCGGGACCGCCGCCACCTCCCGGCCCGCCCGGAACCCCGTCAGGGTGCCGTACGGGGGCCGGGCCGCGCGGGTGTGGGCGTAGTCCACCGCCACCGCCAGGCCCCGCTCCAGGGTGGCGACGGCCGCCGCCCAGGCCTCGTCGCGGGTCCGGCCGACCTCCGCCCGGCCCTCCCCGGCCGCCGCGCCGGGCCACCACCGCTCCAGCCAGGCCCGGTCCGCCGGATCCGGGGGGCCGCCGGGGGTCTCCGTACCGTCGGGGGCGACCAGGACGTAGCGGCCGTCCTCCACGACGTCGAGGGGTACGTTGTCCAGCCACTCGTTCGCGAACAGCAGCCCCACCGACCCCGCCGGGGGCTCGGCCACCCAGCGGATCCGCGGGTCCAGCCCGGCCGGCCGCGCCGCGCGCTCCACGGCGTACGGGCGCACCCGCGCCGCCACCCCGGGCTCCAGCGCCGCCAGCACCCCGGTCAGCAGCTCGCCGCGCCCGGCCCCGACGTCGACCAGGTCCAGCCGCGCCGGGTGCCCGAGGGCCTCGTCCACCGTGCGCAGCAGCCGGGCCACGGCTCCCGCGTAGAGGGGCGAGGCGTGCACGGAGGTGCGGAAGTGCCCGGCGGGCCCGGGGCCGCCGGGGCGCACGTAGAAACCGCCCGGACCGTACAGCGCGGCCTCCATCGCTGCCCGCCAGCGGACCGGCCCCCTGACTGCATCCTCAGCGCTCATCCGACAAAGGCTAAGGTCACCCTCCACCTTGGGGAGTACTCCCCCGCCCCAGGGATCGCACCTGTGGTTGACTCCAGCACCTATCTCCTTTCCCTACTCTGGGTTACGTGCAGCGCCTCTACGACTTCATCCGCAGACACCCGACGGGCGTCGACAGCTTCTGGGCTGTCCTCCTCTTCGGGCTGTCCATGCTGATCGTCGCGAGCGACTCGGGCGCGACCGGCGCGGATACCCTGCACCGGCTGCTGGCCGTGCCGGTCGTGGTCGCGCTGTGCACCGCCGTCGCGCTGCGCCGCAAGTGGACCGTGCCGATGTTCTGGCTGACGGTCGGGGCGGGCGTCTGCCAGCTGGTGCTGGGCCCGGAGGCCAACCTCTTCGACTTCGCGATGCTGGTGGTCCTGTTCACCGTGGCCGCCGGGGACGTCCCGCGATGGGTTTCCCGGACCGCGCTGGGCGTCGGGCTGCTGGCCTCGCCGCTGTACTTCGCGCGCCACGGCGTGGACAAGGGCCCCGGCACCAGTACGTCCGAGGTCGTCCTGTTCACCCTGTTCATGATGGTCCCCTTCGCCCTGGCCTGGGTGATGGGCGATTCCCTGCGCACCCGCCGCGCCTATTACGCGCAGCTCGTCGAGCGCAACCAGCGGCTGGAGAAGGAGCGCGAGGCGCAGGCCAAGGTGGCGGTGGCCGCCGAGCGCGCCCGGATCGCCCGCGAGCTGCACGACGTCGTCGCGCACAACGTGTCGGTGATGGTGGTCCAGGCCGACGGGGCCGCGTACGTCATGGACGTGGCGCCCGAGCAGGCCAAGGAGGCCCTCCAGACGATCTCGGGGACGGGCCGGCAGGCGCTCGCGGAGATGCGGCGGCTGCTGGGCGTGCTGCGCACGGGCGAGCCGCAGGAGTCCGAGGACTACGTGCCGCAGCCCGACGTCGAGCAGATCGAGGTGCTGGTCGAGCAGGTGCGGGCGGCCGGGCTGACGGTGGACTTCGAGGTCGAGGGCGCCCCCCGCAAGCTGCCGAGCGGGGTCGAGCTGACCGCGTACCGGATCGTGCAGGAAGCCCTGACGAACACCCGCAAGCACGGGGGCCCGAAGGCCCGGGCGAGCGTCCGCCTGGTCTACTTCGACGACGGGCTCGGCCTGTTGGTCGAGGACGACGGCCGGGGCGCGGCGCACGAACTGTACGAGGACGGCGGCGCCGACGGCGCCGGCCACGGCCTGATCGGCATGCGCGAGCGCATCGGTATGGTCGGGGGAACCCTGGACGCGGGCCCGCGGCCGGGAGGCGGCTTCCGCATCAGCGCGCTGCTCCCGCTCAAGAAGAGATGACGAGGTCGAGGTAACTGATGTCCATTCGCGTGATGCTCGTCGACGACCAGGTGCTGCTGCGCACGGGCTTCCGTATGGTGCTCGCCGCCCAGCCGGACATGGAGGTCGTCGCCGAGGCGGGGAACGGCCTGGAGGCGCTGGAGGTGCTGCGGGCCACGAAGGTGGACGTGGTGCTGATGGACGTGCGCATGCCGAAGCTCGACGGGGTGGAGGCGACGCGGCGGATCTGTGAGCCGGAGGAGCACCCGAAGGTGATCATCCTGACCACCTTCGACCTGGACGAGTACGCCTTCTCCGGGCTGAAGGCGGGAGCGAGCGGGTTCATGCTGAAGGACGTGCCGCCGGCCGAGCTGCTGGCCGCGATCCGGTCCGTGCACAGCGGGGACGCGGTCGTGGCGCCGTCGACGACGCGGCGGCTGCTGGACCGGTTCGCGCCGCTGCTGCCGTCGACGACGGAGGAGCCGCAGAACAAGCAGGTCGAGCGGCTGACGGACCGGGAGCGCGAGGTCATGCTGCTGGTGGCCCAGGGCCTGTCGAACGGCGAGATCGCGGCCCGGCTGGTCCTCTCCGAGGCCACGGTGAAGACGCACGTGGGCCGCATCCTGACCAAGCTGGACCTGCGGGACCGGGTCCAGGTCGTGGTCCTGGCCTACGAGACGGGCCTGGTCCGCGCGGGCGGTCTGTAGCGCGCGGCCGCCGGCCGGGCGGCGGGCCGGGGCGGCGGGCCAGCGCGGAGGGCCGCAGCGGGCCGCCGTCAGACCGTCGTGCGCAGGTGGGCCAGCAGCGTGGAGAGGGTGTCCCAGGCGGCCGGGTCGGTGCCGTCGCCGAGGGGGTAGTGCAGGCCCGGCCGGTGGGCGGGGCCGACCGTGGACGGCCGCAGGGCCAGCGGCGGGCGACGGGCGTGGGTCAGCGTGGCCCCGGCGACGCCCGCCCCGCCCAGGGTGAACGACACCGGCAGCGGCGCCGCGCCGAACCTCGGCACCACCGCGAGGTCGCGGCGGCCCGGCCCGACGGAGGCCAGCATGCTGACCAGGCCGTGTTCGGCGACCAGCGTCCCGGCGAGTCCCGCGAGGGCGTCCAGCGGCAGCGGGTCGGCGGGGCCCCGGCCCAGGGTCAGGGTGACGTCCTCCTCGACCCCGCCGGCCGTGCGGCTCACCCGTACGACGGCCAGCGCGTCCGGCCCCACCACCGTGAGCAGGGTCGGCTCCGGCGCCCGCCCCCGGGCCAGCCCGGTGAGCTGGCGCGGCGACCAGGGCAGGTTCACCGGCTCGGCGGTGCCCCAGCCCGCCGGCGCCTCCCCGGTCAGGGCCCGCCAGGCGGCTTCGACGGAGCGGCCGAGCAGGGTCTCCTCCTCGGCGGGGTGCTCCGTACGGAACGAGACGGTCAGCCGGCGTTCCCCCGCCGCGTCGGCGTCGGCCCGCGTGAAGGCGGCCGCGGCCCGGGTCTGGCCGGCTGCGTCGCGGACGGGCGCGAAGGTGCCCTCCTGCCAGCTCAGGACCGCCCCGGAGAGGCCGTCGTAGTAGCCGCAGTCGGGGTCCTGGACGACCCACCGGTTGGGCGCGCCGGTCAGCGCGGCGCGCAGCGGCAGGCTGAGCCGGCAGTGGGCGGGGGTGACGATGTGCAGGGCCGCGCCGAAGCCGGCCGTGGTGCGCAGGACGTCCGACAGCCAGGCCGTCAGCGGGACCACGGGCCGGTCGGCGAGGACGACGGCGGTGGACTCGGTGACCACGTCGACGGTGGGCAGGGCCCCCACCGGCGCGGGCGCCGCCGCGGCCTCGGAGCCGACCGGGACCTCGGTGATCCGTCCGGCGCCGGGGGGCCAGACCGTGCCGCCCAGGACTTCGGCGAGCCGCCCGGCCACGCCTCCGGCCAGGTCGGCCGCCTCGGGGACGGCGGTGGAGGCGCGGGTCTCCGTCCACCAGACGGGGGTGCGCGCGGGGGTGCCGAGGAGCCGTTCCACCTCGCCGGGCACCTGGACCAGGACGGGCGCCTCCACCGAGACCAGCGGCCTGCCGCCCGCGCCCAGCAGCTGGATGACGGCCCCGTCGGCGACGGCCGTGGCGTCCAGGTCGGTGCCGCCCGCCGCGAGGGCCACGAGCAGCGCGGCCGTGTCGGGCATGTTCGGGGTGAGGGCGATGACGTCCTTGGTCACGGTGTCACGGAGCTTCCTGGGTGAGGGGGGCGGCCAGCGCGGTCTGCACGATCTGGTGCGGGCGCCCGCGCCGGACGAGGGTGCCGCGGCCCGGCGGCTGGGCGCTCGCGTAGAGCTGCGGGAAGAGCTGGCCCTCGGAGCGTTCGCCGTTCATGACGAGGGCGGTGGTGCCGGATTCGCGCAGGGTGGTCAGCAGCGGTTCGTACAGGGCCCGGGAGGAGCCGGCCACCCGCCGGGCGATGACGAAGTGCAGGCCGATGTCCTGGGCGGACGGCAGGTAGGGCACGAACGCCTGGAGCGGCTGCTGTCCGGCGGTGGTGAGGATGTCGTAGTCGTCGACGAGGACCACGATGCGCGGGCCCGCGAAGCCGGGGCCGTCGCCGGGTTCGGCGTCGGGGTCGAAGCCGTCCTCGGGGAGCCGCTTGTCGAGTTCCCCGACGATGCCCGCCGACAGCGCGGCGGCCAGCTTCGCGTTGTGCGCGTAGCCGCCGCGATAGGGCTCGGGGACGACTCCGCGCAGGCCGCGGCGGGGGTCGTAGACGGCGAAGACGAGGTCCTCCTCGCCGTGCCGGGCGATGAGCTGGCGGGCGATCAGGGAGAGCAGGTTGGTCTTGCCGCATTCGGTGTCGCCGAGGATCAGCAGGTGCTGGTCCTGGCCGAAGAGGTCCAGCAGGACGGGCGCGAGGACGTCCTGGTCCACGCCGATGGGGACGCGGTGGGGCTCCTCGGCGGCGGAGGGCAGCCGGGCGGCGGGCAGCCGGGCGGGCAGGACCCGTACCGGCGAGGCGAGGTCGCCGTGCCAGGTGGCGAGGACGGTGCCGGCGGCTTCCTCCAGGGCGGCGGCGAGGTCGGTGGTGCCGCTGCGGGAGTCGATGCGGGGCAGGGCGGTCTGCGCGAAGAGCTTGCCGTCGGTGAGGACCCGGCCGGGGGTGTCGGGGGAGATGGTCTCGGAGAGCTTGCGGTCGATGGCGGAGTCGGAGGGGTCGCCGAGGCGCAGTTCGATCCGGCTGCCGAAGAGGGACTGGTTGGCGATGCGCACGTCGTTCCAGCGGAGCATGCCCGCGACGACGTGGATGCCGTAGCCGCCGCCGCGCTTGAGGAGGTCGGTGACGGCCTCGTCCAGGTCGGAGAACTCCTCGCGCAAGGCTCCGTACCCGTCGACGAGGAGCACGATGTCGGTGGAGGCCAGTTCGGGCAGCGCGCCGTCGGCGCGGAGCCGGCGCAGCTGCTCGACGGAGTCGACGGAGTGCTCGCGGAAGAGGGCCTCACGGGCGGCGAGCATGCCCCGTACCTCGGCGACGGTACGGGCGGCCCGCTCGCGGTCGGCGCGTCCGGCGATCCCGCCGACGTGCGGGAGTCCGGCGAGCGCGGCGAGGCCGCCCCCGGCGAGGTCGAGGCCGTAGACGGCGACTTCCTGCGGGGTGTGGGTGAGCGCGAGGGACAGGGCGAGGGTGCGCAGCAGGGTGGTCTTGCCGGACTGGGGGCCGCCGGTGACGGCGGTGTGCCCGCCGGCGACCTTCAGGTCCAGTTCCCAGGGGCCGCGCCACTGGCGGGCGGGGTCGTCGAGGACCCCGAGCGGTACCCGCAGGGGCGGGCGGCGGTCGGCGGCGAGCTGGAGTCCGCGTCCGGTGACGGAGAGCGGTCCGGCGGCGGCGTCGAGGGGGATCGCGTCGGGCAGCGGCGGGAGCCAGATGCGGCGTACGGGCGGGGCGGCCGCGGCGAGCTGGTCGACGATGACCCCGAGGACGCTGGGGCCGCTCTCGCGGGCGGTGGCGGTGGGCTTCTCCTCGGTGTCCTCGGGGGAACCGGCGCTGTCGCGGAGGGTGTTGAAGGCCGGGTAGGGCAGGGCGAGGGGGCCCTGTGCGGCGGGGTCGCGGTCGGTGGCGGGGCCCCGGTAGCGGCCGGAGACGTAACCGGCCTTGAAGCGGGTGTAGGTGGAGGTGTCCACCTTGAGGTAGCCGAAGCCGGGCAGCGGCGGCAGCTGGAAGGCGTCGGTGGTGTCGAGGACGGTGCGGGACTCGTCGGCGGAGAAGGTGCGCAGGCCGAGCCGGTAGGAGAGGTAGGTGTCCAGGCCCTTGAGCTTGCCGCCCTCGATGCGCTGGCTGGAGAGCAGCAGGTGCACGCCGATGGAGCGGCCGATGCGGCCGATGGACAGGAAGAGGTCGATGAAGTCGGGCTTGGCGGTGAGGAGTTCGCCGAACTCGTCGATGACGACGAAGAGGTGGGGCAGCGGCTCCAGTTCGGGGTTCTCGGCGCGCAGGACGGCGTAGTGGCCGATGTCGGCGACGTGTCCGGCGTCCTTGAGGACCTGTTGGCGACGCTTGACCTCGCCCGCGAGGCTGGTGTGGACGCGTTCGACGAGTCCGGCCTGGTTCTCCAGGTTGGTGATGACGCCGGCGACGTGCGGGAGCTTCTCGAAGGGGGCGAAGGTGGCGCCGCCCTTGTAGTCGACGAGGACCATGGCGAGGTCCTCGGGCGCGTGCGTGGTGACCAGGGCCAGGACGAGCGTGCGCAGGAGCTCGCTCTTGCCCGAGCCGGTGGCGCCGACGCACAGCCCGTGCGGGCCCATGCCGAGCTGCGAGGACTCCTTGAGGTCCAGCAGGACGGGGCCGTGGCGGTCGTCGATGCCGATGGGGACGCGCAGGAAGTCCCGTTCCCCGCGCGGCGCCCACATCCGCCGGACGTCGAGGGCGGCGGGGTCGGTGATGCCGAGCAGGCCCATGAAGTCGACGGGCCCGGAGACGGGGGTGCCCTCGGCGACGGATTCGGCGGACAGCCGCAGCGGGGCGAGCATCCGGGCCAGGCCCTCGGCGGTGGCGGGGCCGAGGTCGTCGCAGAGGCCCTCGGCGGCGGGGGCCTGCGGGGTGCGCAGGTCCCTGACGGTGACGCGCGGGCCGTCCACGGTGATCCGTATCGTCACCTCGTCGGGCTCGTGGACCTGCTCGGCGAGCAGGTGGAGCACGGTGGTGTTCATGTCGGCCAGGCCCACCGCGGTGTCGGGGCGGGGCAGTTCGACGGCGTTCTCGCCGTACTCGTCGCTGACGACGAGGAGCCGGGCGGCGAGGGCCAGCGCGCGCCGGTCGGACAGGCCGCGGCGGACCTCGGCCGCGTAGGAGGCGCGGCGGCGCAGCTCGGGGGCGAGGACGTCGGCGAGCTGGGGCAGGCTGGGGGCGATGCGGCGGGCGGCGACCGGGCCGTCCTGTTCCTGCGGGTCGAGGACGTGCGGGAGCCACTTGGCCCACTCCCAGTCCGCTTCGAGCCGGTCGCCGGGGACGCCGAGGGCGATGGCGACGTCGTCGGGGGCGTGCAGGACGGCGGTGTGCACGAGCAGGGCGCGGGCGACGCGCAGGACGCCCTCGCGGTCGCCGACGACGCTGATGTTCCCGGCCCGGTCCAGGGGCACGGTCAGCGGGAAGTCGCTGGCGCGGGCGAACCGGGACATGAGCGCGCCCGCTTCGTTGAGCATGAACCGGTCGGGCGGGGTGAGGACGCCGCCGCCGCCCGAGCCGAGGGCGAGCGGCTGGACGGCGACCTCGCCGGTGCCGAGGCGGGGGCGCAGGAAGTCGGGGTCGGCGCGGCGGCGTTCCCACAGCCGGGCCGGGTCGCGCACGAGGTCGTAGAGGGCCTCGGGGGGCGGGTTGAGCCGGCGGGCCTCCTCGCGGAGCTCCTTCTCGCGGGCGCCGAGTTCCTCGCGCTGCTCCTCCAGGTACTCCAGGTAGCGCTCGCGCTGGGAGCGGCGGGTGCGCTGGGCCTTGCCGCGCTGGGACCAGAACAGGGCGACGGCGCCGATCAGCGCGAAGACCAGCACGATCGCGCCGACGGCGGCGAACTGGCTGTTGCGTATGACGGTCATCATCACGACCGAGCCCATCACGCCCGCCATCGGCAGGAGCGCGGTGGCCGGGCTGCCGATCTTGCCTTCGGGCAGGTTGGGCGGGGCCTCCACGCTGCGCGCCTCGGCGGGGGCGGGGGGCAGGGTGCCCCGGGCGGGCCGGTGGACGAGTTGCTGGGTCACCGGGCCGCACCCGCCGCCGGGAGCGCGAGGGCCCGCTGGAGCACGTCCGCGGCGAGGCGTACGGAGGCCTGCCGGGTCTGGGCGCCGAGGAGTTCGGTGCGGACGGCGCCGCCGGAGGCGAGGTGGCGGTCGTACGGGAGGACGACGACCCCGGCGCCGGTCGCGGCCAGCTTCTCGGCGGCCTTGCCGAGGTCGATGGCGGGGTGCGGGGACTGGCAGGTCAGCACGACGGTGGTGCGCGGCAGCACGGGCACGGGGAGGGTGGCGAGCCAGTCGAGGACGGCGTGGGTGGAGACGAGGCCCTCGGCGGTGGCGGGCGTGGTCAGGACGCGGGCGTGCGCGGTGTCGAGGGCGGTACGGGCCACCTCGCCGGGCAGGGTCTCGCAGTCGACGACGGTGACGCCGAAGTAGCGGCGCAGGGCGACGGTCACCGTCCGGTAGGTGGCGACGTCGACCTGGGCGCCGATGCGGCCCTGGCTGCCGGGCAGCAGCCAGCCGCCGTCGGCGAGCGGGACGAGGTAGCCGGTGACGTCGGTGAGCTGCATGGAGGGGCGGACGATCTGGGCGAGGTCGCCGCAGGTCCAGCGCAGGGCCTCGACGCCGAGCCGGACGGGCAGGGTGCCGAGGGCGGCGTCGGCCTCCAGGGTGAGCACCGGGTCGTGGCGGAAGTGGTTGTAGGTGCGGCTGAGGAGGGCGGTGACGGTGGTCTTGCCGGAGCCGCCGCGGATGCTGGTGACGACGATGTGGCGGCCGGTGGTGACGGGCTGCTGCACCTGGGCGGCGAGCCCGCTCTCGGTGGCGACGGCCCGCGCGGCGGAGCCGCCGAGCGCCCCGCGCAGCACGCGCAGCACCCGCCGCCCGGCGGGGTCCCCGTGCCGGGGCCGCCCGGCGGCCTCGGTCCCGGGGACCGGCACGGTCTCGGGCGCGAGCCGCCGGCCCTGGGGGGCGGCGGCGTAGGGGTACGGCTGGGGCTGGGGCTGGGGCTGGGGTCGCGGCTGGGGGCGCCCGGCCGTGACGGAGCCGCTGGGGTGGTGCGGGGCCGGCGCCGGTATGGAGGGCGGTCCGGGATCGGCGGGGGCCGGGCCCGGGGCGGGGGCCGCCCCGCGGGACTCCGCGGGCCGCCCCGTGCCCGTCAGCTCGCCGAGGACCCCGGCCTGCCAGTCGTCACGCCGGCTCTGGCTCATGTCTGACATGTCTGAGTCGCAACCCTTACGCGAAGGTGCCGAGCAGCCGCCCGTACACGCCGAACACCCCGATGAGCAGCGGGAACAGCACGATGACGCCGATCGACTCGGCGGTGTCCCCGAATCGACGCAGCCGGACCCGTACGTGCTCGGGCGGCTGTACGGCCAGCACCCCGAGCGCCGCCAGCGCCAGCGCCAGCAGCGTCGCCAGCGGGCCGGCCGCCCCGGCCCGGTCCGCCCACACCAGCAGCGCGGCGACGGTGACGGCGGCCCCGGCCAGCAGCAGCGCGACCACCTCCGCGACGAGCGGGAACGCCCGCGCGCGCAGCCACAGTACGACGGCGACGGCGACGGCCAGCGACACCGTCCAGACGTCGGGCTCCCGCAGCGCGAGCACCCCGGCCGTGCCCGCCGAGACGGCGGTGGCGAGGGTGGCCAGCGCCATGCCCCGGTGGGTGGCGCCGAGGGCGGTCGCGACCTTGTACCGGCTGACCGAAGCCCCGCGCGCCCGCTGGTCGTCCAGTCCGGTCAGCCCGGCCGCGGCCAGCGCGAGCCGCGGCAGCACCCCGAGCAGCACCACCGACGCGACGGCGAGCACGGCTCCGGTACGGGCCCCCGAGCCGCCCTGCGCGACGGCGACGGCCTCCCAGCCCCCGGTCAGCGCCACCACGGCGACGGCCCCGACGAACCCGCCCCGCCCGAGCGGCGTGAACCACCCCAGCAGGGCCAGCGCCACCGCGAGGGCGCCCGCCACGGCGGCGAGCCGTCCCATCGGACCCCAGTGCTGCGCGTCGCCCAGGGTCCACGCCCCGAGCACCCCGACGGCCCCGGTGCTCGCCAGCAGCGCCGCCGCGAGCCCGGACCGCTTCAGCCGCCCGGCGAGCGCCCCGAGGACCCCGCAGACGGCGGCGGCCGCGAGCAGCACCCCGGCCACGGCCCCCGGCGCGAACTCCCGCCGCGCGAACCACCCGGCGAGCAGCGCCCATCCGACGAGTCCGGCCCCGGCGGTGATCCGCCGCGCGGACGGCCGCCAGCGCCAGGCGCGTACGTCGAGGTCCTCGGCGGCTTCGTCCGTCACGTCGTGCACGACGGGCGCGGACGGTACGTCCTGCACCCGCACGAGCCGCAGCACCGCGCCGTCGGCGATGCCGGCGTCCGCGAGGCAGGTGTCGTGTTCGATGACCGACCCGTCACCGGTGACCAGATGCCGCAGCATCGGCTGCGCGGCGACCCGGTCGTCCAGCATCCGTATGACATCGGGCAGCAACCGCCCGACGGGTTCCAGCGAAGGCAGTACGAGATCCATCCGCCGCCGCTCACCGACCAGGGTGACCCGGCTCAGTGCCGTCCCGCTTCCCGCCCCCATGCTCACCACGCGCCCGAACCTATCACCGAGTACGGACCTGTCCGGGCGTCCCGACCTTGCCGATCAGCCGGTGCGAGATGAACGACCAGCCGACGCAGCCCGCGCACAGCACGGCCGCGATGACCAGCCCGGCGACGGCCTTCCCGATCCGCTCGTCGGCCACCCGCCGCCCGCGCTGCGCCCCGAACAGCACGGCGTCGCGCATCCGCCGCCGCCGTACCGCGACGGACTCCAGCAACTGGCTGTCGTAATCCTCAGCCGCCATCCCGGCCTCCCTTCCCGTCCCTTGCGCCCCGCACGCTAGTACGCCCCCTCACCACGCCGAAACCGGCGGTCCCGGTTGCACCCCGGCGCCCGATCCGCCGGGCGGCCTCCAACTCGTCGATCCGCACCAGCCCGCCGCGGCCCCGGGGCCGCGGTCGGAGGGCAGCCGGCACGGCCCGGCCCCGAGCACCTCGGCCCCCGTCCCCGCAACCACGAGCCCTCCCCCTCGGCGCGCGCAGCACTCAGTCCTCGGCCAGCCGCCAAGACCTTGTCCGGTGTCCTGCTTCGTTCCAGAGCTCCTCTTCCCGGAGGAGTCCGGTGTCGTCGAACACCTGCCGCGATTTCAGCGTCCCGCTTGAATGCCACTCGCGAAACTCTCCTTGCGGCTTCCCCGCACGCACGACCCCCTCGGACCGCAGGACGCCATTCTTGTACCATTCCCGCGAAATGCCGTCCTGGCGGCCGGACACATAGCTGTCCTGACTCACCAGGGATCCGCCCGCGTACTCGACCACCTCTCCGGCATACAGCTGGCTCTTATAGAGGAGTCGCTGCGCATCGTCCATGTCCACGTCCGGATCGCCGATGTCGATCTTCATCGGCCGTGATGCCCTCCTCGATCCGTGCCCCCAGCACCTCCGCTGCCCTCGCCCCCGAGCGACGAACGGGCCGGCTCTCCCATAGACAGGTCCGTGCGCCGTCCTGTTCCTTGCCCGTGTGGCCGGGTGGTCAGCGGCCGGAGCCCGGGGCGGCGGCCACGATCGTCCCGATGAGGTTGGCCGCCTTGAGCTCGTCGAGCTCGGCCAGGCCCGCCGCCTTGGCCTCCTGCTCGGAGCCGGGGACCAGATCCGTCGGCTCCCAGCGCAGGTGACGGCCGAACAACTCGTCCGTGTGCTCGTCCCGCAACACCCGCCGCCGCAGAAGGGGGCCCTGACCGTCCTCCGACATGTAGTACGTGACCCGCCCGTCGGCGTCCAGCGCGTCGAGCACGGCCGCGCCGAGCGGGCCGACGGGCCGGGCGCCGAGGAAACCCCGCAGCGGGCCGGGCTTGTACAGCGCGCCGACCAGGTCGAGGAAGCTTCCCGAGCAGTCGCGGGTGAACGAGCCGCCGCGCTCGTAGAACAGGACGAGGGGCTCGTACGGGTCCGGCAGCCCGGCCACCACTGCCGGAGCGCGCTCCCCGAGGTCCGCCAGCCGCACGGCGCCCGCGCAGGTGCGCCGCAGCTCCTCGCCGGGCACGGCGCGCAACAGCCCGGCGAGCCGCTCCTCCTGCTCCCGCCCCAGCCCGAACTCCGGGGCCAGGTAAGCCGTGACGTCGTAGAAGGGCCACGCCTCCTCGGCCCCGCAGGCCGACGCCCACACGGCGGCCCGCCGCAGGTACTCCCACATCAGCACCCGCCGGGACCCTACGCGCGCGAACGCCAGATCCCACCGCATGTCCCACTCCACCCCGCGCAACCGCTCCAGCCTCCGCGCGGCCGCCGACTGCGGCATCCTCAGCACCTTCCCTACAGTCCGTCCAGAGCTCCGGGCGCCCTCATCCCGTGGAGCGGCGCCTCGTCCGCGGCCTGCCACGGGCAGCGGTACGTTCCCGCCCCCCATCACATGAGGTCGGTGAGATCCGGGCCCCGGCCGTCGACCAGTTCCGCTTCCTGCACCCCGTAGGCCTGGGAGACACCGAAGTAGGTGGGCTCCCCGGGCTCGGCCTCGACGCCCAGCAGCGCGTCCAGCTCCCGCAGCGCCGCGGCGAGGCGCGGGGCGTTGCGGGCGTACACGGCGGGGTGCGGATTGCCGCGGAAGTCGCAGGTGCCCCACACGTCGTGGTGCACGGACAGCTCCGCGGACGGTCCGATGGAGTCGGGCGACACCAGCAGCTCCACCAGCCGTTCCTCCGTGCGGGCGACGCCTTCGGCGTCGAACCACGTCCCCGAACCGATGACGACGAAGCCCGTCATCTCCGCACCCGGGTGCCCCACCGGCCGGCAGGCCCGGATCTCGTCCGCCGTCTTCTCGTCGGTGAGGGACCTCCGCAGGAGGCTGAGCCCGCTGTCGATGCCCAGGCCCCCCTTGCCGACTTCGAACCAGCTCCACTTCAGGGCGTGCGGTTCCAGCAGACCGTGCGCGGACAGCACGGCGGTCATCCGCGCGGCCGTCGCCAGCGCCGGCTCCAGCCCGGGCTCACTCACCTCGTCCAGGTCCCAGAACCACGAGCCGCTCTCCTTCGGCGCGCGCATCAGCATCAGATCCCCCTCCGGTAGGCAGTCGCCACAGAATGCCGGCCCTCTCCGCTCACCCGGCGGCACGCTTGAACGCCGTGGACGTACCGCCCCGCAGGGCCTGTGGCTCACCCGGCTTCGCGACGCCATTCGCGGACGAGGTTGCCCTGTTCGTCCCAGACGCTCTCCTCCTTGAGGGAGAAAATGTCGTCGTCGAAGAACTTTCGCGATTTGAGAACACCGTTGGGATGCCACTCCAAGAATTCACCCACCGCAGCCCCGTTGACAACGGTTCCCTGAAGCTTCAGCGCGCCGCCCAGGTGCCACATCCGAGACAAGCCGTTCCGGACTCCGTCAAGATAGACGTCAAGGCAGGCGATTTGTCCATCCTGATACTCGGCCACCTCCCCCGTGAACAACTCGTCTCGATAGAGCATCCGGTTCCCCATATCAATGTCGACATCGGGATCGTCAGCATCGACACGTCGCACCGAGAAGGGGGCGCCACCGCCGATTTCGCCCGTCACCCTGTCCTTCATAAACGCAACCGCTCCAGCACGGTCGGGACTTCGGGTTCCAACGCTGCACACCTCTCCTACGCCCTCAGCAACGGCCAGACTGCTCGCTCGGCGCGTCCAGCGTAGGAGACCCGTACACCACGACCTCCACGGTCGACCCCGGCCGGGCCCGGATGCGTCCGGCCGAGGAGCACCGGACAGCGCCGCCGGGGCGCCGGAGCCGCGCCGACGGGCCGCCCGCAGCTGCACCAGCCACGGCTCTTGCGAGGTCTCGAACCCTCGCATCAGCCGCAGCGGCTCAGCCCCACGGAAGGGTCGCCGGGCGGCGGTGCCAGTACCAAGCCGCAGGGGCCATGTCCGCGGCATCCTTTTCGAGCGCCGCCGCCAGCGCCTGGCCGCCGTCCTCCACCGTGTGCTCTCGATACGCGGTATCCAGCAACTCCAGCGACGCGGCTACGACTACCCGCTCATCGGCGGTGAGCGCCTCGATCGCCGCGCTCAGCCGATCGCGGTCTTCCAGCCCCTCCCGGTACATGGAGGCCCCGTACCACCCCACGGGCGGCCACCCTGCCGTCATCCGCGCGATGAACGTCTCCCACAGCCAAACGAGCGTACGGGCCTCACCGGCCGCACTGTGCCGGTCCACGTCAGGCAGGAGCGCGTCCGTCACCGGAGTGGGCACAGGAACCTCCCGGGGAACCTCGGGGAGTCCCTCCACCGTCGCGCCGGGAAAGTCCGGTACCGCCACCTGCGTGGCGGACACCGTGCAGCCTGCTTCCTCGTCCTCCAGCTCCTCGACCCGGGCGAAGGTGATGAGGCCTCCGGGCGTCACCACCCGGTGAATCGACGGAACGCTTCCCCAGGATGCGAGGACGGATGTGTCCAGCGCTCGCGCCAGCGCGCCGGCGAGGTCCTCCTCAGAGGGCTGATCCGGCACTTCCTCGGCGCCGTACACGCTCAGCTGGCCCGCGAGGATCTCGTAGTCACAGGTGACGGTCGCGTCCCAGTTCCGGTCATCGAATTCACTCGGGACCCGAGACGGGAAATGTACGGCCGGTGTGCTCTACACCGTAGGTACGACCGTTGACCGTGTACTTCTGGGTCAGAGGGTCGTACTCGGCGCGCCCGGCCGCGATCTCCGAGATGTCCTGCTTAACCAGCTCCTTCGTTTCCGGCAGGATGATGGTGTTCTTCGTGTCCACCTGCCCGCCCCTGATGCCGCTCAGGTTGTGGCGGGAGTTGGGGTACATCAGGTCCTTGCCCCTGGCGGTGCCGACGATGTCTTCCTTGGCCGGCCAGGACTCCTCGGGCTTCCTCACCTTGGCGGGGGGCTCGGCGTTTTCAGCACCAGCCCCCGGGGTTCCGCCGCCGGGTCCGTGATCGCCCTGGTGGGGGATGGTCGGGCCGTCGTGGCCGCCGCCGCCTGTGGTGGGGGTGTCGTGGCTGGCGCCGGTGTGGGTGGTGTCCGTGCCGCCGTGGTGGGTGGTGCCTCCGCCGCCGGGTTCGGTGTGGGCGTTGTGGGCGCCGTTGTCCGCGATGCCGCCCGGGGTGTGTTCGGCGATGCCGCCGGGGGTGTGGCCCGGGGTGTGGGCGGTGACGTCCGCCGTGTGGGCGCCGACGGTGGCCGGGACCGGTTCGTGCTTGGGGACTTCGGCCAGGGGGTGGTCGGGGCCCTTGGGGACCGAGGTGAGGTCCTGCTTGGGGACGCCGTTGTGGTCCAGGAGCTGGTTCGAGGTCTTGTCGAAGTACTGCGGCCGGCCCAGCGCGTCGTCCGGGATTGATCGGTACGTGATCAGTCACTTCTGCCCCGCCCCCGGGAGGTCGACCTTCGGCTCCTTCAGCGCCTCGGCCTGCGCGTTCGCCGCCTGCTCCAGGTTGCCCTGCACGTACGCCGTCGTCGCCTTGATCGCGCCGTCGAGCGAGGCCTCCGTACGCGCCGAGATGTACGCGAGCCGGTACTGGTGGGAGTTCATGAGCTCACCCAGCGCGCCGGCGATCGGACCCATTCCCCCGCCTTCACCGCCCGTGCCGCCGCCCGGAGTGACCGTGCCGGCGTGCTTGGCCGCCTCCGGCAGCTCCGTCTGCAACGACATGCCCGCCTTCTGGAAGCCTTCCGCCGCGGTACCGTCCCGACAGTTCCTCCAACGCGTCCAGGGAAGCCGTCTCCCGCGCCACGGTCCCGACGGCGGAGCCGTCCGGGCCCCCGTCCGCCGACGCGCCGAGCAGTCCGTCCAGCGCCTCCGGCGCGCCGAGGCCCCGCAGGCGGGCGGAACGCAGGCGCGCCAGCCGCACAGCCCCGGCCTCGAAGGCCGCGTCACCGGCCGCGCTCCGGGGTTCATAGCCCGCCGCCCCGTCGGCCGATGCCATGAGGCAGCCGAGCACCTGCTCCCCGCACCGTACTCGGGCGTAGCGGACCGGCAGTTCGGTGGTGCTCCCGTAGTCTCGGCGGTCGGGGCCACCGGGAAGCAGGGCCGTCAGCCGCCGCCACCGCGTCGGTACCTCGAACATGCCCCACACGTCGTCGTGTTCCGCGCCCGCCTCCCCCGGCTCTGCGAACCCCTCGGCGGTGGGATCCGCGTACCGGGTCGGGTCGCCGGGGTCGACCGGGGCCCCCGTCACCCCGGAGATCCGCGGCGGCGAGGCGCGGGGCGTTCCCGGCGGAATGCCACTGCGGGCGAACAACGGCCCGCCCATGTCCCCCCGCCGCGAGCCCTCCAGGCACAGCCGTCGGCAGGATCCGCCGGCGGGACGGGCTCCCAGAACCATTCACCGACGGGCTCGGACGTGATCACCGACTTCTCTCCTGTGCGCGGCCGACCGGAGCGGTCCTCGGAAGACGGCGGAAGGCCTCCGCGAGCACACAGGCAACGATGGGTGGTACTGCCTGCATGGAGCAATCACCGGTGAACTCGGGGAGCGGCCCGATCAAGAGGGGAGGACTCGAACCCTCGCGCCTCGGCTGTTCAGCCATGACTCCAATGCGACCCCGGCCAGCGTGTTTCGCCCCTCACCCGCCACCACTTCGGCAGGACCGAAGATCGTGCCCGAGAGGCCGGATACCACTGTCTGGTCATCGAAGACCGTCTGCATGAACGTCTCCGACACGGACACGTCGGTCAGGTCAGCACTCCGCAGGTCGACATTGGTCAGTGACGCACCGTGCAGCGATGCCTGCCGAAAGGAGGCCCCCCTGCCATCCACGTCGCGCATTTCGACACTCCCGAGATCGGCTCCGTTCAGCACCGCGCCGCGCAGCGAGGCCTGGTCCAGCTCAGCTTTCACCAACGACGCACCCGAGAGGTCCGCTTCGTCCAGATTGGCACCCTCAAGGTGCGCGCGATAGAGATCCACACGGACGAGACGGGCTCCTTGGAGGGCGGTCTCGGTGAGGAGACTGTCGGCCAAGTCTGCATGGGACAAGTCGACATGAGACAGGTCAAGCCCGGCAGCATCGAGCAGGCCAACGTCCTCCGCAACCCAGTCCCTCAATACCGCCACTGCTTCCGCATCAGCGGGCCAGCTCCTCACGACTCGGCCCTCGTTACGGATACCAGACAACTCGATCACTCCACCCGTGCCGATCGACGATCGCCTTCAGGTCGTCAATGGCTGCTTGATTGGCATTTCTCATATCAAGGATGACGATGCGCTTCCTCGTCACGATCTGCTTGTTGAGCGTATCCACCCATCGCTGATTGTTCGCAGGATCGTACGCGTTCTTGAAGGGCATGGATTTGTTGCGCGCGTCGTTCAGAGGCGGCCAGTCGGAGTGCACGCCCTTGATGTCGTAGAACTCCCCCGTTCCCGGAGCATAGAGGTCGCCCTGATTGTTCCCCGGAGGGCGCTGAATGTCCGCAGGAAGCGCCCCTCTCTCACGGAGATCGAGAGCCACTCGTGCCTCATCCATCTCAGAGGGTGCCACTTTGCCCTTGTGATCAGGGTCGTGCTTCAACTCGTCGAAGTCGTCGGCGTACCGCTGTTCCAAATCGCTGTGATGCTCGTTGAGTGCGACCTTCTCATCCGGAGAAAGCTCGTGCGAGGGGCTCGAACCGTCGCCGCCGACCGACGGAGTGCCGCCATCCTCACGAGGGACGCGGGGGCTGTCGTCAGAACCATGACCGTCCCCGTGACCGGGCTCGCCACCCTGGTGTGGGACGCCCGGTTCGTCGCCGTGGCCGCCCGTGGAGGGGGTGTCCGTGTGGCCGCCGCCTGTGGTGGGGCCGTCGTGGCCGCCGCCGCCTGTGGTGGGGGTGTCGTGGCTGGCGCCGGTGTGGGTGGTGTCCGTGCCGCCGTGGTGGGTGGTGCCTCCGCCGCCGGGTTCGGTGTGGGTGTTGTGGGCGCCGTGGTCGGCCACTCCGCCCGGGGTGTGTTCGGCGATGCCGCCCGGGGTGTGGCCCGGGGTGTGGGCGGTGGCGTCCGCCGTGTGGGCGCCGACGGTGGCCGGGACCGGTTCGTGCTTGGGGATTTCGGCCAGGGGGTGGTCGGGGCCCTTGGGGACCGAGCTCAGGTCCTGCTTGGGGACGCCGTTGTGGTCCAGGAGCTGGTTCGAGGTCTTGTCGAAGTACTGCGGCCGGCCCAGCGCGTCGTCCGGGAGCCGGACCGTGTCGTCCGGGTGCGGGAAGGTGATCCCGGGGGCGTCCGCCTTGGGGAGGTCCTTCCACACCACGTCATCGAGCTTGGGGAAGGCCCCGTCGGCCTTGCCGAGGTTCGCGAACAGGTCACCGATCTTGACCTTCGCCAGCGATCCGGCCTTGCCGATGTACGTCATCGGGTCGATGAGGCGGCCGGCCTTGCCCGCGACGCTGATGACCTTCGCGACCGTGCCCGCCTTCGCCGCCGTCCCCGCGCCACCCGTGAAAACGGTGGTCAGGACGTTGAAGGTGACCGCGCCCGCCGCCCGCGCCGGGTTCTTGCCCCACTCGTCCCACGCGACCAGCGCCTTGCCGGTCTCCTTCACCGCCGTCCGCGAATCCCGGATCCAGCCCGGCAGATCCTTGTCGTCCGCCATCCAGAACGCCGTGCTCATCCCCGGCACCGACAT
>NZ_JBIASM010000029.1:0-68389 GCF_042890765.1 Streptomyces sp. NPDC002032 | reverse complement strand
GAGTACGTCCAGTACGAGCGCTTCCGGCCGGCACGCCGAGAGCACGCACCGGACGCCGCTCCTTGACGGGCAAACGTTGCCTGACGCGGCACTAGAGCAGCGCGAACTGGCCGCCCGGGCCCTCCTCGTGGTGGTCCAGCACCGAGGCCGGGCGCCGGGCGCAGCGCGGCGGCGGCAGCACCCCCGCCGCCGCGAGCGCGTCGGCGGTCAGCGAGGGGCCCGGGGCGAACGCCGCCCGCTCCGGGGCCAGATCGGCCAGCAGCGCCAGGGTCGTCACCAGGGCCGTCAGCTCCGAGGTCCAGGCCTGCGGCCACTCAACGGGGCCGAGCGCCTCCAGCCCCCGCGCACCGGGCTCCCGGTGCGCGTTCCGGGCGGCGAACCAGGCCTCCAGCACGCGCACGCCCTGCGCCTCGTACTCCCACGCCGACGCCGGGACCGGGGAGACGACCCCGTCCCCGAGGAACAGCTCCTCCGTCTCCGGGTCGTGGCGGAGCTCCCGCGGCCAGGCCGTGACCGCCGCCCGGACGTACGGGCGCCGGCCGGCGGGCAGCCGCGGCGGCTCCCCGCCGCGCGCCCCGCGCAGCTGGACGGTGAGCAGGCGGTGGCCCAGCTCCAGCCCGGCCCGCCAGCGCTCAGGGTCCGCCGCGAGCGGGACCTCGTACCCCCGGGGGCCGGGCCGGCCCGCGGCGAGGATCCAGCACAGCACGTCCTCCGGGGTGACCCAGCCGCCGTGGCGCGCCCCCAGCAGCGGCAGCAGGCCCGGCGCCAGGTTCGGCTCGGCCCCGCCCGCCCGGGCGCCGGTGCAGGGGACGGATCCGGCCCAGCCGGCCCGCCGGGAGGTGGGCGGTGACCAGGGGCTCCGGGGTCTCGGCGACGAACAGCTGCTGTGCGTCGAGGACCCGCCACAGCTCGGGGCGGGCCGAGTCGATCAGCCGCTGGTCGGGCAGCAGCCACTGCTCGTCGAAGGGCGCGCGGACCACCCGTACGGGGTCGGGGAACGGGCCGGGTGCCTCGGAGAACCGGGCCGTGGCCGCCGTCCGCTGCCCCGGCAGGGCGGCCGCCCCGGCGGCGGGCGTACGGGTCCGGCTCGGGCGGAACAGCCGCTCCCGCTCCGGCCCTTCGGCCCCGGTCAGGACCGTCCAGCGGGTCCGCAGGGTGGCCGGATCGGGCGCGGCCACCCAGTCCCTGCCCAGGCGGAGGCCGCCCACGGACCAGGGCATCAGATCGTCCAGCAGCGGTACGTCGTCGCTCACCCGGCAGATGGTAGCGACGGTGTGCCGGGCCCGGGCCGTGTCCCGGCCGAAGCGTTACGCTCCTTATGTACCCCTATACGCCCATCCGTACGGAACAGGGAGTCGGGCATGAGCCAGTACGACGAGTATTCGACACCCTCGCAGGCCGAGGGCGAACGCCTCGACGAGGACATGGACGACAAGCAGCGCAAGGAGCGGCACCCCCAGACGATGCGCACGACGCCCTCCCAGGCCGAGGGGGAGCGGGGCGCGGAGGAGGCGGGTGACGAACGGCGATAGCGGCGGCCGCCCGGGTCCGGCGCCCGGACCCGGACGCTCGGCTCCGGGCACCCGGACCCGGAGCCGGACCCAGACCCAGACCCGGCCCCGGCCTCAGGGGGCGTCGACCGTCACCGTGAAGGAGAAGCGGTCGCCCCGGTACCGGATCCGCGCCACGTCGGCCACCCGCCCGTCCTCGTCGTACGTCACGCCCGTGTAGTGCAGGATCGGGCTCAGCAGCGGGACCTGGAGCAGTTCGGCCGTGACCGGGTCCGCCAGCCGCGCCTCCACGGTGTCGGTGATCCGGCTGATCCGGACCCCGACCACGTCGCGCAGCACCTTCGTCATCGGCCAGCGCACCAGGTCGTCCAGGCCGACGGCGTCGGCGAACTCCGGGCGCACCGCGTTCTCCGCCCAGTTGGTCGGCTCCCCGCTCTCCCCGTCGTGGCGGAGCCTGCGGTACGTCACCACCTCGGCGATGTCCGGAAAGTGCTCCAGCAGTTCCCCGGACACCGGGGTCCGCTCGCGGCCGAGAACCGTCGTACGTTCGCCCGACTGCTGGGCGACGATCGCGTCGACCGACCCCAGCAGCCGCACCGGGGCGCTGCGCCGGGCGCCCGGCTCGATGAAGGTGCCGCGCCGCCGGTGCCGGCTGATCAGCCCCTCGCCCTCCAGCTCCTTGAGCGCCTGCCGCATCGTCAGGACGCTCACCCCGTAGTGCTCGGCGAGCTGCTCCTCGGTCGGCAGGCGCAGCGAGGCGTCCGGGGTGCGTCCGAGTATGGAGGCGCGCAGGGACTGGGACACCTGGTACCAGAGGGGCAGCTTCCGGTTCAGTACGAGGGAGTCGGGGGCGAAGGCGGTCACGGGTGGTTCTCCGAACGGCGGCAGGCTGGAGCGCGGGCGGCGGCGCGCGCACGTGTCTTTCCCGCCGTGCGCGCGCATGCGCATGTTAGGCGCGGAAGTGGCGCTGGAGACCCTCCCAGACATCGTCATATCCGCGCTGGAGGTGGTCCGCACCGGCCGCCTGGGGGGTGGCGGTGATCGGCCAGCGGGTCTCGAACATGAAGGCCAGGCCGTCATCGATCTTCTGCGGCTTGAGCTCGGCGGCGCTGGCCCGGTCGAAGGTCTCCCGGTCGGGGCCGTGCGCGGACATCATGTTGTGCAGCGAGCCGCCGCCGGGGACGAAGCCCTCGGCCTTGGCGTCGTAGGCACCCTCGATCAGGCCCATGTACTCGCTCATCACGTTGCGGTGGAAGTACGGCGGCCGGAAGGTGTCCTCGCCGACGAGCCAGCGCGGCGCGAACACCACGAAGTCCACGCCCGCCAGCCCCGGGGTGTCGGAGGGCGACGTCAGCACCGTGAAGATCGACGGGTCCGGGTGGTCGTAGCTGATCGACCCGAGGACGTTGAAACGGCGCAGGTCGTAGACGTACGGGACGTGCGTGCCGTGCCAGGCCACCACGTCGAGCGGGGAGTGGTCGTACGTCGCGGCCCAGAGGTTGCCGCAGAACTTGTTGACCACCTCGGTCGGGCGCTCGACGTCCTCGTACGCGGCCACCGGCGCCCGGAAGTCACGGGCGGCCGCCAGGCCGTTGGCGCCGATCGGGCCCAGGTCGGGCAGCTCGAAGGGCTGGCCGTAGTTCTCGCAGACGTACCCGCGGGCGGGCGCGCCGCCGGCGCCGTCGTCCAGCAGCTCCACGCGGAAACGGACGCCGCGCGGGATCAGGGCCACCTCGCCGGGGCCGGCGCTCAGCAGGCCGAACTCGGTGCGCAGCAGCAGGCCGCCGCGTTCCGGGACGATCAGCAGCTCGCCGTCCGAGTCGCTGAACACCCGGTCCGTCATGTCGGCGTTGGCGGCGTAGAGGTGGACGGCCATGCCGGTGCGCTGGGTGGCGTCGCCGTTGCCGCCCAGGGTCCACAGTCCGGCCAGGAAGTCGGTGCCGGGCTCCGGGTCGGGCAGCGGGTTCCAGCGCAGCCGGTTGGGGTCGGGGACCGCCTCGGTGAAGGGCGCGGTGCGCAGGGCGCCGTTGCCGGTCCGGACGAAGGCGGGGTGCGCGGCGGAGGGGCGGATCCGGTACAGCCACGAGCGGCGGTTGTGGCTGCGGGGCTCGGTGAAGGCGCTGCCGCTGAGCTGCTCCGCGTACAGGCCGAGGGGGGCGCGCTGGGGGGAGTTGCGGCCGTGGGGGAGTGCGCCGGGCACGGCCTGCGAGCTGTGCTCGTTGCCGAAGCCGGTGAGGTACTCCAGCGCCTCCGCCGTCTTCCTGGCCTGCTCACTCATGGGCTGCTCCCGCTCCGTCGAAGGAATCCTATGGCTGACAGTAGGATTCCGCGCGCCGCCCGTCAACGCCCTCCCGCGGCCGCGTGGCCGAATCCGCCGGATCGCCGCGCGAGGGGATCCCAAAAGATGAACAATGCTCTACTCTCTCGCGCATGTCGTGGACCCGCAGGTTCCCTGCCGTGCCGGCGGCGCTCCTCGCCGCCCTGCTCGCCTTCCTGTCCCTCCTCGCCGCCGCGCCCGCCGCCCGCGCGCACGAGGAGCGCCCCGTTACCCTCCCCGACGGCACCGGCTCCGTCCCGGCCTACCGTGCGACCGAGCCCGACCTGATCGTCTGCAAGACCGACCGGGCCGCCTTCGAACGCCGGATCGCCGCCTTCCCGGACGCCCTGCGCAACCGCAACCTCGCCCTCTACGAACGCTGCGAGAAGTCCGGCTACCGCCACCTCCAGGAGGCCGTCGACGCTGTCGACCGCCCCGGCATGAACATCGCGATCCTCCCCGGCCTCTACGAGGAGGAGCCCTCGCTCCCCAAGCCGACGGGCGAATGCGCGCAGCTGAAGGCCCCCAACTCCGCGCTGGGCTACCAGATCCTGTCGTACGAGCAGCAGGTGCGGTGCCGGCACAACCAGAACCTCGTCGCCATCCTCGGCAAGAAGGACCTCCAGATCGAGGGCACCGGCGCCGCCCGCACCGACGTCGTCATCGACGCCAAGTACCAGAAGCTCAACGCCATCCGCGCCGACAAGTCGGACGGCGTCTACTTCCGCAACTTCACCGCGCAGCGCACCACCTTCAACTCCCTGTACGTCCTGGCCGGCGACGGCTTCGTCATCGACGACGTGCTGACCCGCTGGAACGACGAGTACGGCTTCCTGACCTTCGCCAGCGACCACGGCCTGTACAAGAACTGCGAGTCGTACGGCAACGGCGACTCCGGCATCTACCCGGGCAGCGCCTCCAACATCAACGACGGGCGCGGCTACGACGTGCCCCGGTACTCGATCGAGATCACCGGCTGCCGCAGCCACCACAACATGGTCGGCTACTCGGGCACCGCCGGGGACTCGGTGTGGGTCCACGACAACGAGTTCGACCAGAACATGGGCGGCGCCTCGATGGACAGCGCCTTCCCCGGGCACCCCGGCCTCCCGCAGAACCACGCCCGCTTCGAACGGAACCTGATCCACGACAACAACGCCGACTACTACCACTACGTCGCCGACGGCACCTGCGCCAAGCCGCCCGTGGAGCGCGGCTACGAGCAGGGGGTGGTCTGCCCGCAGATCTCGATGCCGCCGGGCACCGGCATCATCACCGCGGGCGGCAACTGGAACCTCTACGAGGACAACTGGGTGTACGGGCACCGGCGCGCGGGCTTCTTCCTCAGCGCGGTACCGGCCTTCATCCGCGGCGAGGAGAACTGGTCCAAGCAGACCGACACCTCCCACCACAACCGGTACGCGGGCAACACCCTCGGCAAGGACAAGACCGGCGCCTCCCGCCCCAACGGCACCGACGTGTGGTGGGACGGACAGGGCCGGGGCAACTGCTGGCAGGACGGCCCCGACGGCTCCACCCCGGGCACCCTGCCGCAGTGCGGGGACGCGCGCGGGACGGTCAGCGGCGGCTCCGCCCGGCTGGTCGGCGAACCGGTGAAGCTCACGCAGCTGCTGGTCTGCGCCGACTACAACGTCCAGGCCCGCAAGCTCCCGGCGGGCTGCGACTGGTACGGGGCCCGCGGCCTGGAGCGGGTGGAGACGCAGCTCGCCGTGGCGGTGGCGGCGGTGCTGCTGCTGGTCGGCGGGGTGCTGTGGTGGCGCCGCCTGCGCGGCTCCCGGCTGGGCACGACGGCGTCCCTGCTGGGGCTGGCCGGGCTGGCCCTGGACGTGGCCGGCTCCACCATGCCCCTCCAGGACACCTTCGTCCCGGCGCTGGCCCTGCTCCTGCTCGGCCTGTGGTGGACGGGTGCCGGGCTGGCCCTGCGGCCCGGGCGCCCCTGGCTGGCGCGCCTGACCCTGCTCCTGGGGGCCCTGACCCTGCTGGACGCCTTCGACAAGGCCGTCCTGATGATCCCCTGGATCCCGCTGAGCCCGGCCTGGGTGCGGGCCCTGGTCGCGGTGGTGTGGGTGCTGTGGGCCGTCGTCGCCGCGGCCCGCCCCGGCCCGCCCGCCCCGGCCCGCCCCACCGGCCCGGGCGACACCCCGTCGGGCGACCGGACCCCGGTCCCCGCCGGCCCCGCCCCGGCCCCCGACCGCCACGCCGACGACCCACCCACCCCCTGACCCCCACCCCACCCGCGCCCGCCTCGCGGCGCCACGGCGAGCGCCGCCCGGGCCCCGCGCCACGGCGAGCGCCGCCCGGGCCCCGCGCCACGGCGGGCGGCGCCCGGGGCCGTGCCACCGAGCCCCGGCACCGCGTCACGGCGTCACGGCGAGCGGCGCCTCAACCCCGCGCCACCACACACCGCGTCACGGCGAGCGGCGCCCCGGCGTCGCGCCGCCCGCGAAGGCCGCCACCACCCCCGCGAGACCCCACACCCCGACCCCGCACCCGCGACCCCGCACACCGAGCCGCCCGCCACGGCGGGCGGCACGCAGCCCCCGCGCTCCGTCCGAGGCGTCCCGTCACCCCGGTGCCTCGGGCGGCGCCCCGCCCGAGCGGAGGCACGCCGCCCCCGGCGGGGTCGGTCGCCCGGCACCCGGCACCCGGGCCACGGGCCCCGGCGGGGGCCCCGCAGGGTGTGCGGCCCGCTCCCACACCCATCGGAGGACCTCAGTGAACGTCCCCGCGCAGGACCGCATCCGGTGCGACGTCTGCCGGCCGCCCGGCTCCCGCCCCGAACCCGGCTCCCCGCCCGGGCCCCGGCCCGGGCCGGGGCCGCGCCGGCGGGCCGCCCGTACGGCGGCGCTCGTCGCCGTGCTCCTGCTGCTCACGGGCGGCGCCGCCACCGGCTGCGGCGGCAGGGCCACCACCCACCACAAGCCCGGCACCACCCACGAACAGGCCTCCGGCAACACCGGCACGCTGCTCGACGCCCAGGACGGAGGAGGCCACCCCCTGCGCGAGGTCCCCGCACAGGGCGCGCCGGAGGTGAAGCTCTCCGCCCGCCCCGACTCTGAGGACGGCTGGAACCTCCAACTGACCGTGGCGAACTTCCACTTCACCCCCGACAGCACCGGCGGCGCCGCCCTCCCGGGCGCGGGCCACGCCCACCTCGACCTCGACGGCCACAGACTGGCCCGGGTGTACGGCCCCTGGTTCCACCTGCCCGCGGCGCAGGTGCCCGAGGGCGCGCACACCCTGACCGTCCGCCTCTACGCCGACGACCACACCGCCTGGGCCGTCGCCGGCAAACCGGTCGAGGCGTCCGTCCCGCTGACCGGGGGTCCTCCGGGCCAGGAGTCCCACAGCCATCCCGCGGCCACCCCGACCGCCCCGTCGGCGCCCTCCGGGGCGCCGCAGGCCGACCGGACCGTCACCCTCGCCGTCCGGGACGGCAAGGTCATCCCCGCGACCGGACGCACCGAGGTCAAGCGCGGCGAGCGCATCGCCCTGCGGGTCACGAGCGACCGCGCCGACACCCTGCACGTGCACGGCTACGACAAGGAACTCGCCCTGCCCGCCGGCCAAGAGGCCACCCTGGTCCTGACGGCCGACCGTACGGGCCTCTTCGAGGTGGAGACCCACGCGTCCGGGCTCGTCCTGACCCAGCTCCTCGTCCGATGACCCCCGGCCTCGGGGCGGCAGCCCTGAGCCGGGCGTTCTCGCCCGCGGAGTGGCCCGGCGTCCGGCCGGCCCCGCTGCCGGGAGCAGTGGCGGCCCCGATACCGGGGCCGGGCCCGATGCCGGTGGCGGAGTCCGGGGCGGGGGCGGGCCAGGGCGTGGTCCTTCACCCGGCCGACCCGTCGACCCTGCTCGCGCACGGGATCGGCTCCCAGCACGACCTGCCCATCTCCCCCTTCTACGCCTTCGCCGGAGCCTTCGCGGCCCTGTTCGTCTCCTTCCTCGCGCTCGGTCTCCTCTGGTCCTCCTCCCGCTTCCGCGCAAACCGCTCCGGCCTGCCCCTGCCCGCCGGGCTCCAGCGGGTGGCCGACGCGCCGGCCACCCGCACCGCCCTGCGCGGACTCGGTCTCGCCGCAGCCCTCGCCGTGCTCCTCCACCTCCTCCTCGGTCCCGACGACCCCAGCCGCAACCCCGCTCCCGGCGCCGTCTACGTACTCCTCTGGGTCGGACTCGTCCCCGCCTCCCTCCTCCTCGGCCCCGTCTGGCGCCTCCTCAACCCGCTGCGCACCCTGCACCGGCTGCTCTCCCGGGCCCGCCGCCGCCCGCCCGCCGCAGGCAGGCCCCTGCCCGCCCGGATCGGCCTGTGGCCCGCCGCCGCCGGGCTGTTCGGCTTCACCTGGCTCGAACTCGTCTCTCCCGATCCCGCATCCACCACCACCCTCCTGATCGCCCTCACCGGATACACCGCCCTCCACCTGCTGCTCGCCGCCCGCTTCGGCGAGCGCTGGTTCACCGACGCCGACGCCTTCGAGGCCTACTCCGGCCTGCTGGCCCGGCTCTCCCCGCTCGGCCGCCGCGACGACGGCCGCCTGGTCCTGCGCAACCCCTTCCATGGACTCGACGCGACGCCCGAGCGGCCCGGACTCGTCGCCACCGTCTGCGTCCTGCTCGGCTCCACCGCCTACGACGGCTACTCCGACAACCCCGCCTGGATCAACGCCGTCCAGACCTCCCCCCTCGGCCGCACCCCCGCGGCCACGCTCGGACTGTTCGCTTCCATCGCCCTCGTCGCCACCCTCTACTGTGTGTGCACGGCGGCCACCCGCCTCGTCAGCGGACCGCACCCGCGCCCCCTGACGGCCTTCGCGCACTCACTCGTACCGATCGCCCTCGGCTATCTGATCGCCCACTACTTCTCCCTCCTCGTGATCGAAGGACCACGCACAGTCATCATGGCACTCGGCACTGACAACGCCCCCGAGCCCAGTCCCCCCTTGGGTCCTGGCGGTCTGGCCGCCCTCCAGGTGATCGCCGTCGTCAGCGGGCACGTACTCGGAGTGATCGCCGCGCACGACCGCTCCGTACGGCTCTTTCCGCCCGCCAGGGCCGTGGCCGGCCAGCTGCCGCTGCTCGCGCTGATGGTCACCTACACGATCGGCGGCCTCACCCTCCTGCTGAACTGAGGCCCCGCCGCCGGGCCGCTGGACCCACACGCCAGGAGCGGCATGATGGACCCCGTGCCTCCCGCCCATCCCCTGCGCCGGACCCCGGTCCAGCAGCGCAGCGCCGAACGCCTCGCCCGGATCCTCGACGCCTGCGCCGAACTCCTCGACGAGACCGGCTACGAGAACCTCAGCACCCGTGCCGTCGCCCAGCGCGCCGGAGTACCCATCGGGTCCGTCTACCGCTTCTTCGGCAACAAGCGGGCCATGGCCGTCGCGCTCGCCCACCGCAACCTCGACCGCTACGCCGACGGCATCCAGCAGCGGCTCGCCGCCGTCCCGGCCACGCACTGGCGACCCGTCGTGGACGCCGTCCTGGACGAGTACCTGGCCATGAAGCGCAGTGTCCCCGGGTTCGCCCTCGTCGACTTCGGCGTGCCCGCCCCGCCCGCCGAGGGCCCGGCCTCCGATCCGAACCACCAGGTCGCCGAACGCCTCACCACGCTGCTGTGCGGTCACCTCGGGCTCAGCCCCGACCCGACCCTCGAACGGGCGGTCCTGGTCTGCGTCGAGGCCACCGACGCGCTCGTCCAGCTGGCCTTCCGGTCCGATCCGGCCGGAGATCCCGGGATCGTCGTCGAAACCCGGGCCATGATGCACTCCTACCTGGCCCGCGTCCTGGACTGACCGCCTGACCGCCTGACCGCCTGACCGCCTGACCTCCCCGCCCCCGCCTGGCCTCCCCGCCCGCCCCTGCCCGCCCGGCGCGTACCGCCCGGCCGCTCGGGGACGGTGGTGGCCGCAGCCCCCTCCCCTCCGTGCCTACCGGTCGGTATGCTCGGGGCGCCCGCCCGCCCGTGGCGTACGGCCGGGCCGCACGCGCCGTAAGCGGCGTGCGGCCGAGCCCTGCGACCGGGTCCGTGCCGGGCCGCGCCCGTGCCGCCGCCAGCTGCCCCCGGAGGGCCCATGCCCCGCACCGCCCCGCGCATCTGCCCACTCTGCGAAGCCACCTGCGGCCTCACCCTCACCATCGAGGGGACCACCGTCACCGGCGCCCGGGGCGACCGCGACGACGTCTTCAGCCGAGGCTTCATCTGCCCCAAGGGAGCGGCCTTCGGGGCGCTCGACGCGGACCCCGACCGGCTGCGCACCCCCCTGGTCCGCCGCGCCGGACAACTGCGCGAGGCCACCTGGGAGGAGGCCTACGCCGCCATCGCCGCCGCCGTTCCCGCCCTGGTCCGCGCGCACGGACCGCAGTCCGTCGGCGTGGTCCTCGGCAACCCGAACGTCCACACCATGGCCGGCGCCCTCTACCCGCCGCTGCTCGTGGGCGCCCTCGGCACCCGCAACCTCTTCACCGCCAGCACCCTCGACCAGATGCCCAAGCACGTCTCCAGCGGGCTGCTCTTCGGCGACCCCTTCGCCATCCCGGTACCCGACCTCGACCACACCGACTTCCTGCTGCTGCTCGGCGCCAACCCGGTGGAGTCCAACGGCTCCCTGTGCACCGCCCCCGACTTCCCCGGCCGGCTCAAGGCGCTGCGGGCCCGCGGCGGCACCCTCGTGGTGGTCGACCCGCGCAGCACGCGCACCGCCCGGCTCGCCGACCGGCACCTCGCACCCCGGCCCGGCAGCGACGCCCTGCTGCTCGCCGCGCTCGCGCACACCCTGCTCTCCGAGAAGCTCACGGCCCCCGGCCGGCTCGCGGAACACACCGAGGGACTCGGGGAACTCGCCGACGCCCTCGCGAGTTTCACTCCCGAGGCCGTCGCCCCCGCCTGCGACCTCACGGCTGCCGAGATCCGCGACCTCGCCCGCGAGCTCGCGGCCGCGCCGACCGCCGCCGTCTACGGGCGGATCGGCAGCTGCACCGTCGAGTACGGCACGCTCGCCAGCTGGCTGGTCGACGTACTGAACATCCTCACCGGCAACCTCGACCGGCCGGGCGGAGCCCTCTTCCCGCTCCCGGCGGCCGGCCCGCGGCCCCGCCCCGCGGGTCCCGGCCGGGGCTTCGCGCTGGGCCGCTGGCACAGCCGGGTCAGCGGTCACCCCGAGGCCAAGAGCGAACTGCCCATCGCCGCACTGGCCGAGGAGATCGAAACCCCGGGGGAGGGGCGGATCCGCGCCCTCGTCGCCATCGCCGCCAACCCGGTGCTGTCCGCCCCCGACGGACGGCGGCTCGACGCCGCCCTGGCCGGGCTCGACTTCATGGTCAGCGTCGACCCGTACCTCAACGAGACCTCCCGCCACGCCCATGTCGTCCTGCCGCCACCGCCCCCGTCCCAGAGCGCGCACCACGACTTCGCCTTCAACGGCTTCGCCGTCCACAACCAGGTGCGCTACACCCGCGCCGCCGTCCCCCTCGAAGCCGGGCGGCTCGACGAGTGCGAGATCCACGCCCGCCTCGTCCTGGCCGTCTCCGGCGCGCACGGCACCGCCGGCCCGTCCGCCGTCGACGAGTCGGCGATCCAGGGCGCCCTCGCCAAGGAGACCGCCGACCGGCGCTCCCCGCTCCACGGCGCGGACCCGGCCCGCCTCGCCGCACGGCTCACCGGCGAGAACGGCCCCGAGCGCCGGCTCGACCTGATGCTCCGGCTCGGCCCGTACGGGGACATGTTCGATCCCGCCGGACAGCCGGACGGGCTCAGCCTGGAGCGGCTGCTCGCCCACCCGCACGGCATCGACCTCGGCCCGCTGCGGCCACGGCTCCCGGGCGTGCTCCGGACCCGCAGCGGCAGGATCGAGCTGCTCCCGGACCCGATCGCGGCCGAGCTCCCCCGGCTGCGCGCGGCGCTCGCCGACCGCCCCGCCGCCCTGGTGCTCGTGGGCCGCCGCCACCTGCGGTCCAACAACAGCTGGCTGCACAACGTCCCGGCCCTCACCGGAGGTTCCAACCGCTGCACCCTCCAGGTCAACCCGCGCGACGCCGAGCGGCTCGGCCTCACCGACGGGGGCCGGGCCAGGGTCACCGCCGACGGCGGCAGCCTGGAGGTGCCCGTCGAGGTCACCGACACCGTCCGGACCGGGGTGGTCAGCCTCCCGCACGGCTGGGGCCACGACCGGGCCGGGACCCGGCTCGCGGTGGCGGCCGCCGCGCCGGGGGTCAACGTCAACCAGCTCCTCGACGGCAGCCGGCTCGACCCGCTCTCCGGCACGGCCGTGCTCAACGGCTTCCCCGTGGAGCTGCTGCCCCTGCCCTGAGCTGGGGTTTTGCTCGTATTGCTCACGCGTCGACGTCTTGTTGGCGCCCGTGGGCGGCACCTACGTTCCCTGCATGCTGACCTTCCTCGGCTTCGCCATGATCGCCACCTTCCTGGTGCTGATCATGCTGAAGAAAATGTCGCCCATCGCGGCGCTCGTCCTCATCCCCGCGCTCTTCTGCGTGTTCGCCGGAAAGGGCGCGCACCTGGGGGACTACGTCATCGAAGGCGTCGGCAAGCTCGCACCGACCGCCGCCATGCTGATGTTCGCCATCGTCTACTTCGGCGTGATGATCGACGTCGGCCTGTTCGACCCGATCGTCCGGGGCATCCTGCGCTTCTGCAAGGCGGACCCGATGCGCGTCGTGGTGGGCACGGCCGTGCTCGCCGCGATCGTCTCGCTCGACGGGGACGGCTCGACGACCTTCATGATCACCGTCTCGGCCATGTACCCGCTCTACAAGCGGCTCGGCCTGAGCCTGGTGGTCATGACGGGCGTCGCCGCGACCGCCAACGGCGTGATGAACACCCTGCCCTGGGGCGGCCCCACGGCCCGCGCCGCCACCGCGCTCAAGGTGGACGCGGCCGATGTCTTCGTCCCGATGATCCCCGCCCTCGCGGCGGGGCTGCTGGCCGTCCTCGTGCTGGCGTACGTCCTCGGTCTCAGGGAGCGCCGCCGCGTCGGCTCGCTGGTCATGCCCGTCGAGGAGACCGCAGGGGCCGCACGGGCGGTGGAGACCGGGGAGACCGAGGAGGAGTCCCTGGTCACGGTGGGGCAGGGCGGGCAGGGTGCCCGTTCCGCCGCCGACTCGGGCGCCCCCGCCCCCGCCCCCGCCCCCGCCCCCGCCCCCGCCGCCGCGGGCTCCGGCGCCGGGCCGGACGCCACCGCCGCCGGTGCCGCGTACGCCGCGGAGCCGCGGGGCGAGGTGTTCCAGGGGCTCGACCCCGACCGGCCGACGCTGCGGCCCCGCCTCTACTGGTTCAACGCGAGCCTCACCGTCGTCCTGCTCACCGCGATGATCATGGAGCTGCTCCCGATCCCGGTGCTGTTCCTGCTCGGGGCCGCCCTCGCGCTCACCGTGAACTTCCCGCACATGCCCGACCAGAAGGCCCGCATCGCCGCGCACGCGGACAACGTCCTCAACGTCGCGGGCATGGTCTTCGCGGCCGCCGTCTTCACGGGCGTGCTCAGCGGTACGGGCATGGTCAAGCACATGGCGGACTGGCTGGTCGGAGCCATCCCCGAGGGCATGGGGCCGCACATGGCCCTCGTCACCGGGCTGCTCAGCCTGCCGCTGACCTACTTCATGTCGAACGACGGTTTCTACTTCGGCGTCCTGCCCGTCCTGGCCGAAGCGGGCGCCGCCCACGGGGTCTCCCCGCTGGAGATCGCCCGTGCCTCCCTCGTCGGGCAGGCCCTGCACATGTCGAGCCCGCTGGTTCCGGCCGTCTACGTCCTCGTCGGCATGGCCCGGGTCGAATTCGGCGACCACACCCGGTTCACCGTGAAATGGGCGGCCCTCACCTCCCTGGTGGTCCTGGCGGCGGGGATGCTTTTCGGCATCATCTGATCCCGGCGGACCCTGGCGCCCGGAAAACTACCGACGCTAGTTTGTATGGTGTCGACGACGTCAGGTCCACGCGCTCGTACGTGCTCGGGAGGAAATGCCATGAAGGCCCACGACGGGATGTACATCGGCGGGGAATGGCGGCCCGCCGCCGGAGCCGACCGGATCGAGGTCGTCAACCCGGCCGACGAGCAGGTCCTCGCCACCGTCCCGGCCGGCAGCGCCGAGGACGTGGACGCGGCCGTACGCGCGGCCCGCGCGGCCCTCCCCGGCTGGGCGGCCACGGCTCCGGCCGACCGGGGCGCCCTGATCGGGGCCCTGCGCGATGTGCTGGCCGCCCGGAAGGGCGAGATCGCCGAGACCATCACCGCCGAACTCGGTGCCACCCTCGGCTTCTCGGAGGCCGTCCACGTCGGGGCGCCGATCGCCGTGGCCTCCTCCTACGCCGAGCTGGCCGCCTCGTACGCCTTCGAGGAGCGGATCGGGAACTCCACCGTGCTGCTGGAGCCGGTCGGCGTGGTCGGGGCCATCACCCCCTGGAACTATCCCCTGCACCAGGTCGTTGCCAAGGTGGCACCCGCTCTCGCCGCCGGCTGCACCCTCGTCCTCAAGCCGGCCGAGGACACCCCGCTGACCGCACAGCTCTTCGCCGAAGCCGTGCACGAGGCGGGCATCCCGGCCGGAGTCTTCAACCTGGTGACCGGTACCGGCCCGGTCGCCGGCCAGGCGCTGGCCGAGCACGAAGGGGTCGACCTCGTCTCCTTCACCGGCTCGACCGCCGTCGGCAAGAAGATCGGCGCCATCGCGGGCGCCGCCGTCAAGCGCGTCGCCCTCGAACTCGGCGGCAAGTCGGCGAACGTCATCCTGCCCGGAGCCGATCTGGCCAAGGCCGTCGCGGCGGGAGTCGCCGACGTCATGAGCAACTCCGGCCAGAGCTGCAACGCGCTCACCCGCATGCTCGTCCAGCGGGAGCAGTACGAGGAGGCCGTGTCCCTCGCGGCCGCCTCCGTCGCCAAGTACCCCACCGGCGACCCCCGTGATCCGGCCACCCGCCTCGGCCCGGTGATCAACGCGAAGCAGCAAGCCCGCGTGCGCGGGTACATCACCAAGGGCATCGACGAGGGGGCGCGCCTCGTCGCCGGCGGCCCCGACGCGCCCCACGAGCAGGGGTACTTCGTCACCCCGACCGTGTTCGCGGACGTCACCCCCGAGATGGCCATCGCGCAGGAGGAGATCTTCGGCCCCGTGCTGGCGATCCTCCCGTACGAGGACGAGGAGGACGCCGTGCGCATCGCCAACGGCACCGTCTACGGCCTGGGCGGCGCCGTCTGGGCGGCGGACGCGGAGACGGCCGCGGCCTTCGCCCGCCGCATGGACACCGGTCAGGTGGACATCAACGGCGGCCGCTTCAACGTGCGCGCGCCCTTCGGCGGCTACAAGCAGTCGGGCGTGGGCCGTGAACTGGGCCCGCACGGCCTGGGGGAGTACCTCCAGACCAAGTCCCTGCAGTTCTGACCAGGTCCCTGCAATGCTGATCACGTCCCCGCAGTTCTGACCGCGGCCCCGCCGCACTGACCGCGCAAGCACCCGAAGACCGAAGGAGACGACGACCATGGTCCGTGCCGCCATCCTGCCCGCCGTCGGAGCCCCGCTGGAGATACGGGACATCGTGCTGCCCGAACCCGGCCCCGGGCAGGTCCGGGTGCGGCTCGCCGCAGCCGGCGTCTGCCACTCCGACCTCTCCCTCACCAACGGCACCATGCGGGTTCCCGTCCCCGCCGTCCTGGGCCACGAGGGCTCGGGGACGGTCCTCGCCGTCGGTGAGGGCGTCACCCACGTCGCCCCGGGCGACGGTGTGGTGCTCAACTGGGCCCCCTCCTGCGGGGAGTGCCACTCCTGCCGGCGCGGCGAGGTGTGGCTCTGCGCGAAGGCCCTGACCGGGGTCGGCGCGGTCCACGCCCATGACGCGGAGGGCACCGAGCTGCACCCCGGGCTCAACGTCGCCGCCTTCGCCGAGGAGACCGTCGTCGCGGCGAACTGCGTCCTGCCCGCGCCCGCCGGGATCCCGCTGCCCGAAGCAGCCCTCCTCGGCTGCGCGGTGCTCACCGGCTACGGCGCCGTCCACCACAGCGCCCAGGTCCGTCCGGGCGAGTCGGTGGCCGTGTTCGGGGCCGGCGGGGTCGGTCTGGCGGCGCTCCAGGCCGCCCGGATCGCCCAGGCGGGCCCGATCGTGGCCGTCGACGTCTCCCCGGCGAAGGAGGAGCTGGCCCGCGCGGCCGGGGCCACCCACTTCGTGCTCGCCTCCGACACCACCGCCAAGCAGATCCGCGCGCTCACCGGCGGACAGGGCGCGGATGTCGCCGTCGAATGCGCCGGCCGGGCCGCCAGCATCCGTGCCGCCTGGGACTCCACCCGCCGGGGCGGCCGCACCACGGTCGTCGGCATCGGCGGCAAGGAGGAGCGGGTCACCTTCCACGCCCTGGAGATCTTCCACTTCGCCCGCACCCTCACCGGCTGCGTCTACGGCAACAGCGACCCGGCCCGCGACCTCCCGGTGATCGCCGAGCACGTCCGGGCGGGCCGCCTCGACCTCGGCGCGCTCGTCACCGACCGCATCACCCTCGACGGCATCCCGGCCGCCTTCGACGCCATGCTCGCGGGCAAGGGCGGCCGCGCCCTGGTCGTCTTCGGAGCCTGACCCGCAGCCCCGCCCGGGCCGCAGCCCCGCCCGGGCCGCAGGTGCCCGGGCCGGGCCGCGCCCCGTGCCCGGACCGGGGGCCGGGGCGCGGCTACGGGGTGATCCGGCCGGTCATGCGGAGGGCGTCCGGAGCGCCTCGTACTGGAGGGCCAGGCCGTCCAGGAGGGCGGTGAGGCCCGTCTCGAAGGCGCCCTCGTCCACCTCGCGGCCGCGTTCCGCCAGCAGGTGGGCGCGGCCCAGGTGCGGGTAGTCCACCGGGTCGTACGCCGCCTCGTCGTCGACGAAGCCGCCGGCGAAGGAGGCCACTGCCGAGCCCAGGATGAAGTACCGCATCAGGGCGCCGATGCGCGTCGCGTGGGCCGGGGGCCAGCCCGCCGCCGTCATCGCCCCGAACACCGCGTCCGCCAGCCGGAGTCCGGCGGGCCGCCGTCCGGGCCCCCGTGCCAGCACCGGCACGATGTTCGGATGGTCCGACAGGGCGTCCCGGTAGGAGTGCGCCCAGGCGTGCAGCGCCGACCTCCAGTCGCCGGGGCCCCGGCCGCCGTCCCGGCCGTCGCCGTCCCGGCCGTCGCCGTCCCGGCCGCCGCCCTCCCGGCCTTCGCCGTCCCCGTCCCCGCCGTGGCCCTCGAACATCGACAGGTCGACCCGGGCGCTCACCGCGTCCGCCACCGCCTCCAGGATCGCGTCCTTGGTCCGGAAGTGGTTGTAGAGCGACGGCCCGCTGACTCCGAGCGCGGCCGCCAGCCGCCGCGTGGAGACGGCCTCCAGCCCTTCCGCGTCCACCAGCGCCCCGGCGGCCTCGACGATGCGGTCTCTGCTGAGGAGGGGCTTGCGCGGTCTGGCCATGCGCCACATAGTAGGCCCTGACCGCCATAAACTACCGGCGCTAGTTAAACGCCCGCGGCCCGCCACAAGACCCGCCCGGAGGCCCCCGTGAACCTGGAGCTCAGCGAGGAGCAGGAGGCCGTACGCGCCCTCGCCCGCGCGTTCACCGACCGCGAGATCGCCCCGTACGCCGCCGACTGGGACCGCGCCGAGAGCGTCGACCGGTCCATCGTGAGGAAACTCGGCGACCTGGGCTTCCTCGGCCTCACCGTCCCCGAGGAGTACGGCGGCTCCGGCGGCGACCACCTCTCCTACGTCCTCGTCACCGAGGAACTGGGCCGCGGCGACTCCGCCGTGCGCGGCATCGTCTCCGTCTCCCTCGGCCTCGTCGCCAAGACCGTCGCCGCCTGGGGCACCGAGGAGCAGAAGCGCCACTGGCTGCCGCGGCTGTGCTCCGGCGAGGCGCTCGGCTGCTTCGGCCTGACCGAGCCCGGCACCGGTTCCGACGCGGCGGCCCTCGCCACCCGCGCCGTGCGCGAGGGGGACGCGTACGTCATCAGCGGCAGCAAGATGTTCATCACCAACGGCACCTGGGCCGATGTCGTCCTCCTCTTCGCCCGCACCGGCGGCGAGCCCGGCCACCGCGGGATCTCCGCCTTCCTCGTCCCCGCCGACACCCCCGGCCTGACCCGCCGCGAGGTGCACGGCAAGCTCGGCCTGCGCGGCCAGGCCACCGCCGAACTCACCCTCGACGGCGTCCGCGTGCCCGCCTCCGCCCTCCTGGGCCCCGAGGGCAAGGGCTTCTCCGTGGCCATGTCAGCCCTGGCCAAGGGTCGGATGTCGGTGGCCGCCGGCTGCGTCGGCATCGCCCAGGCGGCGCTGGACGCGGCCGTCTCGTACGCGGCGCAGCGCGAGCAGTTCGGCAAGCCGATCGCCCACCACCAGCTGGTCCAGGAGCTGATCGCCGACATCTCCGTCGACGTGGACGCGGCCCGGCTGCTGACCTGGCGCGTGGCCGACCTGATCGACCGCGGCCGCCCCTTCGCCACCGAGTCCTCCACCGCCAAGCTCTTCGCCTCCGAGGCGGCGGTGCGCGCCGCGAGCAACGCCCTCCAGGTCCACGGCGGTTACGGATACATCGACGAGTACCCGGCCGGGAAGCTGCTGCGCGACGCCCGCGTGATGACCCTCTACGAGGGCACCAGCCAGATCCAGAAGCTGCTAATCGGCCGTGCCCGCACCGGCGTCTCCGCGTTCTGACGCACGGCCCGCCCCGCACGGCTGAGTACCGGGCTGAGTACGCGCGCCCATACGGGCGGCGCGCCCCCGCCCGATGCTGGGGTCATGAACGAGACACCCGTCAAGCAGCAGAACACGGCGGCCTACCACGCCCAGGCCGTCGCCGCCTTCGCCATCGCGCTGGGCGCCGTGGCCCTCGGGATCTACAACCTGCGGGTGGACGGCTGGGTCCGGGCCTTCCTCGGCATCGCCGTCCTCTACCTGACCACCTCGGCCTTCACCCTGGCCAAGGTGGTGCGCGACCGCCAGGAGGGCGGCCTCGCGCCCCGTCAACGCTAAGCGCTTGCTCACCCTCCGGTAGGCTGTCGCTTCCTGTCACGGCGAAGAGGGTGAGCGAGCGATGGACGGCGCGGCGCAGACCGACGGCTACCAGCCGTGGTCGGAGGTCACTCCCGACGCCGCGCGGCGGCTGCTCGTCGCCGCCGTCGACGCCTTCGCGGAGCGCGGCTACCACGCGACCACCACCCGTGACATCGCCGGCCGCGCCGGCATGAGCCCGGCCGCGCTCTACATCCACTACAAGACCAAGGAAGAGCTGCTCCACCGCATCAGCCGCATCGGCCACGACAAGGCGCTGGAGATCCTGGAGACGGCGGCCGCCGGATCCGGGGCCGCCGCCGAGCGGCTCGACGCGGCCGTCCGGTCCTTCGTGGGCTGGCACGCCGCGCACCACACCACCGCGCGCGTGGTCCAGTACGAGCTCGACGCGCTCGCGCCCGAGCACCGCGGCGAGATCGTGGCCCTGCGCCGCCAGAGCGACGCGGCCGTGCGCCGCATCATCGCCGAGGGCGTCCGGGCGGGGGAGTTCGACGTCCCCGACGTACCCGGGACCACCCTCGCCGTGCTGTCCCTGTGCATCGACGTGGCCCGCTGGTTCAGCGCCGCGGGACCGCGCACGCCCGAGGAGGTCGGCACCCTCTACGCCGGCCTCGTGCTCCGCATGGTCGGCGCCCGCCCGCTCCGGTAGGCGATTGCCCGGAAGGCCGGCGCCCCGCCCCCGCACGCGGTCCCGGCCCCGGCGGCGCTGCTCAGAAGTAGTAGCGCGACAGCGACTGCGCCACGCACACCGGCTTCTCGCCGCCCTCGCGCTCGACCGTCACGGTCGCCGCGACCTGGACGCCCTCGCCCGCGTCGGTGACCGCCGTGATCACGGCGGTGGCGCGCAGCCTGGAGCCGACCGGCACCGGAGCGGGGAAACGGACCTTGTCCACGCCGTAGTTGATGCCCATCCGCATCCCCTCGACCCGCATGATCTGCGGGACCAGGCTCGGGAGCAGCGACAGGGTCAGGTAGCCGTGCGCGATGGTGGAGCCGAAGGGGCCGTCGGCCGCCCGCTCGGGGTCCACGTGGATCCACTGGTGGTCGCCGGTCGCGTCCGCGAAGAGGTCGATCCGCTTCTGGTCCACCTCCAGCCACCCGCTCGGGCCGAGCGGCTCGCCGATGCCGGCGCGCAGTTCCTCGGCGGAGGTGAAGATCCTCGGTTCGGCCATGCCCTGCCCCTGTCTTCCGATGTCTTCCGACGCTGACGAATAAGCGTTTGCTCAGCATGCTGGGGCCCGCATGCGTCTGTCAACGCACCTCCGGCTACGCTCGGCCGTGTGCCGCAGATTCCCGAAAACGTCCACGAACTCACGGTCGGCCAGCTCTCCGCGCGCAGCGGGGCAGCCGTCTCCGCGCTCCACTTCTACGAGGCCAAGGGCCTGATCAGCAGCCGTCGCACCGCCGGCAACCAGCGCCGCTACACCCGTGAGGCGCTGCGCAGGGTCGCTTTCGTACGCGCCGCGCAGCGCGTCGGCATCCCGCTCGCCGACGTCCGCGAGGCCCTGGCCGAGCTGCCCGAGGAACGCACCCCGACCCGCGAGGACTGGGCGCGGCTGTCGGAGAGCTGGCGCGCCGAACTCGACGAGCGGATCCGGCGGCTCAGCGATCTGCGCGACCGGCTGTCGGACTGCATCGGCTGCGGCTGCCTGTCGCTCGCCAAGTGCGCCCTGTCCAACCCGGACGACGTCTTCGGCACACGTCTCAGCGGCTCGCGGCTGTCGTAGCGGCGGCGGCCCCGGTATCCAGCAACGCGCGGGCGGCCGCGACCAGTTCGGCATTGGAGCGCGCCGGCCGCCCGTCGGGCAGCAGCAGTACGTCCCCTACGCCGGTCCGCGCGGCCGCACCGCAGCGCGCGGCCAGCCGCAGCACCGGCCAGGCGGCCGCGTCCCGCCCGTACAGCAGCACCGGCACCGGCGGCAGCCAGCGCAGCCCCGCCACCAGCGCCGGGTCCGCCCGCGCCAGCTCCGCCACCAGCCGGACCCGCCCGTGATCCGGCGCGGCCCACTCCAGGAACCGGGCCAGCGGCTCCGGACCGGCCCCGCCGCCCAGCGGTACCACGGCGTCCACGGCCACCCCCCGCTCCAGCAGCGCCCGGGCCAGCCGCCGGGCCCCCGCTTGCGCGAACGGCACCACGGCCCGGTCCGGCAGCACCGTCCAGGACCGCACCCGCTCCAGCCGCTCCCCGGGATCCGGCTCGGCGGCGGTCCCCGCGGGGACCGAGAGAGGTACGCGGACCCCTGTGCCGCGCAACTCCTCCAGCAACGGCCCCACCACCCGGGGCGAGAGGCCCTCCCGCCCGCACGGGGTTCGCGGGTGCACCAGTACCTCCCCGGCCCCGGCGGCGACGGCCGCCAGCGCCGATTCCGCCAGGTCCCGGGGGGACATCGGCACCGCACCGCCCTCGGCGCCGCCGCGCGAACCGTTCAGCGCCACCTGGAGCACCTGCCCCGGGCCGCCCCGGCCGTCCACGCCGCCCCCACCCCTTGCCGCGCCCGCACCGCCTGCCCGGCCCGCGCCGGAAACGCTCACGCCGCGCCCGCCGACGCCGGATAGGCCGGGTGGACCGATCCCGGGCGCACCGCCGTCGGGTGCGCCAGTACGGCGTCCGCCAGCGCGGCGTCCGCCAGCGCCGGTCTCGGCACCACGATCCCGCAGCCCCCGCACACCGGCCCGTCCCACGCCCACGCCCCGGCCCACGCCCCGTGCCCCGGGAGGGCCGCCGGCCACCGCAGTTCCCGCTCCCCGCACACCGGGCAGGCCGTGCCCGGCTCCGATTCCAGCGCCCTCACCAGCCGCCGCAGCACCTCACCCAGCGACCCGTCCGGCCGCACACCCGGATCGGCACACCGCACGACCGCGTCCCCGCTGCCGCCCCAGGCCCACTCCGGCCGCCGTACGCCGTCGTGCTTCTCCCGTCTGCGCCGCGCCGCGAACTGCCGCTCGTACTCCAGCCAGACCGCGCGGGCGTCCTCCAGCTCCTCCAGCGCCGCGACCAGCCGCAGCGGATCCGCACCCCGGTCCTCGGGGGCGATCCCGTACCGGTCGCACAGGTGCCACCACGTCGCCCGGTGCCCGTAGGGGGCGAACCGTTCCAGGCAGCGGCGCAGCGAATGGCGCCGCAGCGCCCGGTCGTTGCGCGCGTCACGCACCTGGTAGGCCAGACTCCGAAATCCCGCCATCGCACCTTCACCTCCGCCGCCGTGCCCCCGCCCACACCTGTGTTCGCACTACTCCGTGGAACGAAGCAGCCCGCCCTGACGTGCCCAACATGCCCGTTCGGATGTGGGCGCATGCGGGGGCGGTCGAGGCGTGTGGGTGGCACATGGCCGGAAGTCAACGTCCCATGCGCCCCGCGCCGACCACGATCCGGGCGAGTTCCTCGTGGCAGACGTCACTGTGCGCCCCCGACGGCGGGCCTCCCCGCCGCACCACGGAACCCGCGTCCACACTGACGCAGCCCGCCTCCGGCAGCCCGTCGCGCAGGGCCGCCTCCAGGCTCAGCCGCGGCGCGTCCGGTACGGCCCGCAGCCCGTCGTGCCCGACCGCGCCCCACCGCTCGTCGAAGCCCAGCAGTCCGGCCGAATCGCCCGCCATCCGGGAGGCCAGCGGATAGAACACCCCGAGGGCGCTGTCGTGGGCGGAGTGGCAGGCCACCACCGGGCCGGCCACCTTGCGCTGGAGCCCGCGCAGGGCGCCGCCGCGGCGCGCGTCGTGGGGGAGGCGGTCGCTGAAGGCGTAGTGCGAGAAGGCGCCCTGCAAGAGCGTCAGGGACTTCAGGTGACGGGCGCCGTCGGGCGCGGCGCGCAGCGAGAAGGACACCACCCGCGCCCCGAAGCTGTGGCCGATCAGATGGATGCGCAGGGCCGGGCGCCGGCCGGCCAGGTCCGTCAGCACCGGTCCGAGCCCGCGCTCGCCGACCACCCCGGCCCGTTTCTTCATCTCGTAGTACGTTGCCTGGCGCAGCAGCTCCTTCGCGCCGCCCCACAGGGTGCGCAGCCCGTCGCCGGGCGCGAAGGCCGGTGCGGCGGAGCCCTCCGGCCCCGACCGGGCCAGGGCGTCGGCCAGGGCCCGGCACACCTCCAGGACGTCCCGCGCGAAGAGGTCCGGCACCTCGGGGGCGCCGTCGGCCCCGGCCGCCGCGGCGGTCGTCTCGGCCCGGTCGACCTGGACGAGTTCCCGTACGAGCGCCCCGAACTCGGCGAAGGCCGCCTCCGACTCCGGCCGTTCGTCCAGCAGCCGGGCGACCCGGCCGAGCTCCGCGTCCCGGCCGGGCCAGAAGGCCCCGAGCGCGAGGCGGGTGGCCGGGTCCAGCGCGGTGGCGGCGGTGGCGGCCGTTCCGGCGGCGGCGGGCGGGTCGAAGTCGGGTATCGGCTCGTCGGAGAAGCGGATCGAGGGCCACACCACCCCCACGTACCCGAGCCGCACCCCGGCGCCGACCAGGCCGGGGAAGGGGGCGAAGAAGCGGTCGAAGAGCCGGGTCGCGGTGGTCCGGTCGCTGTTCCACCCGTGCGCGAACACCAGCAGGTCGGTGGCGTCGATCCGGGCCACGGCCGCCCGCGTCGCCGGGTCCACGTCCCCCTGGACGTCGAAGGTCAGCTCCTGGTACGGAGCCACCCCCACCGCCGGGACGGCCGCGGCGGCCGGGCCGGCCGGGAGCCCGAAGGCGGCCTTGACGCCCGCCCCGGCCCCGATCCCGGCTCCCTTCCCGATCCCGATCCCGATCCCGGCCACGATCCCGGCCCCGGTCGCGACTCCGCCCACGGCCCCGGTCCCTGCCCCGCCCACGGCCCCGATCCGGGCCCCGCCCACGGCCCCGTTGTCCGCCATGACGACCTCCCCCTCCGCGCCTCCGGTGCAGGCAGCATCCCGCTGCCGGTCCCCGTCGGCCAGCCCCGCGACAGCACCGGATCGGGCCTTTCCGGCTCCGGGATCAGGGGTAGAGCAGGTACTCCTCCCGGACCGCCGCGAACCGGGCCAGCCCCGCCGCCCAGTCGCCCGCGATCTCCTCCACCCCCGCGCCCGCGTCCACCAGAGTGCGGACCCGGTCCGACCCGGTCAGCCGGTCGATCCAGTGGTCCGGCCGCCAGGCGAACCCGCTCCACGCCCGCCGCGCCGTGACCAGCAGTCCGATGCCCGTCCGGACCGGGTCGAAGGCCTCGCGGTCGTGCACGACCAGCCGGAGGCCGCCGCAGGGCTTCCCGGCGTGCTTGGAGAAGGAGGGGGTGAACCAGGCCTCCCGGAACCACACCCCCGGCAGCCCCAGCCCGTCGGCCTCCTGCGCCCACCGCCGGTCGAGCCCCTCCGCGCCGAGCACCTCGAAGGGCGTGGTCGTACCCCGCCCCTCCGACAGGCTGGTTCCCTCGAACAGGCAGGTCCCGGCGTAGGCGAGGGCGGTGTCCGGGGTCGGCATGTTGGGGCTCGGCGGCACCCACGGCAGCCCCGTCGCGCCGAAGAGGGATCCGCGCCGCCAGCCCGTCATCGCCACCGTCCGCAGCCGCGCCGGACTCGCCCTCAGGAACTCCCCGTTGAACAGCAGGGCCAGTTCGGCCGCCGTCATGCCGTGGGCCAGCGCGATCGGCTCCCGGCCGACGAAACTCGCGTACGGGCGCTCCAGCACCGGCCCGGCCGCCCGCCGGCCGCCCACCGGGTTGGGCCGGTCCAGCACCACCACCGCCTTGCCGGCGAGGGCGGCCGCGCGCATGCAGTCGTAGAGGGTCCAGACGTAGGTGTAGAAGCGGGCCCCGACGTCCTGGATGTCGAAGACGACGGTGTCGACGCCCGCCGCCGTGAAGAGGTCCGCGAGCCGCTGCCCGCTCTTGTCGTACGTGTCGTACACGGGCAGCCCCGTGGCAGGATCGCGGCCGGACCCCTCCGAGCCGCCGGCCTGCGCCGTCCCGCGGAACCCGTGCTCGGGCCCGAACACCGCGACCAGGTCCACCCGGGGGTCGGCGTGCAGTACGTCGACCAGGTGGCGGGCGTCGGCGGTGATGCCGGTGGGGTTGGTGACGACCCCGACGCGCTGGCCGGCGAGTTCCGCGTACCCGTCGGCGGCGAGCCGCTCGAAGCCCGTCCGCACCCGGGCGGCGGCGGCCGGGGCGGGCGCCGCCGCGGCCCCCACGGCTCCGGCGCCCCCCACGGCACCCACGGCACCCACGGCCCCCGCCAGTCCCAGCACCCCGCGTCGTGACAGCGTCATCCGGACACGCTAAGGCCGCTCCCCCCTTCCGCCCCGACATACCGACTGGTTAGTCTGCCCGGGATCCGGCAGTCAGCGGCGAAAGGTGATCCCCGTGAGCGCGTACCAGGACCAGCGAGTCGTCGTCACCGGCGCGGGCGGCGGGATCGGCGCCGCCCTGGCCCACCGCTTCGCAGCCGAAGGGGCCACGGTCGTCGTCAACGACCTCGACCCCGCCAAGGCGGCCGCCGTCGCGGGCGCGATCGGCGCCCGGGCCGTCGCGGTCCCCGGCGACGCCTCGACGGTCGTCGCCCAGGCCCGCGAAGCCCTCGGCGGCGCCGTCGACGTCTACTGCGCCAACGCCGGACTCGCCTCCGGCGGGGACGCGTTCGCGGACGAGGACGTCTGGGCGGCGGCCTGGGACACCAATGTGATGGCCCACGTGCGCGCCGCCCGGGCCCTGCTGCCCGACTGGCTGGAGCGCGGCGGCGGCCGGTTCGTGTCCACCGTCTCCGCCGCCGGGCTGCTGACCATGATCGGAGCGGCGCCGTACAGTGTCAGCAAGCACGGTGCCCTCGCCTTCGCGGAATGGCTCTCGCTGACCTACCGCCACCGGGGCGTCCAGGTCCACGCCATCTGCCCGCAGGGCGTGCGCACCGACATGCTGACCGCCGCGGGCTCGGCGGGCGAGCTCGTGCTGGCGCCGACCGCGATCGAGCCGGACGCGGTGGCGGAAGCACTGTTCGACGGCATGGAGAAGGGCCGGTTCTTGATCCTCCCGCACCCCGAGGTGGCGGACTACTACGCCGCCCGCGCCGGCGACCCGGACCGGTGGCTGGGCAACATGAACCGCCTCCAGCAGAAATGGGAATCCTCATGACGCCCCCGCCCCGCGCCGGAGAGCAGGCCGGGCAGCATGCGCAGGCCGAGCAGGCCGAGCAGAGCGAGCAGCCCGGCCGGCCGGAGCAGGCCGTGCACGCGGGGCGGCACGGGCAGGCCTCACCGGCGGGGCCGCGCGCGCAGGGTGGGCAGCACGAGCAGGCGGAGCAGGGCGAGCCGGGCGGGAACGCCTCGCGGACGGGGCAGGGCGACCAGCCCGGCCAGCCGGAGCCGGCCGGGCCGGGTGGGGCTGCGGGGTGGTCCCGTTACGGGGCCCGGCCGTGGCTCGGGCGGCTGAGTGCGGCCCAGCTGGCTCCGGTCAGCCCGCCGCCCACGGTGCTGGACGCCTTCCGGGCCGCCGTCGCCCGGGCCCCGCAGCACCCGGCCCTCGCCTACTTCGACGGCCGGACCGGCTACGCCGAGGCCGACGCCCTCTCCGACTCCCTCGCCGGACACCTCGCCGCGCGCGGGGTGCGGCGGGGCGACCGGGTCGCCGTCATGCTCCAGAACACGCCGCACTTCGTGCTCGCGGTGCTGGCCGCCTGGAAGGCCGGGGCCGTGGTCGTACCGCTGAACCCGATGTACAAGTCCGCCGAGGCCGGCCACGCCCTGCGCGACTCCGGCGCCGCCGTGCTCGTCTGCGAGGACCGGGCCTGGACGGCGTACCTGAGCGCGTGCGTTCCGGACACCGGGGTGCACACCGTCCTCACGGCCGACCCCCACGACTTCCAGACCCGCGACGACCCCCGCGTCCTCCCGCCACCCTTGTCCGGCCCGCCACCCCCGTCCGCCCCGTCCGCCCCGGCGGCCGGCCCCGGGCTCCGGCCCGGCCCCCGACCCGCCGACCTCGCCTCCGTGGCCCGCCAGGGCCACCCCGCGCCGCCCGATCCGCGGCTCACCGCCGCCGACCTCGCCCTGATCAGCTACACCTCCGGCACCTCCGGCACCCCCAAGGGCGCCATGAACCCGCACGGCGCCCTCACCTACAACGCCACCCGCCAGGTCACCGGCCACCCCGTGCCGCCGGGCGCCGGCTACTTCGCCCTCGCCCCGCTCTTCCACATCACCGGCATGGTCTGCGAGCTCGCCGCCTGCTTCACCAACGCGGGCACCCTCGTCCTCGCCCACCGCTTCGACGCGGGCACCGTCCTGGACGCCTTCCTCGAACACCGCCCCGCCTACACCATCGGACCGGCCACCGCCTTCACGGCCCTCACCGCCCACCCCGCGGCCACCCCCGAGCACTTCGCCTCCTTCCAGGTGGTCTCCTCCGGCGGCGCCCCGCTGCCGCCCGCCCTGGTCGCACGTCTGCGCGACGCCTTCGGCTGCCACCTGCGCAACGGGTACGGCCTCACCGAGACCACCGCCGCCTGCGCCTCGGTCCCCGCGCACCTCGAAGCCCCCGTCGACCCCGCCTCCGGCACCCTCTCGGTCGGCGTCCCCGGCGCGCAGACCCTCGTACGGATCCTCGACGAGCAGGGCGCCGAGCTGCCCTTCGGCGAGAGCGGCGAGATCGCCGTCCGCGGCCCCCAGGTCGTCCCCGGCTACTGGGGCCGCCCCGAGGAGAGCGCCGCGGCCTTCCCGGACGGCGAACTGCGCACCGGCGACATCGGCTTCATGGACGCGGACGGCTGGCTCTACGTCGTCGACCGCAAGAAGGACATGATCAACGCCTCCGGGTTCAAGGTCTGGCCGAGGGAGGTGGAGGACGTCCTCCACGCGCACCCGGCGGTCCGCGACGCGGCCGTCGTCGGCGTGCCCGACGACTACCGGGGCGAGAGCGTGAAGGCGTACGTCAGCCTGCGCCCCGGCGCCACCGTCGGCCCGGCGGAGCTGTCCGCGTACTGCGCCGAGCGGCTGGCCGCGTACAAGTACCCGCGCGAGGTGGAGATCCTGCCTGTTCTTCCCCGGACGACCAGTGGCAAGATCCTGCGACGTGAACTGCGCGACCGAGGCTGAAAACCGTCGGACGGTCGTACAGCGCGGGAATGCCGGGAATGCGATGCATCAGGAGAGGAAGGCGGGCACCATGGGCGCCAGCACCACCGAGGGACCCGAGGGCGTGGGCCGGGAGACCCCGGTGCCGCAGCGGCTGCTGGCCGTCGCCACCAGGCTGTTCGCCGAGCGCGGCTACGACCGCACCTCCGTCCAGGAGATCGTCGAGGCGGCCGGTGTGACCAAGGGCGCGCTGTACCACTACTTCGGTTCCAAGGACGACCTGCTGCACGAGGTGTACGCGCGGATGCTGCGCCTCCAGCAGCAGCGACTCGACGCGGTGGCCGGATCCGACGCCCCGGTGGAGGAGCGGCTGCGGGCCGCCGCCGCCGACGTGGTGGTCACCACGATCGAGAACCTCGACGACGCGATGATCTTCTTCCGGTCGATGCACCAGCTGAGCCCGGAGAAGTACAAGCAGGTGCGGGCCGAGCGGCGGCGCTACCACGAGCGGTTCCGGGCGCTGGTCGAAGAGGGGCAGAAGAACGGGGTGTTCGCCATGGCCACCCCCGCGGACCTGGTGGTCGACTTCTACTTCGGCTCCGTGCACCACCTGTCGACCTGGTACCGCACGGACGGCCCCCTCACCCCGCACCAGGTGGCCGACCACCTCGCCGACCTGCTGCTGCGCTCCCTGCGCCCGTAGGCACTCGTACAGCCAGTCACGTACACCCAGTCACGTACAGCCGGTCACGCGCAGCCGTACTGGAGCGCCGGGTAGTCGTTGTAGCCCTCCGCGCCCCCGACGTGCATCAGGAACTCCGGACGGAGCTCGTTCAGGGGCGCCCCCGTGCGCAGCCGTGCCACGAAGTCGGGGTTGGCGACGAAGCCCCGCCCCAGCGCGATCAGGTCGGCGCCCGCGGCCAGCAGGCGTTCGCCCCGGGCCTTGCCGCCGTCGGCCGCGACCTCCTCGCGGGACAGGGCGGGGTTGGCGATCAGCGTGCCCGGCCAGAGCCCCCGGATCTCCGCGTAGAGGGCGTCGTCCGGGTCGGCGTGCACCTGGTGCAGGTAGACCGGCTCCAGCTCGGCGAGCGCCTCGGCCAGGGCGGGGTAGAGCTCCCCGGTCCCGCCCTCCTCGATGCCGTTGACGTTCGCTCCGGGGGAGATCCGGACGCCGACCCGGTCGCGGCCGACCGCCGCCACGACGGCCCGGACCACTTCGACGGTGAAGCGGATCCGCCCCTCGACGGAGCCACCCCAGGCGTCGGTGCGCAGGTTGGTGTTGCGCGAGAGGAACTGGTGCAGCAGGTGGCCGTTGGCGGAGTGCACCTCCACCCCGGCGAATCCCGCCGCGACGGCGTTGCGGGCGGCCGTCGCGAAGTCGGCGAGGGTGGCGCCGATGTCCGCCGCCGTCATCGCGCGGGGCGTGACCCCCTCCCGGAGCCCGCCGGGCGTGGGCAGCGGCTCCGGGAAGCGGACGGCCGACGGGGCGAGCGGTACGTGGCCGCTGGTGTCGGGGTGGCCGACCCGCCCGGCGTGCTGGAGCTGGAGGAACATCCGCCCCCCGGCGGCGCCCACCGCCCCGGTGACCCGGCGCCAGCCGGCGATCTGCTCCGGCGTGTGGATGCCCGGGATGTGCGGGTAGCTCTGGCCGACGGCGTTCGGGGTGGTGCCCTCGGCGATGATCAGCCCGGCCGAGGCGCGCTGCGCGTAGTGGGCGGCCATCAGCTCACCGGGCACCCCGTCGGCTCCGGCGCGGTTGCGCGTCAGCGGGGCCATCACGAGGCGGTTGGGGAGTACGAGGCCGCCGAGACGGGCGGGTTCGAAGAGGCGGGACGAGAAGGCCGGTGCCTCCGATGCCTGCGGTGTCTGCGTCATGCCGGTACCGTAAAACGTGACACCGGTGTGAGGTTCAAGGGCGGCAGGGGGAGCGGGACATGCGGATCGGCGAGCTGGCACGGCGCACCGGGGTCGGCGCGCGCTCCCTGCGCTACTACGAGGAGCAGGGGCTCCTGGCCTCCGACCGGACGCCCGGCGGCCACCGTGACTTCCCCGAGCGGGCCGTCGACCGGGTCATCCGGATCCAGGAGCTCTACGCGGCCGGCCTGCACAGCGCCAGGATCGCGCGGATCCTGCCCTGCATGCGGGACGAGGACGGCGGCCCGTCGGTGCGCGCCACCCCGGCGCTGGTGGCCGAACTGAGCGAGGAGCGGGACCGGATCGACCGGATGATCGGCGACCTGGTCCGCTCCCGGGAGGTGCTCGACGAGGTCATCGGCGCGGCGGCCGGCATCCTCGCGCTCGCACGCGACCGGGCCTGAGGCCGCGCGGGCCCCAGCCCGGCGGCGCCACCCGGCCGCCCCGGTCCAGCGGCCTCAGCCCAGCGGGAGGACCTTGCGGCCCCAGGTCTCCTCGGCCACCCCGGCGAAGGAGACGTACCAGGCGATGCCCGCGCACAGCAGGCCGAGCCAGCCGCCGGCGTGGCCGAGCGCGGTGACCTGGGTGAGGTCGCCGAGGGCGAGGAAGAGGAAGGTCAGCGCGAGGACGGTGAACAGGGCCCGGTGCGCCAGGTCCAGCTTCAGGGCGGCGACCGCCATGTACGCGGTGAAGACGAACCAGGCGATCAGGAACCAGCCGGTGGCGATGTGCGCCTGGCCGGCCGGCAGGGTCGGGACGACGAACTTCACGTAGCCGGCGAAGGCCATCCAGAACGCGCCGTACGAGACGAACGCGGTGGTGCCGAAGGTGTTGCCGCGGCGGAACTCCAGCACGCCCGCGACGAACTGGGCGAGGCCGCCGTAGAAGAGCGCCAGGGGCAGGACGACGGCGCTGAGGGCGGCGTTCGCGATCAGGCCCGAGTTGAAGAGGCTGAGCACGAAGGTGGTCAGCGCGAACGCGGCGAGGCCGAGCGGTCCGGGGTTGGCCAGGCGCGCGGCCGGAGCCGGAGCCGCAGCCGCAATCGGGGTGGCGGCCGGGGCCTGCGGCGCCGGGGCGGGGACGGCCGGGGTCAGGGTGGAGCTGGGCATGGCGATATGCACCTTCGGTGGGGGGATGTACCGAATATAGCCCACCGGAAGCTCCCCTTCCGTCCCTTCCGGCCGGGACTCCGGGGGGCGAAGGTCCCCTCCGCCTCCGCCGCCCGGAGTCCCGCCCGGACGCCGGTCCGGCCCGTCCCCCCCGGCCACCCCTGGCGGGGGCGGCGGGAGGACGGGCGGGGACCGCTACGCCCGGTCTTCCGCTACGGGGCCACCTTCAGCAGCTTGTTCGCCGTGCCCGCCGACGGGTTGGTCACCGCTCCCGCCGTCGCCGCCGCGGTCAGGGCCGTGGCGGTCTGCGCCGGGGTCGACGACGGGTGGCCGCCGAGGTAGACGGCCGCGGCTCCCGCCACGTGCGGGGTGGCCATGGAGGTGCCGGAGATGGTCTTCGTACCGCTGTCGCTGTCGTTCCAGTCCGAGGTGATGTCGGAGCCCGGCGCGTACAGGTCCACCACGGAACCGAAGTTGGAGAAGGATGACTGCGCGTCGTCGATGGTGCTCGACGCCACCGTGAGGGCCTCGGGGACCCGGGCCGGGGAGCCCTGCCCGGCGTCGGCCGACTCGTTGCCCGCCGCGACGGCGAACGTGATGCCCGAGGCCACGGCCCGGCGCACGGCCTCGTCGAGGGCCTCGTCCGCGCCGCCGCCGAGGCTCATGTTGGCCACGGAGGGCCCGGAGTGGTGCTGGGTGACCCAGTCGATGCCGGCGACCACCTGCTCGGTGGTGCCCGAGCCGTTGTCGTCCAGCACCCGCACGGCGACCAGCTTCGCCTTCTTGGCGACCCCGTGGGCGGTGCCCGCGATGGTCCCGGCCACGTGCGTGCCGTGGCCGTTGCCGTCGTCGGCGCTGTCGTCGTTGTCCACGGCGTCGAAGCCGCTGGTGGCGCGGCCGCCGAAGTCCTTGTGGGTCACGCGTATGCCGGTGTCGATGACGTACGCCGTCACCCCTTCACCCGCCCCGTCCGGGTAGACGTACTTCTTGTCCCCCTCCTTCGCGGTCTGGTCGATGCGGTCCAGCCCCCACGACGGGGGGTTGGGCTGGGTGGCCTTGGCGGAGAACTTCTTGTTCTGCACGACCTTGCCGACCGCCGGGTCGGCCGCGAGCCGCTTGGCCTCGGTCTCGCTCAGCCCCGAGGCCGAGAAGCCGTTGACCCGGGAGCCGTAGGAGCGTTGCAGTTCGCCTCCGTACTTGTCGGCGAGCTTCTGCTTGTCGGCGGATCCGTCGAGGATGACGACGTAACTGCCGTCGATCGCACCGGGTGCGCCCAGTCCGTAGACGGTGCCTTCGGCCGGTGCCGCCGCTCCCGCGAAAGGGGTGGCGAGCAGGGTCACGGCGGCCGCGGTGGCGGCTCCCGTGACGACTGCCGCGTACCGGAAACCGCGCGAGCGCTTGTGAGTTGCCATGTGGAGGGATCTCCTCGTGGTGACGTGTGGGGCGTCGAACCTTCTGGAGAACCCTGTTCCGATTGACAGGAGCAAATCAAGATCACCCCGGCCTTCCGGGGTTATTCAACAAGGTTTCTCAATCAGCCCCCCGCATCGCCTTCACCGTGCACACACGTTCCACCGAACTCCCGCACGAATGCCCCACGTTCAGCCCCGGCCGGCGTACGGCCGCAGCTCCCGGCGCGCCAGCGAGCGCTGGTGCACCTCGTCGGGACCGTCCGCCAGCCGCAGCGTCCGCGCGGCCGCCCACAGTTCGGCCAGCGGGAGGTCCTGGCTCACCCCGCCCGCGCCGTGCAGCTGCACCGCCCGGTCAAGGATCTCCACGACCGCGCGCGGAGTCGCGATCTTGATGGCCTGGATCTCGGTGTGCGCGCCCCGGTTCCCGGCCGTGTCCATCAGCCAGGCCGTCTTCAGCACCAGCAGCCGCAGCTGTTCGATGGTGACCCGGGCATCGGCGATCCAGCCCTGCACCACCCCCTGCGCGGCCAGCTCCTTGCCGAAGGCCGTACGCCCCACCGCGCGCCGGCACATCAGCTCCACGGCCCGCTCCGCCATGCCGATCAGCCGCATGCAGTGGTGGATCCGGCCCGGGCCGAGCCGCGCCTGGGCGATGGCGAAGCCGGTGCCCTCCGCGCCGATCAGGTTCGCCGCCGGGACCCGGGCCCCGTCGAAGACCACCTCGGCGTGCCCGCCGTGGTCGTGGTCCGCGTACCCGTACACCGTCATCGCCCGGCGGACCTCGACGCCCGGCGTGTCGCGGGGGACCAGGACCATCGACTGCTGGCGGCGCGGATCGGCGCCCTCCGGGTCGGTCTTGCCCATCACGATGAAGATCTTGCAGTCCGGGTTCATCGCCCCGGAGATGTACCACTTGCGGCCCGTGACCACGTACTCGTCACCGGCGCGCTCGATCCGCGTCTCGATGTTCGTCGCGTCCGAGGAGGCGACCTCGGGCTCGGTCATCGCGAAGGCCGAACGGATCTCGCCCGCCAGCAGTGGCTCCAGCCACTGCTTCTTCTGCCGCTCGTCGCCGAACTGCGCCAGCAGCTCCATGTTCCCGGTGTCCGGGGCCGCGCAGTTGGTCGCCATCGGCGCCAGGTGCGGACTGCGGCCGGTGATCTCGGCGAGCGGGGCGTACTGGAGGTTGGTCAGCCCGGCGCCGTACTCCGCGTCGGGCAGGAAGAGGTTCCACAGGCCCTGGCGGCGCGCCTCGGCCTTCAGTTCGCCGAAGACGGCCGGGGTGTCCCAGGGCGAGGCCAGCCGCGCGCGCTGCTCGGCGGCGAGGGCCTCCGCCGGGTAGACGTACTCCTCCATGAACGCGAGCAGCCGCTCGCGGAGTTCCTCGGTACGGGAGTCGAATGCGAAGTCCATGGGTGCTGCTCAGCCTTCCTGGAGGGTGGTCAGACCGTGCTCGATGAAGACCGGGACCAGTTCGCCGATCCGGTCGAAGCCCGCGCCGACCGTCTGCCCGAGCGTGAAGCGGTAGTGGATGCCTTCGAGGATCACCGCGAGCTTGAACCACGCGAAGGCCGTGTACCAGGCGATGGCCCCGGTGTCCCGGCCGGAGCGGGCGGCGTACCGCGCGATCAGCTCGGCCGGCTCCGGATGCCCCGGCGCCCGGCTCGTCGTGCTGACCGGGGAGTCGGTCAGGCCCAGGTCGGAGCTGTACATGACGAGCAGCCCGAGGTCGGTGAGCGGATCGCCCAGCGTGGACATCTCCCAGTCCAGCACCGCCCGGATCGAGTCGTCCGGGCCGCCGATCAGTACGTTGTCCAGCCGGAAGTCCCCGTGCACCACCGTCGGCGCGGGGGAGGCGGGCAGCGCCCGGCCGAGCGCCGCGTGCAGCTCGTCGATCCCCGCCAGCTCCCGGCCCCGGGAGGCCGCGAGCTGCTTGCCCCAGCGGCGCAGCTGCCGGTCGAGGAAGCCCTCGGGGCGGCCGAAGTCGCCCAGCCCGACCGCCGCCGGGTCCACGGCGTGCAGGTCGACCAGGGTGTCCACCAGGGCGAGCACCGCCCGCCGGGTCCGCTCGGGGCCGATCCCCGCCAGCTGCGCGGCGCTGCGGTACGGGACCCCGTCCACGAACTCCATGACGTAGAACGGCGCCCCCAGCACCTCCTCGTCCTCGCACAGCAGCAGTGGCTCGGGCACCGGGACGGCCGTTCCGTGCAGGGCGGCGATCACCCGGTGCTCGCGCCGCATGTCGTGCGCGGTGGCCAGGACGTGGCCGAGCGGCGGCCGGCGCACCACCCAGCGGGCGGCGCCGTCGGTGACCGCGTACGTCAGGTTCGAGCGGCCCCCCTCGATCAGCCGGCCGCTCAGCGGGCCGGTCACCAGCCCGGGGCGCGCGGCGTCGAGATGGCCGCGCAGCCGCTCCAGGTCCAGGCCGCGCGGGCTCGGGGAGCCTGCCGGGGCTGCGGTCATGGTGCGCACCTCCGTACGGAGTCGACGGTGAGGGGTGGAACGGATCGTCCCGGGACATCATGCCGACCAGTCGGTATGCCGTCCAGGGGGCAGGCCGGAGAACTCCTCCGGCCCGGCCCCGCGCCCACCCCGCGCCCGCCCCGCCCGGGGGCCGCCGGCCCGGTCCCGGACGGGCTCACCCGTGGGGCGGTCCCGTGTCAGGCGTGACACAGGATCGGCGTGCCCCCGTTCATCACCGTCATGTCCCGCAGCACGGCCATGATGTCCAGCGGGGCCCCCTCCGGCTCCCCGGCCAGCTCCGCGTACGCCCGGTGCACGTTCGCCACCAGCCGCTCGCTCTCCCGCCAGGCGGCGAACTCCCCGAGGTCCGCCCCCTGCGCCGTCTCCAGCGGGCTCAGCCCCTTGTCCCGGCCCTCCCGGGCCAGTTCGGCGACGAACCGCAGGTAGCGGCCGGTGGCCTCGTACGCCGACGGGTCGGTCAGCGGCCCGTGACCCGGTACGACGGTCTCCGCGTCCAGGGAGGCGAGCAGCTCCAGCGCCCGCAGCGAACCGGACAGCGAGCCCATCGCGAGGAAGGGCGTCCCCCCGGCGAAGACCAGGTCCCCGGTGAAGACGACGCGCTGCCCGGGCAGCCACACGACCGCGTCCCCGGTGGTGTGCGCCACGCCCGGGTGGATCACCCGCACCTCGGTGTCACCGACGTGCAGGGTCAGCCGCTCGCTGAAGGTGAGGTCGGGGGCGGTGATCGCTATCGCGCCGAAGTCCGTGGCGGGCCAGATCATCTCCAGCTGGTGCCCGGCGGCGAGCTGCTCGGCCCGCGCGTTGTCGTGCCCGACGATCAGGGCCTCGGGGGCGAACACCCCGTTGCCGTAGGTGTGGTCGCCGTGGTGGTGGGTGTTCACGACGGTCCGGGGGAGCGGCGCCCCCGAAGCGCGGACCGCCTCGCGCAGGGCCAGCGCCCGGCGCTCGGTGGCGGCGGTGTCGACGAGCAGGGTCCGACCGCCGTCGCTGACGAACCCCGCGTTGTTGAGGCACCAGCCCCCGTCCGGCTGGACGTAGGCGTGGACGCCGCTCGCGGGCTGGACGACGTACGGTGCGTCGACGGTCATGGTGCTCTCCCCGGGTCGCTGTGACGGTGACCGGAATCCTGTCAGCCGGGCCGACGGCCGGGGAGAGCGGGGGTGTTGGGGGTGCGAGGGGCGCGCCTGACGGCCGGCGGCCGGCGGTGGCCGCCCGTGGCCGTCAGGGGCGGCCGTCAGGGGCGGCCGTCAGTGGTCGTCGTAGTGACCGTCGTGCTCGGCGTGCCGGTGGCCGTCGTGGACGTAGTCGACGTGGTCCCCGTGCGGGACGGAGTCGTGCCCGCAGTCCGGGCCGTGGGCGTGCCCGTGGTCCTCGTGGGCGGTGTGGCCGTCGCTCTCGCACTCGTCCCAGTGCCCGGAGTGCTCCCGGTGCAGGTGGCCGTCGTGCGCGTAGTCGACGTGGTCGCCGTGCGGGACCGCCCGGTGGCCGCAGGAGGGGCCGTGGACGTGTTCGTGCGTGGGGTGCTCGTGGTGCAGGGTCGTCATGGCGCCGAGGCTAGTGCGGATTGCCCCGTAAACCCCGTTGTGTCCCCCTTCGTGTCGCGCGCCCCCGGAAGGTCACCAGATCAGCGTCATCGCGAACAGCGCCAGCGCCACCGTGCACAGCACCGCGCCCGCCGCCACGCGCGGCGCGAGGGCGGGCGGCCGGGCCGCCGCCAGCTGCCGCATCCGCAGGTGCGCCACCCCGAGGAACGCCAGATAGATCAGCGCGATCACGGCGGTTCCGCCCACCTGCACCGGCGATCCCGACCCGCGCAGCGCCTGCCGCAGCGCCAGGACGACCGCCACCGAACAGGCCAGCGTCGTACGCCGCCACGCCAGCCGGGTCCGCTCCGGCTGCAGCCCGGCGTCGCGGACCGCCGCCGTTCCGGCGCCGCTCACCGGCCGGCCGTCCAGCCGAGCAGCACGACGAGCACCATGGTCGCCGCGACCAGGCCGACGCCCAGGCTCAGCAGCACCGGGAACCGCGACAGCGGCAGGTCCTCGCCGCGCCGCATCGCCCGCTCGCACCGCACCCAGTGGTTGACGGCCCGCAGCGCGCAGGCGGCCCCGACCGCCAGCAGGGCCAAGGCCATCCCGACCCGTACGCCCCAGCGCAGGTCGGGCAGGAACTGGTCGACCGCGAAACCGCCCCCGACCAGCGCGAGCGCGGTCCGGATCCAGGCGAGGAAGGTCCGCTCGTTGGCCAGGGAGAAGCGGTAGTCCGGGGTGTCGCCCTCGTCCCGCAGCCGCTTCGGCGCGAACCAGAGGCGCACGTCTTTGACGAAGTCGATCATCCGGCCAATCTACGGGCCCCGGCCCCGCGGATCCGGCAGCGCCCCGGCCCCCCGCCCCGGCCCCCACAGCGGCCCGGCCCCCCGGCCGCCCCGGTGCGCTCAGCCCCCGTCCGCGCGGAAGGCCGTCAGCCGCCGGTAGGCCTCCAGCCCGTCCGGCACCCACGCCCACTCCCCGTCCGCGACCCGCCGCTCCAGCTCCCGCGGCGTCAGCCAGGTGTGCCAGTCCACCTCCGAGGCCTGCGGAGTCACCGGCAGGTCGCACCGCACCTCGTGCACGTACGACCACCAGGCCCCGCCCGGACCCTCGTACAGGAACTTGAACAGCGGCCGCGGCGGCTCCAGCCCGCTCACCCCCAGCTCCTCCTCGGCCTCCCGCAGCGCGGCCCGCGCGTAGTCCTCGCCGGTGCCCAGCACCCCGCCCACGAACATGTCGTAGTACGAGGGGAACACCAGCTTCGACGCGGTCCGGCGGTGCACGAACACCCGCCCCCGCGCGTCCCGGGCCAGCACGAACACGCACCGGTGGATCAGCCCCCGGGCGTACACCTCGCCCCGCGGGGCCCGCCCGGTGACCCGGTCGTCCCGGTCCACGACGTCCAGTACTTCATCAGCGGCACTCACGGAATCCATCCAACCACCGCTGTTGACTGGTTACCGCTCCGTAGCAAAGGATCTGCCCCACCACCGACCGGAGGACGGGCAACGCATGACGTACGACGCTGACGTGATCGTGATCGGAGCGGGCCTCGCCGGGCTCGTCGCCACCGCCGAGCTCGTCGACGCGGGCCGCAAGGTGATCCTCCTCGACCAGGAGCCCGAGCAGTCGATCGGCGGGCAGGCGCACTGGTCGTTCGGCGGGCTGTTCTTCGTCAACTCGCCCGAGCAGCGCCGGATGCGCATCAAGGACAGCCGCGACCTGGCCCTCCAGGACTGGGCGGGCACGGCCGGCTTCGACCGCCCCGAGGACGCCTGGCCGCGCCGCTGGGCCGAGGCGTACGTGGACTTCGCGGCGGGGGAGAAGCGGCCCTGGCTGCACGCCCAGGGGGTGCGCTTCTTCCCGGTGGTCGGCTGGGCGGAGCGCGGCGGCTACGACGCGAACGGCCACGGCAACTCCGTCCCGCGGTTCCACATCACCTGGGGCACCGGCCCCGGCCTGGTCGCCCCCTTCGAACGCCGGGTCCGCGCCGGGGTGGCCCGGGGCCTGGTCCGGCTCGCCTTCCGGCACCGGGTCACCGGCCTGGAGGCCACCGCCGGCACGGTGGACACCGTCACCGGCGAGGTGCTGGCCCCCTCGGACGCCGTACGGGGCTCCGCCAGCGGCCGCGAGGTGAGCGGCGCCTTCAGCCTGCGGGCCCAGGCGGTGATCGTCACAAGCGGCGGCATCGGCGGCAACCACGACCTCGTGCGCGCCCAGTGGCCCGAGCGGCTCGGCACCCCGCCCGAGCGGCTGCTCTCCGGGGTCCCCGCGCACGTCGACGGCCTGATGCTGGGCATCACGGAGGCCGCGGGCGCCAGCCACATCAACAAGGACCGGATGTGGCACTACACCGAGGGCATCGAGAACTGGAACCCCATCTGGGCCCGGCACGGCATCCGGATCCTGCCCGGCCCGTCCTCGCTCTGGCTCGACGCCACCGGCAAGCGGCTCCCCGTACCGCTCTTCCCGGGGTTCGACACGCTCGGCACCCTCGACCACATCATGAAGACCGGACACGACCACACCTGGTTCGTGCTCAACCAGCGCATCATCGGCAAGGAGTTCGGCCTCTCCGGCTCGGAGCAGAACCCCGACCTGACGGGGAAGTCGGTGCGTGACGTCATCGACCGGGCGCGGCAGGCCGTCCCGGGCCCGGTGAAGGCCTTCATGGACCACGGCGCCGACTTCATCGTCGAACGCGACGTGTCCGCGCTGGTCCGCCGGATGAACGGGCTCACCAAGGAGAACCTCCTCGACGAGGCCGCGGTCCGGGCCGAGATCGTCGCCCGCGACCGGGAGATCGCCAATCCGTTCACCAAGGACCTCCAGGTGACGGCCATCCACGGGGCCCGCAGGTACCTCGGCGACAAGCTGATCCGCACCGCCGCCCCGCACCGCATCCTGGACCCCGCCGCGGGCCCGCTGATCGCGGTCCGGCTCTCGATCCTGACCCGCAAGTCCCTGGGCGGGCTGGAGACCGACCTGTCCTCGCGCGTTCTGACCCCGGCGGGCGAACCGCTCCCCGGTGTCTACGCGGCCGGGGAGGCGGCGGGCTTCGGCGGCGGGGGCGTCCACGGCTACCGGGCCCTCGAAGGCACCTTCCTGGGCGGCTGCATCTTCTCGGGCCGCGCGGCGGGCCGCGCGGCCGCGAAGGCCGTCTCCTAGACGGGGCCCCGCACCACCCGGAAGCGCTCGGTGACCACCGGGGTGTCGTCGTCGAGGGTGAAGGGGGGCCCGTCCGGGCCCGCGCGCCGTTCCACGTCGCGCCAGAACCCCTCGTGGGAGGCGCGCCATTCGGCCACCGACGCGTAACCCTCCCCCTCGTCGAGGACGTGCCGCAGTCCGACGTCGGCCAGCCGCAGGACGCGCACCTCCGTCACTTCCAGGACAGCCAGCGGCTGCTCGGCGGAGTCCACCAGCACCACGCGCGCCCCCGGCTCGGGCAGCGGCTCGCCCTCCCGCTCGTACTCCTCCAGCAGTCCCGTCGTCGTGGTCTTCGCCCCGCTCAGCACCGCCGCCACCAGTCGGTCGCGCAACTCCCCGGGGAAACCCAGCTGGCAGGGGGGAAGTCCTTCGTACGTCGTCATGGGGACAGGTTACGGAGTCGGCCCGGCGCGAGGCACCCGTGCCCGAACCGCCACAACCGGGCCAACTCGGCCAGCCAACGGACCAGTTGAAACCCGCCACGCGGCGGGCTGGACCTTGACGCGGAGCTGTGCGTACCGGTTTGCTGTGCGTGATCATCCGGAACGCTCACCGGCAAGATCAAGCCGCACCACCGCAACAACCGGCAACAAAGGCAACACCCGTAGCACCCCGTAGCACCCGTCGCACCCGTAGTACGCGTACCACCGGCACCACCGTCCCCCGTCGGCACCCCGTGCGCGCCCCCGCGCACGCCGCCCACCCGCGCCCGCGTCCTGGAGGGAAACCCGCGGATGTCCCCGCCTCCGCCGCCCCTCGGCCGCGCCCGCAAGCGGGACGCCCAGCTCTTCGACCCCGCCCTGTGCGACACCGAACTGGTCGCGGTGCGGACCCAGTTCACCCAGGGCCGGTGGTCCAAGGCCCGCACCCTCCTGGTCGGCACCGGGGACGACTGGGACCGCCGCGGCCACCGCCTCGTCGTCCTCGCCCAGACCCCGGCCGCCGCCGCCTGGGCCGGCGAATGGCTGCTCGCCGAACCCGGCAGCGCCGACGCCGTGACCCTCCTCGCCTGCGCGGCCGTCTTCACCGCCCTGCGCGGCAAGGGCACCCCCGAGGCGGCCGACGAGGCCTGCCGCCGCGCCGCCGCGCTCCTGCCGGCCGACCCCACCCCCTGGCTCGGCCTGCTGATGCTCTCCCGCGCCTTCGGCACGGAGGAGGAGTTCAGCCGTCACTTCGACCAGGTCCGGGCCCGGCACCGGGAGCACCACCACGCCCATCACCTGATGGTCGCCAAGCTCGCCGAGCGCACCCCCGCCGCCGGGCACGACCCGCTCCACGAGGTCTACGACTTCGCCGCCTGGGCCGCCGAGGAGTCGCCTGCCGACTCCCCGCTCGCGGTCCTGCCCGTCATCGCCCACGCCGAGCGCTACCGGGTCCTCGCCGCCGCCCAGGGCCGCGCCACCGCCGAGGCCGCCGTCGAACACTGGACCGGCCGCCGCGCCCGCCAGGTGCTGCGCTCCGCCTTCGACTGGTGGCTGGAGTGGGAGCGCGAGGACCACCCGCGCAACCGGGTCGACCTCAACTTCCTCGCCCACGCCAAGCTCTGCGAAGGGCGCCCCGCCGAGGCCGCCGCCCTCTTCCACCGCATCGGCAGCCACGCCACCAGCGCCCCCTGGTCCTATCCCGACCGGGACCCGCACAAGGCCTTCCTCGCCGCGCGCAGTGCCGCGCTCGGCACCGCCTAGCCCCCGACCAGCCGACCAGCCAGTCACCCCCGAAAGGACCCCGCCATGCCGACGGGCAGATCCACCACGCTCCCAGCCGAGCCCGAGATCCGCACGTACAAGGGCCAGGACCGCGCCCTGCGCGCCGACCGGCTCGGCACCGCCGGACTGCTGCTCTCCGTCCTCGCCGCGAGCGCGCCCCTGATGGTCGTCGCGGGTGTCATGCCCACGATCTTCGGGGTCATGGGCATCGTCGGCCAGCCGCTGCTCTTCGTGATCCTCGGTGTCGTCCTCGCCCTGTTCGGCATCGGGTACGCCGAGATGAGCCGGCACGTCCACAACGCCGGCGCCTTCTACGCGTACATCGCGCGCGGCCTCGGGCCCACCGCCGGAGCCTGCGCCTCCCTCGTCGCCCTCGTCGCCTACAGCGCCATGCAGGTCGGCGTGTACGGCATCCTCGGCTTCGAGATCTCCGGACTCTTCGCCACCTACCTCGACGTCCAGGTCGCCTGGTGGATCCCGGCCCTGATCGCGGTCGCCGCCACCGGCGCCCTCGGCTGGCTCAAGATCGACCTGAACGCCAAGGTGCTCGGCGTCCTGCTGCTGATCGAGTGCGCCCTCGTCGTCGTCTTCGACGCCGCCGCGCTCGGCAAGCCCGGCCCCGAGGGCCTCTCGCTCACCGCCTTCGACCCCGGCACCCTCTCCGGCGCGGGCCTCGGCACCGCCCTGTGCTTCTGCATCGCCGCCTTCGTGGGCTTCGAGCAGTCGCCGGTCTACGCCGAGGAGACCAGCAAGCCGCACATCGTCGTCTCCCGCGTGATGTTCCTCGCGGTCGGCTTCGTCGCCCTCTTCTTCGCCCTGAGCGCCTGGGCCCTGACCGTCGCCACCGGCCCCGCCGCCATCGTCAAGGCCTCCACGGACGCCGGCCCCGGCCTGCTCTTCGCCCTCACCGAGAGCCGCCTGGGCGCCGCGTTCACCGACGTCCTGCACGTGCTCTTCGTCACCGGCATGTTCGCGGCGATGCTGAGCTTCCACAACGTCGTCGCCCGCTACGCCTTCGCCATGGGCCGCGAGGGCCTGCTCCCCGCCCGTTTCGGCCGCACCAACCCCGGCACGGGCGCGCCCGCCACCGGCTCGCTGCTCCAGACCGTCGTGGCCGCCGTCGTGGTCATCGTGTTCGCGCTCACCGACGGCCTGCCGGTCGGCGACCCCACGGCGCCCGTCCTGCACCTGTTCACCTGGATGGGCAGCGTCGGCGCCCTCGGCGTGACCGTGCTGATGGCCGCGTCCTCCGTCGCCGTCATCGCGTTCTTCGTCCGCCGCGGCACCGCCGGCGCGCAGATCTGGCGGCTGGTCGCCGCGGGCCTGTCCGGGCTCGCGCTGGTCGTCATCGCCGTCTACACCGTGCGCGATTTCGGCGTGCTCGTCGGCGCCGAGGAAGGCTCCGCGCTGAGCTGGGTGCTGCCCGCGATCATCGCCCTCGCCGCCGTGGCCGGGCTCGTGCACGGGCTGCTGCTCAAGCGGCGCCGCCCGGAGGCGCACGCCCGGATCGGGCTGGGCAACGAGGCCTTCCGCCTCGACCAGGCCGCGGAGACGGACCCGCTCGCCTGAGGCTCCCCGCCTCGCTTTCCTGCCCCCAGGAGGCCCCCCGCGACCGTTTCCATGGTCGAGGGGGGCCTCCACGCGGATGGGGCCGATTTTGGCGGGTAGCGGAGCCTCATGGTCTATTGGGGCGACAAAATCACCGGAACGCGGCACGGGAGACACCACCCAGCTCGCCCGCACGCGCCCCGGACCTGCCTGTCCGACCCACGAAGGCGAAGTCCCGAATGAGTGACCGCACCTTGACCACGGCCCCAGCCGAGGCGTCGTCCCGCCATGTCGACGCCGGTGACGAGGGCTACAGCAAGGACCTCAAGTCCCGCCACATCAACATGATCGCGATCGGCGGGGCGATTGGCACCGGCCTGTTCCTCGGCGCGGGCGGCCGCCTGGCCGGCGCCGGACCCTCCCTCGCCATCGCCTACGCGGTGTGCGGCGTCTTCGCCTTCTTCGTGGTCCGCGCCCTCGGCGAGCTGGTGCTCTACCGCCCCTCCTCCGGGGCCTTCGTCTCCTACGCGCGCGAGTTCATGGGGGAGAAGGGCGCCTACACGGCGGGCTGGCTCTACTTCCTGAACTGGTCCACGACCACCGTGGCCGACATCACGGCCGCCGCGACCTACGCCCACTTCTGGTCGCTGTTCACCGACGTCCCCCAGTGGGTGCTCGCCTTCATCGCCCTGGCCGTGGTCCTGACCGCGAACCTGATCTCGGTGAAGTACTTCGGCGAGATGGAGTTCTGGTTCTCCCTGGTCAAGGTCGCGGCCCTGTCGCTGTTCCTGATCGTCGGCATCTACCTCGTCGCCACCAGCCACGACATCGGCGGCCACACCCCGGGCCTGTCCAACATCAGCGACAACGGCGGCATCTTCCCGTCCGGCGTGCTCCCGATGCTGCTGGTCATCCAGGGCGTCGTCTTCGCGTACGCCTCCGTGGAGCTGTGCGGCGTCGCGGCGGGCGAGACCGAGAACCCCGAGAAGATCATGCCCAAGGCGATCAACTCGATCATGTGGCGCGTGGGCATCTTCTACGTCGGTTCCGTGGTCCTGCTCGCCCTGCTGCTCCCGTACACCGAGTACTCCGGCGACCAGAGCCCCTTCGTGACGGTCTTCGACAAGCTCGGCGTCCCCGGCGCCGCGGGCATCATGAACCTGGTCGTGCTGACCGCCGCCCTCTCCAGCCTGAACTCCGGGCTCTACTCCACCGGGCGCATCCTGCGCTCGATGGCGATGTCCGGCTCGGCCCCCAAGTTCACCGGCGTCATGAACAAGGGCAAGGTCCCGTACGGCGGCGTCCTGTTCACCGCCGCCTTCGGCATCGCGGGCGTCGGCCTGAACTACTTCATGCCCTCGGACGCCTTCGAGATCGTCCTGAACTTCGCCTCGCTGGGCATCCTCGGCACCTGGGCGATGGTCATGCTGTGCTCGCTCCACTTCTGGCGCCGCGCGCGGCAGGGCCGCCTGGAGCGCCCCTCCTACCGCCTGCCCTGGGCCCCGTACACGCAGATCGTCACGCTGGTCTTCCTCGTCACGGTCCTGGTCCTGATGTGGTGCGACGGCGGCGTCGGCCGCACCACGGTCCTGTTCGTCCCGGTCATCGGCGCGGCCCTCGTCGGCGGCTGGTTCCTCGTCCGCGGCCGCGTGGCCGAACTGGCCGCCTCCCGCCGCTGACGGCCCCGCACGACCCCGGAAGGCCCCCGCACGCCCGTGCGGGGGCCTTCCCGTTACCGTGAGGGCGCCCGCACGTCCACCACCGTCCCGTACCGGAGCAGCACGCCGTGACGTACCCGATCACCCCGCCGGCCCCGAACGGTCCGCCGGTGCGCGGCATCACGGCCCACCACGGCCTCGTCGCGGGCCGCAGCCCGGTGGAAGCGCCGCGCGCATGGGGGCGCTGACCGCCCTGGAGAAGCTGCTGCCGGTGGTCCTGGCCTTCGGCTGCGGCGTCCTCCTCGCACGGCGCAAGGTCGTACCGGCCGAGAGCTCGAAGGCCTTCGCCGACTACGCCTTCCTCTTCGCGGTGCCCTGCTACCTGTTCGGCAACATCTACGCGAGCGACCTGGCCGCCCTCTTCGACTGGCGGGCGATCGGCGGCTACGCGGCCACCGCCGCCTGCGCGGTGGCCGTCGTCGGCGTCGCGGCCCGGCTGTCCGGCGTACGGGACCCCCGGGGCGTGGCCCTGCGCATCATGGCGGGCGTCCAGGTGAACACCGCCTACTTCGCCGTACCGGTGTTCATCATGCTCTTCGGGAACGCGGCGCCGATCTTCCCCGTACTGCTCTTCCAGGTCTGCGTCCTGTCCCTGGTCGTCATCTCGATCATGGAACTGGGCCGCCCCGAGCACACCGGAGGGCCCGGCACACGCCTCGCCCGGGCCGTCGGGGCCTCGCTCGGGACGCCCCTGGTCCTCGCCTGCAACGCCGGCATCCTGCTGAACCTGCTGTCGGTGCACCTGCCGAAGGCGGTCCTGGACAGCTTCGCGTTCGTGGGCGACAGCGCCTCCCCGGTGGCCCTGTTCGCCCTGGGCCTGCACCTGGGCGGAGCGGGCCTGAGCCTGCGGGGCACCACGGCGGAGGAGGCGTGGCTCGTCGCCTTCAAGTGCCTGGTCTTCCCCTTCATGGCGTGGACGGTGTGCCGCTGGGTCTTCGGCGTCGAGGGCGACTGGCTCGCCTACCTCGTCATGATCGCCGCGATGCCGGCCCCGCAGAACCTCTTCATCTTCGCCCAGCGCTACGACGTCGACGTGGCCATGTCGGCGGAACTGGTCGTCAAGAGTTCCCTGGCCTCGCTGCTCGTGCTGCCCCTGTGGGTGCAGTGGACCGTCCACTTCGGCTGAGCCCGCGGCTCGTCGCGGGCGACCGGCTCGAAGCCCGGTGAGCACCCGGGGAAACGAAGAAGGACCCCGCCGCAGCGGGGTCCTTCTCTGTGGTGTCCGAGGGGGGACTTGAACCCCCACGCCCGATAAAGGGCACTAGCACCTCAAGCTAGCGCGTCTGCCATTCCGCCACCCGGACAAGGTGTCTGTCTCGCGTCCCTCGCGGGCCGTTCCGACGTGGAAAACATTACCAAACATTCCGGGGTCCTCGATCACACCCCCCGGTGACCGGGGATCGCCCTTGGGGAGAGCGGCCGGGGGCGCGAGGATGGGGAGCAAGCAGGTACTGATCAGTGGGAGGAACAGCGTGAGCGAATCGGGCGCGGGCAAGACCGTCTCCGGCCAGGACGAGGTCGTCGACCTCTGCCGGGACCTCATCCGGATCGACACCAGCAACTACGGGGACCACTCGGGGCCGGGCGAACGCAAGGCCGCGGAGTGGGTCGCCGAGAAGCTCGCGGAGGTCGGGCTGGAGCCGCAGATCTTCGAATCGCACAAGGGGCGCGCCTCCACCGTGGCCCGGATCGAGGGGGAGGACCCCTCCCGGCCCGCCCTGCTCATCCACGGGCACACCGACGTGGTCCCGGCCAACGCCGCCGACTGGACGTACGACCCCTTCTCGGGCGAGATCGCCGACGGGTGCGTGTGGGGCCGCGGCGCGGTCGACATGAAGGACATGGACGCGATGACGCTGGCCGTCGTCCGCGACCGCATGCGCAGCGGCCGCAAGCCCCCCAGGGACATCGTGCTCGCCTTCCTCGCGGACGAGGAGGCCGGCGGCCTCTACGGCGCCCGCCACCTGGTCGACAAGCACCCCGGGCTGTTCGAGGGGGTCACCGAGGCCATCGGCGAGGTCGGCGGCTTCTCCTTCACCGTGAACGAGAACCTGCGCCTCTATCTCGTGGAGACGGCCCAGAAGGGCATGCACTGGATGCGCCTCACGGTGGAGGGCACCGCGGGCCACGGCTCCATGACCAACAACGACAACGCGATCACCGAGCTCTGCGAGGCCGTCGGCCGTCTCGGCCGCCACCAGTGGCCGGTACGGGTGACCAAGACCGTACGGTCCTTCCTCGACGAACTCTCGGACGCCCTCGGAACCCCGCTCGACCCCGACGACATGGACGCCACCCTCGCCAAGCTCGGCGGCATCGCCAAGATGGTCGGCGCCACCCTGCGCAACTCGGCCGCCCCGACCATGCTCGGCGCCGGGTACAAGGTCAACGTCATCCCCGGCCAGGCCACGGCGCACGTCGACGGCCGCTTCCTGCCGGGCTACGAGGACGAGTTCTTCGCCGACCTCGACCGGATCCTCGGGCCGCGCGTGAAGTACGAGGACGTGCACGGGGACAAGGCCCTGGAGACGGACTTCGACGGACGGCTCGTGGACGCCATGCAGGGCGCCCTGAAGGCCGAGGACCCCATCGCCCGCGCCGTCCCGTACATGCTCTCCGGCGGCACGGACGCGAAGTCCTTCGACGACCTCGGCATCCGCTGCTTCGGCTTCGCGCCGCTCCAGCTCCCGCCGGAGCTCGACTTCGCCGGGATGTTCCACGGCGTGGACGAGCGGGTGCCGGTCGACGGACTCAAGTTCGGGGTGCGCGTCCTCGACCGATTCATCGACAACGCCTGACGCCGGGAAATCGAGAAGGTGTGCGCATTCCACTGAGAAGAGTGAATGCACTCATACGCTCGTAGCCCCGGTGATCCCTCCTCGTTACAGGTGGTGCGGTCCGCGGCTGGGACCGCACTTGCCTACTAGGAGGAACAATGCTCAAGAAGGTTGTCGCCGCTGCGGCTGCCACCGGTGGTCTGGTTCTCGCGGGTGCCGGCCTCGCCGTCGCCGACGCGGGCGCCCAGGGTGCGGCCATCGGCTCCCCCGGTGTCCTGTCCGGCAACGTCGTCCAGGTTCCGGTCCACGTGCCCGTGAACGTCTGCGGCAACACGATCTCCGTGATCGGCCTGCTCAACCCGGCCTTCGGCAACACCTGCGTCAACGCCTGACGCGTCTGAAGTCCTGGCCCCGGAGCGCACTCCAGCGCTCCGGGGCCGCCGGGCTTTCCGGCCCGGAACCACGATCTTCGGCGTAGCAGGCGGGGGAGCCTGTACGGCCTGTACGTCGACCGACCCGTACGACGACACGTACACACCAGGGGACGAGTACAGATGCGACGACCTGTTCAGGGCACGAGGAAGACGCTGATCACGATGGCGGCCGCGGGGGGAGTCCTCGCGCTGGGCGGTGGCTACGCCCAGGCGGCCTCCGGAGCGTCCGGGCACGCCGCGAACTCGCCGGGGCTGCTGTCCGGCAACAACGTGCAGGCACCCGTGGACGTACCGGTGAACGCCTGCGGGAACTCCGTGACGGTCATCGGGGCCCTCAACCCGGCCTTCGGCAACCGCTGCGCCAACGGGTCCGGCACGCCGCAGCACCCGGGCCACCCCGGCCAGCCGGGCCAGCCGGGCCAGCCGGGTCAGCCGGGCCACCCGGGCCAGCCGGGACACCCGGGACACCCGGGCCAGCCGGGACACCCCGGCCACCCGGGCGGCGGGGACGAGCCCTGCGACGACGAGCCGGGCAACCCGGGCACCCCGGGCGATCACCACCCGGGCAACCCGGGCACCCCCGGGGGCCACACCCCGGGCCACCCCGGCGACCACAACGGCGGCGGCGACGCCCCCGGCGTTCCGGGCGGCGGGAACCCCGGGACCCCGGGCACTCCGGGCACTCCGGGCACTCCGGGCGGCGGGAACCCCGGGCACCCCGGGACCCCCGGCGGTGGCACCCCGGGCACGCCCGGCGGGCAGACCCCCGGGACCCCGGGAACGGGAACCCCGGGCACGCCCGGGATCCCGGCCGGCCAGACCCCCGGGACGCCCGGCCAGGGCAGCGGCGGGCTCGCCGCGACCGGCGCCGGTGACGTCCTCTCGGCCGGCGTACCGCTGGCGGGCGGTCTGCTGCTGGCCGGGGCCGTGCTCTACCGCCGCGCCCGCAGCGCCGCCTGACCGCCACCCCGACGCGGGCCCCCGGCCGGGGCCCGCGTCACCAGGTCGCGCGGACCTGGCGAATGATCCGGCGGCGCAGCCGCACCCGGCGGCTGCCGTCCCGGTACAGGGCCAGGCGGTCCAGCTCCCAGTGCCCGTACTCGGCATGGTCGGTCAGCAGGCGGGTGGCCTCCTGGCGGGAGGTTCCGCGCGGTACGTACACGTCGACAAATTCGTATTCCGGCATCGCATCTATTGTGCGGGCACGGGCCCGCTACGGATAGCGTCTGCACTATGTCTGATGCCGCTCTGCCCACTGTTGCCGAGGTACGCGCCGCCGCCGAGGCGGTCAAGGCCGCTCTCGACCGTCACCTCGCCGCGGTCGAGCGCAGGATCGGGGACGAGGACCCGGCCGTGTACGCCGCCTTCAACGAACTCGCCGCCGCCGCCGAGGAGTACGACGAACTCCTCTACGACCGCTACGACGAGGTCACCCCCTTCGAGATCCCCACGCCCGAGGACGGGGTCGCGTACACCGGCCCCGCCGAGCCCGCCGCCTTCAGCGTGCTCATCCGCCGCGACTACGCCGTCGTCGAACCGGCCCGGCTGATCGCCCAGGCCGAGCGCGTCGCCGCGCACGACCGGGACGCCGAACTCGTCGATGACGGCGGCACCTCCGGAGCCCTCGGTGTGCTGTTCGGGGAGTACGAGCCCGACGAGATCGCCTCCCGGTACAAGGAGTTCGGGCTGGAGGAGGGCGACTCCACCCTCTGGATCGCCGCCCTGGAAGAGGTCGCGGAACCGGGGGACTGGCTCAACTCGCCCTTCGGGCACGTCGATCAGCAGGACGTCCTGCACCGCTTCGACGTGAGTTCCGTCTTCGACGAGGACGAGGACGAGGACGACGTGGACTTCGACGAGGACGAGGAGGGCGCCGAGCCGGGACTGACCCCGGCCTGAGGCTCCGCCACGCACCGCGCCCCCGCCCGCCGTTACCGGCCGGACGGGGGCGCGGACGCGTGTGCGGCATCGCGCCGGCGCGTCAGACGGACTGCTCCTGAGCGGCCGTCAGCGCCCGCAGCAGGCCCGTCAGCCGGGTCGTCCGCGGCTTCGGCGGCACCTCGGCCACCGCGCGGGGCAGCGCCTGGTCCACCCCGTGGACCACGGACAGGTGCCGCTCGGCCCGCCCGAACGCCGTGTACACCCAGTCCCGCGACAGGGCCTCCGCCGCGTCCCCCGGCAGTACGACGACCACCGCGGGCCAGCGCGCGCCGACGGCCTGGTGCGCCGTGAGGGCCCAGCCGTGCCGCACCCGGGACTCCACCCGCTCCCGCGGTACGACGACCCGCTCGCCCGCCGCGTCCAGGTGCAGCCCCTGCGCGTCGGCCGTCACCACCCGCGCCGGGAGCGCCCGCCCGGGCGAGGGCACGTGGACCACGCGGTCGCCGGGGTCGAAGCCGCCGAACCGGCCCGGGCCGGGATTCAGCCGCTCCTTGAGGGCCGCGTTCAGGGCGCGCGTCCCCGCCGAGCCGCCGTGGCCCGGGGTGATGACCTGTACGTCCTGCGCCTGGATCCCGAAGGCGCGCGGCACCGATTCGCAGACCAGCTGCACGGTGCGGTGCACGGCCTCACCGGCGTCGCGCACCGGGACGATGACGATCTCCTTGCCGGGCGCGTCGACCTGGTTCAGCTCCCCGATCCCCACCCCCGACACCAGCTCGCCGAGCGGGCCGGGATCCGGGGTCCGGGACACGATCCGTGGACAGGCGGCGGCCGCCAGCACATCGGCGAACACCCGCCCGGGCCCGGCCGATCCGAGCACCCCGGGGTCTCCGGAGAGCACCAGCCGGGCTCCGTCGGGCACCGACTCCACGAGGGCGGCGGCCGTCTCCACGTCCAGCTGCGGGGCGTCCAGGACGATGAGCAGGTCGAGCTCGAAGCGGCCGTCGGCGTCCCGCCCGGGGCCCTGGGTGCCCGCGAGCAGGCCCGCCACGCCCACGGCGTCCCGCGTGTCCCCGGCGGGGCTGTGCGCGGCCAGGACGGCCCGCCGGCCCAGCTCCCGGGCGGCCGCCAGCAGGGCCAGCGGCTCGGCGCGGGCCGCCTCGCCGCCGGTGTGGACGACCAGGCCGTGACCGGCGACGGCCCGGATCAGCTCGGCGCCGGGGCCCGCCGCCGCCCGCGACCAGTCGGCCGGCGGGCCGAAGGTGGCGGACAGCCGGGCCAGACCGTCGGCGAGGCTCTCCTCGGCCAGGGCGTACTCCTCCAGGCCCACGAGGATCCGTACGGGCCGCTCGGCCTCGTCGGCCGCGTCGGCCTGGTCGGTCTGGTCCGCCTCGTCGGCGTGCCCGTTCTGCGCGGGCTCGCCGAGCGGTTCGTGGAACACCAGCACCGCGCCCTCCCCGATCGCCGCCTCCAGGGCTTCGGCGGGGGCCGCCACGCCGTACTGGGCCAGGGCCTTCTCCAGCACCGGCGCCTCCAGCGCGGTGTGCCCCTTGAGGGCGGCCTGGGCGAGCAGCCAGCCCAGCAGGGCCGCCCCGCGGCGCGGGTCGGCGGGGCCGGCCTGCGGGCCCAGCAGGGCCTGCGCGAAACCGTCCGCCTGGGTCGGGCGGACGCCGGCGACCGAGAGCAGCAGCCAGGGGTCCTCGGCGAGCCGCTGCGCCGCGCCCTCGCCGAGGGCCTCGGCGGCGGGGCCGGCCAGCGCCTCGGGGGCGCCGCCACGGGCGAGCAGGGCCCGTACCGCGCCGGTGTCCTCGGCGGTGGGGGCGGCGGGCGCGGGCACCGCGGCCGGGCGGGGGGCCGGGGGAGCGGGGGCCGCCCTGCGGGGCGCGGGGGCCTCGTCGAAGAACACGGTGGAGGGCGGCTGGGCACCGCCCTCCACGGCCCGTACGGCGGCCAGCAGGTCGGCGGCCCGGCCGCTGAGCTTGGCTCCGGCGTCGACGGGGCCCTCGCGCTCGGCCTTGCGCCGCGCGATGCGCTCCCGCTCGATCTTCTGCGCCGCCAGCTCGGCCTGCGCCTCGCTCACCCCCGCCGCCGCCTCCGCGCCCCCCGGGGCCGCGTCACCCTGGCCCCCCGCCTCCGCGCCGTCCCGCGCGGGATCCACCTCGGCGTCGGCCGCCTCCGGGTCCGCCTCGGCGTCGGTCGCCTCCACGTCGGCCTGAGCCCCCGGCTCCGAGCCGCCCTGTACCGGACCCGCCTCCGGGTCGGCCTGAGCCCCCCGCTCCGCGCCGTCCCGCGCGGGATCCACCTCGGCGTCGGCCGCCTCCGGGTCCGCCTCCGCGTCGGCCTGGGCCTGCGTACCCGCGTCGTCCCGCGCCGGGTCCGCCTCCGCGTCGGCTGCCTCCGGGTCGGCCGGCGCTCCGGCCGGGGCGTCCTCGGTCGGGGCCTCGACGGTGGCGGTCGGGTCGGGCTCGGAGCCGTCGGCGGCCGGGGTGGGCCCTGCGGGGCTTTCCCCCGCCCCGCCCCTTCCCGAAACCGGGGGCTCCGCCCCCGTCCCCCCGCCCCCGGCTCCGCCGGACACCGCACCCTCGCCCGCCCTGTCGGCGGGAAGGCCCGGAGCTCCGGCTTCGCCGGGCGCGGGGCCGTCCGCCTCGGTTCCGGCCGAAGGGCCGTCCGGGGCGCCCGCTTCGCCGGGCGCGGGCCCGTCCGCCGGGGAGTCCGGGACTGCGCCCGATTCGGCCGCCTCGGTTCCGGCCGAGGGGCCGTCCGGGGCTGCGGCTTCGTCGGGTGCGGGTCCGGCCGGGGCGGTGGCGCCGGTGGGGGTGGCCGGGGACTCCGGGGTGGCCCCTTGGGGGGCGGTGGGGGCGGGGGCCTCGGGGTCCGTGCTCACAGCGTGCTCCAGTCCTGATCGGGATAGCGGTGCACGGGCGCCGACACGTCGTCCAGCGCCCGGCAGATCTCCTCCGGAAGACTAAGGGCCTCCACCGACAGCGCCGCCCCCAGCTGCGCCGCCGTCCGCGCGCCGACGATCGGGGCGACCACCCCCGGCCGGTCCCGGATCCAGGCCAGCGCCACCTGGAGCGGGGTCACCCCGAGGCCCTGCGCGGCCGTCACCACCGCGTCCACGATCCGCCCGGCCGGCTCGTCCAGGTACGGGTCCACGAAGGCGGACAGGGACGGCGACGCGCCCCGCGAGCCGGCCGGCGTGCCGTCCCGGTACTTGCCCGTCAGGACCCCCCGCCCCAGTGGCGAGGACGGCAGCAGGCCGACGCCCAGGTCCAGCGCGGCGGGCAGCACCTCGCGCTCCACGCCCCGCTGGAGCAGCGAGTACTCCATCTGCGTCGACGCCAGGCGGCTGCGCACCCCCGGCGCGGCCAGCTGCCAGGTCGCCGCCTTCGCCAGCTGCCAGCCGCAGAAATTGGACACCCCCGCGTACCGGGCCCGCCCGCTGCTGACGGCCAGGTCCAGCGCCTGGAGGGTCTCCTCCAGCGGGGTCGCCGGGTCGAAGGCGTGCACCTGCCAGAGGTCCACGTGATCGGTACCGAGACGGTCGAGCGAGTCGTCCAGGGCGGCGAGGAGGTGACCGCGCGAGCCGTCGAAGCGCCGGTCCGGATCCGGCACGCTGCCCGCCTTGGTCGCGATGACCAGGTCCCGGCGCGGGACGAGGGAGCCCACCAGCTGTCCGAGGAAGTACTCCGCCTCACCGCCCCCGTACACGTCGGCGGTGTCGACGAGCGTCCCGCCCGCCTCCCAGAACGTCCTCAACTGCTCGGCGGCGGCTTCCTCGCCGGTGTCACGGCCCCAGGTCAGGGTGCCGAGGCCGATCCGGGAGACGCGCAGTCCGGTGCGGCCGAGATGCCTCTGCTCCATGAGCGCTGAGACTACTGGGGCACTGCCGCAGGACGGCCGGGCGCGCTACAGTCCCCCGCAGACCCACGTTACTGATCGGTAGACAGGCACTTCGTAAGGGGACGACAACATGCGGCTCGGCATCAATCTCGGGTACTGGGGTGCGGGCATGGACGCCGACAACCTCGCCGTCGCCCAGGAGGCCGACCGCCTCGGCTACGACGTCTGCTGGGCGGCCGAGGCCTACGGTTCCGACGCGGCCACCGTGCTCGCCTGGGTCGCCGCCCAGACCGAGCGGATCGACGTCGGCTCGGCGATCTTCCAGATCCCGGCCCGGCAGCCGGCCATGACGGCGATGACCGCCGCCACCCTCGACTCCCTCACCAAGGGCCGCTTCCGGCTCGGTCTCGGCGTCTCCGGCCCGCAGGTCTCCGAGGGCTGGTACGGCGTGAAGTTCGACAAGCCCCTCGCGCGGACCCGCGAGTACGTGGAGATCGTCCGCAGGGCGATGAGCCGCGAGCGCCTCTCCTTCGACGGCGAGCACTGGACCCTCCCGCTGCCCGGCGGCCCCGGCAAGCCGCTCAAGCTGACCGTGCACCCCGAGCGCGAGCACATCCCGCTCTACATCGCCGCGATCGGGCCCAAGAACCTCGAACAGACCGGCGAGATCGCCGACGGCGCCCTGCTGATCTTCCCGGCCGCCGAGCACCTGGAGGAGACGGCCCTGCGCCACATCCGCGCGGGCCGCGAGAAGGCCGGGCTGACCATGGACGGCTTCGACGTCTGTCCGACCGTGCCGCTGGCCGTCGGCGAGGACGTGACGGCCCTCGCGGACATGTTCCGCCCGTACACCGCCCTGTACGTCGGCGGGATGGGCAGCCCGAAGCAGAACTTCTACAACCAGCTCGCCCAGCGCATGGGCTACGAGAAGGAGGCCGCCGAGATCCAGGCCAAGTACCTGGGCGGCGACAAGGAGGGCGCGGCCGCGGCGGTGCCGCACTCGCTGATCGACTCGACCACCCTGCTGGGTTCCGTCGAGCGGATCGCGGACGGGATGCGGGCCTACGCCGACGCCGGGGTCACCACCCTCACCCTGGCCCCGGCCGGCTTCACCCGGGAGGAGCGCCTCGCCGCCCTGCGCGCCGGCACCGAGGCCCTCGCCCTGGCCGGCCTGGCCTGACGGCGGCGGGCCCGGCCTGACGGGGGTCCGGAAGTTCTGCGGCCGTGGTGGGGGCTCGGGGGTCTTCCCCGCCACGGCCGACACAGCCATCAACGCGCGGCGCGCCCTCGGGGTTACGCCTCCCGCCGCCCCGGCCCGGATCGTTCATTCGGCCGAAGGGGGCGCCCCCTCGGTTGCCCGCCCGGCGGATCCGACTTTGACTCGTTGCATGCTCTCTGCCCGCAGCCTGTTCCGGGAGATCGTCGACCACGACGACTCCTTCCAGCTGTTCTGCTCCATCGCCGCCAGCGGGGAGTCCCAGGGCGGCTGGGAGAACGCCAGGATCGCCGCCCTCGTCCCCGACGGCATGCGCGACCTCGCACCCAAGATCACCCGGCACGGCGCCGACGAGGACAAGCACGGCCGGATCTTCCGCGCCCTGCTGCGCAACCGCGGCCTGGCCCCCGTCCCCGTCCCGCCCGAGACCGACTACACGATGCTGCTGGAGCGCCGCGGCATCGGCCTCGCGCACGACAAGCTGCGCCGCGAGGAGCCCCTCACCGAGCGGGACATCGTCGTCTACCTCGCCCACAGCCGCGTCACCGAACAGCGGGCCTCCGAGCAGATGGTCATGCTGGTGCGCCACTTCGGCGACCACCCCGAGCTCGGCAAGGCCGTCCGTTTGATCAGCAACGACGAGGACAACCACCTCGCCTACTGCCACGAGGAACTGCTGCGCCTCGCCCGCGAGGGCCACGGCCGGACCATCCAGCGCGTCCTGCGCGAGAGCGCGCTCGCCGAGATCGCCGTCTACCGGGAGGTCAGCCTCGCCGTCATGGACCACATGGGCCGGCTGCTGGGCTGGCCCGCCCCCAAGGCCGCCGCCCTGGCCGCCGGGATCCGCGGCGCGTACGCGTACGAGCGCTTCAGCGGCTGGCACCGGATGGTGCGCCTGCGGCCTCCGCGGCGCAGCGGAGCACTGGGCGGCGCACCCGCCACCGCGACCGCGCCCGGCTACGCGTAGCCGCCCCCGGGCACGGCCGGGGCCTACAGCCAGCCGCGCCGCTTGAACAGCCGGTGCAGCCCCGCGCACACGGCCGCCATCAGCACCAGCACCGCCGGATAGCCCCAGCCCTGCCGCAGCTCCGGCATGTGCTCGAAGTTCATCCCGTAGATCCCCGCCACCATCGTCGGGACGGCCGCCATGGCCGCCCAGGCGGAGATCTTGCGCATGTCGTCGTTCTGCCGGACCCCCATCTGCGCCAGGTGCGCCGACAGCGCGTCCGACAGCAGCCGGTCCAGGCCCTCGATGTACTCGTTGGCCTTCGTCAGGTGGTCGGCGACGTCCCGGAAGAACGGCTGGGCGTGCTCGTGCACGAAGGGCACCTGCCCGAAGGCCAGCCGGTCCATCGGCTGGAGCAGCGGGCTGGTCGCCCGGCGGAACTCCAGCACCTGCCGCTTGAAGCCGTAGATCCGGGCGGCCGTGTTCTTGGAGTCCGAGGCGCCCGGCGCGAACACCTCCGCCTCCAGCTCCTCCAGGTCCACCTGGAGCTCCGCCGCCACCTCGATGTAGTGGTCCACGACCGCGTCCGACACCGCGTACAGCACCGCGGTCGGGCCGTGCCGCAGCACGTCCGGCTCCCGCTCCAGCCGCTGCCGTACGGCGGCCAGCGCGGCCCCCTCGCCGTGCCGGACCGTGACCACGAAGGAATCGCCGATGAAGACCATCAGCTCGCCGGTGGTCACCGTGTCCGTGTCGTCGTCGTACTTCACCGGCTTGAGGACCACGAACAGCGAATCGTCGTACACCTCCAGCTTCGGCCGCTGGTGCGCCGTCAGCGCGTCCTCCACCGCCAGCTTGTGCAGCCCGAACTCCCGGCTGACGTGCTCGAACTCCGGCTCCGTCGGCTCGTGCATGCCCACCCACACGAAGGCGTCGCCCGCCGCCCGCGCCTCGTCCAGGGCGTCCGAGAAGTCCTCGGGCGCCTCCGAGCGGCGGCCGTTCCGGTACATCGCGCAGTCCACAATCACGCGGGGCATTCTTCCCTGACCTCGCCCCGCCCGCACATCCGCGCCACCGCTTAGGCTTCCCCCATGGCCATGCTGATCCTCGTACGACACGGGCGGTCCACCGCCAACACCGCGGGCGTGCTCGCCGGATGGACCCCGGGGGTGGGCCTGGACGAGCACGGCGCGGCCCAGGCCGCCGCCCTGCCCGGCCGGCTCGACGGGATGCCCCTCGCGGCAGCCGTCACCAGCCCGCTCCAGCGCTGCCGCGAGACCCTCGCCCCGCTGCTCGCCGCCCGCCCGGAACTGCCGCTGCACACCGACGAGCGCATCGGCGAGTGCCACTACGGCGACTGGTCCGGCCGCAAGCTCTCCGAGCTCGCCGACGAACCCCTCATGAAGATCGTCCAGCAGCACCCCTCGGCCGCCGCCTTCCCCGGCGGCGAGTCCATGCGGGCCATGCAGGCCCGGGCCGTGGACGCCGTACGCGAATGGAACGCGCGGATCGAGGAGGAACACGGCGCCGACGCCGTCTTCCTCATGTGCTCCCACGGCGACATCATCAAGTCCCTCGTCGCCGACGCCCTCGGCATGCACCTCGACCTCTTCCAGCGGGTCCACGCCGATCCCTGCTCGGTCACCGCCATCCGCTACACCCCCACCCGCCCCTTCCTGCTGCGCCTCGGCGACACCGGGGACCTCTCGCCGCTGATCCCACGGGCGGCCCCGTCCCCCGACACCGCCACCGAGGACGGCGGGAACGCCGTGGTGGGGGGCGGCGCGGGCGCGGCCTGATCGAGCGGCGCAGTAGGGTGGCAGGGCGCCCCCACGGCGCGCAGCCCTGCTCTGCCTCAGACTTGGAGACCGGTCGTGCCCCGTCAGGTGTTCCTTTACGACCCGCCGGACCGCTTCGTGGCCGGCACGGTCGGTCTGCCTGGACGCCGTACGTTCTTCCTGCAGGCCTCCTCGGGCCCCCGCGTCACCAGCGTGTCGCTGGAGAAGACCCAGGTCGCCGCGCTCGCCGAGCGGATGGACGAACTGCTGGACGAGGTCGTGCGGCGCACCGGCGGCAACGCGCCCGTCCCGGCCGTCGCCTCGACCGAGGCAGCCGACACCGCCCCCCTCGACGTCCCCGTCGACGAGGAGTTCCGCGTCGGCACGATGGCGCTCGCCTGGGACGGCGAGGAGCAGCGGATGATCGTCGAGGCGCAGGCCCTCGTCGAGGTCGAGGCCGACTCCGACGAGGACCTCGCCGAGGCCGAGGAGCGGCTGCTCCAGGACGAGGAGAACGGGCCGCCCATGCTGCGGGTCCGCCTCTCCGGCGCCCAGGCCCGCGCCTTCGCCAAGCGGGCCCTGGACGTGGTCAACGCGGGCCGGCCGCCGTGCCCGCTGTGCAGCCTGCCCCTGGACCCCGAGGGGCACGTCTGCCCCCGCCAGAACGGGTACCGGCGCCAGGCGTGAGCCCCGAGACCGAGATCGAGGAGCTGCTCACCCGCGGTGAGCTCACCGTCCGCGGCCGCATCGCCGAGGCCTCCAACGCCGTCCTGCTCTGCACGGTGACCTACGAGGGCGCCAGCGCCGACTGCGTCTACAAGCCGGTGCGGGGTGAACGGCCGCTGTGGGACTTCCCCGACGGCAACCTCGCCCGCCGCGAGCGTGCCGCCTACCTGGTCTCGCAGGCCACGGGCTGGGGCCTCGTCCCGACGACGGTGCTGCGCGACGGCCCGTACGGCGAGGGCATGGTCCAGCACTGGATCGACGCCGGAGAATCGCCGGAGTCCGGGCTGCTCGCTCTCGTCGAGGGAGAGGAACCCGGGGAGGGCTGGAAGGCGGTCGCCCTCGCCGAGGTGGGGGAGGGCCGCACCGCCCTGCTCGTGCACGCCGACGACCCCCGGCTGCGGCGCCTCGCCGTCCTGGACGCCGTGATCAACAACGGCGACCGCAAGGGCGGCCACCTGCTGCCCGCGCCCGACGGGCGGCTCTACGGCATCGACCACGGAGTGACCTTCCACACCGAGGACAAGCTGCGCACCCTGCTGTGGGGCTGGTCGGGGGAGCCGCTCACCGAGGAGGCCCGGCAGGTGCTGGAGTCCCTCGCGGCGGAGCTGGCCGAGGGAGCCCCGCTCGCCACCCGGCTGGGCGAACTGATCACCCCGGTCGAGCTGGCCGCCGTACGGGGCCGGGTGGCCCAACTGCTGCGCGAGGGGACGCACCCCAAGCCGTCCGGACAGTGGCCGTCGATCCCCTGGCCGCCGGTCTGACGGGCGACGACGCCGAACGCACAGTTCCGGCCAGAACGCAAGAGCGCTGATCAGGCCAAGAGTGCTCCTCCGGTTCGTTTCCGGAACACTCGTCCGGTTAGGCTCGAGACATGCATGCCTGGCCCGCTTCTGAGGTCCCCGCCCTGCCCGGCAAGGGCCGCGACCTCCAGATCCACGACACCGCGACCCAGGGGACGATCACACTCGCCCCCGGTCCCGTCGCCCGTATCTACGTCTGCGGGATCACCCCGTACGACGCGACGCACATCGGTCACGCGGCGACCTACAACGCGTTCGACCTCGTGCAGCGCGTGTGGCTCGACAACAAGCGGCAGGTCCACTACGTCCAGAACGTCACGGACGTGGACGACCCGCTCCTGGAGCGGGCGCTGCGCGACGGACACGACTGGACCGAGCTGGCGGAGCGCGAGACGGCTCTGTTCCGCGAGGACATGACCGCCCTGCGCATGCTGCCGCCGAAGCAGTACGTCGGCGCCGTCGAGGCCATACCCGGCATCGTCCCGCTGGTCGAGCGGCTGCGCGACGCCGGCGCCGCGTACGAGCTCGACGGCGACGTCTACTTCTCCGTGGAGTCCGACCCGAACTTCGGCGGGGTCTCGCACCTCGACGCCGAGGCGATGCGGATGCTGTCCGCGGAGCGCGGCGGGGACCCGGACCGCCCGGGCAAGAAGAACCCCCTCGACCCGATGCTGTGGATGGCCGCGCGGCCGGGCGAGCCGAGCTGGGACGGCGCCACCCTGGGCCGCGGCCGGCCCGGCTGGCACATCGAGTGCGTGGCCATCGCCCTGGAACACCTGGGCATGGGCTTCGACATCCAGGGCGGCGGCTCCGACCTGGTCTTCCCGCACCACGAGATGGGCGCCTCGCACGCGCAGGTCCTGACGGGCGAGTTCCCGATGGCCAAGGCGTACGTCCACGCGGGCATGGTCGCCCTGCACGGCGAGAAGATGTCCAAGTCCAAGGGCAACCTGGTCTTCGTCTCCGCGCTGCGCCGGGCCGGCGTCGACCCGGCGGCGATCCGGCTGGCCCTGCTGGCCCATCACTACCGGGCCGACTGGGAGTGGACGGACGAGGTCCTCACCGAGGCCGTGGCCCGGCTGGAGCGCTGGCGCGCGGCCGTCTCGCGGCCGGACGGCGTACCGGCGGAGGCGCTGGTCGAGGAGGTCCGCGAGGCGCTCTCCCGGGACCTGGACGCCCCTGCCGCGCTGGCGGCCGTCGACCGCTGGGCCGAGCGCCAGCTCGTCTCCGACGAGACCGACGAGTCGGCCCCCGGCCTGGTCTCCCGCACGGTCGACGCCCTGCTGGGCGTGGCCCTGTAACCCCTGCCGCCCCGGCGGCCGGTGCCCCCGCCCCTCCCGGGCGGGGGCACCGCCCTTTTCCGGCGGGGGCCCGAAGCTACGCCTCCGGGGTGTCGTCCTCCCCGGGGGACGGGGGCTCGGCCTCGGTCTCCGCCTCGGTCTCCGCCTCCGGCCCGGGGTCCGGCTTGCGCTTCGGGGGACGGGTCAGGCCGCTGGAGGTGTCGCGGAGGTACGAGCCGTCACCCGGCTCGGCCGACGGCCCCGCCGACGGATCCCGCCGCCGCAGGTACCGCTCGAACTCCCGCGCGATCGCGTCCCCGGACGCCTCCGGCAGGTCCGCGGTGTCCCGCGCCTCCTCCAGCGTCTGCACGTACTCCGCCACCTCGCTGTCCTCGGCGGCCAGTTGGTCCACCCCCAGCTGCCAGGCCCGCGCGTCCTCGGGCAGCTCGCCCAGCGGGATCCTGAGGTCGATCAGGTCCTCCAGCCGGTTGAGCAGCGCCAGCGTCGCCTTCGGGTTCGGCGGCTGCGAGACGTAGTGCGGCACCGCCGCCCACAGCGAAACGGCCGGCATCCCGGCATGGGTGCAAGCCTCCTGGAGGACGCCGACGATCCCGGTCGGCCCCTCGTACTTGGTCTCCTCCAGATCCATCGTCCGGGCCAGGTCCGCGTCCGAGGTCACCCCGCTCACCGGTACCGGCCGGGTGTGCGGGGTGTCCCCGAGCAGCGCGCCCAGGATGACCACCATCTCCACGCCCAGCTCGACCGCGAAGCCGAGGATCTCCTCGCAGAACGACCGCCACCGCATGGACGGTTCGATGCCCCGCACGAGCACCAGGTCGCGCGGCTTCGCGCCGCCGATCCGGACCACCGACAGCCGCGTCGTGGGCCAGGTGATCTTCCTTACCCCGTTGTCCAGCCACACCGTCGGCCGGTTGACCTGGAAGTCGTAGTAGTCCTCGGCGTCCAGCGCCGCGAAGACCTCGCCCTTCCACTCCCGGTCCAGGTGCGCCACCGCACCGGAGGCGGCGTCACCCGCGTCGTTCCAGCCCTCGAACGCGGCCACCATGACCGGGTCGATCAGCTCGGGCACGCCCTCAAGCTCGATCACCCAGGTCTCCTTCCGAAGTTCCTTGCGTACGTGGGCCAGCCTAAGCCTTGATGAGGCACCGGCCACAGCCCACGACAGAGGGGCGGTTCCCCTCGGGACCGCCCCTCTTCCCCACCTGCGCGAGAGCTATGCCTTGCGGCTCAGCATCTCCTCGACACGGGCCCGTACGGCCTCGTCGTCCAGGCCGCGGACCGTCACCGTGGTACGGCGGCGCAGCACGTCGTCGGCCGTCTCGGCCCACTCGTTGTCACGGGCGTAGGCGACCTGCGCCCAGATCTCGGGGCCGTCCGGGTGGATCCGCTCCGCGAGCGCCGGGTCCTCGTTCGCCAGGCGCGCGATGTCGAAGGCCAGCGAGCCGTAGTGCGAGGCCAGGTGGCGGGCCGTCAGCGGGTCCATGCGCGAACCGGGCTCGCGGTCCACCAGCAGGCGGTGCGCGACGGCGTTGGGGTTGGCGACACCGGGCAGCGGCACCCGGCGCACCAGCGACTTCACCGGCTCCATGTCCTCGGTCAGCGGGCTGCCGGGCAGCTTCGCCAGCTTGTCCATGACCACGCGGCCGATGTGCCGGTACGTGGTCCACTTGCCGCCGGCCACCGACAGCATGCCGCCCGCGCCCTCGGAGACCACCGTCTCGCGCTTGGCCTTCTCGACCCCGCCGGGGCCGCCGGGCAGCACCCGCAGGCCGGCGAAGGCGTACGTCATCAGGGAGCGGTCCAGATCGGCGTCCTTCACCGAGAAGGCCGCCTCGTCCAGGATCTGCTGGATGTCGGACTCGGTGGCGCGCACGTCCGCCGGGTCGCCCTCGTAGACCTCGTCGGTCGTACCGAGGAGCAGCTGGTCCTCCCACGGCAGGGCGAAGGTGATGCGGTACTTGTCGATCGGGGTGGCCATGGCGGCCTTCCACGGCGACTTGCGCTTCATGACGATGTGCGCGCCCTTGGACAGGCGGATCGACGGCATCGAGTGCTTGTCTTCCATGCGCCGCAGGTGGTCCACCCACGGGCCGGTGGCGTTGAGCACGACGCGCGCGTCGACCCCGAACTCGGTGCCGTCGAGACGGTCCTTGAGCTCGGCGCCGCTGACCCGGCCGCGCGTCATGCGCAGTCCGGTGACCTCGGCGTGGTTCAGGACGACCGCGCCCGACTCGACGGCCGCGCGGACCGTCATGACGGCGACGCGGGAGTCGTTCATCTGGTGGTCGTAGTAGACCGCGACGGCCTTCAGGTTGTCCGTCTTCAGACCCGGGTTGTCGGCGACGGCGCGGGCCGGCGAGATGACCTTCCCTATGCCGTCGCCGAAGGCCGAGAGCGCCGAGTACGCGAACACGCCCGCGCCCAGCTTCGCCGCGCCGACCGGACCGCCCTTGTAGACGGGCAGGTAGAAGGTCAGCGGGTTCACCAGGTGCGGGGCCACGTCCTTGGCCAGCACCCGGCGCTCGTGGTGGTTCTCGGCGACCAGCTTGACCGCACCGGTCTGCAGGTAGCGCAAGCCCCCGTGGACGAGCTTGGAGGAGGCGGAGGAGGTGGCGCCGGCGAAGTCGCCGGCGTCCACCATGGCAACCCGCAGACCCGACTGCGCGGCGTGCCAGGCCACCGAGGTGCCCAGGATGCCACCGCCGATGACGAGCAGGTCGTAGGTGGCCTTCGACAGCTGCTCACGGGTCTCGGCGCGGCTCGGGTTCGAACCGGCGGTCGGGTGCGTTCCCAGGGCGGGAACGCGCTGCAGGGTGCTCATATCTCTTTCAGCTCCTCGTCGATTGACTCAGCTGGTGCGGTCAGCTGGCGTCTTCGTCGTCGACCCAGCCCATGGAACGCTCCACGGCCTTGAGCCAGCTCTTGTACTCGCGGTCCCGCTGCTCGGCGGGCATCCGCGGGGTCCATTCCGCCGCACGGCGCCAGTTGGCGCGCAGGGCGTCGGTGTCGGGCCAGAAGCCGACGGCCAGGCCGGCGGCGTAGGCGGCGCCGAGGCAGGTGGTCTCGGCGACCATCGGGCGCACCACGGGGGCGTCCAGGAAGTCCGAGAGCGTCTGCATCAGCAGGTTGTTGGAGGTCATGCCGCCGTCGACCTTGAGGGCGGCGAGCTCGACGCCCGAGTCCTTGGTCATGGCGTCGGTGATCTCGCGGGTCTGCCAGGCGGTGGCCTCCAGCACGGCACGGGCGATGTGCGCCTTGGTGACGTACCGGGTCAGGCCGGCGATGACACCGCGGGCGTCGGAGCGCCAGTACGGGGCGAACAGGCCGGAGAAGGCGGGCACGAAGTAGGCGCCGCCGTTGTCCTCGACGGAGGAGGCCAGCGTCTCGATCTCGGCCGCGGACTTGATCAGGCCCATCTGGTCGCGCATCCACTGGACGAGCGAGCCGGTGACGGCGATGGAGCCCTCCAGCGCGTAGACCGGCTTCTGGTCGCCGATCTTGTAGCCGACCGTGGTCAGCAGGCCGCTGTAGGAGTTGATGATCTTGTCACCGGTGTTCATCAGCATGAAGGTGCCGGTGCCGTACGTGGACTTCGCCTCGCCCTCGGCGAAACAGGTCTGGCCGAACAGCGCGGCCTGCTGGTCGCCGAGCGCCGAGGCGACCGGGACACCGGCGAGGACGCCGTCCTTGACGTGGCCGTAGACCTCGGCGGAGGACTTGATCTCCGGGAGGATGTCGAGCGGCACCTCCATGGACTCGGCGATCTTCTCGTCCCAGGCCAGGGTGTGCAGGTTCATCAGCATGGTGCGCGAGGCGTTGGTGACGTCGGTGACGTGCACACCGCCCTGCGCGCCGCCGGTGAGGTTCCAGATGACCCAGGAGTCCATGGTGCCGAAGAGGATGTCGCCCGCCTCGGCGCGCTCGCGCAGGCCCTCGACGTTGTCGAGCAGCCAGCGGGCCTTCGGGCCGGCGAAGTAGCTCGCCAGCGGCAGGCCGGTCTCGCGGCGGAAGCGGTCCTGGCCGACGTTGCGGCCGAGCTCCTTGCACAGGGCGTCGGTGCGGGTGTCCTGCCAGACCAGCGCGTTGTGCACCGGCTCGCCGGTGTTCTTGTCCCACAGGACGGTGGTCTCGCGCTGGTTGGTGATGCCGACCGCCTTGACGTCGGCGGCGGTGATCTCGGCCTTGGCGATGGCCCCGGCGACGACCTCCTGGACGTTGGTCCAGATCTCGGTGGCGTCGTGCTCGACCCAGCCCGGCTTCGGGAAGATCTGCTCGTGCTCCTTCTGGTCGACGGCGACGATGCGGCCGTCGCGGTCGAAGACGATGCAGCGGGAGGAGGTGGTGCCCTGGTCGATCGCGGCGATGAAGGGGCCGGTGCTGGTGGTCATGGTGTCTGCTCCTGGCAGGTCTTGTGAGTTGGCGGAATCAGGAGGGCGGTGCGGATCTTTCGATCGTTCCGGTGCTGATCAGGCGAACGCGATGTTGTACAGACCACCGGCGAGGGCGGCACCGACGAGCGGGCCGACGACCGGGATCCAGGAGTACCCCCAGTCCGAGCCGCCCTTGTTGGGCAGCGGGAGCAGGGCGTGCACGATGCGCGGACCGAGGTCGCGCACCGGGTTGATGGCGTAGCCGGTCGGACCGCCCAGCGAGAGGCCGATGCCGACGACCACGAACGAGGTGATCAGGACGCCTATGACACCGAGCCCCTTGCCGTCGTCCTGGAGGCCCTGGGTCAGGATGGCCAGGACCAGGACGGCGGTGCCGATGATCTCGGTCGCGAGGTTCTGCACGACATTACGGATCTCGGGACCCGTGGAGAAGATCCCGAGCACCGGGCCGGCCGTGTCGTGCGGGTGCGGGTCCTCGGGACCGAGCTTGGCGTCGCGGATGTGCTCCGGGTCCGACAGGTGCGCGAGGAACTGGCCGTAGTACGTGACCCACATCAGGACGGCGCCCAGCATGGCGCCGAGCAGCTGGCCCGCGAGGTAGACGGGCACGTCGCCCCATTCGCCGGTCTTCACGGCGATGCCGACGGTGACCGCCGGGTTGAGGTGCGCGCCGGAGAGCGGTGCGGAGACGTAGGCGGCGATCAGGACGGCGAAACCCCAGCCGAAGGTGATCGCGAGCCAGCCCGCGTTGCGGGCCTTGGAGCTCTTGAGCGTGACGGCGGCGCAGACGCCACCACCGAGCAGTGTGAGCAGGGCGGTACCGATGGTCTCGCCGATGAAGATGTCGGAGCTGGACACCCGCGACTCCTTTGTCTTACGTCCAGGGGGTGGGCGGACACCGGGTCCCTCCGGTGGTCCACCGCACTCGGTGAGTGCTGCACCGGTCCTTGGCCTCGCCATAGCCTAACGCGTATTGCCGGTAGGTGTTCGACAATGCCGACCGATGAACGGCAGTTTTCCGCCTGGGTGAAGAACGCGTCAAGGGCTGGCCAGGTCAAAGAACCGGATCGTTACCACTAGGTACGATCGACCAAATCAAGCCATTGGCTGATCGGTAAAAGACAAAATCCACCCAAACGGCACGCATGGCGGCCACTGGGTGGATCAGATCGATCAAGTCAAGCTCAGAACCGGCCCGCCCCGAGGTCGCGTGAAACCGACCGCGCGCAGTCCCGTACGGAGGCCACCAGGGCCGCGTGCGGCTCGCCCGAGGTTCCGCAGACCCGCTCCACGGCCCCCGCCACCGCCACGGCCCCCACCGGCATCCTGCGCCGGTCGTGGATCGGCGCCGCCACCGAGGCGAGGCCCTCCCAGGTCTCCTCGACGTCCGCGGCCCAGCCGCGCGCCCGGGTCAGCTCCAGGATCTCCTCGAAACCCGCCGCGTCCGTGACGGTACGGGGCGTGAACGCCTCCCGCTCCACCTCCACGGCCTGGGTGTGCGCGACGGGGTCGTACGCCGACAGCACCTTGCCCAGCGCCGTGGAGTGCAGCGGCTGCATGGCCCCCACCTCCAGCACTTGACGGCTGTCGTCCGGGCGGAAGACGTGGTGCATGATCAGCACCCCGCTCTTGTGCAGGACGCCCACGTACACGCTCTCGCCGCTCGCCCGCGCCAGGTCGTCCGTCCAGACCAGCGCCCGCGCGCGCAGCTCGTGCACGTCCAGATAGCTGTTGCCCAGGCGCAGCAGCTCGGCGCCCAGCTGGTAGCGGCCCGAGGCCGGGTCCTGTTCGACGAAGCCCTCGGCTTGCAGGGTGCGCAGGATCCCGTGCGCCGTGCCCTTGGCCAGGCCCAGGGACGACGCGACGTCCGAGAGGCCCAGCCGGCGTTCCCCGCCCGCCAGGAGCCGCAGCATCGCAGCGGCTCGTTCGAGCGACTGGATGTTCCGTGCCATCGCGCAGCCTCCTGCTGACGTAGTTCGACAATGCTGAACAGTATCGGTCGATGTCGACCTTGTGCAGGGACGGGCGGTTCCCGGCACCCCCTCCGCCGCGTGACTCACCCGTACGGGCCCCGCGCACAGAATGCAGTCCGCCACGTGGGACGACCCCACCGGGGGCGGTGCCACGCGGTTACCCTGACCGCGTGCACCCTTGACACCGAGGGGGTGCAAAGCCGACAGCCGTCGCATCCCAGGGAGCTCAACCATGGCCTCGTTGCCGAACCCGCCCGCTGACACCCAGACCAGGGCCGATGCCCTCCGCGAGGCGCTCGCGACCCGCGTGGTCGTCGCCGACGGGGCGATGGGGACCATGCTCCAGGCGCAGGACCCCTCGATGGAAGACTTCCAGCAGCTCGAAGGCTGCAACGAGGTCCTGAACGTCACCCGCCCGGACATCGTCCGCTCGGTCCACGAGGCGTACTACTCGGTGGGCGTGGACTGCGTCGAGACCAACACCTTCGGCGCCAACTTCGCGGCACTGGCCGAGTACGACATCGCCGACCGCAACTTCGAGCTGTCCGAGGCCGGCGCCCGGATCGCCCGGGAGGTCGCGGACGAGTTCACCGCCTCGACGGGACAGCAGCGCTGGGTGCTCGGCTCGATCGGCCCGGGCACCAAGCTCCCCACCCTCGGCCACATCACGTACGCGCAGATCCGTGACGCCTACCAGATCAACGCCGAGGGCCTGCTCTCCGGCGGCGCCGACGCGCTCCTCGTCGAGACGACCCAGGACCTCCTCCAGACGAAGTCCTCGATCATCGGCGCCCGCCGCGCCATGGAAGCCCTCGGCGTCAGCGTCCCCCTGATCTGCTCCGTGACCGTCGAGACCACCGGCACGATGCTGCTGGGTTCGGAGATCGGTGCGGCGCTGACGGCGTTGGAGCCGCTCGGCATCGACATGATCGGGTTGAACTGCGCGACGGGTCCGGCGGAGATGAGTGAGCACCTGCGCTATCTGGCGCGCAATGCGCGTATTCCGCTGTCGTGTATGCCGAATGCGGGTCTGCCGGTTTTGACGAAGCAGGGTGCGCATTATCCGTTGTCGGCGTCGGAGCTGGCGGATGCGCAGGAGACGTTCGTGCGGGAGTACGGGCTGTCGCTGGTGGGGGGCTGCTGTGGCACGACGCCGGAGCATCTGCGGCAGGTGGTGGAGCGGGTGCGGGGTGCTGCTGTCACCGCGCGTGCTCCGCAGCCGGAGGCGGGGGCGGCGTCGTTGTATCAGACGGTGCCGTTCCGGCAGGACACGGCGTACATGGCGATCGGTGAGCGGACGAACGCGAACGGGTCGAAGAAGTTCCGTGAGGCGATGCTGGAGGCCCGCTGGGACGACTGTGTGGAGATGGCCCGGGATCAGATCCGTGAGGGCGCGCACATGCTGGACCTGTGTGTGGACTATGTGGGCCGTGACGGTGTCGCGGACATGAAGGAGCTGGCGGGGCGGTTCGCGACGGCTTCGACGCTGCCGGTCGTACTGGACTCCACGGAGGTTCCGGTGATCCGGGCGGGGCTGGAGATGCTGGGCGGGCGGGCGGTCATCAACTCGGTGAACTATGAGGACGGTGACGGTCCGGAGTCGCGTTTCGCGAAGGTCACCCGGCTGGCGCGGGAGCACGGTGCGGCGCTGATCGCTTTGACGATCGACGAGGAGGGCCAGGCCCGCACGGTCGAGCACAAGGTCGCGATCGCGGAGCGCCTGATCGGGGACCTCACCTCGAACTGGGGGATCCGGGAGTCGGACATCCTCATCGACACGCTCACGTTCACGATCTGCACGGGTCAGGAGGAGTCCCGCAAGGACGGGATCGCGACGAT
>NZ_JBIASM010000028.1:0-69434 GCF_042890765.1 Streptomyces sp. NPDC002032 | reverse complement strand
ACCCCCAGAGCGATCAGCACATCCCGGAAGTTCACCCCCGCGGCACGCACCCCCACCCGCACCTCACCCACACCCAGCACCCGCAACGCCTCCGGAGAGGGGACGAGGGCGAGGTTCTCCAGGGTCCCGGCGCCGTCGACGTCGAGCGTCCAGGCGGCGGTGTCGGCGGGGGGTGCGAGCAGGTGGCCGGCGGCGCCGAGGCGCACCAGCCTCGGGGCGAGCAGGGCTCCGGAGCGCACCGCGATCTGCGGTTCGCCCGCGGCCAGCGCGGCGGTCACGGCGGGCACGACCGCCGGGAAGCCGTCCGTACCGTCCCTGCCGTCCGTACCCTCCAGGTCCACCAGGCCGAACCGGCCCGGGTTCTCGGACTGGGCGGTGCGCAGCAGACCCCAGACGGCGGCGGCCGGCAGGTCCCGTACGTCCTCTCCGGCCCGGGTCGCGACGGCGTTCCGGGTGAGCAGGACCAGCCGGGATTCCTCGCAGCGTGCGTCGGCGAGCCATTCCCGTACGAGCTCCAGTGCCTGCCGGGCCGTCGTGTGGACGGCCGGGGCGACGCCTTCGGTGCCGGGGCCGTCGACGGCGACGAACACGGTGGCGGGCAGTGCGGCCGGGGAGCCGGCGCGCAGCCGCGCGAGCAGCGCCTCCGGGCCGGCGTGCACGGTGGGCGCCGTCCCGGCGGTGGCCGCGAGGGCCTCGGCGGGGACGGGCAGCGGGGCCCATTCGAGCTGGTGCAGGGCCTCGTCCCCGGCGGCCGCCGGGCGCAGCCGGCCGATGTCGACCGGCCGCAGGACGAGGGAGTCGACGGCGGCGACGGGGCGGCCGGAGTCGTCGGCGAGCAGCAGGGAGACGGCGTCGGAGCCGTTGGCCTTCAGGACGACGCGCAGCGCGGTGGCGCCGGTGGCGTACAGGGAGGCGCCGGTCCACAGGAAGGGCAGCAGACCCTGCCCGGAGTCCTCGACGAGGCCGCCGAGTCCGACGGCGTGCAGTGCGGCATCGAGCAGTGCCGGGTGGAGGGCGAAGCGGCCGGCGTCGGCCGCCGCCTCCTCGGGCAGTGCCACCTCCGCGTAGACCGCGTCCGCGGAGCGCCAGGCGGCGCGCAGCCCGCGGAAGGCGGGTCCGTAGCCGAATCCGGCCTCCGTGAGCCGCTCGTACAGGCCGTCCACGGGCACCTCGACGGCGCCGGCCGGCGGCCAGGCCTCCAGGTCGAAGGCGGTGGCGGGCGCGAGGGCGGCCGGGGCCACCACGCCGGTCGCGTGCCGGGTCCACGGCTCCTCGAACGCGGAGGTGTCGGGGCGGGCGTACGCGGTGAGCGTGCGCCGGCCGCCGTCCTCCTCGGGGCCGAGGACGACCTGGAGGTGGACCGCGGTGCCCGGGGGCAGGGTGAGCGGGGTCTCCAGGGCCAGTTCCTCCAGGTGGCCGCAGCCGAGCTGGTCACCGGCCCGGACCGCGATCTCCACCCAGGCGGTGCCGGGGACGATCACGGTGCCGCCGACGGCGTGGTCGGCGAGCCAGGGGTGGGTGCGGGTGGAGAGGCGGCCGGTGAGCAGTGCGCCCTCGCCGTCGGCGAGCGCGACGGCGGCGCCGAGCAGCGGGTGCCCGGCGGGCGCGAGCCCGAGGCCCTTGGCGTCGCCGGTCCAGCGGCCGAGGTTCTTGGGCCAGTAGTGCTCGTGCTGGAAGGCGTACGTGGGCAGGTCCACGCGGCGCGCGCCGGCTCCGGTGCCGACTCCCGTGCCGGCGAAGTACGCCGGCCAGTCGACGTCGGCGCCGTGGACGTGGGCGGTGGCCAGTGCCCGCAGCAGCGTCTCGCGGGCGTCCCGGCCGGTGCGCTGGACGGGGACGAAGACGGCGTCGACGCACTCGGCGCCCATGGCCGCGAGCACGGCGTCGGGGCCGAGCTCGATGAACCGGGTGACGCCCTGGCGGTGCAGGGTGGTGACGCCGTCGGCGAAGCGCACGGCTTCGCGGACGTGCCGGACCCAGTACTCCGGCGAGCAGAGCTCCTGCGCGGAGGCCACTTCGCCCGTGAGGTTCGAGACCACGTCGGCGGTCGGCGCGGCGAACGCGACGGATCCGACGACGGCCCGGAACTCTTCGAGCATCGGCTCCATGAGCGGGGAGTGGAAGGCGTGGCTCACGGTCAGCCGCTTCGTCTTCACCCCGCGCTCGCGGAGCCCGCCCTCGATCTCGTCCACGGCGGGGGCCGCGCCCGAAACCACTACGGACGCGGGCCCGTTGACGGCGGCGACGCTGACGTCCCCGTACGGGGCGACCAGCTCGGCCACCTCCGTCTCGGCCGCCCGCACCGACAGCATCGCGCCGCCGTCGGGCAGTGCCTGCATCAGCCGGCCACGGGCGACGACCAGCCGCGCCGCGTCGGCGAGGGAGAACACCCCGGCCACATGCGCGGCAGCGATCTCACCGACCGAGTGCCCGAGCAGGTAGTCGGGCTTGACGCCCCAGCTCTCCACGAGCCGGTACAGCGCCACCTCCAGGGCGAACAGCGCGGGCTGAGTGAACTCCGTACGGTCCAGCTCCCCGGCATCCTCGGCGAACATCACCTCGCGCAGCGGGCGGTCCAGCTCCGGGTCCATGTGGGCGCACACCGCGTCGAGGGCACCGGCGAACACCGGGAAGGCCTCGTACAGGGCGCGGCCCATGCCGGCGCGCTGGCCGCCCTGGCCGGTGAAGAGGAACGCGGTGCGGCCCTCGTCGTCGGCGGTCGCGGTGATGACGTGCGGCAGTTCGCGGCCGTCGGCGAGCGCGGCCAGACCCTCGGCGAGCGCGGCCGGGTCCTCGGCGAGGACGACGGCGCGCTGGTCGAAGGCGGTACGGGTGGTGGCCAGTGCGTGCGCCAGGTCGGGGAGGCGGGGGCCGTCGGGCAGCTCGCGCAGGGCGGCGGCCTGGGCGCGCAGCGCCCGTTCGCCGCGGCCGGAGACCAGCACCGGCAGCGGGCCGCGGGCCGGCCCGTCCCCGTTGCCGTCCTCGTCCGGAGTGCCGGGCTCGATGGCGGACTCGGGGGCGGGCTCGGGGGCCAGTGCCTCCTCCACGATGACGTGGGCGTTGGTGCCGCTGACGCCGAAGGAGGAGACGGCGGCACGGCGCGGCCGGTCCTCGCGGGCGGGCCAGTGCCGTTCCTCGGTGAGCAGCCGGACCGCGCCGGCGGCCCAGTCGACGTGCGGGGTCGGTTCGTCGACGTGCAGGGTGCGGGGCATCAGCCCGTGGCGCATGGCCAGCACCGTCTTGATGATGCCGCCGACACCGGCGGCGGCCTGGGCGTGGCCGATGTTGGACTTGAGCGAGCCGAGCCACAGCGGGTCGTCGGCGGAACGTTCCTGCCCGTACGTGGCCAGCAGCGCCTGCGCCTCGATGGGGTCGCCGAGGGTGGTGCCGGTGCCGTGCGCCTCGACGAGGTCGACCTCGGCGGAGGTGAGGCCGGCGGCGGCGAGCGCCTGGCGGATGACGCGCTGCTGGGCCGGGCCGTTGGGGGCGGTGAGGCCGTTGCTGGCGCCGTCCTGGTTGATGGCGGAGCCGCGGACGACGGCGAGCACCTGGTGGCCGTTGCGCCGGGCGTCGGAGAGCCGTTCGACGAGGAGGACGCCGACGCCCTCGGCCCACCCGGTGCCGTCGGCGGCGCCCGCGAAGGACTTGCAGCGGCCGTCGACGGCGAGGCCGCGCTGGCGGGAGAAGTCGATGAAGGTGGACGGGGTGGCCATCACCATGGCGCCGCCGACGACGGCGAGGGAGCACTCGCCGCCGCGCAGCGCCTGCGCCGCGAGGTGCAGGGCGACGAGGGAGGAGGAGCAGGCGGTGTCGACGGTGATCGCCGGGCCCTCCAGGCCGAGCGCGTAGGAGACGCGGCCGGAGACGACGCTGGCCGCGTTGCCGGTGCCGAGGTAGCCCTCGGCGGCTTCCGGGGCCGCCATCAGCAGGGACGGGTAGTCCTGGCCGTTGGTGCCCGCGAAGACACCGGTGGCGGTGCCGCGCAGCGAGGCCGGGTCGATGCCGGCGCGCTCGACGGCCTCCCAGACGGTCTCCAGCAGCAGCCGCTGCTGCGGGTCCATGGCGAGGGCCTCGCGCGGGGAGATCCCGAAGAAGGCGGCGTCGAAGCGGCCCGCGCCGTCGAGGAAGCCGCCCTCCTTGGCGTAGGAGGTGCCGGGGTGGTCGGGGTCGGGGTGGTAGAGCCGCTCCAGGTCCCAGCCGCGGTCGGCGGGGAACCCGGCGACGGCGTCGGTGCCGGTGGCGACGAGCTCCCACAGCTGCTCGGGGCTGCTGACGCCGCCCGGGTAGCGGCAGCCCATGCCGACGATGGCGATCGGGTCGTCGTCGGCGGCGGTGGCCAGGCCGGCCGCGGCCACGACGTCCTCGCCCGTGCCGAAGAGCTCGCCGCGCAGGAAGTCGGCGAGGACGCGGGGGGTGGGGTAGTCGAAGACCATGGTGGTGGGCAGGCGCAGGCCGGTGGCGGCGCCGAGCCGGTTGCGCAGTTCGACGGCGGTCAGCGAGTCGAAGCCCAGTTCGCGGAAGGCCCGGCCGGCGGGCATGGCCTCGGCGGAGGCGTGGCCGAGGACTTCGGCGGCCTGGGTGCGGACCATCTCCAGCAGGACGCGGTCGCGTTCGCCCGCGGACAGGCCGGTGAGGCGGCTCTTGAGCAGGGCGGTGTGCTCGGCTCCGTCCGGGCCGGCGCTCTGTGCGGCGAGCGTCAGACGCACTTCGGCCAGGTCGCCGATGAAGGGGCGCGGGCGGGCGGAGGCGAAGGCGGGCACGAAGCGGTCCCAGTCCACGTCGGCGACGACGGAGAGCGTCTCGTCGTCGACGACGGCCCGCTCCAGCGCGGTGACGGCGTGCTCGGGGTCCATCGCGGGCAGGCCGCGGCGGCGCAGGTGCTCCCCGGCGTGGCCCTCGGCCATGCCGCCGCCGCCCCAGGCGCCCCAGGCCACGGAGGTGGCGGGCAGCCCGCGGTCGCGGCGGTGCCGGGCCAGGGCGTCGAGGTGGGCGTTGGCGGCGGCGTACGCGCCCTGGTCGCCGCTGCCCCAGATGCTGCCGATGGAGGAGTAGAGGACGAAGGCGTCCAGATCGTCGGGGCCGGCGAAGACGCTGTCGAGGTGGGTGGCGCCGAGCACCTTGGCGTGCAGGATCTCGGCGAGGTGGCGGGGCTCGGTGGCGGTGAGCGGGAAGAGCTGGCCGACGCCCGCGGTGTGGACGACGGAGCGCACCGGGGTGCCCCGGTCGGCGAGCGCGTCCACCAGGGCGCGCAGCGCGCCGAGGTCGGCGACGTCGCAGGCGGCGACGGTGACGGTGGCGCCGCGGGCCTCCAGGTCGGCGCGCAGGGCGCGGGCTTCGGGGGCGTCCGGGCCGCGCCGGCTGGTCAGGACGAGGTGTCCGGCTCCCCGGTCGGCGAGGCGGCGGGCGATACGGGCGCCGAGGGCGCCGGTGCCGCCGGTGATCAGGACGGTGCCGCGCGGGGTCCAGCCGTCGGTGTCGCCGGCGGTGGTGGTGCGGGGGCCGGTCGCGGGCCGTACGAGCCGGGGTACGTAGGTGCCCGCGGCGCGGACGGCCGCCTGGTCCTCGCCGTCGGCGGCGGCGAGGACGGCGCCCAGCCGGGCGCGGGCGCGCGGGTCGAGCGTGGCGGGCAGGTCGACGAGGCCGCCCCAGCGTTCGGGGTGTTCCAGTGCGGCGACCTTGCCCAGGCCCCAGACCTGGGCCTGTACGGGGCTGGTGAGGGTGTCGGAGCGGCCGGTGGCGACCGCGCCGCGGGTGGCGCACCACAGCGGTGCGGCCACGTCGGCGTCGCCGAGGGCCTGGACGAGGGCGAGGGTCGCCGCGAGGCCGGCGCGCACCACGCCGGCGCCCTCCGGCAGGAGGGATTCGTCCAGGGCGAGGAGCGACAGCACGCCGGTGACGTGCCGCCCGTCGGCGACCGCCGCGCTCACGGCGGCGGTGACGGCGGCGGTCAGGCCGGAGCGGCCGGTGGTGGCCGCGGGGACGTCGAGGCGGAGAACGGTGGCGCCGGATTCCTCCAGCGCGGTCACGGATCCGGTGACGGCCGGGTCGTCGGCGTGTCCGGTGGGGACGACGACCAGCCAGTCGCCGGCCGGTGCGGTGCCGCTCTGTTCGACGAGCGGCTTCCAGGCGACGGCGTAGCGCCAGGCGTCGACGACGGAGCGCTCGCGCTGCCGCTTGCGCCAGGAGGACAGCACCGGCAGTACCGCGTCGAGCAGCGGCAGCGCGGACTCCTCCGCGGCCACGGCCTGCGACAGCGCCTCCAGATCCTGTTCCTCGACGGCGGCCCAGAACTCGGCGTCGGCCGGGTCCGCGCCGTCGGTGGCGGCCGGGCCGGCGGTCGCGGCGGGGGCCTCGGGCCAGTAGCGCTGCTGCTGGAAGGCGTACGTGGGCAGTTCGGTGCGGCGGCCGCCGGTGGCGGCGAAGAAGGCCGGCCAGTCGACCGCGATGCCGTGGACGTGGGCGCGGCCGAGCGCGGCGACGGCCGCTTCGGCTTCGTCACGGTCCTTGCGCAGGACGGGCACGAACACGGCGTCCTCGGCGGTGTCGGCGGCCATGGCGGACAGCACGCCGTCCGGGCCGAGCTCGACGAAGCGGGTGACGCCCTGGCCGTGCAGGGTGGTGACGGCGTCGGCGAAGCGGACGGCCTCGCGCACGTGGCGGACCCAGTGGTCGGGTGAGCAGAGCTCTTCCGCGTCCGCGATCTCGCCGGTGAGGTCGCTGACGAGGGGGATGGTGGGCCGGGCGAATTCCACGGACGCCAGGGCGGCCCGGAAGTCGGCGAGCATCGGCTCCATGAGCGGGGAGTGGAAGGCGTGGCTGACGGTCAGCCGCCGGGTCTTGACCCCGCGCCCGGCCAGCACGTCCGCGATCTCGGAGACGGCCTCGGCCGCGCCCGAAACCACGACGGACGCAGGCCCGTTGACGGCCGCGATGCTGACGTCCTCGTACGCGGCGGCCAGTTCGGCGACGTCCGCCTCGGCGGCCCGTACGGAGAGCATGGCTCCGCCGGCCGGGAGCGCCTGCATCAGGCGGCCGCGGGCGACGACCAGCCGGGCCGCGTCGGCCAGGGAGAACACCCCGGCGACGTGCGCGGCGGCGATCTCACCGACGGAGTGCCCGAGCAGGTAGTCGGGCTTGACGCCCCAGCTCTCCACGAGCCGGAACAGCGCCACCTCCAGGGCGAACAGGGCGGGCTGGGTGAACTCCGTACGGTCCAGTTCCGTGGCGTCGTCGGCGAACATCACCTCCCGCAGCGAACGCCCCAGCAGCGGGTCCACGGCCGCGCACACCGCGTCGAGGGCCTCGGCGAACACCGGGAAGGCGGCGTACAGTCCCCGGCCCGCGCCGGCGCGCTGGGCGCCCTGGCCGGTGAAGAGGAACGCGGTGCGGCCAGCGACCGGCGCTCCGGGGGTGCCGCGGCCCTGCGCCAGCGCCTCGACGGCCTCCAGCAGAGCGGCCCGGTCGCGGCCGACGACCACCGCGCGGTGTTCGAAGGCGTGCCGGGTGGTGGCCAGGGAGACGCCGACGTCGGCGGGCTCCAGCCCGAGGTGGGCGCGCAGGAACCCGGCGAGGCGTTCGGCCTGGGCCCGTACGCCCGCCTCGGAGCGGCCGGAGAGCACCCAGGGCACCACGGCGCCGGGGGCGGCGGGACGGCGGTCCGGCTCGGCCTCCTCGCGGACCTCTTCGACGATGACGTGCGCGTTGGTGCCGCTGATGCCGAACGAGGAGACGCCGGCCCGGCGGGGCCGGTCCTCCCGCGCCGGCCAGGAACGCCGCTCGGTCAGCAGTTCCACCTTGCCGGCGGTCCAGTCGACGTGCGAGGACGGTTCGTCGACGTGCAGCGTCTTCGGCAGCACGCCCCGGCGCATCGCCTCGACCATCTTGATGACACCGGCGACACCGGCGGCGGCCTGCGTGTGGCCGATGTTGGACTTCACCGAGCCCAGCCACAGCGGATCGTCCTCGGCGCGGCCCTGCCCGTAGGTGGCGAGGAGGGCCTGCGCCTCGATCGGGTCGCCGAGCGCGGTACCGGTGCCGTGCGCCTCGACGGCGTCGATCTGGTCGCTGGAGAGGCGGGCGTCGGCCAGGGCCTGGCGGATGACGCGCTGCTGGGAGGGGCCGCTGGGGGCGGTCAGACCGTTGCTGGCGCCGTCCTGGTTGACGGCGGAACCGCGGATCACCGCGAGGACCGGGTGCCCGTTGCGGCGGGCGTCGGAAAGCTTCTCGACGACCAGCAGGCCGACGCCCTCGGCCATGCCCATGCCGTCGGCGGCCTCCGCGAACGCCTTGCAGCGGCCGTCGCGGGCCAGGGCCCGCTGCCGGCTGAACTCCAGGAAGCCGCCGGGGTTGGACATGACGGTGACGCCGCCGGCCAGCGCCAGCGAGCAGTCGTCGTTGCGCAGCGCCTGGCAGGCGGTGTGCAGGGCGACGAGGGAGGAGGAACAGGCCGTGTCGAGGGTGACGGCCGGACCCTCCAGGCCCAGGGTGTAGGAGAGGCGGCCGGAGAGGACCGAGGTGACGCTGCCGGTCAGGGCGTGGCCCTCGGAACCGTCGCCGGAGCGGCTCAGGCCGATGCCGTAGCCCTGCGCGGCCGCACCGACGAAGACGCCGGTGCGGCTGCCGCGCAGCGCGGCGGCACCGAGACCGGCCCGCTCGAAGGCCTCCCAGGAGGTCTCCAGCAGCAGCCGCTGCTGGGGGTCCATGGCGAGGGCCTCGCGCGGGGAGATCCCGAAGAACGCGGGGTCGAAGTGGGCGACGCCCTCCAGGAACCCGCCCTCGCGCGCGTACGTCGTGCCCGGGTGGTCCGGGTCCGGGTCGTAGAGCCGCTCCAGGTCCCAGCCCCGGTCGGCCGGGAACCCGGAGACGGCGTCGCCCTCGGCGGACAGGAGCTGCCAGAGGTCCTCCGGGGAGCTGACGCCCCCCGGGTAGCGGCAGCCCATCCCGATGATGGCGATGGGCTCCTGCTCTTCGGACTCCACCTCACGCAGCCGCTGACGCGTCTGGTGCAGCTCGGCCACCACCCTGGTGAGGTATTCCCGAAGCTTTTCCTCGTCCGCCATCGAAACGTCGCTCCCCTTGAGTTGGTCAGTAGGTCCAGGACTGGCGAGCTCAGGGGGTCACGTCGGGGGTGCGGAAGCTCAGAGAGCTCCCAGATCCCGGTCGATGAGGTCGAAGAGCTCATCGTTCGTCGCCGATCCGAGCTGTTCGACGACCGAGGAGGCGTTGCCTAGCGACTCCGTGCCCTTAGCCAGCTTCGCCAGCAGTGATTCGAGCCGCATGACGATCCGGACCCTGCCGATGTCATCGCTCTCCCTCAGCGCCAGCGCTGCTTCCAGCCGGTCGATCTCGTCGACGGACAGCAGGCCCGCGTCGGCGTCTGTGCCGACGAGTTCCCGGCGCAGGTATTCGGCCAGCCCGGCCGGGCTGGGGTGATCGAATACCAGCGTGGTCGGCAACCGCAGTCCGGTGGCCGCCGTCAGGCGGTTGCGCAGTTCCACGGCCGTCAACGAGTCGAAGCCGAAGTCCCGGAACGCCCGCGTGGGTTCCACGGCGTCGGCATTCGGATGTCCGAGTACCGCCGCCGCCTGTGTCCGTACGAGATCCAGGATGGCTGCCGGCCGTTCGTCCTCCGCTAGTGCCGCGATATGACGGCGGAAACCGGCCGCGGAATCGCCCTGCGCCTGGTCCGCCTCGGCCGCGGCGTCGGCCAGCACCCGCTGGACCTGCGGCAGATCGCCGATGAGGGGACGGTTGCGGGCCACGCAGAAGGCCGGGACGAAACGCTCCCAGTCCACGTCGGCGACGGCGACGAAGGTGTCGTCGAGGTCGAGGGCCCGCTGGAGCGCCACCATGGCGGGCTCCGGGGTGATCAGCGGCACGCCGCGCCGCCGCAGCTGCTCGTGCGCCTCCTCGCTGACCATGCCGCCGGCCGCCCAGGGCCCCCAGGCCACGGACAGGACGGGGACGCCCTGGGCCCGGCGCTGCTCGGCGAGCGCGTCGAGGTGGGCGTTGGCGGCGGCGTACGCGCCGTGGTCGCCGACGCCCCACACACCGGCGATGGAGGAGAAGTAGACGACCGCGTCGAGCGTCGCCGGGTCGAGGAGCTCGTCGAAGTGACGGGCCCCGGCGACCTTGCCGGAGGCGATCCGGGCGAACTCGGCGACGTCGGTGGCGACGAGCGGCAGCAGGTGTCCGACGCCCGCGGTGTGCAGCACGGCCCGGATCGGGTCGCCGGCCTCCGCGAGGGAACGGACCAGCCGGGCCACGGAGTCCCGGTCGGCGACGTCGCAGGCGGCGATCGTCACCCGGGCTCCGGCCGCGGTGAGCCGGGCGCGCAGCTCCTCGGCGCCGGGCGCCCGCTCGCCGCGCCGGCTGGTCAGCACGATGTGCTCGGCGCCGCGTTCGGCGAGCCAGTCGGCGACGTGCCCGCCCAGCGCTCCGGTACCGCCGGTGACCACGACCGTCCCGGTGGGCCGCCACTGGCGCACGGCGGCGTCGGACGCCGCCCCGGCCGGGGCGAGCCGGCGGCCGAAGACGCCCCCGGGGCGCACCGCGAGCTGGTCCTCGTCGTCCGGGCGGGCCAGTGCCTCGGCGAGCCGGGTCAGGGCGCGCGCGTCGACCTCCTCGGGCAGGTCGACGAGACCGCCCCAGAACGCCGAGTGCTCCAGGGAGGCGACCCGGGCCATGCCCCAGGTCTGGGCCTGGACGGGCCGCGTCGGCGGCTCGTCGGGGCGTACGGCGACCGCACCCCGGGTCACGGACCACAGCGGGACCCGGGCCCCGGCGTCCGCCATCGCCTGGACGAGCAGCAGTCCGGCGAAGACGCCGTCGTGCAGGGCCGGTTCGGCCGCGTGGACGGTCTCGTCGAAGGCCAGCAGCGACACCACGCCCCGTACGGGCCCGGGCGCGGCCAGCAGCTCCGCGAGCCGGGCGGCGAGCCCGGCGCGGGTGCCGTCGGCGACGGCGACGGGCACGACGACCGGGCGGGCGCCGCGCTCCTCCAGGGCCCGCAGGCACCCGGTGACGAGCTCGGCGGCGGCGTCGGCCGCGGGCACCGCCACGATCCACGTCCCGTCCAGGCGGGCGCCGGTGGCATCGGTGAGGGGCTTCCAGGTGACCCGGTAGCGCCAGCCGTCCACCGCCGACTGCTCGCGGCGCTCGCGCCGCCAGTGGGACAGGGCGGGCAGGACGGCCCCGAGCGAGGCGCCGTCCTCGACGGCGAGGGTCGCGGCCAGGGCGTCCAGGTCCTCGCGTTCGACGGCCTCCCAGAAGGCGGCGTCGACCGGATCGGCCTGGGCCGCGGCCGCTTCCCCGGCGGCCTGGGGCCGGGGCCAGAACCGCTGGTGCTGGAAGGCGTACGTCGGCAGGTCCACGCGCCGGGCGCCGGTCCCGGCGAAGACGGCCGTCCAGTCGACGTCGGCGCCGTTCACCCACGCCTCGGCGAGGGAGGTGAACACCCGGCGCAGACCGCCCTCGTCCCGGCGGAGCGAGCCGACCGCCAAGACGTCCATCTCGGCGAGGCCGACGGCGAGGACGGGGTGCGGGCTGGACTCGATGAACAGCCGGTGCCCATCGGCCACGGCGGCCTTCACCGCATCCTCGAACAGGACCGTATTGCGCAGGTTGCGGTACCAGTACCCGCCGTCCAGCCCGGTGGTGTCCAGCACCTCACCGGTCAGCGTCGAATACATGGGGATCTCGGAGGCTTGCGGGTTCAGTCCGGCGAGCAGCTCGGCCAGTTCGGCCTCCAGCTTCTCCACGTGCGCGCAGTGCGAGGCGTACTCCACCGCCACCCGACGCACCCGGACGCCCTCGGCCGACAGGACGGTGACCAGCTCCTCACAGGCGTCCGCGTCACCCGACACCACCGTCGAAACCGGGCCGTTGACCGCCGCCACCGCCAGCCGGCCCTCGAAGGACGCGGCGATCCGCTCGGCCGCATCGGCGGCGGACAGACCGACCGAGACCATGCCACCCAGACCCGCGATGGCGTCGATGGCCCGGCTCCGCAGGGCCACCACCTTCGCCGCGTCATCGAGGGATAGCGCCCCCGCAACGCACGCGGCGGCGATCTCACCCTGCGAATGACCGATGACGGCAGCGGGCCGGACCCCGTAGGAGGCCCACAGCTCCGCCAGCGCCACCATCACCGCGAACAGCACCGGCTGGACCACGTCGACCCCTTCGAGCGGGGCTTCCGAGCGCAGCACCTCCGTCAGCGACCAGTCCACGTACGGGGCCAGCGCCTTCTCGCACTCCGCGATCCGCGCCGCGAACACCGGCGAGGAGTCGAGGAGTTCGACGGCCATACCGACCCACTGCGAACCCTGCCCGGGGAAGACGAACACCGGGCCGGTGTCCGCCGCGGTGGCGGGCACGTGGCCGCGCACCGTGCCGGGCGCCTCGCGGCCCTCGGCCAGGGCGGTCAGGGAGTCCGTGAAGAGCGGGCCGAGGACGACGGCGCGGTGCTCCATCGCCGCGCGCGTGGTCGCCAGGGACAGGCCCACGTCGACCGGGGCGGATCCGCCGCCCGTCAGCAGGCCGGTCTCCGCGGCGAGCCGGGCGGCCTGGGCGCGCAGTGCGGCCCCGGTCTTCCCGGACAGCGGCCACGGTACGGCCGGCAGCACGGTGACGGGGGCTTCCGGCTCCCGCGCCGGGGCGGCCGGCTCGGGGGCCTGCTCCAGGATGACGTGCGCGTTGGTGCCGCTCACGCCGAAGGAGGAGACGCCCGCGCGGCGCGGCCGGTCGACCTCGGGCCAGGCCCGCGCGTCGGTCAGCAGCTCCACCGTGCCGGCCGACCAGTCCACGTGCGGGGTCGGCTCGTCCACGTGCAGGGTCCGCGGCAGCACGCCATGGTGCAGCGACATCACCATCTTGATGACTCCGGCCACGCCCGCGGCAGCCTGGGTGTGCCCCAGGTTGGACTTGACCGAACCGAGGTACAGCGGCCGGTCCGCCGGGCGGTCCCCGCCGTACGTGGCGATGAGCGCCTGCGCCTCGATCGGGTCGCCCAGCGTGGTGCCGGTGCCGTGGGCCTCCACGACGTCGACGTCGGCGGTGGTCAGCCCGGCCGCGGTGAGGGCCTGCCGGATGACGCGCTGCTGGGAAGGCCCGTTGGGGGCGGTCAGGCCGTTGCTCGCACCGTCCTGGTTGACGGCGGAGCCGCGGAGCACGGCGAGGACGGGATGGCCGTTGCGTTCGGCGTCGGAGAGGCGCTCGACGAGGAGCATGCCGACGCCCTCACCCCAGCCGGTGCCGTCCGCCGCGGCCGCGAAGGGCTTGCAGCGGCCGTTCGCGGCGAGACCGCCCTGCTTGGTGAACTCCACGAACGCGCCCGGAACGGACATCACGGTCACGCCGCCCGCGAGGGCCAGCGAGCACTCTCCGCTGCGCAGCGCCTGCGCCGCCAGGTGCAGGGCCACCAGCGACGAGGAGCAGCCCGTGTCGATGGTGACGGCGGGGCCTTCCAGGCCGAAGGTGTACGAGATGCGGCCGGACACCACGCTGGCCGCGTTGCTGGTCAGGGCGTAGCCGCCCGCGCTCTCCGGGTCGGCCATCAGCAGCGCGCCGTAGTCCTGGCCGTTGGTGCCGGTGAAGACGCCGGTGGCGGTGGAGCGCAGCGAGACCGGGTCGATGCCCGCCCGCTCGAAGACCTCCCAGGAGGTTTCCAGCAGCAGCCGCTGCTGCGGGTCCATGGCCAGGGCCTCGCGCGGCGAGATTCCGAACAGGCCGGGGTCGAAGGCGGGGGCGTCGTAGAGGAATCCGCCCTCGGCGGCGCCGGAGGAGCCGCCCCGGCCGGTGAGCCGCTCCAGGTCCCAGCCGCGGTCGGCGGGGAACGCCGAGACGGCGTCGATGCCGCCGTCGACGAGGTGCCACAGCTGTTCGGGCGAGCCGACCCCGCCCGGGAAGCGGCAGCTCATGCCGACGATGACGATCGGGTCGTCGTCGGGTGCGACGGTGGCCGCCAGCGGCCCGGCCGTACGGTCGCCGTCGCGGTCGCGGTCGGGGTCGCGCTCGGCCGCGCCGAACATCTCCTCGTGCAGCCGGCGGGCCAGCGCCGTCGGCGTCGGATGGTCGAAGCCGATGGTGGTGGGCAGCCGCAGATCGGTGGCGGCGCCGAGCCGGTTGCGCAGCTCGACCGCCGTCAGCGAGTCGAAGCCCAGCTCGCGGAAGGCGCGTCCGGGCGCGACCTCGTCCAGGGATTCGTGGCCGAGCACCTGCGCGGCCACGGTGCGGACGAGTTCCAGCAGGACCCGGTGGCGCTCGGCCCCGCCCTTGGGCTCCAGGCGGCGCCGCAGCTCGCCGGTGCCCTCCTCGGCCGCATCGCCCGAACCGGTGTCCGTGCCGTCCGCGAGCGCGCTCCGCGCTTCGGGCAGATCGGCGAGCAGGGCGCTCGGCCGGGACACGGTGAAGGTGGGCGCGAACCGCGCCCAGACCACGTCGGCGACGGTCAGGCAGGTGTCGTCGTGGTCGAGGGCCTGCTGGAGCGCGGCGAGCGCGCGCTCCGGCGGCATGGGCGGCAGCCCGAGCCGGGCCAGCTGCTCGCCGGTGGCGCCTTCCGACATGCCCGCACCGCCCCAGGTGGCCCACGCGACGGAGGTCGCGGGCAGGCCGCGGGCGCGGCGGCGCCGGGCGAGGGCGTCCAGGTGGGCGTTGGCGGCCGCGTAGGCGCCCTGCGTCGAGCCGCCCCACACCCCGGCGTTCGAGGAGAACAGCACGAAGGCGTCGAGGCCGTCGCCGAAGACCCGGTCCAGGTGGTCGGCGCCGGCGGCCTTGGCCGCCACGACGTCGGCGTACGTACGCACGTCGACGCCGTCCAGCGCGCCGCCGCCGCTCACGCCCGCGGCGTGCACCACGGTGCGGACGGTGTCGCCGCGCTCGGCGAGGCGTACGGCCAGGGCCGTCACGGCCGCACCGTCGGCGGCGTCACACGCCTCGACGCTCACGCGCGCCCCGAGGGCGGTGAGTTCGGCGGTCAGCTCTTCGGCGCCGGGCGCGTCGGGGCCGCGACGGCTGGTCAGCACGAGGTGCTCGGCACCGTTGGCGGCGAGCCAGCGGGCCACGTGACCACCGAGTGCCCCGGTACCGCCGGTGACCAGCGCGGTACCGCGCGGCGTCCACCGCTCCACGGTCCCGGCGCGCTCTCCCCGTACGGCGCGAACCAGGCGCCTGCCCAGCAGAGCGGTGCCGCGCACCGCCAGCTGGTCCTCGCCGTCCGTGCGGCCCAGGGCGGCGACCAGTCCGTCCCACGCCCGGTCGTCGGGTGCCGCGGGCAGGTCGACGAGACCGCCCCAGCGGTCGGGGTGCTCCAGCGCGGCCACCCGGCCGAGGCCCCAGACCTGCGCCTGGAACGGGTCGGGCTGCTCGCCGCTCGCGGCGCCGCCCTCCCCCTCCCCCGGATCGACGGCGCCCCGGGTGACGCACCACAGCGGCGCCCCGACGCCCGCGGTGCCGAGCGCCTGGAGCAGCACCAGGGTGGCGGCCGCCCCGGCGGCGGCGGAACCGCCGTCGACGGTGGCCGCGTCGCCCAGCGCCAGCAGGGACAGCACGCCACGGAATCCGGCGTCGCCGGTCGCGGCGGTCGCGGCGGTGATGCGGTCGGCGAGCGCCGACCGGCGGTCGTCGTGGTGCGGCCCGTCCGGCGCGGGCACCGGCACCGCGACGCGCACGAGGTCCGCGCCGCGCGCCGCGAGGGCGGCGAGGGCATCGCCGAGCGGACCCGTCTCCGTCGGCTCCGCCCCGTCGGCGCCCTCGGGCACGGCGACCAGCCAGGTGCCGGTGAGGTCCGTCGCGGTCGGGCCGGCGAGCGGCTTCCAGGTGACCCGGTAGCGCCAGCCGTCCACGACCGCCCGCTCGCGGCGCTCGCGCCGCCAGTGCGACAGGGCGGGCAGGACGTCGCTCCAGGGCTGTTCGCCGGAGACCGAGAGGGTCTCGGTCAGTGCGTCCAGGTCCTCGCGCTCGACGGCCTCCCAGAAGGCGGCGTCCACCGGATCGGCCTGGGCCCGGGCCGCCGCGTCGGCGGCCTTGGGCCGCGGCCAGAACCGCTGGTGCTGGAAGGCGTACGTCGGCAGCTCGACGCGCTGGGCGCCCGTACCGTCGAAGACCGTCGCCCAGTCGACGTCGGCGCCGCCCACCCACGCCTCGGCGAGGGAGGTGAACACCCGGCGCAGACCACCCTCGTCCCGGCGCAGCGAACCGAGCGCGACCGGATCGGAGCCGCCCTCGGACACCTCCAGCGCCTCGAACGTCTGCGACAGGCCGACGGCGAGGACGGGGTGCGGGCTGGTCTCGATGAACAGCCGGTGGCCGTCGGCGACGGCGGCGTTGACGGCGTCCTCGAAGAGGACGGTGTTGCGCAGATTGCGGTACCAGTAGCCGCCGTCGAGCCCGGTGGTGTCCAGCAGCTCCCCGGTGAGCGTCGAGTACATGGGGATAGCCGAGGCCCGCGGGTCCAGTCCGGCGAGGAGCTCCGCCAGTTCGGCTTCGAGCTTCTCGACGTGGACGCAGTGGGAGGCGTACTCCACGGCCACCCGGCGGGCCCGGATCCCGTCCGCTTCCAGGACGGTGACCAGCTCCGCGCAGGCATCCGCGTCACCCGACACGACCGTGGAGGCAGGCCCGTTGACGGCGGCGACCGCCAGCCGGCCCCCGTACGCGGCGATCCGCTCGGCCGCGTCGGCGGCGGACAGACCGACCGAGACCATGCCGCCCAGACCCGCGATGGCGTCGATGGCCCGGCTGCGCAGGGCCACCACCTTCGCCGCGTCATCGAGGGAGAGGGCCCCGGCCACACAGGCGGCGGCGATCTCACCCTGCGAGTGGCCGATGACGGCCGACGGACGGACCCCGTACGAGATCCACAGCTCCGCCAGCGCCACCATCACCGCGAACAGCACCGGCTGGACCACGTCCACCCGCTCCAGCGGGTCGTCCGAACGCAGCACCTCCGTCAGCGACCAGTCCACGTACGGTGCGAGGGCCTTCTCGCACTCCGCGATCCGTCGCGCGAACACCGGCGAGGCGCCGAGCAGTTCGACGGCCATGCCGACCCACTGCGAACCCTGCCCGGGGAACACGAACACCGGACCGGACCCACCGGCGCCCGCGAAGCCGCGGACCACGCCCGGCAGGTCGCGGCCCTCGGCGAATGCCGTTGCCGCCGCCACCGGGTCGGCGTCCAGGACCACCGCGCGGTGTTCCATCACCGCGCGGGTGGTCACCAGGGACAGGCCCACGTCGGCCGGGTCCAGCTCCGGGCGGGCCCCGAGCAGGGCCGCCAGGCGGGCGGCCTGCCCGCGCAGGGCGCGCTCGCTCTTCGCCGACACGGGCAGGGGGACGGGAGCCGTACCGGGCGAACCGCCCGAGCGCTCCGGCCGGGGGGCGGCCTGCGGGGCCTGCGGGGCCTGCGGGGCCTGCTCCAGGATGACGTGGGCGTTGGTGCCGCTGATGCCGAACGACGAGACGCCGGCCCGGCGCGGACGGCCCGTCTCCGGCCACTCCCGCTCCTCGGTCAGCAGCTCCACCGCGCCCGCCGACCAGTCCACGTGCGGCGAGGGCTCGCCGACGTGCAGGGTCTTGGGCAGCACTCCGTGGCGCATCGCCTCGACCATCTTGATCACACCGCCTACACCGGCCGCCGCCTGGGCGTGCCCGATGTTCGACTTCAGCGAACCCAGCCACAGCGGCTGGTCGCCGAAACGTTCCTGCCCGTACGTGGCCAGCAGCGCCTGCGCCTCGATCGGGTCGCCCAGCGTCGTACCGGTACCGTGCGCCTCCACCACGTCCACCTCGGCGGCCGACAGCCCGCCGTTGGCCAGGGCCTGGCGGATCACCCGCTGCTGGGACGGCCCGTTCGGGGCGGTCAGACCATTGCTCGCACCGTCCTGGTTGACCGCCGTACCCCGCACGACGGCCAGGATCTGGTGCCCGTTGCGTTCGGCGTCGGAGAGCCGCTCCACCAGGAGCATGCCGACGCCCTCGGACCAGCCCGTACCGTCCGCGTCGGCGGAGAACGCCTTGCAGCGGCCGTCCGGCGCCAGACCGCGCTGCTTGCTGAACTCCACGAACGTCGTCGGCGTGGCCATGACGGTCACACCGCCCGCGAGGGCCATCGAGCACTCGCCGCTGCGCAGCGCCTGGACCGCCCAGTGCAGGGCGACCAGCGAGGAGGAGCAGGCGGTGTCGACGGTGACGGCCGGGCCCTCGAAGCCGAAGGTGTAGGAGACGCGGCCGGAGGCGATGCTGCCCAGGTTGCCGGTGCCCGCGTGCCCGACGACCTCGGCGGAGGCGGTGTGCAGCCGGGTGACGTAGTCGTGGTACATCAGGCCGGTGAAGACGCCGGTGGCGCTGCCGCGCAGCACGGTCGGGTCGATGCCGGCGTGTTCGACGGCCTCCCAGGAGGCTTCGAGCAGCAGCCGCTGCTGCGGATCCATGGCGAGGGCCTCGCGCGGGGAGATCCCGAAGAAGCCCGGGTCGAAGGCGGCGGCCTCGTGGAGGAAGCCGCCCTCGCGGACGTACGAGGGCGCGGCGCCGCCGGTCTCTCCGCCGCCGGTCAGGGCGTCGAGGTCCCAGCCTCGGTCGGTGGGGAAGGCGGTGATGCCGTCGCCGCCCTGGGCGACGAGCCGCCACAGGTCTGCGGGGCCCGCCACGCCGCCGGGGTAGCGGCAGCTCATGCCGACGATCGCGATGGGTTCGTCGTCGGCGCGGCCGTGCGCGGTGGCGGTGCGCGGTGCGGTGGTGTCGGTGCCGAGGACGGTGGAGCGCACGAAGGCGGCCAGGGCGGAGAAGGTCGGGTAGTCGAAGACGAGGGTCGACGGCAGCCGGTGACCGGTGGCCTTGGTGAGCCGGTTGCGCAGTTCGACGGCGGTCAGCGAGTCGAAGCCGAGCTCGGTGAAGGCCCGGTCGGCCTGCACCGCGTCGGGCGAGGCGTGCCCGAGCACGGCGGCGACGTGGGTGCGGACCAGTTCCAGGACCTGCCGGTCCTGTTCCTCCGCCGGGACGGAGAGCAGCCGCTCGCGGAGCGCGGAGCCCGCGCCGGCGCCGCTGCCGGCGCTGCCGGCGGTGCGGCGCAGCGGTCCGCGGACCAGGCCGCGCAGGACGGCCGGCAGGTCGCCGCCCGCCGCCCAGGAGCGGAGCCCGTCGGGGACGACCCGCATGGCCACGGCCGCCGGGGCGCCGAGCGTCGGCGCGGCGTCGAAGAGGGCGAGGCCCTGGGCCACCGTCAGGGGCGGCAGCCCCGCGCGGGTCATGCGTGCGATGTCGGCGGTGCCGAGGGCGGCGCCCATGCCGGCCGTCTCCTCCCACAGGCCCCACGCGAGGGAGGTGGCGGGGAGGCCGAGACCGTGGCGGTGGGCGGCGAGGGCGTCGAGGAAGGAGTTGGCGGCGGCGTAGTTGCCCTGGCCCGCGCTGCCCAGGACACCGGCGGCGGACGAGAACAGCACGAAGGCGTCCAGGTCCTGGCCGGCGGTGAGCTCGTGCAGGTGCCAGGCCGCGTCGGCCTTGGCGCCCAGGACGGTGGCCAGGCGTTCGGGGGTCAGGGAGGAGATGACGCCGTCGTCCACGACACCGGCCGCGTGGACGATGCCCTTGACGGGGTGGGCGGCGAGCAGTGTGGCCAGGGCCTCCCGGTCGGCGACGTCGCAGGCGGCGATGGTCACCGAAGCGCCCAGCGCCTCCAGTTCGGTGCACAGGCCCGCGGCGCCGGGGGCGTCCGGGCCGCGCCGGCTCACCAGCACCAGGTCCCGTACCCCGTGCCCGGTCACCAGGTGCCGGGCCACGATCGCGCCCAGGCCGCCCGTGCCGCCGGTCACCAGGACCGGGCCGGTGCCGAAGCCGGCGGCCGCCGGCTCGGCGGGCGCGTTCTGCTGGATCCGGGTCAGCCGGGGCACGAGGACGCGTCCGGCGCGCAGGGCGCACTGGCCCTCGCCCGAGGCGACCAGCGAAGCGATCAGCTCCGGCGTCAGCACCGCCCGGTCGTCGACGTCCACCAGGACGAAGCGGCCCGCTCCTTCGGACTGGGCGGAGCGCACCAGGCCCCAGACCGCCGACGCGGCGATGTCGGTGACGTCGGCGCCATCGGTGACGTCCGGACCGTTTCCGGCGGCGACGGCACCGCGCGTGACCAGGACCAGCGTCCGGTCCTCGTCGCCCCAGCCCTGCACCAGCTCCAGGGCGCGCGAGGCCAGCGCGTACGCGGCCTGCGGCACGGTCTGGTCGTCGGAGGCGGTCAGGTCGACGACGACGGCATCGCCGTCGCCGTCGCCGCTCCCGGCGGCCGCCGGCGCGGCGGGAATCCATTCCACCCGGAAGAGGGAGTCACGGCCCGCACCACCGGAGGAGACCGGGGCCGGGGCCGAGGCGAGGTCGAGCGGGCGCAGCACCAGCGAGTCCACCGACAGCACGGCGGCACCGGTGGCGTCCGCGGCCTCCAGCGACACCGCGGCCGGGCCGGTACGGGTCAGGCGCACCCGCAGCCGCGCGGCGCCGGCGGCGTGCAGGGACACACCGGACCAGGCGAACGGCAGGTGGCCGCCCGATCCCTCCGGCAGCAGTCCGCTGACGCCCAGGGCGTGCAGGGCCGCGTCCAGCAGCGCCGGGTGCAGGCCGAAGCGGCCCGCCTCCTCCGCCGCGTCCTGTGGCAGGGCGATCTCGGCGTACACCTCGTCACCCGTACGCCATACCGCGTGCAGGCCCTGGAACAGCGGCCCGTACGCGAACCCGGCCTCGGCCAGCCCCTCGTACAGACCCTCGACGGGGACTTCGGCCGCACCGGCCGGCGGCCAGGCCGACAGGTCGACGGCCGGGCCCGGCCGCTCGGCGGCCACGGCGCCGGAGGCGTGCCACACCCACGGCTCGTCGAACTCGGTGCCTTCGGGGCGGGAGAAGAACTCCACCGACCGCACGCCCGCATCGTCCGCCGGGCCCACGACCAGCTGCACCTGGATGCCGCCGGTCTCCGGCAGCACCAGCGGCGCCTCGATCGTCAGCTCCACCAGCCGGCCGCAGCCGACCTGGTCACCGGCCCGGACGGCCAGCTCCACGAACGCCGTACCCGGCAGGATCACCGTCCCGCCCACCGCGTGCTCCGCCAGCCACGGGTGCGACTGCACCGACAGCCGGCCCGTCAGCAGCACCTCGTCGCCACCGGCCAGCGATACGCATGCGCCGAGCAGCGGGTGTTCCGCCGTGCCGAGCCCGAGCCCGGCCGGGTCGCCGCTGCCCTTGGGCGCGGACTGCGGCCAGAAGCGCTGGTGCTGGAAGGCGTACGTCGGCAGGTCCACGCGCCGCGCACCGGTCCCGGCGAAGTACGCCGCCCAGTCCACCGGCACGCCGTGCGCGTGGGCCCGTCCCAGGGCGGCGACGACGGCCTCCGCCTCGGGCCGGTCCTTGCGCAGCAGCGGCGCGAACACACCGTCCCCGACGCAGTCGGCGCCCATCGCGGACAGCGCCCCGTCCGGCCCGAGCTCGATGAACCGGGTCACGCCCTGGTCCTCCAGGGTGGCCATGCCGTCGGCGAAGCGCACGGCTTCGCGGACGTGGCGCACCCAGTACTCCGGCGAGCGGAGCTCGTCCGCGGCGGCGGGCGCACCGGTGAGGTTCGAGACGAGGGGGATGCCCGGCGCGGCGAAGGTCACGGACTCCAGGACGGTACGGAACTCCTCCAGCATGGGGTCCATGAGCGGGGAGTGGAAGGCGTGGCTGACGGTGAGCCGCTTGGTCTTCACCCCACGCCCGGCCAGCACCTCCGCGATCTCACCCACGGCAGCGGCCGCACCCGAAACGACCACGGACTGCGGCCCGTTGACGGCCGCGATGCTCACGTCCTCGTACGAGGCGACCAGCTCGGCCACCTCCGCCTCAGCCGCCCGCACCGACACCATGGCCCCGCCCTCGGGCAGCGCCTGCATCAGCCGGCCACGGGCCACCACCAGCCGGGCCGCGTCCTCCAGCGAGAACACCCCGGCCACATGCGCCGCAGCGACCTCACCGATGGAATGACCCAGCAGGTAGTCGGGCTTCACACCCCAGCCCTCGACCAGCCGGTACAGGGCCACCTCCAGCGCGAACAGCGCCGGCTGGGTGAACTCCGTACGGTCCAGCTCGGCGGAGTCCTCCGCGAACATCACCGCGCGCAGCGAACGCCCCAGCAGCGGGTCCACGACCGCGCACACCGCGTCCAGGGCCCCGGCGAACCCGGGGAACGCCTCGTACAGCTCCCGGCCCATGCCGGCCCGCTGCGCGCCCTGGCCGGTGAAGAGGAAGCCCGTCTTGCCGGGCGTCGGGACGCCCTGGACCAGGCCCTCGGCCGCCTCACCCCGCGCGAGCGCCTCCAGGGCGCCGCGGTGGTCGGGGCCGAGGACGACGGCCCGGTGTTCGAAGGCCGTGCGCGTGGCGCCCAGTGCGTGGGCGACGTCGAGCGCGGCCAGACCGGCGCCGGAGCCGGCCGTGAGCGCGGCCAGCCGGCCCGCCTGGGCGGCCAGGGCCTGCGGAGTGCGGCCGGACACGACCCACGGCAGCACCGGCGGCTCCGGCCGCACCGGCTGCTCGGCGGCAGCCGGAGCGGCCCCGGACTCCGCCCCGGACTCCGCGCCGGTGGCGTCCTGTTGCGGCTCGGGGGCCTGCTCCAGGATGACGTGCGCGTTGGTACCGCTGATGCCGAAGGACGAGACGCCGGCCCGGCGCGGGTGCCCGGTCTCGGGCCAGTCGCGGTCCTCCGTCAGCAGCTCCACGCCCCCGGCCGACCAGTCCACCTGGGGGGTCGGCTCGTCCACGTGCAGGGTCCTGGGAAGGATGCCGTGGTGCATCGCCTGGACCATCTTGATGACGCCGCCGACACCGGCGGCGGCCTGGGTGTGGCCGATGTTGGACTTCAGCGAACCGAGCCACAGCGGCTGGTCGCCGGAACGTTCCTGCCCGTACGTGGCCAGCAGCGCCTGCGCCTCGATCGGGTCGCCCAGCGTCGTACCGGTGCCGTGCGCCTCGACCGCGTCGATCTCGTCGCCGGAGAGGCGGGCGTCGGCCAGGGCCTGGCGGATGACGTGCTGCTGCGAGGGGCCGCTGGGCGCGGTCAGGCCGCTGCTGGCACCGTCCTGGTTGACGGCGGAGCCGCGGACGACGGCGAGGACGCGGTGGCCGTTGCGTTCGGCGTCGGAGAGCCGTTCGACGAGGAGCATGCCGACGCCCTCGGACCAGCCCGTACCGTCGGCGGCGCCCGCGAAGGACTTGCAGCGGCCGTCGAAGGCGAGGCCGCGCTGGCGGCCCATGTCGACGAAGGTGCCGGGGGTGGCCATGACGGTGACGCCGCCGACCAGTGCCATCGAGCACTCGCCCTTGCGCAGCGCCTGCACGGCGAGGTGCAGGGCGACGAGCGAGGAGGAGCACGCGGTGTCGACGGTGACCGCCGGGCCCTCCAGGCCGAGGGTGTAGGCGACGCGGCCGGAGACGACACTGCCGGAGTTGCCGGTGCCGAGGTAGCCCTCGACGTCCTGCGGGGAGGCGTGCAGCAGCATCAGGTAGTCGTGGTACATCAGGCCGGCGAAGACGCCGGTGCGGCTGCCGCGCAGCGAGGCGGGGGTGATGCCGGCGTGTTCGACGGCCTCCCAGGAGGCTTCGAGCAGGAGCCGCTGCTGGGGGTCCATGGCGAGGGCCTCGCGCGGCGAGATCCCGAAGAAGCCGGGGTCGAAGTCGGCGGCGCCGTCGAGGAACCCGCCCTCGCGGACGTAGGTGGAGCCGGGGCGCTGGGGGTCCTCCGCGTGCAGGACGTCGGCGTTCCAGCCCCGGTCCGTCGGGAAGGGGGAGATCCCGTCGCCGCCTTCGGCGACCAGCTTCCACAGTCCCTCGGGGTCGGTGACCCCGCCCGGGTAGCGGCAGCTCATGCCGACGATGGCGATGGGCTCCCGTTCCTTGTCCTGTACCTCGCGCAGAGTCCGTCGGACATCGCGCAGGTTGGTGGTCGCCCGCTTGAGGTATTCGAGGAGCTTTGCCTCGTCCGCGTCCGCCATCACGTCACTCCTGTTCACGCCGGCCGGAGCCGGTCCAAGCCTGCGGTGCCGCCCCCGTCGGGGGCGGCGCGTCGGCCCCGTCGGGGGGCCGTGGGGGTCATGGGGGCGGTGCGGTCCCGTCGCCGGGACCGCACCGGGTGGCCGGCCGGGTCAGGACAGGCCGAGTTCGTCGTCGAGCAGGTCGAAGAGGTCGTCGGCGGTCGCCGAGCCGATCTCGATCTCGTCCGCGGGGCCGCCGCCGGCGCCGGAGCGGGTGTCCGTCCAGCTGCTCTGGAGCTCGCGCAGCCGCTGGGTGACCTTGGCCCGGTCCTCGTCGTCGTCGGCGACCTGTGCCAGTGCCTTCTCCAGCCGGTCGATCTCGCCGAGCAGGCCGAGCGCGGTGACTTCCTCCTCCTGGAGCAGTTCGCCGCGGATGTGGGCGGCGAGCGCTTCGGGCGTCGGGTGGTCGAACACGAGCGTGGCCGGCAGGCGCAGGCCGGTGGCCCGGTTCAGCAGGGTGCGCAGTTCGACCGCGGTCAGCGAGTCGAAGCCGATGTCGAGGAAGCCGCGGCTGACGTCGACGTCGTTCGGGGAGGCGTGGCCGAGGATGGCCGCCGCCTGACCGCGGATCAGGTCGAGCAGGACGGTGTCCCGTTCGGGCCCCGGGGTGTCGGTCAGCCGCCGGCGCAGCGACGCCGCGCTCTCGCCCGGGGAGTCCTGCCGTGCGGCGGCGGGCCGCTGGGGGCGCCGGACGAGGGCCCGCAGCAGCGGCGGGACCTCCCCCGTACGTCCGGCCAGGACGCCGGGGTCCAGGCCGACGGGGACGGCCACCGCGCGGTCCGCGGCGCCGGCCCGGTCGAACAGGGCGAGGCCCCGGGCGGCCTGGAGGGGGGTCATGCCGGACCGGGCGAAGCGGCGTACGTCGTTCTCGTCGAGCCGGCCGGTCATGCCGCCTTCGGCCCAGGGGCCCCAGGCCAGCGACAGCGCGGGCAGGCCTGCGGCGCGCCGGTGCTGGGCGAGGGCGTCCAGGAAGGAGTTGGCGGCGGAGTAGTTGGCCTGGCCGGGGCCGCCGAAGGTGCCGGAGGCGGAGGAGAACAGGACGAAGGACGTCAGGTCCAGGTCCCGGGTGAGCTCGTGCAGGTGCCAGGCCGCGTCGGCCTTGGGCCGCAGCACGGCGTCCAGGCGCTCGGGGGTCAGGGAGGCCAGGACGCCGTCGTCGACGGTGCCGGCGAGGTGGACCACCGCGCCGAGGGGGTGCTCGGCGGGCACGGCCGCCAGCAGGGCGCGCACGTCCTCGCGTACGGAGACGTCGCAGGCGACGACGGTCGTACGGGCCCCCGCCGCGTCGAGTTCCGCGACGAGCGCGTCGACGCCCTCGGCGGCCGGTCCGCGCCGGCCGGCGAGCAGCAGGTGGCGCACGCCGTGCTCGGTGACGAGGTGGCGGGCGACGAGACGGCCGAGTTCGCCGGTGCCGCCGGTGAGCAGCACCGTCCGCTCGGGGTCGTGGCGCACGGCCCGGGCGGCGTCGCCGCCGGCCGCGGGGCGGACCAGGCGGGGTGCGGCGGCGCGGCCCGCGCGGAGGGCGAGCTGGGGCTCGCCGGTGGCGAGGGCGGCGGGCAGCGCGGCGAGGGAGCGGGCGTCGCGGTCGACGTCGACGAGGACGATCCGGCCGGGGTTCTCGGACTGCGCGGAGCGCACCAGCCCCCAGACGGCGGCCCCGGCGAGGTCCCGGACCGGTTCGTCGGCGCGGGTGGCGACGGCGCCGCCGGTCAGCACGACCAGCGGGGTGTCGGCGAGGGCGTCGTCGGCGAGGGTGCGCTGGAGCAGGCCGAGGACGTGCCCGGTGGTGTCGCGCACGGCCCGGAGAACGTCCGCCCCTGCGGCTGCCTCCACGCCCGTGGCCGTGGCCGGGGCCGTGGCCGTAGTGCGGCAGTCGGCGACGAGGACGGCGGGCACGTGCTCCGCGCGGTGGACGTCGGCGCTGGTGCCGGCCGTGCGCAGCGCGTCGAGGACGTCGGGCGCGGCCTGGGCATGCGCACCGCTGCCGAGGACGGCCCAGTCACCCCGGGGCGCGGGGCCGTCGGAGCCCTCATGGGTGGGCACGTCGGTCCAGTCGACGGCGAAGAGCCATGCGTCACCGGTGGGCCCGGTCGCCAGCTGTTCGCGGCTGACGGGGCGCAGGACGAGGGACTCGACGGTGGCGACGGGTGCTCCGGTGCCGTCGGCGAGGGTGAGCGTCACGCCGTCGGCTCCGGTGCGCCGGATGCGGACGCGCACGGCGGGGGCGCCGGAGGCGTGCAGGGTGACGCCGGTCCAGGCGAAGGGCAGCCGGGGCACGGCGGCGGTGTCCCCCTCCCCGGCGGCGTCGCCGAGGGTGCCGGGGGCGGCGAGGCCCATGGCGTGCAGGGCCGCGTCGAGCACGGCGGGGTGCAGGCCGAACCGGCCCGCGTCCGCCGCCGCTTCCTCGGGCAGGGCCACCTCGGCGTAGACGGCGTCGGGGCCGCGCCAGGCGGCGCGCAGCCCCTGGAAGACGGGGCCGTAGCCGTAGCCGATGGTGTCGAGGTGGTCGTAGAGGCCGTCGACGGGGACCGGGGAGGCGTCGGTGGGCGGCCAGGCGGTGAGCGCGTCGTCGGGCCGCGGCGCGGGCGCCTCGGGGGCGAGGACGCCGCCGGCGTGCCGGGTCCAGGGCGCGTCGTCGGGCGCCCCGGCCGGCCGGGAGTGGACGGTGACGGTGCGCCGGCCGGTGTCGTCCGCCGGGGCGACCCACAGGCGCAGGTCGCGGGCGGCCCCTTCGACGAGCGTCAGCGGGGCCTCGATGGTCAGCTCCTCCAGGTGCCCGCAGCCGGTCTCGTCGCCCGCGGTGACGGCGAGGTCGACGAAGGCGGTCCCGGGCAGCAGGGCGGTACCGGCCACGGCGTGGTCGGCGAGCCAGGGCTGCCGGGCGAGCGAGAGGTGCCCGGTGAACAGCAGTTCGCCGGTGTGCGCGGAGGCGACGGCGGCGCCCAGCAGCGGGTGCCCGACGCGGCGCAGCCCGGCCGTGGTGACGTCGGCGGACCCGGCGGTCCCGGCGCCGCCGTGCAGCCAGTAGTGCTGGTGCTGGAAGGCGTACGTGGGCAGATCGACGGTCCGGGCCCCGGTACCGGCGAACAGCGCGGGCCAGTGCGGTCCGGCCCCCGTCAGGTGCAGGCGGGCCAGCGCGGTGACCGCGCTGTCCTCCTCGGGCCGGTCGCGCCGCAGCAGCGGTACGCACACCGTCCCGTCGGCTTCGGCGGCCTCGTCGGGCAGGCAGGTGCGGGCCATGGCGGACAGGACGCCCTGCGGGCCGAGTTCGAGGAAGCGGGTGACTCCGTGCGCGTGCAGGGTGCGCACGCCGTCGGCGAACCGGACGGCGTGGCGCAGGTGCCGCACCCAGTAGTCCGCCGTGGTGATCTCCTCGGGGTCGGCGGGCAGGCCGGTGAGGTTGGAGACGAGGGGGATGCGCGGCGGCGCGTAGGCCACCCGCTCGGCCTCCTTGCGGAAGTCGGCGAGCACCGGCTCCATCAGCGGGGAGTGGAAGGCGTGGCTGACCGTGAGCCGCTTGGTCTTCACACCCCGGCCCTCCAGCGCTTCCGCCACGGCGGTGATCTGGTCGTCGGCGCCGGAGACCACCACGGTGCGGGGGCCGTTGACGGCGGCGACGGCCACCCGGTCGTGGGCGGCGAGCAGCGGCAGGACCTCGTCCTCGGCCGCCTCCACGGAGACCATCGCGCCGCCGGCGGGCAGCGCGGCCATGAGCCGGCCGCGCGCGGCGACCAGCCGGGCCGCGTCCTCCAGGGTGAACACCCCGGCGACGTGGGCGGCCGTGAGCTCGCCGATGGAGTGGCCGAGCAGCTGGTCGGGGGTGATGCCCCAGTGCTCGACGAGCCGGAACAGCGCGACCTCGACGGCGAACAGCGCCGCCTGGGCGAAGTCGGTGCGGTGCAGCAGCGCGGCCCCGTCGGTGCCCTCGGGGGCGAAGAGGACCTCGCGCAGGGGGAGTTCGAGGTGCGGGTCGAGGTGCGCGCAGACCTCGTCGAACGCGTCCGCGTAGGCGGGGTGGAGCGCGTACAGCTCGCGGCCGGTGCCGCTCCGCTGGGCGCCCTGGCCGGTGAACAGGAACGCGGTGCGCCCGGCGGCGCCGCGGGTGCCTTCCACGACGGTGCCGTGCAGCACGCGGGGGTCGCTGCGGCCGTCGGCGAGGGCCCGCAGTCCGGCGAGGAGGCCGTCGCGGTCGTCGGCGAGGACGACGGCGCGGTGTTCCAGGGCGGCGCGGGTGGCCGTCAGCGAGTGCGCGACGTCGACGGGATCGGGGAGCCCGGTCGCCGCGTACTCGTGCAGGCGGTCGGCCTGGGCGCGCAGCGCGGCCTCGGTGCGGCCGGAGACGACCCACGGCAGGAGGCGTCCCTCACGGGCGCGGGGCGCGGCGTCGGAGGTGGCGTCGGAGGTGGCGTCGGAAGGTTCCGGGGCCTGCTCCAGGATGAGGTGCGCGTTGGTGCCGCTGACGCCGAAGGAGGAGACGCCGGCCCGGCGCGGGCGCCCGGTCTCGGGCCACGGCCGGCCCTCGGTGAGCAGGTCGACGGCGCCGGAGGCCCAGTCGACGTGCGGCGAACGCGCACCGGCGTGCAGGGTGGGCGGGAGCTGCGCGTGCCGCAGGGCCATCACGGTCTTGATGACGCCCGCGACACCCGCGGCGGCCGCCGGGTGACCGATGTTGGACTTGACGGAGCCGAGCCACAGCGGCTCGTCCCCGGACCGCTCCCTGCCGTACGTGGCCAGGAGGGCCTGCGCCTCGATCGGGTCGCCGAGGACGGTGCCGGTGCCGTGCGCCTCGACGGCGTCGACGTCGGCCGGGGTCAGCGCGGCACCGGCCAGGGCGGCGCGGATGACGCGCTGCTGGGCCGGGCCGTTGGGGGCGGTGAGGCCATTGCTCGCGCCGTCCTGGTTGACCGCGGAGCCCCGGATCACGGCGAGGACGCGGTGCCCGTTGCGCTCGGCGTCGGACAGCCGCTCCACCAGGAGCATGCCGACGCCCTCGGACCAGCCCGTGCCGTCCGCGTCGGCCGAGAACGCCTTGCAGCGGCCGTCCCCGGCCAGGCCGCCCTGGCGGGCGAATTCCGCGAAGACGGCGGGCGTCACGTTGACGGACACACCGCCGGCCAGCGCCCGGTCGCACTCGTCGTTGCGCAGCGCCTGCACGGCGAGGTGCAACGCCACCAGCGAGGAGGAGCAGGCCGTGTCGACGGTCACCGCAGGGCCCTCCAGGCCCAGCGCGTAGGCGATCCGGCCCGACATCACGGCGGTCTGGGTGCCCGTCAGCAGGTACCCGGCGACCTCGTCGGGCAGCTCCCGCACGTCGGAGGCGTACCCCTGGTAGGAGGCGCCGACGAAGACGCCCGTACGGGTGCCGCGCAGCGAGCCGGGGTCGGTCGCGGAGCGCTCGACGGCCTCCCAGGCGGCTTCGAGGAGGAGGCGCTGCTGGGGGTCCATGGCGAGGGCCTCGCGCGGCGAGATCCCGAAGAAGCCGGCGTCGAACCGGCCCGCGCCGTCGAGGTACCCGGCGTCCAGGGTGTGGTCGCCGGCCCGCAGCGGGCCGCCGTCGGCGCCGTCCAGGTTCCAGCCCCGGTCCCGGGGGAAGGGGCCGACGGCGTCCACGCCGTCCGCGACGAGGCGCCACAGCTCCTCGGGGGAGCTGACGCCGCCCGGGAAGCGGCAGCTCATGCCGACGATAGCGATGGGCTCGTCCCGGTCGGCGGCCCGCGGGGCGCGCTGCGGGACGCTGCCGGCCGCGTCGGCGGGGGCCGCGGGTCCCTCGTCGCCGAGGGCGTCAAGCGCGTCCAGGATGTGGTCGGCGATCTCCCCGGCGGTGGGGTAGTCGAAGACGAGGGTGGTCGGGAAGCGCAGTCCGGTCGCGGCCGCGAGCCGGTTGCGCAGGTCGATGGTGGTCAGCGAGTCGAAGCCGAGCTCCCGGAAGGGGCTGGTCCCGGTGATCTCCGAGGCGTCGGCGTGACCGAGCACGACGGCCGCCTCGGTCCGCACCAGCTCCAGCAGATGCCGTCGCCGGTCGGCCGCCGACCGTCCCGCGAGCGCGGCCCGCAGCCCGTCCCCGGCAGCGGACCCCGCACCGGAGCCGGCCGCGTCGTGCGCCGCCGCCTCCTCGGCCAGGGCCCGTACGGCGGGCAGTTCGCAGAGCAGCGGGCTGGGCCGCGTCACCGTGAACACCGGCTCGAAGAGCTCCCAGCGCACGTCGCACACCGTGGTGGTGGCGTCGTCCGCGCCGACCGCGCGCCGCAGTGCGGCGGTCGTCAGGGCCGGATCCATCACGGGCAGACCGCGCCGCTCCAGCGCTTCCTGCGCACCGTCGCGTACGGACATCCCGCTGCCGCCCCAGGGACCCCAGGCGACCGAGGTCGCCACCAGACCCCGCGCACGACGCCACTGCGCCAACGCATCCAGATACGTATTCGCAGCCGCGTACGCACCCTGCCCACCCGAACCCCACACCGCGGAGATCGACGAGAACAACACGAACGCGTCCAGGCCGTCGGCCCGCGAAGGCTCACTGAACAGCGCATCCAGATGACGGGCGCCGCGCGCCTTGGCGGCCATGACCCGCTCGTACTCCTCAGCCGAACCCGCCATCAGCGCATTCAACTGCTCCACACCAGCCGCATGCACCACACCCCGGACGGGCCCGTCCTGCTCAAGGCCCTCCACGAGCGCACGCACCTGACCGGCATCCGACACGTCACAGGCGACAACACTCACCCGCACCGACTCCGACGTCAGCTCATCCGCCAACGCGGCAGCACCGGCGGCTTTCAGGCCACGACGGCTCGTCAGCACCACATGCCCGGCACCCTCAGCCACCAGCCACCGGGCCACATGCGCACCCAACGCACCCGTACCACCCGTCACCAACACCGTGCCACGAGGACGCCACCCCTCCGACCCGGCAACCGGCTCCGCAGCCCGCAGGCGACGGCCATACACACCCGCCGCCCGCACCGCGACCTGATCCTCACCCGAAGCACCCGACAACAGACCGCGCACACGCACCGCCGCCCGCTCATCCAACACCTCAGGAAGATCGATAAGCCCGCCCCAACGGCCCGGATGCTCCAACGCCACGACCCGGCCCAGCCCCCAGACCAGGGACTGCTCCACACCAGCAGCCGTCAACACATCGGAACGGCCGGTCGATACAGCACCCTGCGTCAGAGACCACAACGGCGCACCGACCCCGGCATCACCCAGAGCCTGGACCAGCTCCAACGTCCCCACCAGCCCACGCAACGACACCACACCCGTGGCCTCATCCGTCAGCCCGGTGAGAAGGCCCGCAAGCTCCGCACGCCCCTGATCGCAGCCCACAAGCATGGTCCGCGCGCCAAGGGCATCAGCGACCCAGCCCGTCAGCGGACCATCCTCATCAGCCACCACCAGCCACGAACCCGAGACCTCGGCCCGCGCCGGCTCTGCCAGCGGCTTCCACGTGACCCGATAACGCCACCCATCCACCGCCGACTGCTCCCGCCGACGCCTACGCCACGACGACAAGGCAGGCAGCACCGCACCCAGCGAACCACCCTCCACCTCAAGCGTCTCCGCCAGCGCCCCCAGATCCTCGCGCTCCACCGCCTCCCAGAACGCCGCATCCACCACATCGGCCTCGGTCGGGGCGGTGGGCGTCGGTTCCTCGGACGGCTTCAGCCAGAACTCCTGGTGCTGGAAGGCGTACGTGGGCAGCGGCACGTTCCGCGCGCCGGACCCGGCGAAGAACGCCTCCCAGTCCACCGCGACACCATGGACGTACGCCCGGGCGACGGCGGCGACGGCCGATTCCGGCTCGTCCCGGCCCTTGCGCAGCACCGGAACGAACACGGCGTCCTCGACGCAATCCGCACCCATCCCCGACAGCACCCCGTCCGGGCCCAGCTCCACGAAGCGGGTCACGCCCTGGCGGTGGAGGGTGGCGACACCGTCGGCGAAGCGGACCGCCTCACGAACGTGACGCACCCAGTACTCCGCCGAGCACAACTCCTCCGCCGACGCCACCTCACCCGTCAGATTCGAAACGACCGGGATCGACGGCGCCGCGAAATCGACGGACTCCAGAACCGCCCGGAAGTCGTCCAGCATCGGATCCATGAGCGGCGAGTGGAAGGCATGGCTGACAGTCAGCTGCTTCGTCTTCACCCCGCGCCCGCCCAGCACGCCCGCAATCTCGCTCACGGCATCGGCCGCCCCGGAAATCACCACGGACTGCGGCCCGTTCACGGCCGCGATGCTCACGCCCTCGTACGCGGCGACCAGCTCGGCCACCTCCGCCTCAGCCGCACGCACCGACACCATCGCACCACCGGCGGGCAGCGCCTGCATCAGCCGCCCACGGGCCACCACCAGCCGCGCCGCATCAGCCAGCGAGAACACCCCCGCCACATGCGCCGCAGCAATCTCACCGATCGAATGCCCGAGCAGATAATCGGGCTGCACGCCCCAGCTCTCCACGAGCCGGAACAACGCCACCTCGATCGCGAACAGCGCAGGCTGCGTGAACTCCGTACGGTCCACGGCGGAGGAGTCCTCGGCGAAGACCACCTCGCGCAGCGGGCGACCGAGGTGGGGGTCGGTCTCCGCGCAGACGGCGTCGAAGGCGGCCGCGAAGGCCGGGAAGGCGGCGTGGAGTTCCCGGCCCATGGCGGCGCGCTGCGCGCCCTGGCCCGTGAAGAGGAAACCGGTCCGGCCCGGGACGACGGAGCCGAGGAGGACATCGGCCGAAGACGTGTTCCGGGCCACGGCCTCCAGTCCGGCGAGGTGGTCGGGGCCGAGGACCACGGCGCGGTGGGGGAAGGCCGTGCGCGTGGTGGCCAGGGCGTGGCCGATGTCCTGGGCCGCCGCGGCGGTCCCGGCATCGGTGCCGGTGTCGGCGAAGGTGCGGGCGAGGCGGTCGGCCTGGGCGCGCAGTGCGGTCTCGGTGCGGCCGGAGACGACCCACGGCAGCAGGCGGGCCGGTACGTCGGACGCCCACCCGGTCCCGGGCGCGGCGGAGTCGGCGGACCCGCCGGACCCGCCGGAGTCGGCGGGGTCGGCCGGTTCGGCGGGCGTGGCCTCTTCGAGGATGACGTGCGCGTTCGTGCCGCTCATGCCGAACGAGGAGACGCCGGCGCGGCGGGGGCGTTCTCCGGCGGGCCAGTCCCGGGCCTCGGTCAGCAGCTCGACCGCGCCGGCCGTCCAGTCGACGTGCGGGGACGGCTCGTCCACGTGCAGGGTCCGCGGCAGGACCCCGTGGCGCATCGCCATGATCATCTTGATCACGCCGCCGACGCCCGCGGCGGCCTGCGTGTGGCCGACGTTGGACTTCAGCGAGCCCAGGCGCAGCGGCTGTCCGTCGGGGCGGCCCTGGCCGTAGGTGGCGAGCAGCGCGTCGGCCTCGATCGGGTCGCCGAGCGTGGTGCCGGTGCCGTGTGCCTCCACGGCGTCGACGTCGGCGGGGGTGAGTCCCGCGCTGGTCAGCGCCTGGAGGATCACGCGCTGCTGGGAGGGGCCGTTGGGGGCGGTCAGACCGTTGCTGGCACCGTCCTGGTTCACTGCTGAGCCCCGGACCACGGCGAGGACCTGGTGGCCGTTGCGGCGCGCGTCGGAGAGGCGCTCCAGGACGACCACGCCGACGCCCTCGCCCCAGGCGGTGCCGTCGGCCGCCCCGGCGAAGGACTTGCAGCGGCCGTCGGCCGCCAGGCCGCCCTGCTGGCTGAAGCCGACGAAGGCGGCCGGGGTGGACATCACGGTGGCGCCGCCGGCGAGGGCCAGCTCGCATTCGCCGCCGCGCAGCGCGCGGACGGCGAGGTGCATGCCGACGAGGGAGGTGGAGCAGGCGGTGTCGACGGAGACCGCGGGGCCTTCGAGGCCGAGGGCGTAGGCGATGCGGCCGGAGACGACGCTGGCCGCGGTGCCGGTCAGGAAGTAGCCGGCGGTCTCGGGCGGCGCCTGCTGGAGAAGGGTCGCGTAGTCCTGGCTGGTGGTGCCGACGAAGACGCCGGTGCGGCTGCCGCGCAGCGCGGCCGGGTCGATGCCCGCGCGCTCGACGGCCTCCCAGGAGGTCTCCAGCAGCAGCCGCTGCTGGGGGTCCATCGCGAGGGCCTCGCGGGGCGAGATGCCGAAGAAGGCGGCGTCGAACTCGCCCGCGTCGTAGAGGAAGCCGCCCTCGCGGGTGGTGGAGGTGCCGGTGGAGGTGCCGGTGGCGGAGCCGTCGGTACCGAGCAGCCGCTCGAGGTCCCAGCCACGGGTACGGGGGAAACCGGAGATGGCGTCGGTGCCGTCCGCCACCAGCCGCCACAGGTCTTCGGGGCTCGCCACGCCGCCCGCGAACCGGCAGCCCATGCCGACGACGGCGATGGGCTCCTGCTCCGCGAACTCCAGCTCCTTCACCCTCTGTTTGGTCTTGGCCAGATCGGCCGTGACCCACTTGAGGTAATCCCGAAGAGTTTCTTCGTCCGCCATCCAGTACCACCCCTGGGAAACGACCAGCCAGCTCAATTAATGGAAAAGCTGCCCGATATTGCGCGACGGACACGGAATTCCGGCTCCGGTGCGGAGCGAGAGGAATTCCAGTTCTGTCGTCGACCCTATTGGCGCAGCCTGTGCGGCAAATTTATGGGCCCCCGGAGGAGGGCAACAACCCCTAGCCGCCCCCTGGCGACCCCTCTCGGCGGCCTTTCCGCACGGTTCGTTCGAGCAATGGAAGGGCGCCGGTAGCGCCCCGCAAGGGCGCCACAAGAGCACGGCAAGGGGCTCCGGCCCCGGCGGCGGCGTGCACGGAAAAGGCGCGGGGGGGGGGGGGGGGGTGTTAGGCCCCCCCCCCCCCCCCCCGCCCCGGAACACCGGGGGGGGGGGGGGGGGGGCCCCCGCGGGGGGTTTATTAGATATAGGGTGGGGGTGGGGGGGGCCGCCCGGCCCTCCTGGCCCCCCCACGCCCGGGGGGGGGGGCCCCCGCGGGGGGGGGCGGCCCCGCCGCCGGGGGGGGGGGGGGGGGCCTAACAACCCCCCCCCCCCCCCCGCCGCGCTCACCCTTTTACCGGCTGGGTCAGCTGGTGCGCCCCAGGCCCTTGTTGATGAACTCGAAGAGGTCGTCGTCGCTCGCCGACTCCAGGGAGTCCACCACCGCGTCGGCCTCCGCGGCGCCGTCGCGCGCCGGCTCGGCGCCCTCGGACCACTTGGCCAGGAGGCCCTGGAGCCGCATCCGCACCTTGCTGTGGGTGAGGTGGTCGGGGGCGGCCCCGTCGAGCGCCGCCTCCAGCGCGTCCAGGTCGCCCAGCAGGGCCGCACCGTCGTCGGCGGCGCCGCCCAGCAGCCCGGACTTGAGCAGCTGGACGACGGCGGCCGGTGTCGGGTGGTCGAAGACCAGACCGGCGGGCAGCTTGGTGCCGGTCTCCCGGACGAGCCGGTTGCGCAGCTCCACGGCCGACAGCGAGGTGAAGCCGATCTCCAGGAACGGCCGCTCCGGGTCGAGCGGACCCGGCTCCGCCTGGCCGAGGACCTCGGCGGCGTGCCGGCCGAGCAGTGCGAGCAGGACGGCGTCCTGCTCGGCCGCGCCCGCCCCGGCGAGCCGGGCGCGCAGCTGCGCGGCGGCCCCTTCGTCGATCTCCTCGTACTCCGTGACCGACTGGCGCACCCGCTGCTGCCAGGACAGCAGCGCGGGCAGCACCTCGCGCAGCGGCCGGTCGACGTCGACGGCCAGGCTCCGGGTCAGCGAGGTCAGGTCCCCGTCGTCGACGGCGTCCTCGACCGCGTCCCAGAACCGGGCTCCGACCGCCCGGCCGGACGCATGCCCCGGCCGTACCGGCTCCGGCCAGTAGCGCTCCCGCTGGAACGCGTACGTCGGCAGGGCGGTCCGGGCGACGGCGGTCCCGGCGACACCCGACCATGCGCCGACCGACCCGGTGAAGTGCGCGGCCCAGTCGATCCGCGCCCCGGCCGCGTACAGCTGCGCCAGCGCGGAGACCACCGCCCCGGCACCGTCCCGGTCGGCGCGCTGCGCGGCGACGAAGACGGCGTCGGGCAGGCATTCGGCGCCCATCGCCGACAGCACGGCGTCGGAGCCGACCTCCAGGAAGCGGGTGGCGCCCTGGGACCGCAGCGCGGCCATGCCGTCGGCGAAGCGGACGGCGCCGCGCACGTGCCGCACCCAGTAGTCGGGCGCGCACAGTTCCGCCGCCGAGGCGACCGCACCGGTGACGTCGGAGACCATCGCGATGCGCGGCTCCGCGTACGTGATCGACTCGGCGACCTTGCGGAAGTCCGCCAGCATCGGGTCCATGAGCGGGGAGTGGAAGGCGTGGCTGACGGTGAGCCGCTTGGTCTTCACGCCGCGTTCCTCCAGCGCGGCGACGATCCGCGCGACGGATTCCGCGGCGCCCGAGAGCACCGTGGAGCGCGGGCCGTTGACGGCCGCGATGCCGACGTCACCGTCCTGCGGGAGCAGTTCGGCGACCTCCGCCTCGGCGGCGCGCACCGAGACCATCACACCGCCCTCGGGCAGCGCCTGCATCAGCCGGCCGCGGGCGGCGACGAGGCGGGCCGCGTCCTCCAGCGAGAACACCCCGGCGACGTGCGCGGCCGCGATCTCGCCGACCGAATGCCCGAACAGGTGGTCGGGCCGCACGCCCCAGCTCTCCACGAGCCGGTACAGCGCCACCTCGAAGGCGAACAGGGCGGGCTGGGTGAAGCCGGTGCGGTTCAGCTCGGTGGCGTCGTCCGCGAACATCACCTCCCGCAGCGGGCGGTCCAGGTACGGGTCCAGGTGCAGGCACACCGTGTCGAGGGCCGCCGCGAAGACGGGGTACGCCGCGTACAGGTCGCGGCCCATGCCGGCCCGTTGCGCGCCCTGGCCCGCGAAGAGGAACGCCGTCCGGCCGCTGGTCGCGGTGCCGCGCACCACGCCGGCCGCCGGTTCGCCGACGGCGAGCGCCGCCAGGGCGTCCAGCGCCGCGGAGTGCTCCTCCGCGACGACGACCGCACGGTGTTCGAAGGCGGTCCGGGTGGTGGCCAGGGCGTGCGCCACGTCCCGTACGGGCGCGGGCCGGTCCGCCAGCCGGGCGCGCAGCGCGGCCGCCTGGGCGGACAGCGCCCGCTCGGTGCGGGCCGAGAGCACCCACAGCGCGGGCGCGGCCGCACCGGCGGTGCCGCCGGGGGCGGAGGCTGCGGGAGTTGCGGGGGTTGCGGGGGTTGCGGGGGTTGAGGGGGTTGAGGGGGTTGCGGGGGCCTCCGCGAGGGCGTCGTTCTCCTCCGGCGCCTCCAGAATGACGTGCGCGTTCGTGCCGCTGAAGCCGAACGACGAGACGCCCGCCCGGCGCGGCCGCTCCCCGCCCGCGGGCCACGCCCGCTCCTCCGTCAGCAGGGCCACGGCGCCGGACGCCCAGTCGACGTGCGGCGACGGCTCATCGGCGTGCAGGGTGCGCGGCAGCGCCCCGTGCTCCATGGCGAGGACCATCTTGATGATGCCGGCCACGCCGGCCGCCGCCTGGGTGTGCCCGATGGTGGACTTCACCGAGCCCAGCCACAGCGGCTCGCCGTCCTCGGAGCGGTCCTGCCCGTACGTGGCCAGCAGCGCCTGCGCCTCGATCGGGTCGCCGAGCGCGGTGCCGGTGCCGTGCGCCTCCAGGGCGTCGACGTCCGCCGCGGTCAGGCCCGCGTTGGCGAGCGCCTCACGGATGACCCGCTGCTGGGAGGGGCCGTTGGGGGCGGTGAGACCGTTGCTGGCCCCGTCCTGGTTGACGGCCGTGCCCCGGACCACCGCGAGCACCCGGTGCCCGTTGCGGCGGGCGTCGGACAGCCGCTCGACGAGCAGCACGCCGACGCCCTCGGACCAGCCCGTACCGTCCGCGTCGGCGGAGAACGCCTTGCAGCGGCCGTCGGCGGCGAGCCCGCCCTGCCGGGCGAATTCGATGAACGCGCCCGGCGTCGACATGACGGTGGCGCCGCCCGCCAGGGCCAGGGAGCACTCACCGCTGCGCAGCGCCTGCGCCGCCAGGTGCAGGGCCACCAGCGACGACGAGCAGGCGGTGTCGACGGTGACCGCCGGACCCTCCAGGCCCAGCGCGTACGACACCCGGCCGGAGATCACGCTCGCACCGCTGCCGGTCGCGAGGAACCCCTCGACGCCGGTGGTCCCGGAGCCCAGCAGCAGGCTGGTGTAGTCCTGCCCGTTGGTGCCGGCGAAGACGCCGGTGCGGCTGCCGCGCAGCGACGCCGGATCGATACCGGCCCGTTCGACGGCCTCCCAGGAGGTTTCCAGCAGCAGCCGCTGCTGGGGGTCCATGGCGAGGGCCTCGCGCGGCGAGATCCCGAAGAAGCCCGCGTCGAACTCGCCCACGCCCTCCAGGAATCCGCCGCGGCGGGTGTACGAGGCCGATCCGTCGACGTCGTACAGCTCCTCCAGCACCTCCCAGCCACGGTCGTCCGGGAAGTCCGACAGCCCGTCGCGGCCCGACTCCAGCAGCCGCCACAGGTCCTCCGGGCCGGTGACCCCGCCCGGGAAGCGGCAGGCCATGCCGACGATCGCGATCGGCTCGTCGGCGGGGCCGCGCACCGCGACCTCCGCCGCCGCCCGCGTGCCGGTCCGGGTGCCGGTGCCGGTGCCGGTGGTCCCGGCGCCGTCGGGGCCGACGCCGTCGAGGCCGACGCCGTCGGGGCCCGCGTCGTCGAGGCCCGCCAGCAGCTCCGTCCGTACGTGCTCCGCGATCAGGCCGGGCGTCGGGTGGTCGAAGACCAGCGTGACGGGCAGGACCAGCCCCGTGAGGGTGGTCAGCGCATCGCGCAGCTCCACCGCGCTCAGCGACGTGAAGCCGAGGTCGCGGAAGGCACGGTCCTCCTCCACCTCGTCCGCGGGCCCGTGGCCCAGCACGGCCGCGACGGCGCCGCGCACCACGTCCCAGACGGCCTGCCGCCGCTCGGCGTCACCGCCGAGCGCGGCCAGCCGGTCCCGCAGCGTGGCGCCCTCGGCGGGTGCCTCGCCAGGTCGGCCGGACGCGGACGCCCGGTCCTGTACGGGGGCGGTCGCGGCGAGCAGCTCGGCGAAGAGCGGGCTCGGACGCAGGGAGGCGAACAGGCGGGTGAAGCGTGCCCAGTCCGCGTCGACGACCGTCAGGTCGGCGACCGCACCGGCTGCCGCCCCGCGCAGGACGCCCACCGCGGTATCCGGGGCCATCGCGGTCAGACCGCGACGGCGCAGATGCTCGACGGTCTCGGCGTCGGCCATGCCGCCGTCGGCCCAGGGGCCCCAGGCGATCGAGGCCCCGACCAGGCCCTGCGCGCGGCGGCGCTGGACGAGCGCGTCGAGCGCGGCGTTGGCCGCGGCGTACGCCCCCTGGCCGGCACCGCCCCAGACGCCCGCGATGGAGGAGAAGAGGACGAAGGCGTCCAGCTCCGTGGCCCGGGAGGGCTCGCTGAACAGCGCATCCAGGTGACGGGCGCCCAGGACCTTGGCGGCATGTACCTCGGCCAGCTCGGCCGCACCGAGCGCGGCGAGCGCCACCGATGCACCGGGCACACCGGCCGCATGCACCACACCCCGGATGGGCCCGTCCTGCTCAAGGCCCTCCACCAGCGCACGCACCTGACCGGCATCAGACACGTCACAGGCGACAACACTCACCCGCACCGACTCCGATGTCAGCTCCTGCGCCAACTCCGCAGCACCGGGAGCCTCCAGACCACGACGGCTCGTCAGCACCACATGCGCGGCACCCTCAGCCACCAGCCACCGGGCCACATGCGCACCCAACGCACCCGTACCACCCGTCACCAACACCGTCCCACGAGGACGCCACCCCTCCGACCCGGCAACCGGCTCCGCAGCCCGCAGGCGACGGCCATACACACCCGCCGCCCGCACCGCGACCTGATCCTCACCCGAAGCACCCGACAACAGACCACGCACACGCACCGCCGCCCGCTCATCCAACACCTCAGGAAGATCAACCAGACCGCCCCAACGCCCCGGATGCTCCAACGCCACGACCCGGCCCAGCCCCCAGACCAGGGACTGCTCCACACCCTTCTCACTCAGCGCATCCGAACGGCCGGTCGACACCGCACCCTGCGTCAAAGACCACAACGGCGCACCGACCCCGGCATCACCCAGAGCCTGGACCAGCTCCAACGTCCCCACCAGCCCACGCAACGACACCACACCGGCAAACTCACCGGCCAGCCCCGCAACAAGCTCCGCACGCCCCTCACCACGGCCCACAAGCAACGTCCGCGCACCCAGCACGTCAGCAACCCAGCCCGTCAGCGGACCATCCTCATCAGCCACCACCAGCCACGAACCCGACACCTCGGCACGCGCCGGCTCGGGCAGCGGCTTCCACGTGACCCGATAACGCCACCCATCCACCGCCGACTGCTCACGCCGACGCTTACGCCACGACGACAGAGCAGGCAGCACCGCACCCAGCGAACCACCCTCCACCTCAAGCGTCTCCGCCAGCGCCCCCAGATCCTCGCGCTCCACCGCCTCCCAGAACGCCCCATCCACCACATCGGCCTCGGCAACGGTCGACTGGACCGGGGCCTTGGGCTGCGGCCAGTACCGCTGGTGCTGGAAGGAGTACGTGGGCAACTGCACGGTGCGCGCGCCGGATCCGGCGAAGTACGCCTCCCAGTCCACGGCAAGGCCGTGCGCCAGGACCTTGGCCACCATGCTCTTGACGGCGTCCGCCTCCGGCCGGTCGCGGCGCAGGGCCGGGACGAAGACCGCGGCGGTTTCGTCGACGCATTCGGCGCCCATCGCAGACAGCACGCCATCCGGGCCGAGCTCCACGAACCGGGTCACGCCCTGGGCCCCCAGGGCGGCCATCCCGTCGGCGAAGCGCACAGCTTCACGGACGTGACGCACCCAGTACTCGGCCGAGCACAGCTCCTCCGCCGAAGCGACGGCACCCGTGAGGTTCGAGACGACGGGAACACGCGGCGCCGCGAACGAAACGGTCTCCAGCACCGCCCGGAACTCATCCAGCATCGGATCCATGAGCGGCGAGTGGAAGGCATGGCTGACGGTCAGCTGCCTGGTCTTCACCCCGCGCCCGGCCAGCACGCTCGCGATCTCGCTGACGGCCTCGGCCGCACCCGAAATCACCACGGACTGCGGGCCGTTCACCGCCGCGATGCTGACGCCCTCGTACGAGGCGACCAGCTCGGCCACCTCCGCCTCAGCGGCCCGCACGGACACCATCGCTCCGCCCTCGGGCAGCGCCTGCATCAGCCGGCCTCGCGCCACGACCAGCCGCGCCGCGTCCGCCAGCGAGAACACCCCCGCCACATGCGCGGCGGCGATCTCACCAATGGAGTGACCCAGCAGGTAATCGGGCTTCACACCCCAGCTCTCCACCAGCCGGAACAACGCCACCTCAAGGGCGAACAACGCAGGCTGCGTGAACTCCGTACGGTCCAGCTCCCCGGCCGGGTCCTCCGCGAACATCACCTCCCGCAGCGAACGCCCCAGCTCCGGATCGATCTCCGCACACACCGCATCCAGCGCCGCCGCGAACACCGGGAAGGCGTCATACAGCTCGCGCCCCATCCCCGCCCGCTGCGCACCCTGCCCCGTGAACAGGAAGCCGGTCCGGCCGTCGTCGCTGCGGGCTGTGGCGGTGCCCGGTGCCGGGTGGCCTTCGGCCAGGGCGCGGAGCCCGTCCGTCAGCTCCGCGCGGTCCGCGCCCAGGACGACCGCCCGGTGCTCGAACGCCGTGCGCCCAGTGAGCAGCGAGTACGCGACGTCCAGCGCGGCGGCCCCGGGCCGTTCGGCGAGGTGGTCGCGCAGAGCGGAGAGCTGGGCCTTCAGCGCCGGCTCCGTCCGGGCCGAGACCATCCAGGGCAGCGGGACGGCCGCCCCGGCCGGAGTCGGGCCGGGCTGTCCGGCGCTGCCGGGGCCCTGCTCCAGGATCGCGTGGGCATTGGTGCCGCTGATGCCGAAGGACGACACACCGGCCCGGCGCGGGCGTTCGCCCTGCGGCCATGCGCGCGCCTCGGTCAGCAGTTCCACCGCTCCGGTGGACCAGTCCACCTGCGGGGTCGGCTCGTCCACGTGCAGGGTCTTCGGCAGCATGCCGTGCTGCATCGCCATCACCATCTTGATCACGCCACCCACGCCGGCCGCGGCCTGCGTGTGGCCGACATTGGATTTCAGGGAGCCGAGCCAGAGCGGCTCGTCGCCGTCACGGTCCTGGCCGTAGGTGGCCAGCAGCGCCTGCGCCTCGATCGGGTCGCCCAGCTTCGTACCCGTGCCATGCGCCTCGACCGCGTCGACCTCGGCGGCCGACAGCCCGGCGTTCGCCAGCGCCGCGCGGATCACGCGCTGCTGCGAGGGCCCGTTCGGGGCGGTGAGGCCGTTGCTCGCGCCGTCCTGGTTGACGGCCGTACCGCGCACGACGGCCAGCACCCGATGTCCGTTGCGCTCGGCGTCCGACAGCCGCTCCAGCACCAGCATGCCCACGCCCTCGGCCCAGCCCGTCCCGTCGGCGGCCGCGGCGAAGGCCTTGCAGCGGCCGTCGAAGGAGAGTCCGCGCTGCTTGCTGAACTCCACGAAGGTGGACGGGGTCGCCATGACGGTGACGCCGCCCGCGAGGGCCATCGTGCACTCGCCGTTCCTCAGGGCCTGCGCCGCCCAGTGCAGGGCGACGAGCGAGGACGAGCACGCCGTGTCGACGGTCACCGCCGGCCCCTCCAGGCCGAGGGTGTACGAGACCCGGCCGGACAGCACGCTGCCCGAGTTGCCCGTGCCCACGTACCCTTCGAGGCCCTCGTCACCGCCGGCGAGTACGTAGCCGGCGTAGTCGTGGTACATCAGGCCGGCGAAGACGCCGGTCGCGCTGCCGCGCAGGCGGGTGGGGTCGATGCCCGCGTACTCGATGGCCTCCCACGAGGCTTCGAGGAGGAGCCGCTGCTGGGGGTCCATGGCGAGGGCCTCGCGCGGGGAGATCCCGAAGAAGCCCGCGTCGAAGTCCGCCACGTTGTCCAGGAAGCCGCCCTCGCGGGTGTAGCTGGTCGCGCCCTGTCCACCCTCCGGGTCGTAGACCTTGTCCAGGTCCCAGCCCCGGTCGGTGGGGAAGGCGCCGATGCCGTCGCCGCCTTCGGCGACGAGTCGCCACAGGTCCTCGGGGCTGCTGACGCCGCCGGGGTAGCGGCAGCTCATGCCGACGATCGCGATCGGCTCGTCCGCGCCGACGACGGCCGCCGAAACGGGCGCCGGTGCCGGGGCGGAAGTCTCCTCGTCGCCGAGGAGCTCGCCGCGTACGTACTCCGCGAGCGCCGACGGTGTCGGGTAGTCGAAGACGAGCGTGGCGGGCAGCCGCAGACCGGTGGCCGCGTTGAGACGGTTGCGCAGCTCGACGGCGGTCAGCGAGTCGAAGCCGAGCTCGGTGAAGGGCCGGTCCGTGCCCACGCGGGTGGGGGAACCGTGACCGAGTACACCGGCGGCATGCGTCCGCACCAGCTCCAGGACCGCGCCGGACCGTTCCTCTACGGGCAGGGCCGCGAGACGGTCGACCAGCGTGGACGAACCGTTCGCCGCCGTGGCGGCGGTGCGCCGGGCGGGGGCGGGGATCAGGCTGCGGAAGACGGGAGCCACCCCGCCGGCCGAAGCCGCCAGGGCCCGCATCCGCCCCAGATCCAGCCGCACCGGCACCCACGCCGGCTCCGCACCACCCACCGTCGCATCCAGCAGCCCCAGACCCATCCCGACCGGAATCGGCAGCACACCACCGCGCGACATCCGCTCGACATCAGCCTCCGTCAACGAAGCACCCATGCCCGCCGACTGCTCCCACAGACCCCACGCCAAAGACGTCGCGGGCAGATCCCGCTGATGCCGGTACGCGGCGAGAGCGTCAAGGAAGGCATTCGCAGCCGCGTAATTACCCTGACCCGCACCACCGAGCACGCCGGCGGCGGACGAGAACAGCACGAACGCGTCCAGATCCTGGCCGGCGGTCAGCTCGTGGAGGTGCCAGGCCGCATCGACCTTGGCCTGCAGCACCGACGCCAGCCGGTCGGGGGTCAGCGAGGCGATGGTGCCGTCGTCCACCACACCCGCCGCATGGACCACACCCTTGACCGGATGGGCGGCCAGCAGAGCCGCCAGCGCCTCCCGGTCGGCAACGTCACACGCCGCGACGGTCACGGACGCGCCCAGCGCCTCCAGCTCACCACGCAGCTCTCCGGCACCCGGCGCATCCGCACCGCGCCGACTCACCAGCACCAGCCCCCGCACCCCGTGCACGGTCACGAGATGCCGGGCCACCACCGCACCCAGACCACCCGTACCACCGGTCACCAGCACCGGACCAGCGCCGAAACCACCAGCCACCGGCGGCATGACCTGAGACGCCCGGACGAGACGGGGCACCAGTACCCGACCCGCACGAAGCGCGATCTGCGGCTCACCCGAGGCAACCACCGAAGCGACCACCTCCGGCGTCAGCGCCGCACGCTCATCGACGTCCACCAGCACGAACCGGCCCGCGCCCTCCGACTGCGCGGAACGCACCAGACCCCACACCACAGACGCCGCCACATCGGCGACATCCGTCTCACCACCAGCAGCAACGGCACCGCGCGTCACAAGAACCAACGTCCGGTCCTCATCGGCCCAGCCCTGCACCAGCTCCAGAGCACGCGAGGCCACGGCGAACGCGGCCTGCGGCACCTCGCCGTCAGCAGCCGACGAGGTCAGGTCGACCACCACGGCATCTTCCGCGTCGGCAACATCCGCCGCCGGTATGACCGCAGGGGTCCAGTCCAGCCGGAACAGCGCGTCCCGCTCCAGACCCCCGGACGCGGCCACCTGACCGTCGACCGGCCGCAGCACCAGCGAGTCCACCGACAGCACCGCATCACCCGCCCCATCGGCCACGGCGAGCGAAACCGCACCCGTACCCGACGACGTGAGCCGCACCCGCAGCCGCGACGCACCCGAGGCCACCAACGACACACCGGACCACGCGAACGGCAACCAGCCACCCGCACCCTCATCCGGCAGCAAACCACCCACACCCAGAGCGTGCAGAGCCGCATCAAGCAGCGCCGGATGCAGACCGAACCGGCCAGCCTCCCCTGCCGCGTCCTCCGGCAGAGCGACCTCGGCGAACACCTCGTCACCCGAGCGCCAGACCGACGTCAGACCCCGGAACACCGGCCCATACACGAACCCGGCCTCGGCCAGCCCCTCGTACAGACCCTCCACCGCCACCTCGACCGCACCCGCCGGAGGCCACACTGACAGGTCGATGCCGGCCACGGGCCCCTCGGAACCCACCACACCGGAGGCGTGACGCCGCCACGGCTCATCGAACTCCGCCGCGTCGGAACGCGAGAAGAAGTCCACCGACCGCAGACCGGCCTCATCCGCAGCACCCACCACGACCTGCACCTGCACACCACCGGACTCCGGCAGCACCAGCGGCGCCTCGATCGTCAGCTCCACCAGCCGGCCGCAGCCGACCTGGTCACCGGCCCGGACGGCCAGCTCCACGAACGCCGTACCCGGCAGGATCACCGTCCCGCCCACCGCGTGCTCCGCCAGCCAGGCGTGGCTGTCCCGGCCGATGCGGCCGGTGAACAGGCAGCCGCCGCCCGCGTCCGCGAGGGTCACCGCAGCGCCCAGCAGCGGATGCTCCGCCGCTCCGAGGCCCAGCCCCGCCGCGTCGGCGATCTTGGGGGTCGCCTTGCGCGGCCAGAAGCGCTCGCGCTGGAAGGCGTACGTCGGCAGCTCGACGTGCCCGGCGCCCGAACCCGCGAAGAACGCAGGCCAGTCCACCGACGCACCCGTCACATGGGCGTGGGCGAGGGCCGACATCACGGCTTCGGTCTCCGGCCGGCCCTTGCGCAGGGCAGGAACGAAGAGCGCGACGCCGTCTGCCGCCTCGGCACCCATGGCGGACAGCACCCCGTCCGGGCCCAGCTCCACGAAGCGGGCCACGCCCTGGCGGTGCAGGGTGGCGACCCCGTCGGCGAAGCGGACCGCCTCGCGGACATGGCGCACCCAGTACTCCGGTGCGCACAGCTCCGCCGCCGACGCCACCTCACCCGTCAGATTCGAAACGACCGGGATCGACGGCGCCGCGAAAGCGACGGACTCCAGAACCGCCCGGAAGTCGGCAAGCATCGGATCCATGAGCGGCGAGTGGAAGGCATGGCTGACAGTCAGCTGCTTCGTCTTCACCCCACGCCCGGCGAGCACGCCCGCGATCTCGTCCACGGCATCAGCCGCACCCGAAACAACCACCGACGCAGGCCCGTTGACGGCCGCGATGCTCACGCCCTCGTGCGCGGCGACCAGCTCGGCGACCTCCGCCTCAGCCGCACGCACCGACACCATCGCACCGCCCGCAGGCAGCGCCTGCATCAGCCGGCCACGCGCCACGACCAGCCGCGCCGCATCAGCCAGCGAGAACACACCAGCCACATGCGCAGCCGCAATCTCACCGATCGAATGCCCGAGCAGATAATCGGGCTGCACGCCCCAGCTCTCCACGAGCCGGAACAACGCCACCTCGATCGCGAACAACGCCGGCTGCGTGAACTCGGTACGGTCCAGCTCCCCGGCCGAGCCCTCAGCGAACATCAGCTCCCGCAGCGGCCGCCCCAACTGCGCATCCACGGCCGCACACACCGCATCCAGCGCCTGCGCGAACACCGGGAACGCGTCATACAGCTCGCGCCCCATCCCCGCCCGCTGCGCACCCTGCCCCGTGAACAGGAAACCGGTCTTTCCGGGCGTCACCACACCCTGGATCAGCCCCTCGGCCGCCTCACCCCGCTCCAGCGCATCCAGCGCCGCGCGGTGGTCCGGGCCGAGCACGACCGCCCGGTGTTCGAAGGCCGTACGCGTCGAACCGAGCGCGTGGGCGACGTCCAGCGCGGCCGCGTCCGCCGCGACGGCCGACCGCACCGAGGCGGCCTGGGCGCGCAGGGCGGCCTCCGACCGGCCCGAGATCGTCCAGGGGACGACCGGGAGCACGGAGGAGGACGCGCCCGCGGGCTGCTCCGCCGGGGCCGGGGCCTGCTCCAGGACGGCGTGGGCGTTGGTACCGCTGAAGCCGAACGAGGACACGGCCGCGCGGCGCGGGCGCCCGGAGCTGGGCCAGTCCCGCTGCTCGGTCAGCAGCTCGACCGCGCCCGTGCTCCAGTCGATCTGCGGGGACGGCTCGTCCACGTGCAGGGTGCGCGGCAGCACCCCGTGCCGCATCGCCATGACCATCTTGATCACGCCGCCGACACCGGCCGCGGCCTGCGTGTGGCCGATGTTGGACTTCAGCGAGCCGAGCCACAGCGGCTCGTCGCCGGAACGTTCCTGTCCGTACGTGGCCAGCAGCGCCTGCGCCTCGATCGGGTCGCCCAGCGTCGTGCCCGTGCCGTGCGCCTCCACCACGTCCACATCGGCGGGGGTCAGCTTCGCGTTGGCCAGGGCCTGGCGGATGACGCGCTGCTGGGAGGGGCCGTTCGGGGCGGTGAGGCCGTTGCTGGCACCGTCCTGGTTGACGGCCGTACCGCGGACGACGGCCAGCACGCGGTGCCCGTTGCGCTCGGCGTCCGACAGCCGCTCCAGCACCAGCATGCCCACGCCCTCGGACCAGCCCGTACCGTCCGCGGCGCCCGCGAAGGACTTGCAGCGGCCGTCGGGGGCGAGGCCCTGCTGGCGGCTGAAGTCGATGAACGCGGTCGGCGTGGACATGATGGTCGCGCCGCCCGCGAGGGCCATGGTGCACTCGCCGCTGCGCAGCGCCTGCGCCGCGAGGTGCAGGGCCACCAGCGAGGACGAGCACGCCGTGTCGACGGTGACCGCCGGGCCCTCGAAGCCGAAGGTGTACGAGACCCGGCCCGAGGCGACGCTGCCCGCGGTGCCGATGCCGAGGTAGCCGGCGGCGTCCTCGGCACTGGCGCCCAGCAGCGACGCGTAGTCGTTGTACATCACGCCGGTGAAGACGCCCGTCGCGCTGCCGCGCAGCGTGACCGGGGCGATGCCGGCACGTTCGATCGCTTCCCAGGAGGTTTCCAGCAGCAGCCGGTGCTGCGGGTCCATGGCGAGGGCCTCGCGCGGCGAGATCCCGAAGAACTCCGGGTCGAACTCGCCGACGTGCGCGAGGAAGCCGCCCTCGCGGGTGTAGCTGGTCGCGCCGCCCCGGCCGCCCTCCGGGTCGTACAGGGCATCGCCGTTCCAGCCGCGGTCGGTGGGGAAGACGGTGATGCCGTCGCCGCCTTCGGCGACGAGTCGCCACAGGTCCTCGGGGCTGCTGACGCCGCCGGGGTAGCGGCAGCTCATGCCGACGATCGCGATCGGCTCGTCCGCGCCGACGACGGCCGCCGAAACGGGCGCCGGTGCCGGGGAGGCAGTCTCCTCGTCGCCGAGGAGCTCGCCGCGTACGTACTCCGCGAGGACCGTCGGCGTCGGGTAGTCGAAGACGAGCGTGGCGGGCAGCCGCAGACCGGTGGCCGCGTTGAGACGGTTGCGCAGCTCGACGGCGGTCAGCGAGTCGAAGCCGAGCTCGGTGAACGCGTGGTGGAGCTGGATGTCCTGCGGGGACGCGTGGCCGAGCACCGCCGCGACATCGGCGCGCACCAGGTCCGCCACCGCTTCGAGCTGCTGCGCGGGCGGCAGGGCGGCCAGGCGGCTGCCGAGCCCACCTCTGGCGCCCGCTGTGGCGGCGGTGCGCCGGGCGGGGGCGGGGATCAGGCTCCGGAAGACGGGAGCCACCCCGCCGGCCGAAGCCGCCAGGGTCCGCATCCGCCCCAGATCCAGCCGCACCGGCACCCACGCCGGCTCCGCACCACCCACCGTCGCGTCCAGCAGACTCAGGCCCGTCCCGACCGGAATCGGCAGCACACCACCGCGCGACATCCGCTCGACATCAGCCTCCGTCAACGAAGCACCCATGCCCGCCGACTGCTCCCACAGACCCCACGCCAATGACGTCGCGGGCAGATCCCGCTGATGCCGGTACGCGGCGAGAGCGTCAAGGAAGGCATTCGCAGCCGCGTAATTACCCTGACCCGCACCACCGAGCACACCGGCGGCCGACGAGAACAGCACGAACGCGTCCAGATCACCGGCAAGTTCGTGGAGGTGCCAGGCCGCATCGACCTTCACCCGCAGCACCGACGCCAGCCGCTCCGGAGTCAGGGACGACATCACACCGTCGTCCACCACACCCGCCGCATGGACGACGCCCTTGACCGGATGCGCGGCCAACAGAGCGGCCAGCGCCTCCCGGTCGGCGACGTCACACGCCGCGACGGTCACGGACGCGCCCAGCGCCTCCAGTTCGCCGCGCAGCTCACCGGCACCCGGCGCATCCGCACCGCGCCGGCTCACCAGCACCAGCTCCCGCACGCCGTGCGCGGTCACCAGATGACGGGCCACCACCGCACCCAGACCACCCGTACCACCGGTCACCAGCACCGGACCAGCACCGAAACCACCAGCCACCGGCATGCCCTGCGACGCCCGGACGAGACGGGGCACCACCACCCGGCCACCCCGCAGGGCCACCTGCGGCTCACCCGAGGCAACCACCGAAGCGACCACCTCCGGCGTCAGCGCCGCACGCTCCTCCACATCCACCAGAACGAAGCGACCAGCACCTTCCGACTGCGCGGAACGCACCAGACCCCACACCACGGACGCCGCCACATCGGCAACATCCAGCTCACCCGTGGCAACAGCACCACACGTGACCAGAACCAGCGTCCGGTCCTCATCAGCCCAGCCCTGCACCAGCTCCAAGGCCCGCGACGCGACAGCCAAAGCAGCCTGCGGCACCTCACCATCCGCAGCCGACGACGTCAGGTCGACCACCACGGCGTGCTCATCGCCGGCGTCGGAAGCGGTAGCGGGCAGAGCTGCCGGGGTCCAGTCCAGCCGGAACAGCGCGTCCCGCTCCACACCCCCGGACGCGGCCACCTGACCGTCGACCGGCCGCAGCACCAGCGAGTCCACCGACAGCACCGCATCACCCGCCCCGTCAGCCACGGCGAGCGAAACCGCACCCGTACCCGACGACGTGAGCCGCACCCGCAGCCGCGACGCACCCGAGGCCACCAACGACACACCGGACCACGCGAACGGCAACCAGCCACCCGCACCCTCATCCGGCAGCAAACCACCCACACCCAGAGCATGCAGAGCCGCATCAAGCAGCGCCGGATGCAGACCGAACCGGCCAGCCTCCCCCACCACTTCCTCCGGCAGAGCAACCTCCGCGAACACCTCATCACCCGAACGCCACACCGACGTCAGACCCCGGAACACCGGCCCGTACACGAACCCGGCCTCGGCCAGACCCTCATACAGACCCTCCACCGCCACCTCGACCGCACCCGCCGGAGGCCACGCCTCCAGCGAGAACGACGGCACGTCCGCCTCGGCGCTCAGAACACCGGACGCGTGGCGCGCCCACGGCTCGGCGAACTCTCCCGCGTCGGACCGCGAGAAGAAGTCCACCGACCGCAGACCAGCCTCATCCGCAGCACCCACCACGACCTGCACCTGCACACCACCGGACTCCGGCAGCACCAACGGCGCCTCGATCGTCAACTCCACCAGCCGGCCGCAGCCGACCTGGTCACCGGCCCGGACGGCCAGCTCCACGAACGCCGTACCCGGCAGGATCACCGTCCCGCCCACCGCGTGCTCCGCCAGCCACGGGTGCGACTGCACCGACAGCCGGCCCGTCAGCAGCACCTCGTCGCCACCGGCCACGGAGACCGCAGCGCCCACCAGCGGGTGCACTGCGGGACTGAGACCGGCGGAAGCGACGTTGGCGGAGCCACCGCGCGAGGTCAGCCAGTAGTGCTGGTGCTGGAAGGCGTACGTCGGCAGGTTCACCCGGCGCGCGCCGGCTGCGACGCCGGTCCCGGCGAAGTACGCCGCCCAGTCGACCGGCACGCCGTGCGCGTGGGCCCGTCCCAGGGCGGCGACGACGGCCTCCGCCTCGGGCCGGTCCTTGCGCAGCAGCGGCGCGAACACACCGTCCCCGACGCAGTCGGCGCCCATCGCGGACAGCGCCCCGTCCGGCCCGAGCTCGATGAACCGGGTCACGCCCTCCGCTTCCAGAGCGGCCATGCCGTCAGCGAAGCGGACCGCCTCGCGGAGGTGGCGTACCCAGTACTCCGGCGCGCACAGCTCCGCCGCCGAGGCGACAGCACCCGTGAGGTTCGAGACCACGGAGACACTCGGCACGGCGAAGGTGACGGTCTCCAGGACCGTACGGAAGTCGTCCAGCACCGGGTCCATGAGCGGCGAGTGGAAGGCATGGCTGACGGTCAGCCGCTTGGTCTTCACCCCGCGCCCGCCGAGCACGTCCGCGATCTCGGAGACGGCATCGGCCGCACCGGAAATCACCACGGACTGCGGACCGTTCACGGCCGCGATGCTCACGCCCTCGTACGCGGCGACCAGCTCGGCCACCTCCGCCTCAGCCGCACGCACCGACACCATCGCGCCACCGGCGGGCAGCGCCTGCATCAGCCGCCCACGGGCCACGACCAGCCGCGCCGCATCGGCCAGCGAGAACACCCCCGCCACATGCGCAGCCGCAATCTCACCGATCGAGTGCCCGAGCAGGTAATCGGGCTTCACACCCCAGCTCTCCACCAGCCGGAACAACGCCACCTCAAGGGCGAACAGCGCAGGCTGCGTGAACTCCGTACGGTCCAGCTCCCCCGCAGCGCCCTCCGCGAACATCACCTCCCGCAGCGAACGCCCCAGCTCCGGATCGACGTGAGCGCACACCGCATCCAGCGCCTGCGCGAACACCGGGAAGGCCGCGTACAGCTCACGCCCCATCCCCGCCCGCTGCGCACCCTGCCCCGTGAACAGGAAGCCCGTCAGACCCGGGACCACCGCACCACGCACCACACCCGCAGCGGACTCGCCGCGCGCCAGCGCCTCCAGCCCGGCGACGGCGTCGCCGCCGCCGGCGCCCAGCACCACCGCACGGTGCTCGAACACCGCACGCGTCGTCGCCAAGGCGTACGCGGCGTCCGGCGCGGCCACCTCGGCACCCTGTCCGGCGGCGAACGCGGCCAGCCGGCCCGCCTGGGCGGCCAGGGCCTCCGGCGTGCGGCCGGACACCACCCACGGCACCGGGGTCACGGCCGCTGCCGGAACCTGTGCCGGAACGTGTTCCGGATCCGGTGCCGGGGCCAGGGGAGCCGTAGCCGGGGCCGACGGCGGCTCCTCAAGGACGACGTGGGCGTTGGTGCCGCTGATGCCGAACGACGAGACGCCGGCCCGGCGCGGACGGCCGGTCTGCGGCCACTCCCGCTCCTCCGTCAGCAGTTCCACCGCACCGGCGGACCACTCCACCTGCGGGGTCGGCTCGTCCACATGCAGGGTCCTGGGGAGGATGCCGTGGCGCATCGCCTGGACCATCTTGATCACACCGCCGACGCCGGCCGCGGCCTGCGTGTGGCCGATGTTGGACTTCAGCGAACCGAGCCAGAGCGGCTCGTCGCCGTCCCGCTCCTGCCCGTACGTGGCCAGCAGCGCCTGCGCCTCGATCGGGTCGCCCAGCGTCGTACCCGTGCCGTGCGCCTCCACCACGTCCACCTCGGCGGCCGACAGCCCGCCGTTGGCGAGGGCCTGGCGGATGACCCGCTGCTGGGAGGGGCCGTTCGGGGCGGTGAGGCCGTTGCTCGCGCCGTCCTGGTTGACGGCCGTGCCCCGGACCACCGCGAGCACCTGGTGCCCGTTGCGCCGTGCGTCCGAGAGCCGTTCCAGGACGAGCATGCCGACGCCCTCGGACCAGCCCGTGCCGTCGGCGGAGGAGGAGAAGGACTTGCAGCGGCCGTCCTCGGCCAGGCCGCGCTGCTTGCTGAACTCCACGAAGGTGGAGGGGCTCGCCATGACGGTGACGCCGCCCGCGAGGGCCATCGTGCACTCGCCGTTCCTCAGCGCCTGCGCCGCCCAGTGCAGGGCGACGAGCGAGGACGAGCACGCCGTGTCGACGGTCACCGCCGGGCCCTCCAGGCCGAGGGTGTAGGCGACGCGGCCGGACAGCACGCTGCCGGAGTTGCCGGTGCCCAGGTAGCCCTCGACGCCCTCGGGGACGGATTCGAGGCGGCCCGCGTAGTCGTGGTACATCAGGCCGGCGAAGACGCCGGTCGCGCTGCCGCGCAGGCCGCCCGGGTCGATCCCTGCGTACTCGATGGCCTCCCACGAGGCTTCGAGCAGGAGGCGCTGCTGCGGGTCCATGGCGAGGGCCTCGCGCGGCGAGATCCCGAAGAAGCCCGCGTCGAACGCGGCGGCGTCGTGCAGGAACCCGCCTTCGCGGACGTACGAGGCTCCGGGCCGGTCCGGGTCCCGGTCGAAGAGGCGGTCGAGGTCCCAGCCGCGGTCGGTGGGGAAGCCGGTGATGCCGTCGCCGCCCTCGGCGACGAGCCGCCACAGGTCCTCGGGGCCCGCCACGCCGCCCGGGTAGCGGCAGCTCATGCCGACGATGGCGATCGGCTCGTCGGCGGCGAGGCCGGAGCCCCGGCCGTGAGCGGTGGCCACGGCGGCCGGTGCGCTGCCGACGGGGTCTCCGGCGACCTCCGCCCGGACGAAGTCGACCAGGGCCTCGGGGGTCGGGTAGTCGAAGACGAGCGTGGCGGGCAGCCGCAGGCCGGTGGCCGCGTTGAGACGGTTGCGCAGCTCGACGGCGGTCAGCGAGTCGAAGCCCAGTTCGGTGAAGGCGCGGTCGAGGCTGATCCGGGAGGCGGAGGCGTGGCCGAGCACGTCGGCGACGTTGCCCCGTACCAGTTCGGCCACCAGCTTGCGCTGTTCCTCCTCGGGCAGGCCGGCGAGCCGCTGGCCGAGGGCGGTCTCGGCACCCTGTCGGCGCGCGGTGCGCCGGGCCGGGACGCGGACGAGGCCGCGCAGCAGTCCGGGCACGCCGGACGCAGCGGCCTGAGCCCGCAAGACCGCGAGGTCGAGGCGGATGGGCAGGAGTGCTGCCGCGTCGGCGGAGGTACTCGCGTCGAACAGGGCCAGGCCCTCCCCCGGGGTCAGCGGCGGCATTCCGGCCCGGGTGAGCCGGTCCAGGTCGGCCTGGCCCATGCGGGCGGCCATGCCGCCCTCCGCCCAGGGGCCCCAGGCGAGGGAGGTGGCGGGGAGGCCGAGCTGGTGGCGGTGGGCGGCGAGGGCATCGAGGAAGGAATTAGCGGCCGCGTAATTGCCCTGGCCCGCGCTGCCGAGCACACCGGCGGCGGACGAGAACAGCACGAAGGCATCCAGATCACCGGCAAGTTCATGGAGGTGCCAGGCCGCATCGACCTTGACCCGCAGCACCGACGCCAGCCGCTCCGGAGTCAGGGACGACATCACACCGTCGTCCACCACACCCGCCGCATGCACCACACCCTTGACGGGATGGGCGGCCAGCAGAGCCGCCAGCGCGTCCCGGTCGGCGACGTCACACGCCGCGACGGTCACGGACGCGCCCAGCACCTCCAGTTCACCGCGCAGCGCCTCGGCACCCGGCGCATCCGCACCACGCCGGCTCACCAGCACCAGCCCCCGCACGCCATGCGCGGTCACCAGATGACGGGCCACTACCGCACCGAGGCCACCCGTACCACCGGTGACCAGCACCGGACCGGCACCGAGAGCACCAGCCTCCGGCGTCGTGCCCTGAGGCGCCCGGACGAGACGGGGCACCAGCACGTGGCCGCCCCGCAGCGCCACCTGAGCCTCACCGGAAGCGACCACCGAGGCGACCAGCTCCGGTGTCAGCGCGGCACGCTCGTCCACATCCACCAGAACGAAGCGACCGGCACCTTCCGACTGTGCGGAACGCACCAGACCCCACACCACGGACGCGGCCACATCGGCAACGTCCCGCTCACCACCAGCAGCAACGGCACCGCGCGTCACCAGAACCAACGTCCGGTCCTCATCGGCCCAGCCCTGCACCAGCTCCAGAGCACGCGAGGCGACGGCCAATGCGGCCTGCGGCACCTCACCGTCAGCAGCCGACGACGTCAGGTCGACGACGACGGCGCCGCCGTCATCCTCGACCGGGGCGACGTCCACCGGCGTCCACTCCAGCCGGAACAGGGAGTCCCGGTCCACGCCACCGGCCGAAGCGGAGGCGAGCTGACCGTCGACCGGGCGCAGCACCAGCGAGTCCACCGACAGCACCGCATCACCGGCCCCATCGGCCACGGCGAGCGAGATCGCGCCCGGGCCCGCCGGGGTGAGGCGTACGCGCAGACGGGAGGCGCCCGAGGCGCGCAGCGAGACGCCCGACCAGGCGAACGGCAGGTGGCCGCCCGAGCGGGTGCCGCCCTGCTCCGGCGCGGTGTCGCCGCCGCCGTCGGCCAGGACCAGGGCGTGGAGCGCCGCGTCGAGCAGCGCGGGGTGCAGGCCGAACCGGGCCGCCTCCCCTGCCGCGTCCTCCGGCAGAGCGACCTCGGCGAACACCTCGTCACCCGAGCGCCAGACCGACGTCAGACCGCGGAAGAGCGGCCCGTAGACGAACCCGGCCTCGGCCAGACCCTCGTACAGACCCTCCACCGCCACCTCGACCGCACCCGCCGGAGGCCACACCGACAGGTCGATGCCGGCCACGGGCTCCTCGGAACCCACCACACCGGAGGCGTGACGCCGCCACGGCTCATCGAACTCCGCCGCATCGGAACGCGAGAAGAAGTCCACCGACCGCAGACCAGCCTCATCCGCAGCACCCACCACGACCTGCACCTGCACACCACCGGACTCCGGCAGCACCAACGGCGCCTCGATCGTCAGCTCCACCAGCCGACCACAACCCACCTGGTCACCGGCCCGGACGGCCAGCTCCACGAACGCCGTACCCGGTACCAGTACCGAGCCCAGGACCTCGTGCTCGGCGAGCCACGGGTGCGTACGGACCGACAGGCGGCCCGTGAGCAGTGCTCCGTCACCGCTGGCCACGGAGACCGCGGCGCCCAGCAGCGGGTGGACGGCGGGGCTCAGCCCCAGACCGCCGGCGTCGGCGACCGCACCGGCTCCGGCCCGGGGCCAGTACCGCTGGTGCTGGAAGGCGTACGTCGGCAGCTCGACGTGGCGCACCGCGGCCGTGTCGAGGCCGGGGAACAGGGCGGTCCAGTCGACGGTCGCGCCGTGGACGTGGGCCTGGGCGAGCGCGGAGACGGAGGCGTCGGCCTCGTCCCGGTCCTTGCGGAGCACGGGGACGAACACGGCGCCGTCGACGCAGTCGGCGCCCATCGCGGACAGCACCCCGTCCGGCCCGAGCTCGATGAACCGGTTCACGCCCTGGGCCTCCAGGGCGGCCATCCCGTCGGCGAAGCGCACGGCCTCACGAACGTGCCGCACCCAGTACTCCGGCGCGCACAGCTCCGCCGCCGAAGCGACGTCACCCGTCAGGTTCGAAACAACGGGAACACGCGGCGCCGCGAACTCAACAGACTCCAGCACCGCCCGGAACTCGTCCAGCATCGGATCCATCAGCGGCGAGTGGAAGGCATGGCTCACCGTGAGCTGCTTGGTCTTCACCCCGCGTTCGCCGAGTACGCCCGCGATCTCACTCACGGCATCGGCCGCACCGGAAATCACCACGGACTGCGGCCCGTTCACAGCCGCGATGCTCACGTCCTCGTACGCGGCGACCAGCTCGGCCACCTCCGCCTCAGCCGCACGCACCGACACCATCGCACCGCCCGAAGGCAGTGCCTGCATCAGCCGGCCACGCGCCACGACCAGCCGCGCCGCATCAGCCAGCGAGAACACCCCCGCCACATGCGCAGCCGCAATCTCACCAATGGAGTGCCCGAGCAGGTAGTCAGCCCGCACACCCCAGCTCTCCACGAGCCGGAACAACGCCACCTCAAGGGCGAACAGCGCAGGCTGCGTGAACTCCGTACGGTCCAGCTCCCCGCCAGAGCCCTCCGCGAACATCACCTCCCGCAGCGGCTTCTCCAGCTCCGGGTCGACGTGAGCGCAGACGGCGTCCAGCGCCTCGGCGAACACCGGGAAGGCGGCGTACAGCCCGCGCCCCATGCCCGCACGCTGCGCACCCTGCCCCGTGAACAGGAAGCCCGTCAGACCCGGGAGCACCGCACCGCGCACCACACCCGGCGCGGACTCGCCGCGCGCCAGGGCCTCCAGCCCGGCGACGGCGTCGCCGCCGCCGGCGCCCAGCACCACCGCTCGGTGGTCGAAGGCGGTGCGGGACGCGGTGAGCGCGTACGCGGTCTCGGGCGCGGCCACCTCCGCACCGCGGCCGGAGGCGAACGCGGCGAGCCGGCCCGCCTGGGCCGCCAGGGCCTCCGGCGTGCGCCCGGACACCACCCACGGCACCGCCGGCACCACCGGCGGCGCGACGGCCGGAGCGGCGCCGTACTCGGCCTCAGCGGGGTCGTGTTGCGGCTCCGGAGCCTGCTCCAGGATGACGTGGGCGTTCGTACCGCTGATGCCGAACGACGAGACGCCGGCCCGGCGCGGATGTCCGGTCTCGGGCCAGTCGCGCGCCTCGGTCAGCAGCTCGACCGCGCCCGCGGACCAGTCGACCTGGGGCGTGGGCTCGCCGACGTGGAGCGTGGGCGGCAGGACGCCGTGGCGCATCGCCTGGACCATCTTGATCACGCCGGCCACACCGGCGGCGGCGGCCGGGTGGCCGATGTTGGACTTGACGGAGCCGAGCCACAGCGGCTCGTCGCCGGAACGTTCCTGCCCGTACGTGGCCAGCAGCGCCTGCGCCTCGATCGGGTCGCCCAGCGTCGTACCGGTGCCGTGCGCCTCCACCGCGTCGACGTCGGCGGTGGTCAGGCCCGCGTTGGCGAGGGCCGCGCGGATGACGCGCTGCTGCGACGGCCCGTTGGGGGCGGTGAGGCCGTTGCTGGCGCCGTCCTGGTTGACGGCGGAGCCCCGGACGACCGCCAGGACCCGGTGACCGTGGGCGCGGGCGTCGGAGAGCCGCTCCAGCAGGAGCATGCCGACGCCCTCGCCCCAGCCGGTGCCGTCCGCGTCGGCGGAGAACGGCTTGCAGCGGCCGTCCTCGGCGAGGCCGCGCTGGCGGGAGAACTCCACGAAGGCGGTGGGGGTGGGCATGACGGCGACGCCGCCCGCGAGGGCCATCGTGCACTCGCCGCCGCGCAGCGCCTGCGCGGCCCAGTGCAGGGCGACGAGGGAGGACGAGCAGGCCGTGTCGACGGTCACCGCCGGGCCTTCCAGGCCGAGGGCGTAGGAGACCCGGCCGGACATGACGCTGGTGGCGGTGCCGGTCAGGAGGTGACCGTCGGCGCCCTCGACGCTCTGGCGCACTCCGGCGCCGTAGCCGGAGGAGGAGCCGCCGGCGAAGACGCCGGTGCGGCTGCCGCGCAGCGAGGCCGGGTCGATGCCGGCCCGTTCGATCGCTTCCCAGGAGGCCTCCAGCAGCAGCCGCTGCTGGGGGTCCATGGCGAGGGCCTCGCGCGGCGAGATGCCGAAGAAGTCGGCGTCGAAGTCGGCGATGCCGGGCAGGAAGCCGCCGTGCCGGGTGTAGCTGGTGCCCTGGTGGTCGGGATCGGGGTGGTAGAGGGCTTCGACGTCCCAGCCGCGGTCGGTGGGGAAGGCGGTGATGCCGTCGCGGCCTTCGGCGACGAGGCTCCACAGGTCGTCGGGGCCCGCCACGCCGCCGGGGTAGCGGCAGCTCATGCCGACGATGGCGATGAGGTCGTCCTCGGTGTCCTGGCCGTCATCGCCCGCACCGGCACCGGCCGCCTCCGACGCCGTGACCGCGCCGGAGGCCGCGGCGTCGTCGGCGACGAGTTCGCCGCGGAGGTGTTCGGCGAGGGCGGCCGGGGTGGGGTGGTCGAAGACGAGGGTGCCGGGGAGGGTGAGTCCGGTCTCGGCGCCCAGCAGGTTGCGCAGTTCGACGGCGGTGAGGGAGTCGAAGCCCATGTCGCGGAACGCGCGGTCGACGCGGACGGTGTCCTGCGAGGCGTGGCCGAGGACGGCGCCGGCCTGGGTGCGCACGAGGTCGACCAGGAGCCGGGACTGTTCGGCGGGGGTACGGGCGAGCAGGGTGCGGCGCAGTTCGGCGGCGGTGTCCGGGGCGCCGGTGGCGCTGTCCCGGGCCGGGCCGGTGGCGGCGGCCAGGGCGGTGCGCGCCTCGGGGACGCCGCTGAGCAGCGGGCGGGGTCCGGCGGCGGTGAAGCCGGGGACGAACGCGGCCCAGTCGACGTCGGCGACGGCGGTGTGGGCGGTGTCTTCGGCGAGTGCCTGCCGCAGGGCGGCGACGGCGAGGCCGGGGGCCATGACGGGCAGGCCCTGGCGGCGCAGCCGGTCCTCGTCTCCCGCCGCCATGCCGCCCTCGGCCCAGGGGCCCCAGGAGACGGCGGTGGCGGTCAGGCCGCGGGTGCGGCGGTGCTGTGCGAGGGCGTCGAGGTGCGCGTTGGCGGCGGCGTAGCCGGCCTGGCCGCCGCTGCCCCAGACGCCGGAGATGGAGGAGAACAGGACGAACGCGTCGAGCGGCCGGTCGGCGTCGAAGAGGGCGTCGAGGTGGACGGCTCCGGCGACCTTGGCGGTGTAGACGTCGGCGAGTTCGGCGGCGTCGGTGGCCGAGAGCAGGGTGGCGCGGCCGATGCCGGCGGCGTGGACGACGGTGCGGACGGCGGGGCCGTCGGCTTCCGCGGCGTCGATGACGGCGGCCAGCGCGTCGCGGTCGGTGACGTCGCACGCCGCTACGGTGACGCGGGCGCCGAGGGCGGTGAGTTCGGCGCTCAGCTCTTCGGCGCCGGGCGCGTCGGGGCCGCGACGGCTGGTCAGCACGAGGTGCTCGGCGCCGTTGGCGGCGAGCCAGCGGGCCACGTGCGCGCCGAGCGCCCCGGTCCCGCCGGTGATCAGCGCGGTGCCGCGCGGGGTCCAGTCGGCGGCGGGGTCACCGGGGGTGACGCGGGTGAGGCGGCGGGCGTAGGCACCGGCGGCGCGCAGGGCGACCTGGTCCTCGCGGCCCTGCCCGTCGGAGGCTTCGTAACCGGCGAGGACGGTGCACAGGCGGTCGGCGGAGCGGTCGTCGAGGACCTCGGGCAGGTCGACGAGGCCGCCCCACTGGCGGTGCCGTTCGAGGCCGATCACCCGGCCCAGGCCCCACAGCGCGGCCTGGGCGGTGCTGACGGCCCGGTCGGCGCGGCCGGTGGCCACCGCCCCTCGGGTGGCGATCCACAGCGGTGCCTGGTGGCCGAGGTCGCCGAGGGCCTGGAGGAGGGCGACGGTGGCGGGGACGGCGGCCGGGAGGGCCGGGTGGCCGGGGTGGGCGGCTTCGTCGAGGGCGAGGAGGGAGAGGACACCGGCGACGGGGCCCCCGGTCAGCACCTCGTCGAGGCGCGCCGCGAGGGAGGCCCGGTCGGCGGCGGCGGCCAAGTCGACGGGCAGCCGTACGACGTCGGCGCCGCGCGCGGTGAGGGCGGCGGCGCAGGCGTCGGCCCGGGCGGCCTCCGCACCGGCGGCCGGTTCGACGAGCAGCCACGTGCCGGTGGGGGCCGTGGCGGCCGTGGCGGCGGAGGGCTGCGGCAGCGGCGTCCAGGTGACCGCGTAGCGCCAGGACTCGACGGTGGAGCGGCTGCGGCGGTCGCGGCGCCAGCGCGTGAGCGCGGGCAGCAGTTCGCCCAGGAGGGGACCGGTGGTGTCGTCGGCGTCGAGGGTGGCGGAGAGCCCGGCGAGGTCGCCGTCCTCGACGGCCGTCCAGAAGCGGGCCTCGTCACCGGTGGCGGCGGCGGTGGCGGCCGGGTCCGCGACGGGCGCGGGGGTCGGCCAGAAGCGGCGGCGCCGGAAGGCGTACGTCGGCAGGGTCACGGGCCGGGCACCGGTGCCCGCGAAGAGTGCCGCCCAGTCGGGGGTGGCGCCGTCGACGTGCGCGCGGGCCAGGGCGGCGAGCACGGTCTCCGCCTCGGGGCGGCCCTTGCGCAGTACGGGCGCGAAGAGGGCGTCCGGGTCCGGGACGCAGTCGGCGCCCATCGCCGACAGCACGCCGTCGGGGCCGAGTTCGAGGAAGCGGGTGACTTCCAGGTCGTGGAGGGTGGCGAGTCCGTCGGCGAAGCGGACGGCGGCGCTGACGTGCCGCACCCAGTAGGCGGGGTCGCGCAGTTCCTTCGCGGTGGCGGTGCGCCCGGTGACGTCGGAGACGAGCGGGATGGCCGGGGCGTGGTAGGTGAGGCCCTCGGCGACCTGCCGGAACTCCTCCAGCATGGGGTCCATGAGCGGCGAGTGGAACGCATGGCTCACCGTGAGCCGCTTGGTCTTCACACCGCGCTCGCCGAGCACACCCGCGATCTCGCTCACGGCATCGGCCGCACCGGAAATCACCACGGACTGCGGCCCGTTGACGGCCGCGATGCTCACGTCCTCGTACGAGGCGACCAGCTCGGCGACCTCCGCCTCAGCCGCACGCACCGACACCATCGCGCCACCGGCGGGCAGCGCCTGCATCAGCCGGCCACGCGCCACCACCAACCGCGCCGCATCAGCCAGCGAGAACACACCCGCCACATGCGCCGCAGCAATCTCACCGATCGAATGCCCGAGCAGGTAATCGGGCTTCACACCCCAGCTCTCCACCAGCCGGAACAACGCCACCTCGATCGCGAACAACGCCGGCTGCGTGAACTCCGTACGGTCCAGCTCGGCGGAGTCCTCCGCGAACATCAGCTCCCGCAGCGAACGCCCCAGCTCCGGATCGATCGCCGCACACACCGCATCCAGCGCCTGCGCGAACACCGGGAAGGCCGCATACAGCTCACGCCCCGTCCCCACCCGCTGCGCACCCTGCCCCGTGAACAGGAACGCGGTGCGGCCGTCCCGGACGCGGCCGGTGAGCAGGCCCGGCGCGGTGCCTCCCGCGGCGAGGGCCTCCAGTCCGCGGACGAGGTCGTCCCGGCCGGTGCCGAGGACGACGGCCCGCTGGTGGAGCGCGGCGCGGGTGGTGGCCAGCGCATGGGCGAGGTCGAGGGGACGCGCCTCGGCGGCGTCCTCGGAGCGTCCGTAGAGGGTGTCCAGCAGCCGGGCGGCCTGGGCGCGCAGGGCCGTCTCGTCCGTGCCGGACAGTGCCCAGGGCAGCACCGGCAGGGCGGCTACCGCCGCCGGTTCGGCGGCCTCGGCGGCGGCGGGGGCCGGCGGGGCCTCCTCGACGATGGCGTGCGCGTTGGTTCCGCTGACGCCGAAGGCGGAGACGGCGGCACGGCGCGGCTGCCCGGTCTCGGGCCAGGGGCGCGCCTCGGTGAGCAGTTCGACCGCGCCGGAGGCCCAGTCGACGTGCGGGGTCGGCGCGTCGACGTGGAGGGTCTTGGGCAGCACACCGTGCTGGAGGGCCATGACCATCTTCATCAGCCCGGCGACGCCGGAGGCCGCCTGGCTGTGGCCGATGTTGGACTTCAGCGAGCCCAGCCACAGCGGTCGGCCGCCGTGGCGTTCCTGGCCGTACGTGTCGAGGAGCGCCTGCGCCTCGATCGGGTCGCCGAGTACGGTGCCGGTGCCGTGCGCCTCGACCGCGTCGACCTGCGCGTACGTCAGGCCCGCGTTGTTCAGGGCCTGCTGGATGACGCGCTGCTGGGAGGGCCCGTTGGGGGCGGTGAGGCCGTTGCTGGCGCCGTCCTGGTTGACGGCGGAGCCCCGGAGCAGGCCCAGGACGCGGTGGCCGTTGCGCTGTGCGTCGGACAGCCGCTCCAGCAGGAGCACGCCGACGCCCTCGGACCAGCCGGTGCCGTCGCTGGCCGCCGCGAAGGATTTGCAGCGGCCGTCGGAGGCGAGGCCGCCCTGGGTGCTGAACTCGCTGAACGCGCCGGGCGTCACCATGACGGCGACGCCGCCCGCGAGGGCGAGCGAGCACTCGCCGCCGCGCAGCGCCTGGGCGGCGAGGTGGACGGCGACGAGGGAGGAGGAGCAGGCGGTGTCGACCGTGACGGCCGGGCCCTCCAGGCCGAGGAGGTAGGAGACGCGGCCGGAGACGACGCTGCCGGCCGTGCCGGTCAGGAAGTACCCCTCCGTGCTCTCCTGGGCGTGGTGCAGGGTGGACCCGTAACCGGAGGCGGACGCACCGGCGAAGACGCCGGTGCGGCTGCCGCGCAGCGAGGCCGGGTCGATCCCGGCCCGTTCGACGGCCTCCCAGGAGGCCTCCAGCAGCAGGCGCTGCTGGGGGTCCATGGCGAGGGCCTCGCGCGGCGAGATCCCGAAGAACTCCGGGTCGAACTCGGTGGCGTCGTGGACGAAGCCGCCCTCGTACGTGGCTGAGTCCGCGCCGTCGCCTCCGTAGAGGGCGTCGACGTCCCAGCCCCGGTCGGTGGGGAAGGGGCCGATCCCGTCGGTCCCGGAGTCCACGAGCCGCCACAGGTCCTCGGGGCTGCGTACGCCGCCGGGGTAGCGGCAGCTCATGCCGACGATCGCCAGCGGTTCCCGCGCGGCGGCGGAAAGCTGCTGGTTCTGCTGCCGGAGGCGTTCGGTCTCCTTGAGCGACGCCCGAAGCGCTTCGAGGATCTTGTCCGGAGAGTTGGCCATCATGCACTCCACACTTCGCCCGCTGACGTCGACCAGGACGTCGTCGGGAACGCCATCAAAGGTTCGTACCGCCACCCAGAGCCAGTTCGATGAGGCTCTCGGCGTCCATGTCGTCGATTTCGCTGCCGTCACTGCCGTCGGCAGCGTCGTTGCGGTCGTTGCGGTCGTTGTCGTCGCTCTCGTTGCCGGCCTGGCCGGCGCTGCCGCCGTCGCTGCCGTTGCCGCCGTTGCCGCCGTTGTCGTCGGCGAGCCGCAGCAGGGCGTCGAGCAGGCCCGCTTCCCGCAGCCGGGACAGCGGGACGGAGGCCAGCGCGGCCCGGACCCCCGCCTCGTCGCCGAAGCCGGCGCCCGTGCCCGCAGCGGCGCCCGTCGCACCCCCCGGCATCAGCTTGGCCAGGACGTACCTGGCCACCGCCGACGGTGTGGGGTGGTCGAAGACCAGTGCTCCGGGCAGCCGCAGCCCGGTCACCGCACCCAGCCGGTTGCGCAGCTCCAGGGCGGTGAGCGAGTTGATGCCGAGGTCCTTGAAGGGCCGGTTCTGCTTGACCGCCCCGGGGGAATCATGCCCGAGCGCTGTCGAGGTTTGCTCGCGTACGAGACCCAGTACGAGCGTCTCCCGCTCCGGCGCGGACAGCTCCGCGAGCCGGGCCCGCAGCACGTCGGAGGGGTGTTCGGCCACCGGCCGGCCCTCGGGGTCCGCGGCGTCCGCCGGGTCGGCCGCCGTCCGCGCCAGCGCCTCCCGCACCTCGGGCAGTTCGCCGAGCAGCGGGCTGGGCCGGCGGGCGGTGAAGCCCTCCACGAACCGGTCCCAGTCGACGTCGGCGACGGTCACGCACGTCTCGTCGCCCTCCACGGCCCGCCGCAGCGCGGCGACGGCCAGGTCCTTCGGCATCGCGGCGAGCCCGCGGCGGCGCAGGTGGTCGGCGACGCCGTCGCTGACCATGCCGCCGTCGGCCCATGCGCCCCAGGAGACGGCGGTCGCGGTCAGGCCGCGGGCGCGGCGGCGCCGGGCGAGGGCGTCCAAGTGGGCGTTGGCGGCGGCGTAGGCGGCTTGGTTGCCGCCGCCCCACACGCCCGCGATGGAGGAGAACAGGACGAAGGCGTCCAGGTCGTCGGTGGCGAAGAGCTCGTCGAGCAGCTCCGCGCCGGTGGCCTTGGCGGCGAGGACCCCGTGGAGTTCGTCGCGGGTCAGCCCGTCCAGCGGCGCGGCGTGCGCGACACCCGCGGCGTGCAGCACGGCCCGCACCGGAGCCTCGCCGTCCGCGCGCAGCCGCCGTACCAGGGCGGTGACCTGTTCGCGGTCGGCGATGTCGCACGCCGCTACGGTGACGCGGGCGCCGAGGGCGGTGAGTTCGGCGCTCAGCTCTTCGGCGCCGGGCGCTTCGGGGCCGCGACGGCTGGTCAGCACGAGGTGCTCGGCGCCGTTGGCGGCGAGCCAGCGGGCCACGTGCGCGCCGAGCGCCCCGGTCCCGCCGGTGATCAGCGCGGTGCCGCGCGGGGTCCACGGGCGTGAGCGGCCGCCGGGTGCCGAGGGCGCCCGGAGCAGTCGGCGCCCGAAGCCGCCGGAAGCGCGCAGGGCCAGCTGGTCCTCGTCCCCGTAGCCGCCGGCCAGGGCGTCCGCCACCAGGGCGGCCACGCGCGCGTCGGGCTCGGCGGGCAGGTCGAGCAGCCCGCCCCAGCGGTCGGGGTGTTCCAGGGCTGCGACGCGCCCCAGGCCCCACAGCCGGGCCTGCGCCGGGTCGACGGGGTGACCGACCGTATCCCCGGCCGTGTCCCCGGCCGTGTCTCCGTCCGTGTCCGCGTCCTCGGGGGCCGCGCCGCCGGTGCTCACGCTCCACACCGGGGCCGTGACGCCCGCGTCCCCGAGGCCCTGGAGCAGGGCGACGGTGGACCAGAGGGAACCGTCGAGGCCGAGGAACGAGACGATCCCGGCGGGGGCCGCGTCCTGCCCGGCGAGGAGGGCGGCGACGACGGACCGGTCGACGTCGGCCACGGCGACCGGGACGACGACGCCCCGCGCTCCGCGTGCGTCGAGCCCGCGGACGACGGAGGTCACGACGGGGTGGTCCTCGTGGCCGGCCGGCACCAGGGCCAGCCAGGTGCCGGTGAGGTTCGTCGTCGTGGTCGGGCCGGCGAGCGGCTTCCAGGTGACCCGGTAGCGCCAGCCGTCCACGACCGCCCGCTCGCGGCGCTCGCGCCGCCAGTGCGACAGGGCGGGCAGGACGTCGCTCCAGGGCTGTTCGCCGGAGACCGAGAGGGTCTCGGTCAGTGCGTCCAGGTCCTCGCGCTCGACGGCCTCCCAGAAGGCGGCGTCCACCGGATCGGCCTGGGCCCGGGCCGCCGCGTCGGCGGCCTTGGGCCGCGGCCAGAACCGCTGGTGCTGGAAGGCGTACGTCGGCAGCTCGACGCGCTGGGCGCCCGTACCGTCGAAGACCGTCGCCCAGTCGACGTCGGCGCCGTTCACCCACGCCTCGGCGAGGGAGGTGAACACCCGGCCCGGACCGCCCTCGTCCCGGCGCAGCGTCCCCACCGCGACGGGGTCGCAGCCCCCGCCGGACGGGTCGAGCGCCTCGAAGGTCTCCGAGAGACCGACCGCGAGGACGGGGTGCGGGCTGGACTCCACGAACAGCCGGTGGCCGTCGGCGAGCGCCGCGTTCACGGCCTGTTCGAACAGGACGGGATTGCGCAGGTTGCGGTACCAGTAGCCGCCGTCGAGCCCGGTGGTGTCCAGCAGCTCCCCGGTGAGCGTCGAGTACATGGGGATCGCCGAGGTGCGAGGCTCCAGCCCGGCGAGGAGCTCGGCCAGTTCGGCCTCCAGCTTCTCCACGTGCGCGCAGTGCGAGGCGTACTCCACCGCCACCCGGCGGACGCGCGTCCCCGCCGCTTCCAGGGCGGCGACCAGCTCCTCACAGGCATCGGCGTCACCCGACACGACCGTGGAGGCAGGCCCGTTGACGGCGGCGACCGCCAGCCGGCCCCCGTACGCGGCGATCCGCTCGGCCGCGTCGGCGGCGGACAGACCGACCGACACCATGCCGCCCAGGCCGGCGATGGCGTCGATGGCCTGGCTGCGCAGCGCCACCACCCTCGCCGCGTCCTCCAGGGACAGCGCTCCCGCGACGCACGCGGCGGCGATCTCCCCCTGTGAGTGGCCGATGACCGCCGACGGACGGACCCCGTAGGAGATCCACAGCTCGGCCAGCGCCACCATCACCGCGAACAGCACCGGCTGGACGACGTCGACCCCTTCCAGGGGGTCCTCCGAACGCAGCACCTCGGTCAGCGACCAGTCCACGTACGGTGCGAGGGCCTTCTCGCACTCCGCGATCCGTCGCGCGAACACCGGCGAGGCGTCGAGCAGTTCGACGGCCATGCCGACCCACTGCGAACCCTGCCCGGGGAAGACGAAGACCGCCCCCGCACCCGGGCCGGCCGCGTGGCCGCGGACCACGCCGGGGACTTCGCGGCCCTCGGCCAGGGCGGCGAGCGCCGCGGCCGGGTCGGCGCCCAGTACCACCGCGCGGTGTTCCAGGACCGCCCGGGTGGTCGCGAGCGAGAGACCCACGTCCGCCGGATCGGCCACGGCGGCCGGCGAGGCCGCCAGGCGCGCCGCCTGGGCCCACACCGCCGCCTCGGAGGTGCCGGAGAGCACCCACGGGACGGCGGACAGCGCCCTGCGCGCGGGGGACGGCGCGGTGCCGGCCGCGGTGTCCGTCGGCCGGGGGTCGTGCTCCAGGAGGATGTGGGCGTTGGTGCCGCTCATGCCGAACGAGGAGACGCCGGCCCGGCGCGGACGGCCGGTCTCCGGCCACTCCCGCGCCTCGGTCAGCAGCTCCACCGCCCCCGCCGACCAGTCCACGTGCGGCGAGGGCTCGCCGACGTGCAGGGTCTTGGGCAGCACGCCGTGGCGCATCGCCTCGACCATCTTGATCACACCGCCGACACCGGCCGCCGCCTGGGCGTGCCCGATGTTCGACTTCAGCGAGCCCAGCCAGAGCGGCTCGTCGCCGCCGCGCTCCCGCCCGTACGTGGCCAGCAGCGCCTGCGCTTCGATCGGGTCGCCCAGCTTCGTGCCGGTGCCGTGCGCCTCCACCGCGTCGACGTCGGCGGCCGACAGGCCCGCGTTGGCGAGGGCCTGGCGGATGACCCGCTGCTGGGCGGGCCCGTTCGGGGCGGTCAGGCCGTTGCTGGCGCCGTCCTGGTTGACGGCGGAACCCCGGACGACCGCGAGGACCTGGTGTCCGAGGCGCCGGGCGTCCGAGAGGCGCTCCAGGACGAGGACACCGGCGCCCTCGGACCAGCCCGTGCCGTCCGCGTCGGCGGAGAACGCCTTGCACCGGCCGTCGGCGGCGAGTCCCCGCTGGCGGGCGAACTCGGTGAAGATGCCGGGCCCGGCCATGACCATGACCCCGCCGGCGAGGGCCATCGAGCACTCCCCCGTCCGCAGGGACTGCGCCGCCAGGTGCAGGGCGACCAGCGACGAGGAGCAGGCGGTGTCGACGGTGACGGCCGGGCCCTCGAAGCCGAAGGTGTAGGAGACGCGGCCGGAGACGACGCTGGTCGCCGTACCGGTCAGGAGGTGTCCTTCGAGTCCTTCCGCGCCCTGCTGGAGTGCGGCGCCGTAGCCGGAGGGCGACGCGCCCGCGAAGACGCCGGTGGCGCTGCCGCGCAGTGAGGCCGGGTCGATGCCCGCGCGCTCGATGGCCTCCCAGGAGGTTTCCAGCAGCAGCCGCTGCTGGGGGTCCATGGCGAGGGCCTCGCGCGGCGAGATGCCGAACAGCTCCGGGTCGAAGTCTCCGGCGCCGCGCAGGAAGCCGCCCTCGTGGCGGAATCCGTCGGCCGCGTCGGGGCCGGTGGCGGCACCGAGGTCCCAGCCGCGGTCGGTGGGGAACGCGGTGACGCCGTCGGCGCCGTCGAGGACCAGGCGCCACAGGTCCTCGGGGCCGGCCACGCCGCCCGGGTAGCGGCAGCTCATGCCGACGATCGCGATCGGCTCGTCGGCCACGGGGCGGGCCGGGACGGCCGGTGTGCCGGCGGCCGGGTCCTCCTCCGGGCCGCCGCCCAGCTCGCGCTGGAGGTGGGCGACCAGGTCGGCGGGGGTGGGGTAGTCGAAGACCAGGGACGCGGGCAGCCGCAGTCCGGTCGCCGCGCCGAGCCGGTTGCGCAGCTCGACGGCGGTCAGCGAATCGAATCCGAGTTCCTTGAACGCCTTGGTGGGCTGTACGCCTTCGGCCGTGCCGTGGCCGAGGACGGCCGCGGCCTCGCGGCGCACCAGGTCCAGCAGGGCCCGGTCCCGGCCGGCGCCCGTCCAGTCGGACGGGCCGCCGGTGCGCCCGGCGTCGTGGCTGACGGCGCGGCGGGCGGCTGCGGGGGTGCGCACCAGGGCGCGCAGCAGGGCGGGGACGCGTGCCGCGGGCTTGCGCAGCCGGGCGGTGTCCAGGCGCAGCGGTACGACGACGGCCCCGCCGGTGCGGCGGGCGGCGTCGAAGGCGGCGAGCCCGTCGGCGGCGTGGAAGGGGAGGATGCCGCCCCGGGCCATCCGGCGCCGGTCGGCGTCGCCGAGCGTGCCCGCCATGCTCCCGTCGATCTCCCAGGGTCCCCAGGCGAGGGACTGGGCGGGCAGGCCGTGGGCCTGGCGGTGGGCGGCGAGGGCGTCGAGGAAGGCGTTGGCGGCGGCGTAGTTGCCCTGACCGGGAGCGCCGGCCAGGGCGGAGGTGGAGGAGAACAGGACGAAGTCCGCGAGATCGGCGTCCGCCGTGAGTTCGTGCAGGTTCCAGGCGGCGTCGGCCTTCGCCCGGAGCACCGCCGTGATCTGCTCGGGGCGCAGGGTGGAGACCAGGGCGTCGTCGAGGATGCCTGCGGCGTGCAGGACGCCGGTCAGCGGACGGTCCGCCGGGATCCCGGCCAGCACCCCCGCCAACGCCTCACGGTCAGCC
>NZ_JBIASM010000027.1:0-74693 GCF_042890765.1 Streptomyces sp. NPDC002032 | reverse complement strand
GCCGGCGGGTGGAGCACCCGTGCCGTCCGGCGACTCATCCAGTTCTACAGACGGCCCGCCGCCCTGGCAAAGACCCCGGATACTAGCCACCCTCGGAGAGCGGGACCCCCGGCCCGGCGGTGCGGCCGGTGCGCGGCGGGGCCGACAGGGCCTGCGGAAGCTACTATCCGGGATCGTGTGTGACGTGGGTCCTATGGGGCGCCTCACCCCCGGAGCCCCCGGATCTCACCCGGAGTGAGCGGCCGTACGCGCCCGGAGCGGCTGCGCGGGGTGTCAGCCGATCAGGCGGCGGCGCCAGTCCAGGGGGGTGACGGTGAGGGCGCGGCCCGGGTCGTGGTCCCACTCGACGCCGAGCCCGACCGCCCGGAGGGCGGCCACGACCTCGTGGCCGATGGCGACGGTGGTCTCGGACGAGCCGTCGAAGCCGCCGTAGAGGAGCGTCAGGCCGCCGCCGGCCGCGGCGGAGTCCGTGCACTGGGTGTGGAAGTAGACGAAGCCGCGGGCGTCGGGGCCGCTCTCCCCGCCGATCTCGGAGTCGCCGCAGCCACGGCAGCAGGTGAAGTGCTCGCGCGCGGTGATTCCGGCGTCGCTCAGGGCGGTGAACGCGCGGGTGAGCCGCTCGGGGTCGGTCTCGCCCCGCCAGGGGGCCTGCTCCGCGACCCGCTCCAGCCACAGCCGGTCGGCCAGCGCCTGCGCCTGCTCGCGCGAAACGGGCCTGCGGTCCCGGGTGACCAGGTAGTCCTCGGCGAGCTCGGCCAGTTCGGCGCGGGTGGCGTAACCGGCGGCCAGCACCTCGCGGACGCGCCCCTCCAGGACCGCGAGCTCGTCCCCGCCGAGTTCGAGCGGCGGCGCCTCGCGGGCGGGGCCCGTGTCCAGCAGCGACCAGCCGAGACCGGCTCCCCAGCCGGCCTCCTGGCGGGCCCAGCCGGTCAGCGCCGCGATCACGGTCCCGGGCCCGTCGGCCATGGTGCGGAAGTGTCGCCCGGGGCCGCCGTCGCGGTGCTCCAGGGTGTAGTCGCCACCGGATTCGTGCCACACCTGGGCGAAGACGTCGGGCAGGTCGGGTATCCGCTGGACCACCAGGAACCGGTCGCCGTCGCCGCCGATCCGCCCGACCAGCGCGGCCAGCTCCTCGGGGGAGGCACGGACGTGCCGCTCCCCGTTCTCCGTCATCACCATGATCTCGAGCATGCGCCGACTCTGGCACACCCCTCCGGCAGCCGGGACGACGGGTCCCTACGGGGACGGGGACGGCGTCGGCGGGGTCCAGGCGGGGTCGCGGCCGCTCAGGCCGACGGTCCGGGCCAGCAGCGGGGCGTCCTGCGGGACGGGCACGACGGGGCCGAAGATGCCCCCGCCGCCGTCCGCTTCCCCGGCGGCCGCCAGCAGGAACGCGTGCGAGGCGTGCAGCGCCGCCGGGTCGGGCGCGTAGCCCTGGCCGGTGGAGCGGGCCAGGTCCCAGCCGTGCACCACCAGCTCGTCGGCGGCCACCGCGGCGGCGACGTCGCCGGGCAGGTCCACGCCGCCCGCGCGGGTCAGGCCGGCCCAGGCGGCCGGGTCCCTCCAGGCTTCGGCCAGCTCGTCCAGGATCCGGGGGATCTCCTCGCGCCAGCCGGCGGGCAGCGGGGGCAGCACGCCCGGGCCGGGGGCCGTGTCCGTCGTGGGGCCCAGGTCCTTGCGGGCGGCGTCGCGGAAGGCGACGGCGAGTCCCGCGAGGTGGGCCAGCAGGTCACCGACGGCGTACTCGGGACAGGGCGTCCGGTCCGTGAGGCGGGCGTCCGGGACGCCCGCCGCGAGAGCGGCCACGATCCGGGCCTGGGGGCCGAAGTCGAAGGCCGTCGGTTCCGTCGTCGGTTCCGTCGTCTCTGCCATCGCTCGCTCCTCCGGGTCGTCCGTCGTCCCGTACCACCAGGCAGAACCGGGCGGCGGCCTCCGCCCCACCCCCACTCTCCCGCGCCGCGGTACCCCGCGCAGCTCTTGACCGTATGAAGAGGTCTCTCTAAATTTGGAGCCCTCTCCAAGTTTTAGGGGTGTGGGCGGGATGCGGGCGGGTGGCGTGGAGCACGGGCTGCGCGAGCAGCACAAGGCCCGGCGGCGGGCCCGGATCCTGGAGGCGACGCGCGAGCTGTTGCGGGAGGGCCCGGAGGCGGCGATCAGCACCGAGCGGATCGCCGCGCGGGCGGAGGTCGCGCCGGCCACCGTGTACAACCTGATCGGGCCGCGCGAGAAGATCTGGGAGGCGCTCGCCGCCGCGTTCGCCGACGAGCTCGACCGGCGGCTGGCGGCCCCGGAGCCGGAGCCGGGAGACGGCGGCCCGCGCCGGGTCGTCGTGGCGACCGTCCGGCTGTTCGTGGCGGACCCGGTGGTCTCCCGCCGCATGGTGCGCGGCTGGGAGGACAGCGGCCTCGTCCTCCACCGGGGTCCGCTCCCCCGGCTCCGCCGGGCGATGGCGGAGGAACGGACGCGGGGGCTCCTGCGCCCGGACATCGACACGGACGCCCTGGCCGATGTGGTCGCCACCTCGTGCGTGGGCGCGCTGCACCAGTGGGTCGCCCATCTGATCGACGACGACCGGTTCCTCGCGCGCGCCCTGTTCGCGCTGGACGTCGCTCTCGCCGCGGCGGCCGCCGATCCGCACCGCGACCGGCTGCTCGCACCGCTGCGCCTCCGGACCGGAGTGGGCGAGGCGGGCGGCAGGGCCGAGGCGGGGGGCACGGCATGACGGCCGGCGCGGCAGCGCCCCGCACCCGCCACTTCGTGGGCGGCGACGGGATCCGGCTCGTCGCGGAGGTGTGGGGCGAGGCGTCCGCGCCGCCCCTGGTCCTGTTGCACGGCGGCGGCCAGACCCGGCATTCCTGGGGCCGGACCGGCCCCCGGCTGGCCGCGCTGGGATGGCGGGTCGTGGCCCCGGACCTGCGGGGACACGGCGCCAGCGGATGGCCGGCCGACGGCGATTACGACCTCGGCCGGTACGCCGAGGACGTCCGGGCGCTCGTCGCCGCACTCGGCGGCCGGCCGGTGCTCGTCGGCGCCTCGCTCGGCGGGCTGAGTGCGCTGCTCGCCGCCGGAGAGCCGCCGGGCGCGGCGGTGCGCGCCCTGGTGCTCGTCGACGTCGCGCACCGGCCGGATCCCCGCGGGTTCCACCGGATCGCCGCGTTCATGCGCCGCCACGCGGACGGGTTCGCCGAGATCGGTGACGCGGCCGTGGCGGTCTCCGCCGGGCTGCCGCACCGGCGGCCTCCGGACGGGCCCGAGGGGCTGCGGCACAACCTGCGGCGGGAGGGTGACCGCTGGGTCTGGCACTGGGACCCCCGGATGCTGGACGCCTTCGAGGGGCGGATGGACCCGCCCGGCATGGCGGAACGCCTCCTCGACGCCGCGTGCCGGGCCGACGTACCGGTCCTGCTGGTGCGCGGCGGGATCAGCGACGTCCTGCGCGAGGACGTCGCCGAGCAGTTCTGCGAGCGGGTGCCCGGGGCTCGGCGCGTCGATGTGGCCGGCGCGGGGCACATGGTGGCGGGCGACCGGAACGAGCACTTCATCGATGCGGTCGTCCCGTTCCTGGAGGAACTCGAAGAAAGAAGGAGCGGGGACCTGAGGGACCGGAGGGACTGAAGGGACCGGAGGGACTGAAGGGACCGAAGAGATCGAACGGCTAGAACAGGCCGAACGGCTGGAACCGCTCGAACGGACCGGCTCGCGACCGGCTGACGGTCGGGTGATCCTACGGCGCGCTCCCGCCGGCGGGACGAGTGTGGCCGATTTCCCTCCCCGCCCTGTCCGTTTCCCTACCGTGGGGACGTGTGCGCCGCGGGCTCCTTCCGGGACGGCGCGGCGCGGCTCCGGGGAGGGGATGCGGCATGTCGACGTGGAACGGCATCGGAACCAAGTACCTGGGCTTCGGCCGACGGCAGTCGGACGGGAGCCACCACGCCACGGAATGGTTCGTGATCAGCTACATGCCGGTCGTGCCGCTGCGCCGGTACCGGCTGTTGGTGGGGGCGACGCAGTACGTGCCGGGCGCCGTGGGCGGTGGTACGTCGACCACCCCCTATCACGTCCTGGAGCGGACCCGGTTGCGCGTGCTCGACGTCCTGGCCACCTACCTGGCCTGGTGGGTGGCCGGTCCCGCCCTCGTCCTCGGCCCGTTCTTCCTCATGGCCCGGGTGGCGCCGGACGCCGGGCGGGGGTCGGCGTTCTGGAGCGGGGTGGTCGTCATCGGCGGGCTGGTCTGGGTCGTGGGCCTTCCGGTGCTGCTCATCTCCCGGACCCGGCGCTGGCGCGGACTGCCCTGAGCGGCGCCCCGGCGCGGAAAACCGGCGGGGCCGGGAGCGTGGTGCTCCCGGCCCCGGGGGGTCAGACCAGTTCGGGTTGTGCTTCGCGGCGGGGTTGCGGCACGGGGGCCGAGGCGGGGGTGCGGTCCCAGACGCGGGTGGTGCGGACGTAGCCGTAGATCACCGAGGCCGTCGCCAGGATGATCAGCGGGCCGAACAGCCAGCGGTGCTCGGCCATCGTCACCGGCAGGTAGCGGTACGAGGCCAGGAGCGCGGCGAAGACGGCGGTGCCGTAGCCGGCCAGCCGGAGGCCGCGCCGGTCCCAGCCGCGGTCCAGCGAGCGCAGGCCGATCTCGATGGTCAGGGTGAACACCACGCCGGCGACTATGTCCGCGCCGTAGTGGTAGCCGAAGCCCAGGGTCGCGCCGAGGGTGGCGATCAGCCAGAACGTGCCCGCGTAGCGCAGGGCGCGCGGGCCCTTGCGGGAGTGCACGAAGATCGCGGTGGCCCATGCGGTGTGCAGGCTGGGCATGCAGTTGCGCGGGGTGATCTCGTCGAAGGGCATCGGCCGGGGGGTGCCGAGCGGCGGCGGCGTGTTCGGCCAGAGGTTGGCCACCGCCCAGTGCCCGCCGTCGGCGCCGTAGGCCAGGATCGGTCCGACCACCGGGAAGATCATGTAGATGCCGGGTCCGAGCAGGCCGATCACCAGGAAGGTGCGCACCAGGTGGTGGCGCGGGAAACGGCGCTCGGCCGCGACGTGGCGCAGCTGGTAGAGGGCGACGGCGACGGCGGCCACCGCGAGCTGGATGTAGACGAACTCCAGGACGTGGGCGCCGACGGTGCCGGTGGCCTCGACGATGCGGCCCGCCAGCCAGGACGGGTTGCCCAGCGCGTGGTCGGCCGTCGCCACGTACTGGTCGAGCACCATCGGACGGGTCTTGGAGGTGATCAGCAGCCAGGTGTAACCGGTCTTGCGGCCGGCCACCAGCAGCAGGGCCAGCCCCACGCCGCCCAGCAGCAGGCGGCGTTCCCGTCCGGTGCGGCGCGTGAGGGCGATGACGGCGCAGGCCAGCGTCACCCACAGGGCACCGTTGCCGTACATCATCTTGGCGTCGACGGCCCAGCGCACCAGCCAGAAGACGAGGTCGATGCCGACGGCGGCGCCGAGCGCGATGAAGCGCTGGCGCCAGGTGAGGACCACCATCATCAGGGCCATGCCGGCGTAGAGCACCGTGCCCGACTTGGGGGCGAAGATCACCTCTTGCGCCTGGGCGGTGACCGGACCCGGCTCGCCGTACCGGCGCGCGGCGATCTCCAGCGCGATCAGGAACGCGAGGGTCACCACGCTCGCCGCGGTCCACAGCACCACGCGTGGCCGGCGCCAGGCGGTGGTGGTGGTGTTGCCGTCTGTTCGCGAAAGCACTCGCGTTTCCCTAGATTTCAATTTTCAGCCGATTAATCGTTTTGTCAGCACGGTAGCCGCGAGCTCGAACATGTTAACGGAGGGGTGGGAGGCGCCAGACGCCCGGAATCGGCCGAACCGCGTCGGCGGGGCGGGCGGAAGCGCGGTGACAGCGCGCGGGGACAGCGCTGTGGAGCGCGGGAAGGCGCGGCGGGGTCGTGCCCCGCACAGGTCCGCCCCGGCCGTCCGGGGCGGGACATGGCTCCGCCCCGCTTCCGCCCCGGTCAGGGACCGGAGGAAGGGGAAGCGGGGCGGCGTCGGGTCAGGCGACCGTGGGCTCGGCCGGGGTCAGACCACGCTGGGAGCGGGGGGTCTTGAGGCCGACCTTGCGGGGCTCGATCGTGCGGGGGTCGACCGCTTCGCCCGGAGCGCCCTCGCGGTACAGGCCGTTGGGCTCGGCGTCCCGGTCGTGCGGGAGGAGGTAGAAGACGCGGCGCTTCTGCAGACCGCTGTCGGGGTCGGCCTCGGCCGTCGCACCGAGCTCGGTGAAGCCGATCATGCGGCCGTCGCGGTAGTAGCGCGGCCTGCCCCGGCGGCGCGGGGTCTTGTCGAGGGCCTGGCGCACGTAGTCGAGCTCTTCGGGGTCCTCCAGCCACACCACTTTGACCTCGTGGGCGAGATCGCTCGGTTCGAGCAGCGAACTCATAGCCTTCGTCCTTCCTCGGTGTCACGTCTCACCCTAGAAGCGGGGCGGTCGCGGACGGCTATGGCGGCGGCAGTGCGGTGCCTGGCGGTGGTCTGCGTCCATCGTAGAGGGGTCGCCGGGCTGCGGACAGTACGTCGGGTCGGTTCACCCACGGGGGGACCGGTTCGCCGCGTCGGGCGCGAGGGGCTCCTCGGCGAGCAGGGCGAGGCCCGGATAGAACTTCTGGCCGTTCGAGCGGAGCATCTCGCTCGGCGAGGAGAGACCGGCCTCGGCGCGGATCCGGGTGGCGAAGGCGCGGGTGGTGGCGGGGCGCAGGCCTTCGCCCTCCTGGCACCAGACGCTGTACGCGCGGTAGAGGGCGCCCTGCTCGACCCGCAGGTCGCGGGGCTCGGAGAGGTCCGGTCCGGCGGCCGTCGTACAGCACTCGGCGAGGAAGCGTCCGATGTGGTCCTCGGTGGTGGCGTACGCCTGGGTGGCCGTACGGACGACGGTGGGGCCGCCCAGGGAGGGCTTCGTCGCGAGGTAGGCCATGGCGCCGTCGACCATCCACTGGAGGATGCCGGGGCCCTCGTCGGCGACGAGTTCCTCGGCCAGGTTGTCGATCTTGCGGTGGTCGGGGACGACCCGGTCGAAGGGGATGAGGCGGATGCGCCGCCAGAAGGCGTGGCCGCCGGTGCCCACCTCGGGGCGGTGGTTGCCCAGCAGCCACAGTTTGTGGGTGGGCTCGAAGCTGAAGTAGTCCTGCCGCATCCGGCGGGCCTTCAGGCGGTCGCCGCCGGTGAGGAGCTTGACGCGGGCCTCGTCGAACTTGTCGTGGGGCTTGAGCTCGCTGCAGACGAACAGCCGCCGGCCGTGGAGTTCGGTGAGCTCGGTGGAGTGCTCGTTGAACTTGCCGCGCTCCATCAGGAAGCCGGGCGGGGCGACGTCCGCGTAGTCCCCGAGGATCTTGATGACCACGTCCATGAGCGCGGACTTGCCGTTGGCACCGATGCCGTACAGGAAGGGCAGGACCTGGCCGCCGACGTCGCCGGTGATGGAGTACCCGAGCAGGAGGTGAAGGAAGTGGATCATCTCCTTGCCCTTGTCGTCACCCCCGAAGGTCTCGGTCAGGAACCGCTCGAAGCGGGGGGTGGGAATGGGCTGGGGCGCCACGTAGGTAGCCCTGGAGTGCAGGTCGCGGCGCGGGTCGGGGGCGCGCAGGGCGCCGGTGCGCAGGTCGACCACGCCCGCCGGGGTGCACAGGGCGTACTTGTCGCCGTCGAGGGAGTCGGGGTCCAGGGCGAGTTCGGGCGAGGCCTTGGCCTGCGCGAGCATCGCCTTGACACCTGAGGTGGACATGGCGCGCTTGCGGTGCTGGGTGAGCTCGCGGTCGGTGAAGAGCCCGCGCGGGTCGTGCAGGGGCATCTCCTCGGCCATGTCCCCGGCGGCCCAGACGGCCGCCTTCTCGCCGCCGGTGCGCTTCCAGCGGTAGACGTCCCACACGTACCAGCCGAGGCCCTCGACGTGCCGGAAGCGGTGGCTGTGGAGGTGGGCGAAGAGCTTGGCGTTGCCGCGGTCGGACAGGTTGGCCAGCAGGCCGGACTGGACGTAGTCGCCGGGACGGGAGCGGGCGGGGGCGGCCACCTGCTGGACAGCCTGTTGGGCGGCCTGCTGGGCGGGCAGCTGGGCCTGGGCGGCGTCCGGGGCGGGGTCCGCGGTGAACACGGCGAGCTGCTCGGCGGCGGCGTGCGCGTCGAAGCCGGTACTGCCTGCGCTGCTCATGAACGTCCCTCGGGGTGGATCGGGCGGGTGCCGCCGGCGCGGAGTGCGGAGTCGATGACGAGCTGGTTCCTGCGGCTCTGGTGGGGCCGCGCGGCGTCGGCGGCCGCGGCCAGCAGGCCGGCGCAGTCGGCGTGCTGGAGGTGCCCGGCGGCGGCCAGGCCGCCCGCCGTGAAGGCGGCGCGGTTGAGCTTCTCGGTGAACGCGGTACCGCTGGGGGCGGACGCGCAGGCGCGTACGGCGTCCAGGAGGGGCCGCAGGATGCGGTGGGCGTCCCGGCCCTCCCCGCGGGGCGTCAGGGGCCGTACGGGGCCCCGTGCGGCCCCTGACGGGGTTCCCGGCGCGGCGGCACCTCTGGGGCCGCGTAGGGGCTCTCGTAGGGGATCCCGCGCGGGACGGGCGGCGTACGGTGCGAGGGCGTGGCCGGTACGGGTCAGCTCGGCGCCGAGCCACAGGGGCAGCGGCGCCGGGGTGCGGGCCCCGGGCAGCGCCTCGTACGGCCCGGCGGCGGTGCGGGTGCCGGGCGCGACGATGTAACCCCCGCTCGCCCGTACGTCGACCTGCCAGGCGAGCGCGACGCGCGCCCCGGAGCCGCTGGAGGAGCGGAAGCGCGGGCTGCCGAGGGGCAGCCGGTACCAGACGTGCAGACCGCCCGACGGGGTCCGCACGCGCAGGGTGGCCGTGTCCTCGGCGGGGTGGGGCCGCGCCCGGTGCGCGGCGAGCAGGGCGAGGGTGTCGTAGCCGGAGGTCAGTCCCGTCAGGTCGACGCGGTCGTCGATCGGGATGCCCGGCAGGAGGCGGTCGCGTGCGGGGACGGGCGCCCCGTGGGCGTCGACGTCGAGGACGACCAGCCCGGCCGGACCGCAGGAGACCCCCACCCCGGACCGGGGCTCCACGCGCCACCAGGTGGCGAGCACCTCGGGGTCGGTGGTCGCGGCGTGGAAGCCGTGGCACCAGCCGTGGCCGGCGTGGCAGGGGCAGGCGGCGGGCGGGTGCGGGTCGGTGCGGCAGCCGGGGCAGTTCGGGGGCGGGGTCTTGGCTCCGGGGGCGAGCGGATGCACCGGATAGCCGCGCGACGCGAACCAGCGCGCGACGCCGAGCCGCTGCTCAGCCGTGGCGGAGGCGGCGTGAGGCGGGGTGGCGGGATCGGCTGGCACGTTCTGCTTCCTCGACGGGGCACCCTGCGATGTCAGTGGTCCAGTGCGGTCTTTGACGGGCGGTTCGGGCCCGTTCGGTCAGGGACCGAGGGACTGAAGGGACCGAACTTTCACTATGCCGGAGCCTAGCGCAGCAGGCTGACAGGAACCTCGCAGGTCGCGTGGCCTCTCATGAGTTTTACAGTCCCTTGAGTCCCTTGGGGTGAGGGTTTTGTGCGCTCCGGCTCCCGGGGGCCCCTGCGGCCGCCCCTCGTGCCGCTTCGGTCCCTCCGCCCGGGAGGGGGCCCGGGGCCGGCCCGGAGCCTCCGGAGCCGCGAGGCCCTTTTCGGGTCCCTTTCTCCACCCCTCCCCCTCTCCACCCTGACCAGGGTCCGAACGGCCGTCGTGCACGCTTCGGTCCCTGACCCTTTCAGTCCCTGCCAAACCTGCAGGTCAGCGGGGTTTCCGCCGTCCCCCAAGGGACCGAAGGGACTCAACTTCGCAGTTATAACTCAAATATGGCACTACAAGGTTCATACGCCCGCGCATACGCACGCACACATAAAGTCTGGAAACAGGAAAGTTGAGTCACTTCAGTCCCTGGCCATGCCATGAAAACGGCTCTGACCTGCGGTTTCAGTACAGGGACCGAAAAGGGAGGGACTGAACGACGAGGGGCTGAAACAGACCCGAAGCAGTGGGCAGACGCTGCCGGCTCCGGCGTGTCGCCTCAGGGACCGAACGGAGCGCCGGGGAACGGCCGAGGGACGGAGGGACCGAAAGGACCGGCAACCGGAGAGGGCGAAGAATCCGTCACCTTGCGGGCGCCCGGGAACACGGTCGGGGGACGTAATCGATGACAGCTGTGTGCAGACCGGGCCCGGCGGATATACTCCGGGGACCAACTGTTACTCAGGCGCGGAAGGCCCCTCCACCATGGTGGAGGGGCCTTCTGTCTTGTCCGGGGTTCCGGAGGATGCCTACGGGTCCCCACGGACTCCGACGTCTTCCGACGGGTTCCGCGTTGCTCAGGCGACCTGGAGCTTGGGCCGGCCCGTGGGGGTGGGCGGAGCCTGGTGGTAGGTGGGCAGCTTCAGGTTGGGCAGGTCCCCCGCCTGGATGCGGACGAGCGCCGTACGGAACGCCGCCTCCATCGCCTCCGGTCCCTCGTACTTCGCCGCGAGCGGGTGCAGCCGGTAGGAGTTGCCGTTGCGCTCCTCGCTGCGCGGGCGCAACACGATGTTCAGGTCGCACAGCGGGGCCATGAGCCCGCTGACGGCCTGGGGGGTGACCCCGTACTCGGCCGCCATGTCCTTCTGGCGGACCGGCAGCGCTCCCCCGAAGTCGCTGCGGGAGACGAGGTACTGGAGGAACTTGACGGCGGACCCTGAGAGCGGCAGGGCCCAGATGCGCTCCGCGACGATCGGAGACATGACGTTAGCCATGGGATGGCCTTCCTCGTGAACGGTCGCCCGTGCGTGGGCCTGACAGCACTATCACCCGGTACGCCTCCTTCCGGGAGCGGGAACCTCAACTCCGAAGTCGAGGTCGAGCTGCTCCTGGTGGGCTCCCTCCGGTCCCAGCGCGTACGGGAACGACTCGGGGTCGTTGCCGTGCTTCTCGGCGATTTCCGCGAGAACCTCCTGCTGGGCGGTGCTGTTGCCCTGGAACCACAGACGCACGTTGATCTGGATCCGGCCGTTCCCGGCCTTCTCCACCCAGTTGTAACCGCACAGTGCCTGGACGGCACGATTGACAGTCGAACGAGTGATCATCTTGCCGCCCTTCTGCGCGGCGATCTTGTTCAGCCCGTCGGTGATCTCCTGCTGCGTGTACTGGGTGATGCCCGTGCCCGGCACCTGCCCGCCCGCGACGAACAGGAAGACACACAGCTGGGACTTGGTGATGCTGTTGGCCACGGCCAGTTGGGCCAGGAGCTGGGTGAACCAGTTGCTGGCCAGGCTGTAGCCGGAGCCTCCGGCCATGTCGTGGACGGATCTCGGGTCCGCGGCGTATTCGAGATGGACGCCCTTGAGCCGGCGGCGGCCGCTGGGATCGGCGACTTGCGCGACCTGTTCTCCGAGTTGCTGACCGAGGACGGCCAGGATGTCTCCGTACTCGGCGTCGCTGCCCGCGGTGGCGGGAACGGGAACAGGCCGGGGCCCGCGCTGTCGACGACGGGCGGGCGGATCAGATGTCACAGGACCTCCTTGTTACTCAGGCGGTCCGAGACTATCCAAAAAATCAACGAGGGCTTGTCTTTTGACGCGTCGGCGCGCCGCAACGACGGTCTTGCACGACCCCTCCCCCGCGCCTGCGCCGAAACTACACGACTGATGGACTTATTTTGCGGGGAGGGCCCGAAAGTACACCGCTCCTTGAGTTCGGTTGTCGCGATGGCGGCACACCTTGTTCGAGCCGGAGGGGGTGCGCGAGGCGCTTCGGCGTTTCCGGCCAACGCTCTGACCTGGGGTGTTCCAGGAGGGATCGGCGTCCCGAAAAAATCCACGGGTGCTTGAGTTTTCCGCCAAATGTGCTCGCTGGGTACACACTTGGGGTGGCGAAATGTGTCCTGGGGGACACATCCCCTGGCGCAAACATGCAGGTCAGAGGCGTGTAAACGGGGCGCGCTCTTACTCAAGAGCAACTCGTACGGCGCTAGTGCCGACACTCTGGGCGGCTTGGGCAGTTGAGTGCTGCGTGTCGTTCCTCCTCTTGCGCACCTTCCTCTCCGGGCCTCCTTTGAGCCGGATCGGCGCGCCGGCTGCCCGTTGCCTCCACCACCCACCGCTCACCGGCCACCGGTCTAGGCCGACGCACCTTCACCCGGGCCGGTCCGCAGTCGAGTCGATGCCGCCACTCCCCCACCTCAGCCCGACTCCTCCTCGGTGCGGTGTTCTTCTCAGGCCCTCGTGCCCAGTGAGGGCGCCCCGCGCCCGAGGGGTGGACCGCCGACCGTCAGGGAGGCGGGGCAGGGCGCGAGGGTGAGCGGGTCCAGGGCGCCCGAGCGCCTGGCGAGGGGGTCTGGGGGGCGAGTAGCCCCCCATGCCACGGCCGGTCCAGCGCGGCCAGGCGCTGGCGGGGTCCAGGGGCTGGCCCCTGGGATGTACGGTCCGCGGTCGACAGCGGACAAGAACGCGCTTGCGATGGTGACCGCGGCCGGCCCGGCTCCTCGTCGACGCCGTCGTGGAGGTCGTCCTGGATGCCGTTCGTGGAGGATTTCGGCGTCTCGGGGCGAAAATCGACCCACAGAACGGTGCCTCAGGGCGTCGAACAGAGGGGACCCGGTGCGATGTGACCTTTCTTCACCTGTGAGGGCGCCAGAGGGCCGCACAGGGCTTTTGATCATCCTGAACGGGGGTCCGCAGCGGTCCCGGGTACCCCCAACGGCTCAATCCGCCCGGGAGGAGCGGTGAGCTCGCCGGGCCGCCGTCAGAGGGTGGGGTTTCAGGGCAAGTTCCGGCAAATCCGCTCAGCGTGTTGTGGTGTGCCTCTTCGCCTTCCGGAGGGAAGGTTAGTAAGGTACCCGCATGAGCGCCCCATACGATCCGGAAACCAGGGAAAAGGTAGTCGCCAAGCTGCCGGCATCCCTCAGGCAGGAACTCAAGGTCCGTGCAGCCCAGTTGGGCGTGGACATCCAGGACGCCGTCACCGAGGGGATCCACGCCTGGCGTGACGACGCCTCGGCGGCCACCACGGTGGACACCTCCGGTGCCTCCTCGTTCTCCACCTACCTCCCCACCGGCCTGTACGGGGAGTTCAAGGAGGACTGCCGGGTACGGGAGATCCCGTACAACCAGGGTGTCGCCCAGTCGATCCGGCTGTGGCTCGACACCCACCCCTCCCCCGTCGGCCGTCGCCGTCCCGCCAGTGAAGGGGCCCGCCGGATCGTCGTCTGCAACCAGAAGGGCGGCGTCGGCAAGAGCGCCATCAGCAACGGCGTTTCCCAGGCCCTGGCCGAGACGGGCGCCCGGGTCTGCGTCATCGACTTCGACCCGCAGGGGCACCTGACGCGCCACCTCGGCGCCGAGATGCTCTCCATCAAGGAACCCAGCCTCGCCAAGCACATGCTCGGTGAGATCGAGGGCCGGGTCCGCGACCTCCTCGTCCCCATCGAGCACGGGGTCTTCGCAGGCCGTCTCTTCTTGCTCCCCTCCTGCAAGGACGCCTTCCTCCTCGACGCCCGGCTGGCCACCACCCGCCACGTCCGGACCAAGGAGACCGCTCTGGAGAAGGCCCTGGAGGACCTGGAGAAGGAGTTCGACTACATCGTCGTCGACTGTCCGCCCAGCCTCGGGTACACCATGGACACGGCGCTCTACTACGCCCGCAGCCGTGACGGTGAGCCCGAGAAGAGCTCCGGCATCATCGTTCCCGTACAGGCCGAGGACACCTCCGCCGACGCTTACGACATGCTCAGCGAGCAGCTAGAGGACCTCATCGACGACCTCGACATCGAGATCGCCCAGCTCGGTTTCGTCGTCAACCTCTACGACAGCCGCAAGGGCTTCGTCGTCACCTCCTCCCTCAACAGCTGGAAGGAGTTCGGCGACCCGCCCGTCATCACCGTCATCGCCGACCTGAAGGAACAGCGCGAGGCCGTACGCGTCAAGCTGCCGCTCCTGCACTACGCCCCGGAGTGCGAGCAGTCCGAGGCCATGCGCGAGATCGCCCGGAGGATCACCGCATGAGCAAGAGCGACCTCCTGGGTACCGGGGCCGCCTTCAGCAATGCCCGCCGCGCCGGCGGGCGCAGCGAGCGGGGGCGGGCCAAGGCCGTCGCGCAGGGCGACGTACCGGCGTACGAGCTGGTCCGGATCGGCCTCGACCAGGTCTCCCCCACGCCCCTCAACCCGCGCCGCAACTTCGGTACGGACGAGGAGAAGACCCGTTTCGGCGAGGAGCTGCGGCAGGCGCAGCTGTCGGCCTGCGTGGTGGTCGGGCGGGCCGCGTATCTCGGGCTGTGGCCCGACCACGCGGCACGGATCGGCGATGCCACGCATGTCCTGATCAACGGCGAGCGCCGGTTCCGCAGTGCCGTTCACGTGGGGCTGGAGTCCCTCGACTTCGTCGTCCGCGACGACCTCGCCGCTTCGCGCACCGATTTCATCGACCACCTCCTCGCCGAGAACCTGGAGCGCGAGGACTTCGACGTCATCGAGCGGGCGCGGGGTGTGCAGCAGCTCGTGGACACCTGCGCCGACGAAGGGCGCGAGCACGGGGCGAAGTCCCGGGCGGCCGAGCGGCTGGGGCGTTCGCCGTCCTGGGTCACCAACCAGCTGGTGCTGCTGGAGCTGCCGGAGGAGATCCAGCTGCTGCTGAGCTCCGGCGAACTGCCCGAGCGGGACGGGCGGCTCCTGGCGCGTGCGGCGAAGGACCGGCCGGGTGCGGGGGCGGACGAACTGCTCACGTTCCTGCGGGACAGCAAGCAGCAGGAAGCCGAGGCGAAAGCGGCGCAGCGGGAGATACTGCGCAACGCGCAGGAGCCGGTGGCGGACCGGGCCGGGGGAGTGGCCCAGGCTCCGGAGCCGGAGCCGCAGTGGGGTCCGGAGCCGCCCCGACTTTTGTCCGCGGACAAAAGTCGGGAGGACGAAGCCCCCCTGCCGACCCTGCCGCCGGAGGCGATGGCGGTGCCGACGCCGGAGCCCGGGCTGAGGCCCGAGCCCGTGTTCGTGGCCGCGTCCCCGTCCGTTCCGGTCTCGGCTCCGGCCGTCGAGCCGGTGGCGCTGCCGTCGGCACCCGTGCCCGTGGCGGAGCCGGATCAGGAGCGGGAGCCGGAGGGTGTGATCCCCTCGCAGGGGAGGGGAGACGACCCCTCGGTTCCGTGGCAGGACCCCAAGGCGGTGTACGAAGCGATCTGGGCCAACATGTCGCCCAAGCACCGGGCCGAGCTGACGATGCTGCTGATCGAGAACAACCGACGCGGTTAGCCGCGTCCACGGAAACAACGCCCGAGGCCCCACCGCACTGCGCGGTGGGGCCTCGGGCGTTGCCGCGGACTTTTGTCCGCGGACAAAAGTCGGGCCCGAGCGGAGGCAGATCTCCGGTGGGGGTGGGTGCCGGGTGGACGCTTGACGGCGCGAGGACTCACCGCAGGCGGCGGCGGGCATGAGGTGGTCCAGGACCGCGCGGCCGATGGCGCCGATCAGGTCCACGGCGCTATCGGCGATGGCGATCCGGATCAGCTGGTAGACGGTCGGGGGAGCGTAGGCCTCCTGGCCGACGCCGGACATGGTGCGGGCCCGAAGGACAGGGACCGTGGCGCTGGTGCCGCAGGCGACCAGCGCCACCAGCAGGATCTACGGGTAGCCGGACGCGGCGTAGGACGGTCCCGCTGCCCGGCGTGGCCTTCCTACCCGGCCTGATCGGCCTTCCACTCTCGGGCGAGCATCGCGTAGACGTACTCGCTGCCCCAGCGCTCGTCGTCGAGGTCGTTCTCGACAAGGTGTGCCTCCCGGCGCATGCCGAGGCGCTCGCAGATCCGCATCGATCCGGTGTTGAGCACGTCGAGGCGGGCAAAGAGCCGGTGAGCACCCAGCTCGGCAAAGGCCAGCTCGGCGATCGCACGCGCCGCCTCGGCCGCGTAACCCCGGCCGCCGTACACCGGGTTGAACGCCCAGCCGATCTCGACCTGGCGTGCCCTCGCGCTCGCGAGCTTCAGGACGATCTCGCCGACGACCTTCGCCTCGCCGACCGGGCAGACGGCGACCACCAGGTCGTCGCCGTCCTCGGCCCACATGGTGCCGCCGGCACGCCGCGTCAGACTCTGCCCGCACTGTTCACGAGTAAGCGGCGGCCGGTAGAGGTAGCGAGCGACTTCGGAGAGGCCCTGATACGCATACAAGTCATCGAGGTCGTCCGGGGTGAACGGGCGCAGAAGGAGCCGTTCCGTACTGAAGGGCAGTGAGAGCGTGGCCATCGATCTGGTGTTCCTCCCCGAGAGCTGCCCGCCAGCCTAACTGACCGGACTGCGGAGCCCTCAACACGGACAACGTCGCTCAACCGGGCCCACTCCCTATGCCGGGCGGGCGGCCGGCCGGCCCGCCGGCCTCCTCGCCACAAGCTGCACAACCCGTAACTTCATGACCTTGGGCTTTGGCGTGGGCGTTGCCGCCGACTTTTGTCCGCGGACAAAAGTCGGCGCCTGTTCCGGGGGTAGGTCCGGAGGCGTGGGGGGCTTGGACTTTTGTCCGCGGACAAAAGTCTGGGGGTCGGTCGGGGGTGGAACGGTGGGGCCGACTTTTGTCCGCGGACAAAAGTCTGGGGTGGGGGAGGGGTATGTGTTGAGGGCCTGGCCGCCGGTGGGTACCGGGGGCCAGGCCCTCAGGGGGGTGGGGGAGTGGGGCGGTGGGGGTCAGGTGAGGTTCGCCATGACGCGGCGGCCGTAGGCCTTGCTGACCTTGACGACGAGCATCAGCATGCCCACCAGCATGACCACCGAGAGCACCGGGACGAGGTCGACGGGCAGGGTGTAGGCCATGACGATGCGGGCCGCGGAGTCGATCAGGAAGGCCGCGCCCCAGGCCACCGACATCCAGCGCATCACGCTGCGAAAGCGGGCGTGCTGTTCCCAGTTGGAGTGCCAGGTGCGGGCGGTCTCCTCGGGCAGCATCTTGACCATGGTGGTGAACATGAAGGGGCGCTTCGCGAACAGGGTGCCGATCATCCAGAGGCCCAGCAGGCCCGTCAGGTAGCTCTCGCGGGCCAGCAGCAGCCGTGCGTCGCCGGTGACGAGGGTGATGGCGGTGCCGCAGGCCATGACGCTCAGGGTGAAGAGGGTGACGGAGGCGACGCGGCGCTCGGTGACCATCTTGTAGATCAGCTGGCCCAGGGGAAGGGCGCCGCTGATGAGCAGGGAGAGCCACTGGCCGAGGCCGGCCGCCCGCAGCCCGTAGTAGAGGCCGAGGGGCACGCCGACGTCCATGAACGCGGTGCGGATCAGGGCCGCCTTCGGGTCCTTGGAGTCCTTGGGGTCCTGCGGCGCCGTGGTGGCCGGCTTCTGCTCGTCGGCCGGCTGTCCGTTCGTCTGCTGCTGCTCCACCGTCATCACCGTGTGCTTCCCCTCGCCTTGCCTCGACCGGCCCGTTGTCCGGCCGCCTTCACACCCATGACGCTACGGGGCGGGCAACGGGCCCGTAATGGAGCTGTGAGCACACCTGGAGTGGAGAAAACTCCACCCCCGGAGCCGCGTGGGCTGCCGGGGGTGGGGGTGGGGCGGGGGGAGGTCAGACGGTGGCGTTGGGGCGGCCCGCGAAGCGGGGGCCCGGCGTGGGGGCCGACTCGTGCGGGACCTCCGGTACGAGCGGCGCGACGGCGGTGAGCCGGAAGTTGCCCTCGTCGTCGATGTCGGAGGTGAGGTGGCCGCCGACGGCCGCGAGCCGCAGGCGCAGGTTGCCCAGGCCGTTGCCGGAGTCCGGTGCGACCGCCTGGGGGCCCCGGCCGACGCCGTCGTTGACGAGGGAGAGCGATACGTGGGCGCCCTCGCGGGTGGCGCGGATCGTGCAGTGCCGCATCGTGCTGTGGCGCAGTGCGTTGGTGACTCCCTCGCGCAGCACGGTGGCGAGGACGGTGTCGATGTCCGGGTCGAGCGCGCCCAGGGTGACGTCGACCTCGGCGGTGATGTCGGCGGCGGTCAGGATGGCGCGGGCCGAACGGGCTTCGGTGCTCAGGGACATGTCGCGGTAGCCGCTGGCGACCGTGCGGACGTCCGCGAGGGCCTGGCGCGACAGGTCGAGGACGCCCGCGACTTCCTCCTGGGCCCGCTCGGGGTAGGTGGTGATCAGGCGGGCCGTCAGCTCGGACTTGAGGGTGATGGCGGACAGGCTGTAGCCGAGGAGGTCGTGCAAGTCCTGGGCGAAGCGCAGCCGTTCGTTGGAGACGGCGACGCGCGCGAGTTCCTTGCGGGCGGCGAACAGCGCCACGATCAGCCGCGACAGGGTGGACAGGCCGTAGATGACGAGTCCGGTGAGGGCCGTGGCGATGGCGAAGTAGGCGGTGTCGTTGGGGCCCATGCCGAGGGCGACCGGGTAGGCGATCATGCTGAGCGTGATGGCCAGGTAGAGGACCCAGCCGACCCAGAGCGGGGTCAGCAGGAGGACGGAGGCGGCGAGGAAGCCGGCCATGCCGCCCCACTCCCAGCCGAACAGCGTCAGCGGCAGGTACGTCATGAGGGCCTGCGCGGAGAGCGTCATCGCGCGCGAGCGGCGCGAGGCGAGGCGGGCGCCGGGGGCGGAGTGCTTCATCTGGAGGACGAACAGCACGGCCAGGCAGGCGCAGCAGGCGAGGAAGGTCGGGCGGTCCGGGTGCACGGCGCGGACGTTGAGCAGGGAGATCACCGCGTAGCAGGTCACGGCCACGACGGTGATCGACCGGGCGAGGGTCGGTGCGGGTACCGGCTCCTCGGCGAGGGAGGGCTTCCCGGCCGCCTCGGAGCCGTGGGGCGCGGAAGGTTCGGTGGGTCTGGTTCGGCTCGTTCGACTCGCTGACGATCCGGACCAGCGAAGACCGAACATCTTCCACCCCTTTTTTGCAACCCCGTGATGACTCAGAGTCGAATATAGGTCGAATATGGCTTGAGTGCCCCGGGGTGGAATGTAACGTCGAACACGTCCGGCGAGTCGGCTTGGGATGTTCAGACGAACAGCGGTACGGGGTTGAGGTCCTCGTAGCGAGTCGGTTCGGAGAGTCTGCCGAGGGCGACGGGCACGTCGAAGAGGCGGCCGGGCGCGAAGCGGGCCCAGAAGTGACGCAGCCCCGGGACCAGGACCTTCACCACGGGCAGGCCGATGTCGGGCCGGGTCTGGTCGAGGACCATCAGGTCGAGTCCCCGGGCGCGGGTGAGACCGACGATCGCGTCGACGTCCTCGCGCAGGTCCGCCCGGGGCACGAAGGTGTAGCTGCCGGGGGTGCGGGGGGCCTGGTTCGGGTCGGGCAGCAGGTACGGCTGGCCGGCCACGGTCGCGCCGGTCCACCAGGCTCGGGCGGTGGGGTCGTCCACGCCGTAGCCGGTGCCGTCGGGGCGGACGTCAGCGACGGCCGGGAGGAGCTGGTTCATCTCGGTGACCGCGCGGCGCAGCGCGATGCGCGGGTCGAAATGGGCGCCGAAGCCGAACAGGACGTCCTCGGCCGGCTTGTCGGTGCGCCGGGACAGCGCCACCATCACCGGGATGCCGAGGTCGGAGGTGAGGTCGAGGACCCAGGTGCGGCGGTTCATGTCCGCGTACGCGCGGGTGGTCCGCTCCAGCCACGGGTCGTCGAAGGAGGTGAGGTCGACGGCGGGCTGGCGGGTGCGGTTGTACCACCACAGGGCGACGGCGTCCCGCTCGACCAGTTCCAGGAAGCCCTGGACGATGGCGTCCTCGCGGCTGCTGCCGGCGGCGTTGCCGTTGGAGTCGGCGCGCACGGCCGTCGTCCGCGCGACGGTGTCGAAGTAGAGCAGGGAGGTGGGCAGCAGCCGTTGGCGCTGTTCGCCGAGCGACCACACAGGCGTCCAGTCCATGGCCTCGCGCTCGTCGAAAGCGGAGCACACGTACTGGAAGCCGGAGTGGAGGGCGTTCCACCGCTCGCGGTCGCGGACCTGCCGGGGGTCGAACAGCTGGCTGGTGTCGGGGTGGACGGCGATCTCGCCGAGGCCGCGCAGGCTGTCGCGGACGACGAGTTCGTCGCCCTGGCGGGTGCCGCAGTAGCGCTCGACGGTTTCGCAGAGGGTGCTGACCTTGGCGTCGAGCTCGGTCACGCCCTTGCCGCCGCTGAGCGAACGCAGGCCGGCGCGGAGCGAGGCCAGGTTCTGGCCGGAGCCCGCGGCGAGGTTGCGGCCGGAGGTGTACGAGTGCAAGAACGGGGGAGTGCGGGGGTCGCGGCGCAGTTGCTGGACGACGCCGGTGACGGGGCTGACCAAGTGGCCGTAGCGGTCCAGCATCTGTTGGGGCGTCAAGGCGCGGTGTCCGCCGGAGACTTGCACCGCCTTGGGCCGGGATTCGACGGTGACCGGGCGGCGGGTCTGCTCGGCGACGAGCCCGGGGTTGCCGCAGTCGGGGCACTGGGGGCGTCGGGAGACGGTGTGGTGGCGGCTTTCGAGGGTGAGGGTGTCGAGCGTCCACACCGCGTCCTGGCCGGGGTGGCGGGTGCCGGCGAGCCACTTGGCGGCTTCCAGGACGGCGGTGTGCAGGCCGAGGGCGCGGCCGGCGGCGATCGAGGCGTGCGGGCGGGGCACCGGTCCGTCGAGGCCGAGGGCCTGTCGGACGGGTGACTCCGACATGCGGTGGTCGCGCAGCCGGGAGGCCAGGCAGGACCAGCAGGCGCCTTCGCCGGGACGGAAGAGCGGGCCGACCCAGGTGTCGGCGCCGGAGGTCCGGGCGAGCAACCAGGGCCGGCCGGCCGCGCGTTGGCGGGCGTCGATCGCCCGCAGCCGCGGATCCAGGTAGTCGTCGCACAGCACCAGCGTCAGCGCGGGCGACGCGTCCGCGTCGGGGTTGGGGTTGGTGGCCGGGTTCGCGTCGGTGGCCGCGTGGGCGGCCGGGTCCCCGTCCGGGGCTGCGTCCCCGCCGGCGGCCGGGTCGGGGGTCCGTGTGGCGTCCGCGTGGGTGGCCGGGTCGGTGGCCGCGTGGGCGGCCGGGTCCCCGTCCGGGGCTGCGTCCCCGCCGGCGGCCGGGTCCGCGGCCGGGTCGGTGGGCCGGGGAGTCGGGGACACCGTGAGGCCCGAGGCGCGGCAGGCTTCTGCGGCGGGCTTCGGGTCGGTGTCGCCGAGGGCGAGGATCTCGACGGTGCGAGTGGCGAGGCGGGCGGAGGAGCGGGGGCCGTCCAGTCCGGCGAGGTCCCAGTAGGCGTCGGCGCTCGGATCGGCCGGGGCCCCGTCGGCGCGGAAGCCGACGAGGCCGGCGGAGGCCAGCCCGCGCAGCGTCCGGCCGACTTCGGCCGCGGTCAGTTCCGCCGACGCCTCGTCGACCAGCTCCCGCATGGTGCGGGTGCCGTCCAGCAGCGGCGCGAGCACCTGCATGGAGGGGCTCGGCAGCGCGGTCACGTTCCGCTCCGACAGGAGGTAGGTGGCCTCGCCCGGGACGACCTCGGCGCGCAGGTGGTTCTTGAACCCGATGCGCGGCGCGCCCGCCCCGCCCCCGCCCCCGCCCCCGCCCGACGTCACGCGGCGACCGCGCCGATCGTGGCGAAGGGACCGGTGGACTCGATGGGCTGGGACATGCAGAAGGTGAGCATGGCGACGTTGTTGTCGCGGAAACCGTCCAGGTCCTCGACGATGAATCCGTCCCCCGTGGTGGCGGGACCGCAAAGGGCCAGCAGCTCGGCTTCGAACGCGTCAACGACCTTCATGAACTTCTCCCCGTGATGATTCGGCCGCTCACGTCCTTCGACGACGTGATCGGCTTGATACGGAGGATTCTGCGCGAGGGGTGATCGCTCTGCCAGTGCCCGGGTCATGACGTGCATGTGAGATCTTCACCGCCGTCTCGTTAGCCCGGCACTGGGGCCGAGGGGGTCCCCGGTGCCAGGATCCGTAGCGGCCGGTCGGCACTCGACCGACCGCAACCGGAACATGTGCGACGCCTGGGGGACAGTCACGTGGAGGTCAAGGTTTTGGGCCCGATGGAGGCCTACGAAGACGGTGTGCCGATCGTGCCGAGCGCGCCGAAGCAACGCCAGATCCTGGCGCTGCTCGCGTTGCAGGCACCGCAGGCGGTCACGGTCCCGAGCCTGATGGAGGAGCTGTGGGGGGAGGACATCCCGCGCAGCGCGTCGCCGACCCTGCAGACGTACGTCCTCCAGCTGCGCCGCCGCATCGGCGCGGCGTCCGCGGACCCCGGGGTGCGGCCCAAGGACGTGCTGGCCACCCGCTTCGGCGGCTACCTGCTGGACGTGCCCGCCGACCGGGTCGACGCCCGCGAGTTCGAGCGCCTCGCCCAGGCGGGGCGGCGCGCCTTCGACTCCGGTGACGATTTCACGGCCTCCGAACTGCTGCGCACCGCGCTGGACTTGTGGCGCGGGCCGGCCCTGGTCGACGTACCCGTGGGCCCGGTCCTGGAGCTGGAGCTGATGCGGCTGGAGGAGGGCCGGATGGCCGCCCTGGAGCAGCGCATCGAGGCCGACCTGCGGCTCGGGCGGCACGCCGTGCTGCTGGGCGAACTGCGGGTGCTGGTGGCCCAGCACCCGCTGCACGAGAACCTGTGTGCCCAGCTCATGATCGCGCTCTACCGCTGCGGAGCGGCCGGCCGGGCGCTGGAGGCCCATGCGCGGCTGAGCGACAGCCTGGTCGAGACGCTCGGGCTCAATCCGTCCCCGCGGCTCCAGCGGCTGCACCGTGCGGTCCTCACGGGGGACCCGGCGCTGGAGCTGCCCGACGCCGCCGCCCGGGTCGCGGCCCGCTGAGCATGCCGGGGGCCCAGGTGGAGACGACACGGCAACAAACGGAACGGCGGACGGAAGGACGGGCACGGCACCGCGGCGACGGCCTGGCAGGGCTCCGGGCGGAGCACCGGGCACGGCCGCACGCCCTCCGGGAGGCGTACTCCCGCACCGTCGCGGGCGAGGGAAGTGTGGCGGTCATCACCGGGCCGGTCGGCTGCGGGAAGACCGACGTCCTGCACGACCTGGTCCGGCACGCCGCCCTCGGCGGGGCGCTGGTGCTCACCGCCACCGGTGCGCGCGCCGAGCGGCACCTCGCGTTCGGGGTGCTCGGCCAGCTCTTCGACGACCCGGCGCTGCCGCACGGCACCGCCGAACGCGTCCACGCCCTGCCGGCCGCGGCGCAGCAGGAGCCCGACGGCCCGGCGGTGTCCGAGGGCCGGGCGGGGGAGGCGCCGATGCGGCCGGAGCTCGCCCGTGAACTGGACGCCCTGTGCGCCGCGCTGCGCACGGCGGCCCGGCAACGGCCCCTGGTCATCGCCGTGGACGACCTCCAGCACGCCGACCCGCTCTCCCTGGCCGCCCTGATGTACCTGCGGCGCCGGCTGCGGGCCGCCCGTGTGCTGCTGGTGTTCGCCGACGGCGGCGCCGACGGCCCGGACGGGGCCGGACCGCGCGCCGAGCTCGCCGGTGACCCGGACTGCCGTACGGTGCGGCTGGCCCCGCTGTCGCGCTCCGGCGTCGCCGAGCTGCTCGCCGCCCGCCTCGATCCGTGCGCCGCGGACCGGCTCGCCGCCGAGTGCCACGCGCTGACCGGCGGCAACCCGCTGCTCGTGCACGCCTTCGCGGACGACCGGCTGGCCGCCGCGGGCGTCGACGCGGACCTGCCCGTCGGCAGCTCCTTCGCCGCCGCCGTCCGCACCTGCCTGCTGCGCTGCGACCCCACGACGGCCGAGGCCGCGCGCTGCCTGGCGGTGCTCGCCGACATCGCCCCGGTCCCGCTGCTGGCCCGCATGCTCGGTACCGGCACCGCACCCGCCGCCCGGGCCGTGGCCGCCCTCACGGAGGCCGGTCTCCTGGACGACGGCCGGTTCCGCCACCCCGCCGCGCACGCCGCGGTGCTCGCGGGCTGCGAGGACGCGGACCGCCGCGCCCGTCACCTGCGCGCCGCCCTGCTGCTGCACGAGGACGGCGCCGCATGCACCGCCGTGGCCCGTCAGCTGGTCGCCGCGGACGAGGTTCCCGGCCCGTGGGCGGTCACCGTGCTGCGCGACGCCGCCGAAGCGGAACTCACCAACGAACCCGGCCGGTTCGGCGCCGACTGCCTCAAGCTCGCCGCGCGCGGCTGCCGCGATCCGCGCCGCCGGGCCGCGCTGACCGCGCTGCTGGTGCGCACCCAGTGGCGCAGCGGTCCCTCGGTCGCCGCCCGCCACCTGGGCGCGCTGGAGGCGGACGCCCGCGACGGACTGCTCGACGCCCGCGACACCGCCGCCCTGACCCTGGGGCTGCTGTGGCTGGGCCGCGACGCGGACGCCGTGCCGCAGGCCCCGGCCACGCCCCGGGCGGCCTCGTACGCGGACTTCGACCCGTACCGCGGCGAGGTGCTCAGGGCTCGGCGCTGGCTCTACTGGGACCTCGCCGGCGACGATCCGCAACCCTCCGGCGAGGCCGTCACCGCGGACGCCGAACTGACCTTGCAGAGCACCCGTATCGGCGACACCTCCGTGGAGTCGGCGATGTCCGCCCTGTTCGCACTGCTCTACGCCGACCGCCCCGACCAGGCCGCCCAGTGGTGCGACGCGCTCCTCGCGGAGGCCACCGCCCGCCGCGAGACCACCTGGCGGGCCGTGCTGACCGGCGTCCGGGCGGAGATCGCCGTGCGCCAGGGCGCACTCGCCGACGCCGAACGCCACGCCCGTACGGCGCTGGCCCTGCTGCCGGCGGAGGACTGGGGCGTCGCCGTCGGCCTGCCGCTGGCCGCCCGGCTCGTCGCCTGCACCGTCACCGGCCGGACCGAGGAGGCCCAGCGGGTGCTGGCGCAGCGCGTGCCCGAGGAGATGTTCCGCACCCGCTTCGGCGCCCAGTACCTCTACGCCCGGGGCCGGCACTACCTGGCCGCCGGCCGGCTGCGGGCGGCCCGGGAGGACTTCCTGCGCTGCGGGGAGCTGATGCGGGCCCGCGGCGTCGACCGGCCGGCCCTCATCCCCTGGCGCGGCGGCGCCGCGACGGCCTGCCTGGGCCTGGGCGTACGGGAGTGGGCCGGTGAACTCATCGGCGAGCAGATGGAACTGTCGGACCCCGAGCACGCCCGGGTGCGCGGCGCTTCGCTGCGCACCATCGCGGCCCTCGGTGAGGCGCGCCGCCGCCCGGCCCTGCTGTGGGAGGCGGTGGCGCTGCTCCAGGCCGCCGGTGACCGCCTGGAACTGGTGGGTGCGCTCGCCGACCTGAGCAGCGCCCACCACGAACTCGGCGACTACAACCGGGCCCGGATGATGGCCCGCCGGGCCATGCAGCTCGCCCGGGACTGCCAGGCGGAGTCCCTGTGCGAACGGCTGCTGCCGCATCCGGCGGCCCTCGACCTGACGGCGCGCACGGAGAAGGGCCCCGCCGACGCCCGCACCCGGGCCATCGCCACACTGAGCGACGCCGAACGGCGGGTGGCCGCGCTGGCCGCCGTCGGCCACTCCAACCGGGAGATCGGCCGCGAGCTGTTCATCACCGTCAGCACCGTCGAACAGCACCTGACCCGGGTCTACCGCAAGCTGCGCATCAACCGCCGCGCCGACCTGCCCGCCGAGCTTCCGCTCGGCCTCACCGGCACCGCCTGACGCCTGACGCCCGCCGCGGCCGGCGCCGCCCCACGGTCCCGCCCCACGATCCCGCCCCACGATCCCGCCCCACGATCCCGCCCCACGATCCGCGCCGGTGACACCACCGGCCGCCCAGCCCGGTCCGTGAGCCCCCTCGGCAGCTCCCGGACCCTCGCACCACCGTGCCGAACCGTCCCTCGACACCTCGCAGACGGGAATACCCATGCGCGTCCTGTTCACCACCTTCTCCGAACGTGCCCACTTCTACAGCCAGGTGCCCCTGGCGTGGGCGCTGCGCGCCGCCGGGCACGAGGTGCGCATCGCCTCGCAGCCCAAGCTCACCGACACCATCACCGAGGCGGGCCTGACGGCCGTACCCGTCGGCGAGGACCACCGGCTGGCCGAGATGCAGAAGGACCACGCCGACGCCTGGGGCGACGGCGCGGGCTTCGGCGGCCTCCACCAGGGGGAGGGCGAGACGGCGACCCTGGAGGAGCAGCTGCGCCGCCAGAAGCTCCTCACCAACCTGTACAACGGCCCCATCAACAACGACGCGTTCGTCGACGGTCTCGTCGAGTTCGCCCGCGGCTGGCAGCCCGACCTGATCATCTGGGAGCCGCAGACGTACGCGGGCGCCGTGGCCGCCCGCGTCGTCGGCGCCGCCCACGCCCGCCTGATGTGGGGCCCGGACGTGATGATGCGTTCCCGCGAGACCTTCCTCGCGCGGATGGCGGAGCAGCCCGAGGCCGAGCGCTGCGACCCGCTCGCCGAGTGGCTCACCGGGCTGCTGGAGCGGCACGGCGCGACCTTCGACCCGGAGGTCATCACCGGCCAGTGGACGATCGACCCCTGCCCCGCCGGGGTACGGCTGCCCGTCGGCGTGAACACCGTCCCGATGCGGTACGTCCCCTACAACGGCCCGGCGGTCGTGCCGGACTGGCTGCGCGAGGAGCCCACCAAGCCGCGCGTTTGCCTCACCATGGGCGGCTCGCTGCGCGAGCACATCGGCCACGACGGCTTCCCCATCTCGGCCCTCGGCATGTTCGCCGACCTGGACATCGACCTGATCGCGACCCTCGTCCCCTTCCCGGGCGAGACCGACCCGCAGGTTCCCGACAACGCGCGCGTCATCCCGTTCGTCCCCATGCACGCGCTGCTGCCGACCTGCTCGGCCATCGTCCACTACGGCGGCGGCGGCACCTGGTCGACCGCCCTGACCTACGGGGTGCCGCAGCTGCTCATCCCCAAGATCTGGGACACCGTCGCCAAGGCCGAACACCTCCAGGAAGAGGGCGCGGGCCTGTTCGTGCACGCCGACAACGTGACGGGCGAGGCCCTGCACGACGCGCTCGCCCGGCTCATCGAGGAGCCCTCCTTCAAGGAGAACGCCCTGCGCCTGCGCGACGGAATGCGCGCGGACCCGAGCCCGGCCGAACTCGTGGCGACCCTGGAGAAGCTCACCGCGGAATACCGCGAGAACACCGTGGCGACCGTCTGATGGAGGTCATCGGACGGGGATTCCTCGCGGGGAATTTCCATAGGATTTCCGGCCGGCACCCCGACGTCACCGTCATCGCCGCCGGGGTTTCCGCCACCGGAGTCGAAAATCCGGCGGAATTCGCCCGCGAATCGGAACTCGTCCGCTCGGTGACCGACGGGTGCCGGCGGCGGGGCCGCACCGTGGTGTTCTTCTCCACGGCCTCGCACGCCATGTACGGCACCACCCGGGTGCCCGCCGCCGAGGCGGACCCGGTGACGCCGGCCAACCCCTACGGGCGTCACAAGGCCGCCCTGGAGGGCGAGGTCGCCGCCCGGGCGCACCACTGGCTGACCCTGCGGCTCAGCCACGTCGTGGGGCCGCACCAGCGGCCCCACCAGCTGATCCCCGCCCTCACCGCGCAGGTGAGGGCGGGGGCGGTACGCCTGTACGAGGGCGCCCACCGGGACCTGGTCGACGTCGCGGACGTCGTCGGCGCGGTCGACGCGCTGCTCGGCGCGGGCGTGCGCGACCAGGTGGTGAACATCGCCGCCGGCACCCCCTACCCCATCGGGGACATCGTGCGGGGCATCGAGACCCGGCTCGGCCGGACGGCCGCCCGGGAGCACGTGCCCGCCGCACCGCAGCGCACGGAGGTCTCCGTCGAGCGGCTGCGCGCCCTCGCCCCCGACGCGTGCCCGCGCGGCGGGACCGCATATCTCTCCGCGCTCCTCGACCGCCACGTCGGGCCGGCCGATTGCGGGGTGTCCTAGGGGCACATAGGGGTGGGGGCGACGGAGGTCGGCTCTTTAACGTGGAATTTGCAGAATGGCGCATGACGGGTCGCGGGGTGTTCTCGATGAGCAGGACGGCATTTCTCTTTACCGGCCAGGGTGCGCAGAGGGCGGGAATGGGGGGTGCGCTGGCGGCACGGTTCCCCGAATTCGACGAGGAACTCCGGGCGGTCTGCGCCCAGATGGACCCCCACCTCCCCCGCCCGCTGCGCGAGGTGCTCACGGGCGAGGACGGCGGGCTGGACGCGACACAATTCGCCCAGCCCGCCCTCTTCGCCCTGGAGACGGCCCTGTTCCGGCTGGTCACGGCACGGGGCATCGTCCCCGACGTGCTCCTCGGGCACTCCCTCGGCGAGATCACGGCCGCCCACGTGTCCGGCGTGTTCGACCTGCCGGACGCGTGCCGGCTGGTCGCCGCCCGCGGCCGGCTGATGCAGGAACTGCCCGCCGGCGGAGCCATGCTCGCCGTGCGCGCCCCGCACGAGCAGCTCGCCCCGCTCCTGCCCGAGCACCCCGGCGTGGCCGTCGCCGCCGTCAACGGACCCACCGCGCTGGTGCTGTCCGGTACCGCCGGCGAGGTCGCCGCGCTCGGCGCGCGGCTGGCCGGGCAGGGCATCAGGACCCGACCGCTGACGGTCAGCCACGCCTTCCACTCGCCGCTGATGGAACCGGTACTGGACGCCTTCCGCGAGGTCCTCGACACCGTGGACTTCCGGCCGCCGTCCCTCCCCGTCGTCTCGAACCTCACCGGCGACGTCGCCACCGCCGAAGAGCTCCGCTCGGCCGACTACTGGGTCCGCCACGTCCGCGCCACCGTCCGCTTCGCCGACGGCGTGCGCACCCTCCTCGACACCGGCGTCACCCGCTTCCTGGAACTGGGCCCCGACGGCGTGCTGACCGCCCTCGCCCAGGACTGCGCGGCCGCCCGGCCCGGCCCGGCCGGACCCGTACGCTTCGAGGCCGTCCTCGACCGGCGCCGCCCCGAACCCGACACCCTGCTGGAGGCGCTGGACCGGATCCGGTCCGCCCGGACCGCGCCCGGTCCGGCCCCCGCCCTCGCGGCGGGCGCCGGACCGGAGCCGGGCCGCCGACTGCTGGAGCTCACCCTCGGCCACGTCGCCGACGTACTCGGCGCAGCCGCCCCCCGCCCCGTCGACCCCGACCGCAGCTTCGAGGACCTCGGCTTCGACTCGCTGGCCGTCGTACGCCTGCGCACCCGCCTCACCGAAGCCACCGGACTGCCGCTGCCCGCCACCGTCGCCTACGACCACCCCACCCCCGCGGCGCTCGCCGCCCACCTCGCCGCCCGGCTCTCGGGCCACGGCCACGCGCCCGACCGGAACGAAGCCGCCGCCGCCCCGGGCGCGACGGACGACCCGGTCGTCATCGTCGGCATGGGCTGCCGCTACCCCGGCGGCGTGAGCACCCCCGAACAGCTGTGGCGGCTCGTCGCCGAAGGCACCGACGCCGTCTCGGCGTTCCCCACCGACCGCGACTGGGACCTCGCCGCCCTCCACGACCCCCGCCACGAACGGCCCGGCACCTCCATCACCGCCTCCGGCGGCTTCCTCGACGACCCGGCCGGCTTCGACCCGGCCTTCTTCGGGATGTCCCCGCGCGAGGCCCTCGCCACCGACCCCCAGCAGCGCCTGCTGCTGGAAACCGCCTGGGAGGCGGTCGAGCGGGCCGGCATCGACCCGGCCGCCCTGCGCGGCACCCGCACCGGGGTCTTCGCCGGCTCCAACGGCCAGGACTACTCCCTGGCCCTGAGCGGGGCACCCGGCAGCGCCGAGGGCTACGAGAACACCGGCAGCGCCGCCAGCGTCCTGTCGGGGCGCGTCGCCTACGTCCTGGGCACCGAAGGCCCGGCCCTCACCGTCGACACCGCCTGCTCCTCCTCCCTGGTCGCCCTGCACCTGGCCGCCCAGGCCCTGCGGGGCGGCGAGTGCTCCCTGGCACTGGCCGCGGGCGTCACCGTCATGGCCACCCCGCGCCGCTTCGTCGAATTCACCAAGCAGCGCGGCCTCGCGGTCGACGGCCGCTGCAAGTCCTTCGCGGCGGCCGCGGACGGCACGGGCTGGTCCGAGGGCGTCGGCGTCCTCGTCCTGGAACGGTTGTCGGACGCCCGCGCGAACGGCCACCGGGTCCTGGCGGTCCTGCGCGGCTCCGCCGTCAACCAGGACGGCGCCAGCAACGGCCTCACCGCCCCGAGCGGCCTCGCCCAGCAGCGCGTCATCCGCCAGGCCCTCGCCAACGCCGGCCTGACCGGCGCCGACGTCGACGCCGTCGAGGCCCACGGCACCGGCACGACACTCGGCGACCCCATCGAGGCGCACGCGCTGCTCGCCACGTACGGCCAGGAGCGCGGCGAGGGCGGGCCGCTGTGGCTCGGCTCCCTGAAGTCCAACATCGGCCACGCCCAGGCCGCCGCCGGGATCGGCGGCATCATCAAGATGGTGCAGGCCCTGGAACACGGCCTGCTGCCCAGGACCCTGCACGTGGACGAGCCGTCCCCGCACGTGGACTGGGCCGCCGGGGCGGTGGAGCTGCTGACCGAGGAGCGGGAGTGGCCGCGGGGCGAACGCCCGCGCCGGGCCGGCGTCTCCTCCTTCGGCATCAGCGGCACCAACGCCCACGTCGTCATCGAAGAGGCCCCCGCCGAAGCGGCCGGAGCGGCTGAAGTGGGTGCACCGGGTGCTGCCGCCGAGGCGCGCGCCGCGGCCGTTCCGTGGCTCCTCTCCGGCGGCTCGGACGAGGCGCTGCGCGCCCAGGCCGCCCGCCTCGCCGCGCAGGTCCGCCGCCACCCCGAGTACGCGGCGGCCGACATCGGCCGGGCCCTCGCCACCACCCGCACCGCCTTCGAGCGGCGCGCCGCGGCCGTCGGCAACGACACCGCCCAGCTCCTCACCGCCCTCGACGCGCTCGCCGCGGGCGCGACCGCCCCCGGCCTCACGTACGGAACCGCGCGCCACCGGGCCCGCGTCGCCTTCTTGTTCACGGGGCAGGGTGCGCAGCGTGCGGGGATGGGGCGCGAGCTGTACGACGCGTTCCCGGTGTTCGCGCAGGCGTTGGATGCGGTGTGTGCGGCTGTGGATGAGGAGTGGGGGCGGTCACTGCGGGAGGTGATGTTCGCGGAGGGCTCTGGCGGGGAGTTGGACCGTACGGAGTTCACGCAGCCTGCGTTGTTCGCCATCGAGGTGGCGTTGTTCCGGCTGGTGGAGAGCTGGGGTGTGCGGGCTGATTATCTGCTCGGGCATTCGGTGGGTGAGATTGCGGCTGCGCATGTGGCGGGGGTGTTCTCGCTGGCGGATGCGGCGAGGCTGGTCGTGGCCCGTGGGCGGCTGATGCAGGCGCTGCCCGAGGGCGGGGCGATGGTGTCGGTGCGTGCGGCTGAGGCGGAGGTGGCCGAGCTGGTCGCCTCGTACGAGGGCGTGAGCATCGCGGCGGTGAACGGTCCGCAGTCCGTGGTGATTTCGGGTGCGGCCGAGGCCGTGAGTGAGATCGCGGGTGTGCTCGGCGGGCGCGGGGTGAAGACGAAGCGGCTGACCGTCAGCCATGCCTTCCATTCGCCGCTCATGGACCCCATGCTGGACGACTTCCGGGCTGTTCTGGATGCCGTTGAGTTCGCGGCGCCGTCGATCCCCGTCGTTTCGAACCTCACGGGTGACGTCGCCTCGGCGGAAGAGCTGTGCGCGCCGGAGTACTGGGTGCGGCATGTCCGTGAAGCTGTCCGCTTCGCCGACGGGATGGCCGCCCTGGAGGCCCAGGGCGTGACCCGGTTCGTGGAGCTCGGACCGGACGGCGTGCTGTCCGCGATGGGCGCCGACTGCGTCGAGGACGCCGTGTTCGTCCCCGTCCTGCGCAAGGACCGGGCGGAGCCGGAGGCGGCCGTCGGCGCACTCGCGCGGGCGCACGTCCACGGCGTACCGGTGGACTGGGCCGCGTACTTCGCCGGGAGCGGCACGCGCCGCGTGGACCTGCCGACGTACGCCTTCCAGCGGCGGCGCTACTGGCCCGAGGCCCCGGCGCGGGCCGCCGGTCTGCGGTACCGGCTCGACTGGCTGCCGCTCGCCGAGCGGTCCGATCCCCCCGTCCTGGCCGGGCGGTGGCTGGTGGTGCGGCCCGTCGGCGACGGCGTGCGGGAGGTGGCCGAGGACCTGGCGGCCGGCCTGCGCCGGTACGGGGCCGAGGTGGTCACCGCCGAGCTCGACCCGGCGGTGACCGGCCGCGGCGCTGTGGCGCGGACCCTGCGGGACCTGCTGCCCGCCGACGCCGCCGAGCCGTTCGGCGTCCTGTCCCTGCTCGCCCTGGGCGCCACCGGGCCGTTCCCCGACGGCGGGGCGAGCGCCGCCACCGCGGCCCTCGTACAGGCCCTGGGCGACCTCGGCGGCTCCGCCCGCCTGTGGTGCGTTACCTCGGACGCGGTGGCCGCCGGGGCGGACGACCTCGTCACCGCGCCCGGCCAGGCGCAGCTGTGGGGGATGGGGCCCGTGGTGGCGGCGGAGTACCCCCACCTGTGGGGCGGCCTCGTCGACCTGCCGCGCGGGCCGCTGGACGAGACGGCGGTACGCCGCACGTGCGCCGTCCTCGCCGGTGAGGTCGGTGTGACTGGTGAGACCGGCGAGACCGGCGAGGACCAGGTGGCCGTGCGGGCGACCGGTGTCCTGGTCCGCCGCCTCGGCCGGGACGTGGCACCGCGCCGCCCCCGGCGGAGCTGGCGGCCGTCCGGCACCGTGCTGATCACCGGCGGTACGGGCGCCGTGGGGTCCCGCATCGCCCGCCGCATGGCCGAACGGGGCGCCGCCCACCTGCTGCTGCTCAGCCGGGCCGGCGAACGGGCCGAAGGCGCCGGGCGGCTGCGCGCGGAGCTGACCGCGCTGGGCGTCGACGTCACCATCGCCGCCTGCGACGCGGCCGACCGCGAGGCGCTCGCCGCCGTGCTGGCCGCCGTACCGGCGCACCAGCCGCTCACGGCCGTCGTGCACGCCGCGGGCGTCCTCGACGACGGGGTGATCGACTCCCTGACCCCGCAGCGGTTCGCCGCCGTGGCGCGCCCGAAGGCCGAGGCGGCCGCCCACCTGCACGAGCTGACCCGCGACGCGGACCTGTCCGCCTTCGTGCTCTTCTCCTCCGACACCAGCGTCCTCGGCGGCGCGGGCCGCGCCAACTACGCCGCCGCCAACGCCTACCTGGACGCGCTCGCCGCGCACCGCCGCGCCGCCGGTCTGCCCGCCACCAGCGTCTCGTGGGGCGCGTGGGCGGAAACCGGGATGGCCACCGGCGAAGCGGCCGCCGAACACCTGCTGCGCCGGGGCATCCTGCCGATGGACCCCGACACCGCGCTCACCGCCCTGGACCAGCTCCTCGACGAGGACCTCACCTGGCGGCTCGTCGCCGACGTCGACTGGTACCGGGCGGCCGGCGCGGGCCGGGCGCAGCGCCCCGACCGGCTGCTGCGCTCCCTGACGGCGGACACCGCGACGGCTCCGGCCGCGCCGGCCGCTCTTGCCGCGGGGACCGTACGGGCCACGACGGATGGCGGGGCCGACGGCGGGGACCCGTTCGCCCGCCGGCTGGCCGACGCGGCGCCCGCCGAGCGCGGGCGGCTGCTGCTGGACGTCGTGCGCACGCACGTCGCCGCCGTGCTCGGGCACGCGGCCCCGGCCGGCATCGACCCCGACCGGGCCTTCAAGGACCTCGGCTTCGACTCGCTCACCGGAGTCGAACTGCGCACCCTGCTCGGCGCGGCGACCGGCCTGCGCCTGCCCGCTTCCCTGATCTTCGACCACCCGACGCCCCGGGCGCTCGTCGACCACCTCCGTACGGAACTCCTCGGCGAGGAGGGCGAGGAGGGTGACGAGGGCGGCCCGGCCGAGGACCCCGCCACCGGCACCGGCGGATCCGCCGACGAGCCGCTCGCCGTCATCGGCATGAGCTGCCGCTTCGCGGGCGGCGTCGACAGTCCCGAGGACCTGTGGCGGCTGGTGCTCGGCGAGCACGACGCCACCTCGGACTTCCCTGCCGACCGCGGCTGGGACCTGGCCGCCGTCCACGACCCGGACCCGGACCGCACCGGCACCTCGTACACCCGGCGGGGCGGCTTCCTGAACGACCTGTCCGGCTTCGACCCGGGCTTCTTCGGGATCTCGCCGCGCGAGGCCCTCGCGATGGACCCGCAGCAGCGGCTGCTGCTGGAGACCTCGTGGGAGGCGTTCGAGCGCGCGGGCATCGACCCGGCCTCGCTGCGCGGCAGCCGTACCGGCGTGTACGTCGGCACCAACGGCCAGGACTACGTGCCCGTGCTCATGGACTCCGTCGACGACGTCGAGAGCCACCGCGCCACCGGCAACGCGGTCAGCGTCATGTCCGGCCGCATCGCCTACACCTACGGCTTCGAGGGGCCCGCCGTCTCGGTGGACACCGCCTGCTCCTCCTCCCTGGTGGCGCTGCACTGGGCGGCCCGGTCGCTGCGCGGCGGGGAGTGCTCGCTGGCCGTCGTCGGCGGCGTGACGCTGATGTCGACGCCGCGCCGGTTCGTGGAGTTCTCGCGCCAGCGCGGCCTCGCGGTCGACGGCCGCTGCAAGGCCTTCGCGGCCGGGGCGGACGGCACGGCCTGGGGCGAGGGCGTCGGCATGCTGCTGGTGGAGCGGCTTTCGGACGCCCGCCGCAACGGCCACCCGGTCCTCGCGGTCATCCGCGGCTCCGCGATCAACCAGGACGGCGCCAGCAACGGCCTGACCGCGCCCAACGGCCCGGCGCAGCAGCGGGTGATCCGTGCCGCGCTGGCCGATGCCGGACTCGGGGCGTCCGAGGTCGACGTGGTGGAGGCGCACGGCACCGGCACGAAGCTGGGTGACCCGATCGAGGCGCAGGCGCTGCTGGCCACGTACGGGCAGGAGCGCGGCGAGGGCGGCCCGTTGTGGCTGGGCTCGCTGAAGTCGAACATCGGCCACACCCAGGCCGCGGCCGGTGTCGCCGGGATCATCAAGATGGTCGAGGCGATGCGGCACGGCGTGCTGCCCAGGACCCTGCACGTCGACGAGCCGTCCCCGCACGTGGACTGGTCGGCGGGGGCCGTGGAGCTGCTGGCCGAGGCGCGGGAGTGGCCGGAGACCGGCCGTCCGCGCCGGGCCGGCGTGTCCTCGTTCGGCATGAGCGGGACGAATGCCCACGTGGTGCTGGAACAGGCCCCGGCACACGATTCGGAGCAGGACGTCGCGCCCCCCGTGGCCCGTACGCCGCTCGCCGTCGTGCCGTGGGTGCTCTCGGGTCGCTCCGAGGCCGCCGTACGGGACCGGGCCGGGGATCTCGCCGCGTACACGGCGGAACACCCGCAGGAAGCCGATCCCGTCGACGTCGGATCCTCGCTCGTGGCCACCCGGGCCGTGATGGAGCACCGCGCGGTCGTCCTCGGACCGGATTTCACCGGTTCCCTGACGGCCCTGGCCGACGGCCGGGACAGCTCGGACGTGGTGTTCGGCCGGGCGACGGCCTCGGAGGCGGTGTTCGTCTTCCCCGGGCAGGGCTCGCAGTGGGTCGGCATGGCGGCTGAACTGCTGGATTCCTCGCCGGTGTTCGCGGCGCGGATCGCGGAGTGCGAGGAGGCCCTCGCCGACTACGTGGACTGGTCGCTGACGGAGGTGCTGCGTTCTGACGACCCGCTGGAGCGGGTGGACGTGGTCCAGCCGGTGCTGTTCGCGGTGATGGTGGCGCTCGCGGAGGTGTGGATCTCGTACGGGGTCCGGCCGTCGGCGGTCATCGGCCACTCACAGGGTGAGATCGCCGCCGCGTGCGTCGCGGGGGCGCTGTCGCTGGAGGACGCCGCGAAGGTCGTGGCGTTGCGCAGCCAGGCCATCGACGCCCTCTCCGGGATCGGCGGCATGGTCTCCGTGGCCCTGTCCGCGCAGGCGGCGCTGGAACGCATCGCTCCGTTCGGCGGCCGACTGGCGGTGGCCGTGGTGAACGGCCCCTCCTCCACGGTCGTCTCCGGTGACACGGGCGCCTGCCTGGAGCTGGTCGCGGCGCTGGAGGCCGAGGGCGTCCGGGCCCGCCGGGTCGCGGTGGACTACGCCTCCCACTGCGCGCACGTGGAGAAGATCGAGCCGGAACTGGCCGAACTGCTGGGCGGGCTGGAGCCCCGGGCGTCCCGCATCCCCATGTACTCGACCCTGACGGGCCGGCTGCTGGACACCACCGGGCTCGACGGCGGCTACTGGTACCGCAACCTGCGCAACACCGTCCTCTTCGAGGACGCCGTGAAGGCCGCTGTGGCCGACGGGCACCGGCTGTTCATCGAGTCCAGCCCGCACCCCGTCCTCGCCGTCGGCCTCGCCGACATGGACGTGATCGCGGTCGGCACGCTCCGCCGCGACGAAGGCGGCCCCCGCCGGGTGCTCACCTCCCTCGCCGAGGCGTGGGTGAACGGCGCCGGCGTCGACTGGTCCGCGGTGTTCGACGGCACCGGCGCCCGGCCCGTCGACCTGCCCACCTACCCCTTCCAGCGCAGCCGCTACTGGCCGCAGCCCAAGACCCCCGTCGCCCCGCCCGCCGACGACGCCGACCGGCTCCGGTACCACCTGGACTGGACGGCGCTGCCCGACCCCGAGGACGGTTTCCTGCCGGGCGGCTGGCTGCTCGTGGTGCCCGCCGACGCGGCGGACGACCCGCTGGTGGCCGGCTGTGCGGCGGCGCTCGACGCGCGCGGCGCCGACGTACTGCGCATCGACGTACCGGCCGGGGAACTCGACCGGGCGGCGCTCGCCCGTCGCATCGTGCGGGCCACCGACGGCCACGCCCCCGAGGGCATGCTGTCCCTGCTGGCCCTGGCCGGCGGCGAACTGCCCGGGCAGCCCGGCCTGCCGGCCGGCCTCGGCGGGACGGCCGCCCTGGTCCAGGCGCTCGGCGACACCGGCGGCGACGCCCCGCTGTGGTGCCTGACCCGAGGCGCCGCCGCCGTGGACCCGGACGACACCGTCGACCCGGACCAGGCCCTGGTGTGGGGCTTCGGACAGGTCGCGGCCCAGGAACACCCGGCCCGCTGGGGCGGCCTCCTCGACGTGGGCCCGGAGCCGGGTGCGCCGACGGCCGGTCTGCTCGGCCGGGTGCTCGCCGCCTCCCGCGACGGCGCCCTGCCGGAAGACCGGCTGGCGCTGCGCCCCTCGGGCCTCCACGCCCGCCGGGTGACCCGCGCCGTACCCCGCGCCGGCCGGCCTCCGGTGCGCGACTGGACCCCGCGGGGCACCGTCCTCGTCACCGGCGCCGACGGCCGCACCGGCGGTCACATCGCCCGCTGGCTCGCCGCACAGGGCGCGGAACACCTGCTGCTCCCCGTAGCGGGGGAGGACGCCCGGGCCCGGGTACGCGCCGAGCTGGCCGATGCCGGACTGGCGGAGACCGGTCTGGCGGAGACCGGTCTGGCGGAGACCGGTCTGACCGGTGCCGGTGCCGCGGACGCCGGTGCCGGTGCCGCCGACGGCGCAGTGGACGGCGGCCCGCGCCGCACGCTCCGCGTCTCCGTCGTCGACTGCGACGCCACCGACCGCGCCGCGCTCGCCGCGCTCCTCGCCACCACCGCCACCACGGCCCCCGGCGAACCGCCGCTGACCGCCGTCGTGCACGCCCCGCAGGTCGGCCTGCGGGGCCCCGTGGACGGCCTCACGCCCGCCGCCCTCGCCGCCGCGCTGGCCCCGGCCGTACGCACCGCCGTCCACCTGCACGAACTCACCGCCGGCCGGGACCTCGACGCGTTCGTCCTGTGCGGCACCACCGCCGGCGCCTTCGGGGCGACCGGACAGGGCGCCCTCGCCCCCGGCGACGCCTTCCTGTCCGCCCTCGCCGCCCGGCGCCGCGCCGACGGGCTCCCCGCCACCTGCGTGCACTGGGGCTCCTGGCCGGGCGCCACGGACACCGACGCGGAGCGGGCGGCGACCGAGCTGCGCACCCTCCACGGCATCCCGCCCATGGACCCCGCCCGGGCGCTGGACGCGCTGCGCCGGACCGTCGAACACGACGAACCGTACGCGGTGGTCACCGCCGTCGACTGGGAGCGCTTCGCGGTCGCCTTCACCGCGGCCCGGCCCAGTCACCTCCTCGACGGCGTCCCCGAGGTCCGTCGCGGCGACGCCGAACCCGCCGCCACGGCCGCCCGAGCGGATACCACCGCACCGGAGCGTTCCCTGCGCGACGAACTGGCCGCACTGCCGGAAGCCGAACGCGACCGGGCCCTGACGGCCCTCGTACGCGGCCAGGTGGCGGCCGTGCTCGGCCATGCCGACCCCGACGGCATCGACCCCCGCCAGCCGTTCAAGCACCTGGGCTTCGACTCCGTGACCGGGGTCGACCTGCGCAACAGGCTCGGCGCCGCCACCGGTCTGCGGCTGCCGGCCGGTCTCGTCTTCGACCATCCGACGCCGGAGGCGCTCGTGGCGCACCTGCGCGCCGGACTCCTGCCGCCCGGCGCCGCCGACGACGTCGCCCGCGGCCTGTCCGCACTCGACGCCTTCGAGGCGGTGCTCGCCGCGGTCCCCGAGGAGGACGGCGCCCGCAGCGGGTTCGCCGACCGGCTGCGGTCGCTGCTGCGCCGCTGCGGCGAAACCGTCCCGGGACCGGTCCCGTTCCCGGTGTCCGCCGCCGGCGCCGACGACGCGGACCTCGCGCTCGCCAGCCACGAAGAGCTGTTCGACCTCATCGACGAAGAACTCGGAAGCCGGTGAGGCGTTCTCGCCGCCCTGCCGCCCACGCTGCCTGAATAGCCACCCCGGAGGACCTTCCATGGCGAATGAAGACAAGCTCGCCGACTACCTGAAGCGGGTCACCGTCGACCTGCGCCACACCCGCCGCCGCCTGGCCGACCTGGAGGCCCGCCAGCACGAGCCGCTGGCCGTCGTCGGCATGAGCTGCCGCTACCCGGGCGGCGTCCGGTCCCCCGAGGACCTGTGGACGCTCGTCAGCGACGCCGTCGACGCCACGTCCGAGTTCCCCACCGAACGCGGCTGGCCCCTCGGCGACCTCTTCGACCCCGACCCGGACCGGCAGGGCCACAGCTACGTGCGGCGCGGCGGCTTCCTGCACGACGCGGCGGACTTCGACGCCGACTTCTTCGGGATCTCGCCGCGCGAGGCCCTCGCGATGGACCCGCAGCAGCGGCTGCTGCTGGAGACGTCCTGGGAGGCGTTCGAGCGCGCGGGCATCGACCCGGCCTCGCTGCGCGGCAGCCGCACCGGCGTCTACGTCGGCACCAACGGCCAGGACTACGCGGCGCTGCTCGCCGACCCTCCGGAGGGCACCGAGGGCTACCGCGGCATCGGCAGCACCGGCAGCGTCATGTCCGGGCGGCTGTCCTACACCCTCGGGCTCGAAGGGCCCGCGGTGACCGTCGACACCGCCTGCTCGTCCTCCCTGGTCGCCCTGCACCTCGCCGCCCAGGCGCTGCGGGGCGGCGAGTGCGCCCTCGCCCTCGTCGGCGGCGTCTGCGTGATGTCCACCCCGCGCCGCTACGTCGAGTTCTCCCGGCAGCGCGGCCTCGCCGCCGACGGGCGCTCCAAGGCGTTCGCCGCGGACGCCGACGGCATGGGCATGTCCGAGGGCGTCGGCCTGCTCGTCCTGGAGCGGCTCTCCGACGCCGAACGCAACGGCCACCGCGTCCTCGCGGTCGTCCGCGGTACGGCCGTCAACCAGGACGGCGCCAGCAACGGACTGACCGCCCCCAACGGCCCCGCCCAGCAGCGCGTCATCGGCGCCGCGCTCGACAACGCGGGCCTCGCGCCGCAGCAGGTCGACGCGGTCGAGGCCCACGGCACCGGCACCGCCCTGGGTGATCCGATCGAGGCGGACGCCCTGCTCGCCGCCTACGGTCAGGGCCGCCCCGCGGACCAGCCCCTCTACCTCGGCTCGGTGAAGTCCAACATCGGCCACACGCAGTCCGCCGCCGGCGTCGCCAGCATCATCAAGATGGTCGAGGCGATGCGGCACGGCGTGCTGCCCAAGACCCTGCACGTCGACGAGCCGACCCCGCACGTCGACTGGTCGGCGGGGGCCGTGGAGCTGCTGGCCGAGGCCCGGGAGTGGCCGGAGACCGGCCGTCCGCGCCGGGCCGGCGTCTCCTCCTTCGGCGTCAGCGGTACCAATGCCCACGTGGTGCTGGAACAGGCCCCGGAGGCCCCTGAGGCCCCGGAGGCCCCTGAACCGGATTCCGCGGGCCGTACGGCCGTCGCTGTCGTGCCGTGGGTGCTCTCCGGCCGCACCGAGGCGGCCGTCCGGGGGCAGGCCGAGCGTCTCGCCGCGTACACGGCCGGGCGCGCCGGGCTGGAACCGGTGGACGTCGGCCTCTCGCTGGCGACGACCCGCGCCGCGATGGAGCACCGCGCCGTCGTCCTCGGCCCGGCCTTCGACGCGCCCCTGACGGCCCTCGCCGAGGGCCGCGACGTGCCCGACGCCCTACGCGGCCGGGCGACGGGCGCGGCCTCGGACGCCGTCTTCGTCTTCCCGGGGCAGGGTTCGCAGTGGGTCGGGATGGCCGTCGAACTGCTGGATTCCTCGCCGGTGTTCGCGGCGCGGATCGCGGAGTGCGAGAAGGCGCTGGCCCCGTATGTGGACTGGTCGCTGACGGAGGTGCTGCGTTCGGACGACCCGCTGGAGCGGGTGGACGTGGTCCAGCCGGTGCTGTTCGCGGTGATGGTGGCGCTGGCCGAGGTGTGGATGTCCTACGGGGTCCGGCCCGCTGCCGTCATCGGACACTCGCAGGGTGAGATCGCCGCCGCCTGTGTGGCCGGGGCCCTCTCCCTGGAGGACGCGGCGAAGGTGGTGGCCCTGCGCAGCCGGGCCATCGACGCCATCGCGGGTCTGGGCGGCATGGTCTCCGTGAGCCTGTCCGCCGCCGATACCGCCGAGCGGATCGCCGCGTCCTTCGAGGGCCGACTGGCCGTGGCCGCCGTCAACGGCCCCGCCTCCACCGTGGTGTCGGGCGACGCGGATGCCTGCGCCGAGCTCGTCACCGTCCTGTCGGCCGAGGGCGTCCGGGCCCGCCGGGTGGCCGTGGAGTACGCCTCCCACTGCGCGCACGTGGAGAAGATCGAGCCGGAACTGGCCGAACTGCTGGGCGGGCTGGAGCCCCGGGCGTCCCGCATCCCCATGTACTCGACCCTGACGGGCCGGCTGCTGGACACCACCGGGCTGGACGGCGGCTACTGGTACCGCAACCTGCGCAACACCGTCCTCTTCGAGGACGCCGTGAAGGCCGCTGTGGCCGACGGGCACCGGCTGTTCATCGAGGCCAGCCCGCATCCCGTCCTCGCCGTCGGCCTCGCCGACATGGACGTGATCGCGGTCGGCACGCTCCGCCGTGACGAAGGCGGGCCCCGCCGGGTGCTCACCTCCCTCGCCGAGGCGTGGGTGAACGGCGCCGACGTCGACTGGTCCGCGGTGTTCGACGGCACCGGCGCCCGGCCCGTCGACCTGCCCACCTACGCCTTCCAGCGCCGCCGCTACTGGCCCGAGACCGCCGGCCGCGCCGTCGGCGACCTGTCCGCCGCCGGGCTCAGCGAGTCCGCGCACCCCATGCTCGGCGCCGTCGTCACCCGGGCCGGCGGGGACGACGTGCTGTTCACCGGGCGGGTCGCCCGGGACACCCACCCGTGGCTCGCCGACCACGCCGTCGGGGGAACGGCGCTGCTGCCCGGCACCGCGTACGTCGAACTGGCGCTGCACGCGGCCCACCAGACCGGCTGCGGCCATGTCGAGGAGCTCACCCTCGAAGCGCCGATGCTCCTGCCCGCCGGAGCGGGCCTGCGGCTCCAGGTCACCGTGGCCGCCCCCGACGCGACCGGCCGGCGCGCCCTGGAACTGTATTCCCGGCCCGAGGACGACGCCCACGGCCGCCCGGCCGACTGGACCCGCCACGCCAGCGGCGTCCTCGCCCCCGGAACCCCGCAGCTCCCCGGCGGGGCCGGCGCGGACCTCGCCGTCTGGCCGCCCAGCGGCGCCGAGCCGGTCGACGTCTCCGGGATCTACGACACCTTCACGGCCCTCGGCTACGACTACGGTCCCGCCTTCCAGGGCCTGCGCCGGGCCTGGCGGCTCGGCGACGAGGTGTACGCCGACGTCGTGCTGCCCGCCGGGGCGGCCGGCGACGCCACCGCGTTCGGCATCCACCCCGCACTGCTCGACGCGGCCCTCCAGGCCCGCCGGGTGGCCCTCGGCGACGGCCCGGACGCCCCCGGCGTCCGGCTGCCCTTCGCCCTCCACGACGTCGCCCTGCACGCCGTCGGGGCCGCTGCCCTGCGGGTGCGGCTGACGCCCGCCGGACCGGACTCCGTGGCGCTGCTCGTCGCCGACGTCACCGGCGCCCCCGTCGCCTCGATCGGCACGTTCGTCTCCCGTCCGGTGCCCGAGGGCGAACTGCGCGCCGCCCACCGCGCCCGTACCGACGACGTCCACGCGCTCGCCTGGCGCGAGCTGGCCCTCCCGCCCTCCGCCGGCCCGCGGCCCACCGTGGCCGTCCTCGGCGGTGCCGGATCGCCGGCCGGCCCGGCGGGCGCCGAGACGTACCCGGATCTCGACGCCCTGCGCGCCGCCGTCAAGGACGGCCGGGCGGTGCCCGGGCTGGTGCTCGTCGACCACACCGCCGCCCCCGACGGGGCCACCACCCCCGACGGGGTGCGCGGCACCGTACGGCAGGCCCTCGCCACCGTCCAGCAGTGGCTCGGCGACGACCTCTTCGACGACGCCCGCCTGGTCTTCCTCACCCGCGGCGCCCTGGCGGCCGGCGACCACGAGGACGTCACCGACCTCACCCGCGCCGCCCTGTGGGGCATGCTCCGCTCCGCCCAGTCCGAGGCCCCCGGCCGCTTCACCCTCCTCGACCTCGACGGCACGCCCGAGTCCGCCCTCGCCCTCCTCGACGCCCTCGCCACCGGCGAACCCCAGCTCGCGCTGCGCCGCGGCGCGGCCACCGTGCCCGCGCTGGCACCCGTGGACGCCGGCGCCGCCCTGGCCGTCCCCGAAGGCACCGGAGCCTGGCGGCTCGGCACCGTACGGGAAGGCACCCTGGAGGACCTGCGGCTGCTGCCCTGCCCGGAAGCCGAAGCCCCCCTCGCGCCCCACGAAGTGCGCATCGCCGTACGCGCCGCCGGACTCAACTTCCGCGACGTCCTCATCGCCCTCGGCATGTACCCCGACGAAGCCCTCATGGGCACCGAAGGCGCCGGCGTCGTCGTCGAGACCGGCAGCGCCGTCACCGATCTCGCCCCCGGCGACCGCGTCACCGGCCTGCTCACCGGCGCCATCGGACCGCTGGCCGTCACCGACCGCAGGCGCGTCGCGCCCGTCCCGGACGGCTGGAGCTTCGCCCAGGCCGCCGCCGTACCCGTCGTCTTCCTCACCGCCTACCACGCCCTCGTCGACGTCGCACGCCTCCAGCCCGGCGAATCCGTACTGGTCCACGCCGCGGCCGGCGGCGTGGGCATGGCCGCCACCCAACTCGCCCACCACCTCGGCGCGACCGTCCACGCCACCGCGTCCCCCGCCAAGTGGGACACCCTGCGCGCCCTCGGCCTGCCCGACGCGCGCATCGCCTCCTCCCGCACCGGCGACTTCGAACAGCGCTTCGCGGACGCCGGGGACGGCCACGGCGTCGACGTCGTGCTCAACTCGCTGGCCGGCGAACTCACCGACGCCTCGCTGCGGCTGCTGCGCCCCGGCGGACGCTTCGTCGAGATCGGCAAGACCGACCTGCGCGATCCCGCCTCCCTCGCCGCCGACCACCCGGGCGTGGCCTACCACCCCCTCGACCTCGGCGACGTCGCACCGGACCGGATCCAGGCCATGCTGACCGAAGTCCTCGGCCTGTTCGCCCGCGGCCACCTCACCCACCTGCCGCTGCGCGCCTGGGACGTACGGCAGGCGCGCGACGCCTACCGCCACGTCGCCCAGGCCAAGCACGTCGGCAAGAACGTCTTCACCGTGCCCGCGCCCCTCGACCCCGACGGCACCGTCCTGATCACCGGAGGCACCGGCACCCTCGCCCGCCACCTGGCCCGCCACCTCGTCACCGAACACGGCGTACGCCACCTGCTGCTCGCCGGCCGAAGCGGCCCCCGGGCCGCCGGCGCGGCCGAGACCGCCGCCGAACTGGGCGCCCTCGGCGCCGAGGTCACCGTCGTCGCCTGCGACACCGCCGATCGCGACGCACTCGCCGCCCTCCTCGCCGCCGTACCGGCCGCACACCCCCTGACCGGCGTCGTGCACACCGCCGGCGTCCTCGACGACGGCACGCTCACCGCCCTGACCGACGGACAGGTCGACGCCGTGCTGCGGCCCAAGGCGGACGCCGCACTCCACCTGCACGAACTGACCGCAGGCCTCGACCTGTCCGCGTTCGTCCTGTTCTCCTCCATCTCCGGCACCTTCGGCGGCCTCGCCCAGGCCAACTACGCCGCCGCCAACGCCTTCCTCGACGCCCTCGCCCGCCACCGCGCCGCCCGCGGCCTGCCCGCGCTCTCCCTGGCCTGGGGCCTGTGGGCGCAAGCCAGCGGCCTCACCGGCCACCTCGGCGCCGCCGACGCCCAGCGCATGGCCCGGCGCGGCCTCGCACCCTTCACCACCGATCAGGGCCTGGCCGCCTTCGACGCCGCCCGCGCCACCGGCCTGCCCGCCCTGGTCCCCGCACGGATCGACGCCTCCGCGCTGCGCGCCGACGACCCGGCGCTGCCCGCCGTACTGCGCGAACTCGTCCGCTCCGCGACCTCCAGCGGCCGACCGCGCACCGCCGCACAGCCGACCACCATCCCCCTCGACCCCGCCGCTGACCTGCAAGAACGCCTCGCCCGACTGACCGATACCGAACGCGGCCGGGTCCTCACCTCCCTCGTCTGCGGACAGGCCGCCGTCGTCCTCGGACACAGCGACCCGGCCGCCATCGAACCCACACGAGGATTCCTCGACCTCGGATTCGATTCACTGACCGCTGTGGAATTCCGCAACCGCCTCAACGCAGCCACCGGACTGCGCCTCTCCGCCACGCTCGTCTTCGACCACCCCACCCCCGCCCACCTGGCCGACCATCTGCACACCCGGCTGGCACCGGACGGGGCGGGCCCGGCGGACGGGACCGACGCCGTGGAAGCCGAGCTGGAACGACTGGAAGCGATGCTGCTCCCGCTCGACGCGGCGGACGAGGCCTCCCACAAGATCACCGCGCGCCTGGAGACCCTGCTCTTCAAATGGCGCGACAAGCACGGCGCCGGGACGGCCACGTCCCTCGTCGAGGACGCGATCGAAACCGCCAGCGACGACGAGATCTTCGACCTGATCGACGAAGAACTCGGACTGTCCTGACGGGACCGCGCCGCACCGGACGCACACACGCCCCCGGGAACCCGCCGCCACGCGCGCGGCCCCGGGGGCGGCTCCCGTCGACCGCCGCGACGGGCTCGACGAAGCGATGGGTTGGATGAAGATGGACAACGAAGCGAAACTCCGCGACTACCTCAAGCGCGTCACCACCGACCTGCGGCGCACCCGACAGCGGCTCCGCGACATCGAGGCCGCCGAGCGGGAACCCATCGCCATCGTCGGGATGAGCTGCCGCTTCCCCGGCGGCGTACGCACCCCCGAGGGCCTGTGGACGCTGCTCGACGCGGGCACCGACGCCATCGCGCCCTTCCCCGACGACCGCGGCTGGGACCTGGCGGAGCTGTACGACCCCGAGCAGGCCCGGACCGGTACCAGTTACGCGCGCGAGGGCGGCTTCGTCGACGGCGTCGCCGACTTCGACCCGGAGTTCTTCGGCATCTCCCCGCGCGAGGCCCTCGCCATGGACCCGCAGCAGCGGCTGCTGCTGGAGACCGCCTGGGAGGTCTTCGAACGGGCCGGGATCGACGTGTCCGGCCTGCGCGGCACCCGTACCGGCGTGTTCGTCGGCGCGGGCGCCGAGAACTACGACGGCCGCCTGCGCAACGCCGGCGGGGGCATCGAGGGCCACGTCCTCACCGGAAACGCCGCCAGCCTGATATCCGGCCGCGTCTCCTACACGCTCGGCCTCGTCGGCCCCGCCGTCACGGTGGGCACCGCCTGCTCCTCCTCCCTCGTCGCCCTCCACCTCGCCGTCCAGGCCATCCGGCAGGGCGACTGCTCGCTGGCCGTCGCGGGCGGCGTCACCGTCATGTCGACCCCTCGGCTGTTCACCGAGTTCAGCCGCCAGCAGGGCCTCGCCCGCGACGGCCGGTGCAAGGCGTTCTCCGCCGACGCCGACGGCGCGGGCTTCTCCGACGGCGTCGGCCTGCTGCTCGTCGAGCGCCTCTCCGACGCCCGACGGCTCGGCCATCCCGTCCTCGCCGTCGTGCGCGGCTCCGCCGTCAACCAGGACGGTGCGAGCAGCGGCCTCACCGCCCCGAACGGACCGTCGCAGCAGAGCGTCATCCGCCAGGCCCTCGACAACGCCCGGCTGCTTCCGGGTGACGTCGACGCGGTGGAGGCCCACGGCACCGGCACGAAGCTGGGCGACCCGATCGAGGCGCAGGCGCTGCTGGCCACGTACGGGCAGGGCCGCGCCGACGCGGAGCCGCTGTGGCTCGGCTCGCTCAAGTCGAACATCGGGCACACCCAGTGCGCGGCCGGCGTCGCGGGCGTGATCAAGATGGTCGAGGCCATGCGCCACGGCTCGCTTCCCCGCACCCTGCACGCCGACCGGCCGTCCCCCCACGTCGACTGGACGGAGGGCGCGGTCGAGCTGCTGACCGAGGCGCGGGACTGGCCGGAGACGGGACACCCGCGCCGGGCGGGCGTCTCGTCGTTCGGCATCAGCGGTACGAACGCCCACGTCATCCTGGAGCAGGCCCCTGCCGAGGAGCCCGCCGTGGAGTCTGCGGAGGGGGATGGCGAGGGGGAGCCGGCTGGTGCGGCTGGTGCGGCTGGTTCGGTTGGTGCGGCTGGTGCGGATGTGGTGCTGCCGGTGGTGCCGTGGGTGGTGTCGGGTCGTTCGGTGGAGGCGTTGGGTGCGCAGGCCGGTCGGCTGGGGTCGTTCCTGGGGTCGTCGTTGCCGGGTGTGGATCCGGTGGATGTGGGTTTTTCGTTGGCTACGACGCGTGCGGTGTTCGAGCACCGTGCGGTGGTGGTGGGGGGTGAGCGTGGTGCGGCGCTGGAGGCGCTGGCGCGCGGTGAGTCGGTGCCGGGTGTGGTGCGTGGTGCGGTGGTCCCGGGTCTGACGGGGTTCCTGTTCACGGGGCAGGGTGCGCAGCGGGCGGGGATGGGGCGTGAGTTGTATGCGGCCTTCCCGGTGTTCGCGCAGGCGCTGGATGCGGTGTGTGCGGCGATCGATCCGGAGCTGGGGCGGTCGCTGCGGGAGGTGATGTTCGCGGAGGGCTCTGGCGGGGAGTTGGACCGTACGGAGTTCACGCAGCCGGCGTTGTTTGCCATCGAGGTGGCGTTGTTCCGGCTGGTGGAGAGCTGGGGTGTGAAGCCCGATTATCTGCTCGGGCACTCCATTGGTGAGATTGCTGCTGCGCATGTGGCGGGTGTGTTCTCGCTGGCTGATGCGGCGCGGCTGGTCGTGGCGCGTGGCCGGCTGATGCAGGCGCTGCCTGCCGGTGGCGCGATGGTGTCCGTGCGTGCGGCTGAGGCGGAGGTGGCCGAGCTGGTCGCCGCGTACGAGGGCGTGAGCATCGCGGCGGTGAACGGCCCGCAGTCTGTGGTGATTTCCGGTGCGGCCGATGCCGTGAGTGAGATCGCGGGTGTTCTCGGCGAGCGCGGGGTGAAGACCAAGCAGCTCACGGTGAGCCATGCGTTCCACTCGCCGTTGATGGATCCGATGCTGGATGCGTTCCGGTCGGTGCTGGGGTCTGTTGAGTTCGCGGCGCCGTCGATCCCCGTCGTCTCGAACCTGACGGGTGCGGTCGCTTCGGCGGAGGAGCTGTGCGCGCCGGAGTACTGGGTGCGGCACGTCCGTGAGGCTGTGCGCTTTGCGGAGGGGGTTGGCACCCTGCGTGGGGAGGGTGTGACCCGGTTCGTGGAGCTGGGCCCGGATGGCGTGCTGTCGGCGATGGGTGCCGAGTGTGTCGAGGGTGCGGTGTTCGTGCCGGTGCTGCGCAAGGGCCGGGACGAGGCGCAGGCGGCTGTTGCCGGGGTGGGGCAGGCGTTCGCGTTCGGGGTGCCGGTGGACTGGGCGGCGTACTTCGCCGGGACCGGTGCGCGGCGCGTCGAGCTGCCGACGTACGCCTTCCAGTACCAGCGCTACTGGCCGAAGCAGGCGCCCGAGGCTGCGGCGGACGCGGGCGGGCTCGGCCTCCAGGCGGCGGACCACCCGCTGCTCGGCGCCGCCGTGGCCCTCGCCCACGCCGACGACACCGTCCTCACGAGCCGTCTGTCCCTGCGCGCTCACCCGTGGCTCGCTGACCACCGCGTGCTGGGCGCTGCGGTCCTGCCGGGTACGACGTTCGTGGAGCTGGCCGTCCGGGCCGGTGACCAGGTTGGTTGTGGTCGGCTGGTGGAGCTGACGATCGAGGTGCCTTTGGTGCTGCCGGAGTCCGGTGGTGTGCAGGTGCAGGTTGTCGTGGGTGCTGCGGATGAGGCCGGTCTGCGGTCGGTGGACTTCTTCTCGCGTGCCGATTCGGGGGAGCACGACGGCCCGTGGACGCGGAACGCTTCAGGCGCTCTGAGCGCCGAGGCGGGTGTGGCCGCGTTCTCGCAGGCGGTGTGGCCGCCCGCGGACGCCGTACCCGTCGACGTGGACGGCTTCTACGACGAATCCGGGGCCGTCGAGCACGGGCCCGCCTTCCAGGGTCTGCGGGCGGCGTGGCGATGCGGCGACGAGGTGTTCGCCGAGGTTGAGCTCCCGGAGGACGCGTCCGAGGAGGCCGCGCTGTACGGCGTCCACCCGGCGCTGCTGGACGCCGCGCTGCATGCGCTGCGTTTCGGCGGCCTGGGCGACGAGTCCGTCCGCGGACGTCTGCCGTTCGCCTGGTCGGGCGTGTCCCTGCACGCCGCGGGCGCCTCTCAGCTGCGCGTACGCCTCAGCCCGGCGAGCCCGGGAGCGGTGCGGGTGGAGGTCGCGGACGCGGCCGGTGACGCCGTGCTGTCGGTGGACTCCCTCGCGCTGCGCCCGGTCGACGGCCGGATCACTGCGCCCGGCGGTACGGACTCCCTGTACCGGCTGGAGTGGACGCCGGTGGAGATTGCCCCGGTCGAGGGTGACGGCGGCGCGGTCGTCGTCGATCTGGCCTCGTCCGGCGGAGAGAGCGTGCCCCAGGCTGCGTTGGCCGTGGCCTCGCGGGCCTTGGAGCTGGTGCAGGGCTGGGCTGATGAGGACCGGACGCTGGTTCTGGTCACGTGTGGTGCTGTTGCCACGGGTGAGCTGGATGTTGCTGATGTGGCGGCGTCTGTGGTGTGGGGTCTGGTGCGTTCCGCGCAGTCGGAGGGTGCCGGCCGCTTCGTTCTGGTGGATGTGGAGGAGCGTGCGGCGCTGACGCCGGAGGTGGTCGCTTCGGTGGTTGCCTCGGGTGAGCCGCAGGTGGCCCTGCGGGGTGGCCGGGTGTTGGTGCCCCGTCTCGTCCGGGCGTCGCAGGGCATGCCGGTGGCTGGTGCTTTCGGTGCTGGTCCGGTGCTGGTGACGGGTGGTACGGGTGGTCTGGGTGCGGTGGTGGCGCGGCATCTGGTGACCGTGCACGGGGTGCGGGGGCTGGTGCTGGTGAGCCGGCGTGGTGCGGCTGCGCCGGGTGCCGAGGCGCTGCGGGGTGAGCTGGAGGCGCTGGGCGCGGCGGTGACCGTCGCGGCGTGTGACGTTGCCGACCGGGAGGCGCTGGCCGCTCTGCTGGCTGCCCATCCGGTCAAGGGTGTCGTCCATGCGGCGGGTGTGGTGGACGACGGCACCATCGCCTCGCTGACCCCCGACCGGCTGGCATCCGTACTGCGGGCCAAGGTCGATGCGGCCTGGCACCTCCACGAGCTGACCGCCGGCCAGGATCTGGACGCGTTCGTGCTGTTCTCGTCCGCCGCCGGTGTGCTCGGCAGCGCGGGCCAGGGCAATTACGCGGCCGCGAATGCCTTCCTGGACGCCCTCGCCGCCCACCGCCACCAGCTCGGCCTTCCCGCCACCTCCCTGGCCTGGGGCCTGTGGGAGGAGACGGCCGGCATGGGCGCCGCCCTCGGCAGCGCCGAGGTGGACCGCATCCACCGGGCCGGGATCCTCCCGCTAGCGGTGGGAGAGGGGCTCGCGCTCCTCGACGCGGGTACGGGCAGCGGGGAACCGGCCCTCGTACCGATGCGCCTCGACCTCACGGCACTGCGCGGGCGCGCGGACCGGGGCACGCTGCCGGTGGTCCTCGAACGCCTCGCGCAGCAGGCCGGCCGCCGCACCCGCCGGGCGCGCTCCCGGGCCGCCGACGCCGACTTCGCCCGCACCCTGGCCGGGCTCGCGGCTCCGGAACGGCAGCGCGTCGTCCTCGACCTCGTACGCTCCGCAGCGGCCGGCGTGCTCGGGCACGCGCCCGAGAAGATGTCCCACGAGCGGGCCTTCAGCGCGCTCGGCTTCGACTCCCTGACGGCGATCGACCTGCGCAACCGGCTCAACGCGGCCACCGGGCTGCGCCTCCCGGCCACGCTGGTCTTCGACTACCCCACCCCGCAGGCGCTCGCCGACTTCATCGGCGCCCAACTCGTTGACGAGGACGACAACGACCCGGCCCTGGCCCCGACCCCGGCCTCGACCACCGTGCGCTCCCCGGACGACGAGCCGATCGCGATCGTCGGCATGGGCTGCCGCTACCCGGGCGGCGTCCGGTCCCCCGAGGACCTGTGGGGCATGCTCCTCGCCGGGGACGACGGGATCTCACCGTTCCCGCAGGACCGCGGCTGGCGGCTCGACGGGCTCTTCGACGCCGATCCCGACCGACGCGGCACCTCCTACGTCCAGGAGGGCGGCTTCCTGCACGAGGCGGGCCAGTTCGACGCGGGCTTCTTCGGGATCTCGCCGCGCGAGGCCCTGGCCATGGACCCCCAGCAGCGGCTGCTGCTGGAAACGTCCTGGGAGGCCGTGCAGCGTGCGGGCATCGACCCCACCGCCCTGCGCGGCAGTGCCACCGGGGTCTTCGCCGGCCTCATGTACCACGACTACGCGGGCCGTCTCCAGAGCGTCCCCGAAGGGGTGGAGGGCTACCTCGGCACCGGCAACTCGGGCAGCGTGCTGTCCGGCCGCGTCTCGTACGCCCTCGGCCTGGAGGGTCCGGCGGTGACCGTCGACACGGCCTGCTCGTCCTCGCTGGTGGCCCTGCACTGGGCCGCCCAGGCGCTGCGCGGCGGCGAGTGCACGATGGCCCTCGCAGGCGGCGTCACCGTCATGGGGTCGCCCGCCACGTTCGTGGAGTTCAGCAAGCAGCGCGGGCTCGCCGCCGACGGCCGCTGCAAGTCCTTCGCGGCGGCCGCGGACGGCACGGGCTGGTCCGAGGGCGTCGGCGTCCTCGTCCTGGAACGGCTGTCGGACGCACGGCGCAACGGACACCAGGTCCTCGCGGTGGTCCGCGGCTCCGCGATCAACCAGGACGGCGCCAGCAACGGACTCACCGCCCCCAACGGTCCGGCCCAGCAGCGCGTCATCCGCCAGGCCCTGGCGGGCGCCGGCCTGACCGCCGCCGACGTCGACGCGGTCGAGGCGCACGGCACGGGTACCAAGCTCGGCGACCCGATCGAAGCGCAGGCGCTGCTGGCCACGTATGGGCAGGAGCGCGACGGAGACGAGCCGCTGTGGCTCGGCTCGCTCAAGTCGAACCTCGGCCACACGCAGGCCGCGGCCGGTGTCGGCGGCGTGATCAAGATGGTGATGGCGATGCGGCACGGGGTGCTGCCGCGCACCCTGCACGTGGACGAGCCGTCCCCGCAGATCGACTGGGAGGCGGGCGCTGTCGAGCTGCTGACCGAGGCCCGGGACTGGCCGCAGGGCGACCGTCCGCGTCGGGCCGGCGTCTCCTCGTTCGGCATCAGCGGCACGAACGCCCACGTCATCCTCGAAGAGGCCGGCGCGGAGCAGGGGCAGGGGTGGGAGGCGGACCGGCCCTCGGCCGGAGGCACCGTACGACTGTCCCGGATTCCGCTGGTCCTGTCCGCCAAGACGGTTTCCGCCCTGCCGCTTCAGGCCGACGCCCTCCTCGCGCACATGGACGCCCGTCCCGACGCCCACCCGCTCGACCTCGCCCGTTCCACCGCCGCCGTCGGCTCCTCGCTGGAGCACCGCGCGGTGGTGCTCGCCACCGACCGCGCCGAGGCGCTCGCCGGGTTGCGCGCGCTCGCGCGCGGCGAGACGGCGGAGCACACGCTCGCCGGCCGCGCGGAGCCGGGCTCCGTGGCCTTCCTGTTCACGGGGCAGGGTGCGCAGCGGACGGGGATGGGACGCGAGCTGTACGACGCGTTCCCGGTGTTCGCGGGGGCGTTGGATGCGGTGTGTGCGGCTGTGGATGCGGAGTGGGGGCGGTCGCTGCGGGAGGTGATGTTCGCGGAGGGCTCTGGCGGGGAGTTGGACCGTACGGAGTTCACGCAGCCTGCGTTGTTCGCCATCGAGGTGGCGTTGTTCCGGCTGGTGGAGAGCTGGGGTGTGAAGCCCGATTATCTGCTCGGGCACTCCATTGGTGAGATTGCTGCGGCGCATGTGGCTGGTGTGTTCTCGCTGGCTGATGCGGCGCGGCTGGTCGTGGCCCGTGGGCGGCTGATGCAGGCGCTGCCCGCCGGTGGCGCGATGGTGTCCGTGCGAGCCGCTGAGGCAGAGGTGGCCGAGCTGGTCGCCTCGTACGCAGGCGTGAGCATCGCTGCTGTCAACGGACCTGCGTCCGTGGTGGTTTCGGGCACGGCCGATGCCGTGAGCGAGATCGCGGACGTGCTCGCCGGGCGCGGGGTGAAGACCAAGCGGCTGACCGTGAGCCATGCCTTCCACTCGCCGCTGATGGATCCGATGCTGGACGAGTTCCGGGCGGTGCTGGATGCCGTTGAGTTCGCGGCGCCGTCGATCTCCGTCGTTTCGAACCTGACGGGTGCTGTCGCTTCGGCGGAGGAGCTGTGTTCGGCGGAGTACTGGGTGCGTCACGTCCGGGAGGCGGTCCGGTTCGCCGACGGGGTCGCCGCCCTGGCAGCCCAGGGCGTGACCCGGTTCATCGAGCTCGGCCCGGATGGCGTGCTGTCCGCGATGGGCGCCGACTGCGTCGACGGCGCAGTGTTCGTCCCCGTGCTCCGCAAGGACCGGGACGAGGCGGAGGCCTCGGTCGCCGCGCTGGGACGGGCCTACGCGTACGGGGTGGCCGTGGACTGGGAGGCCTTCTTCGCCGGGACCGGTGCGCGCCGCGTCGACGTCCCGACGTACGCCTTCCAGCACCAGCACTACTGGCTGCGGTCCACCACCGGCGCCGCCGATGCCACCGGCCTGGGCCTGCGCCCGGCCGAACACCCGCTGCTGGGTGCGGCGGTGGAGCTGGCCGGGGGCGGGGACGTGTTCACGGCCCGGCTGGGCCTGGACACGCACCCGTGGCTGGCGGGGCACGCGGTACGCGGCACCGTCATCCTGCCGGGTACGGCCTTCGTGGAGCTCGCCCTGCACGCCGGTGAGCGGCTCGGCTGCGACACCCTCGACGAGTTGACGCTGAGCACGCCCCTGGTCCTGCCCGAGCGCAACGGCGTGTCGGTGCAGCTGGTGGTGGGCGCGGCCGACGACGAGGGACGCCGCCCGGTGACCTTCCACGCGCGGGTCGACGGCGCGGACGACGGAGCGTGGAGCACGCACGCGACGGGCACCCTCGTGCCCGGCGCCGCGGTGCCCGCCGCCGGTCCGACCGCCTGGCCGCCGCAGGACGCCCAGGAGCTGTCCCTCGACGGGCTGTACGAGGAGATGGCGGACGGCGGGTTCGCGTACGGCCCGCTGTTCCAGGGGCTGGAGGCGGTGTGGCGTTCCGGTGACGAGGTGTTCGCGGAAGTGGCCCTGCCGCAGGACGCGGCGGGGGAGGCGGGCCGCTTCGGTCTGCACCCGGCGCTGCTCGATGCCGCGCTGCACGCCCTGGGCGTGGGCGGGCTCCTGCCGGAGGGGGCGGGCGGCCATCTGCCCTTCGCCTGGTCGGGGGTGACGCTGCACGCCTCCGGTGCCGCGCGGTTGCGGGTGCGCCTGAGCCGTACCGAGACGGGTGCGGTGTCGCTCGCCGTCGCGGACGCGGCCGGGGGTGCGGTGCTGTCGGTGGACTCGCTGGTGCTGCGCCCGGTCGACGGCCCGGTGGCCGCCTCCGGCGGTGCGGAATCCCTGTACCGGCTGGAGTGGACGCCGGCCCCCATGACGCCGACCGAGGGCGGCGGCGGTGACGCCGGTGACGGCGGCTCCGTCGTCGTCGATCTGGCCTCGTCCGGCGAGGAGAGCGTGCCGCAGGCCGCCTTCGGACTGGCCTCCCGGGCCCTGGAGCTGGTGCAGGGCTGGGGCGGCGATGAGGACCGGACGCTGGTTCTCGTGACGCGCGGTGCTGTTGCTGCCGGTGGCGAGACGGACGTCGCCGACGTGGCGGCGTCCGTGGTGTGGGGTCTGGTGCGGTCCGCCCAGTCGGAGGGCGCGGGCCGGTTCGTGCTGGTCGATGTGGACGAGCGTGCTGCCCTGACGCCGGAGGTGGTCGCTTCGGTGATCGCCTCGGGCGAGCCGCAGGTGGCCCTGCGCGGAGGCCGGGTGCTGGTGCCCCGTCTCGTCCGGGCCTCGCAGGTCATGCCGCCGGAGGCTGGTGCTTTCGGCGCCGGTCCGGTGCTGGTCACTGGTGGTACGGGTGGTCTCGGTGCGGTGGTGGCCCGGCACCTGGTGACGGCGCACGGGGTGCGGGAGCTGGTGCTGGCGAGCCGGCGCGGTCCGGCTGCGCCGGGTGCCGAGGCGCTGCGCGGCGCACTGGAGGCGCTGGGCGCGTCCGTGACCGTCGCGGCGTGTGACGTCGCCGACCGGGAGGCGCTGGCGGCTCTGCTGGCCGCCCATCCCGTCCAGGGGATCGTGCACGCCGCCGGTGTGGTGGACGACGCCCTGATCGCCTCGCTGACCCCCGACCGGCTGGCGAGCGTCCTGCGGGCCAAGGCCGACGCGGCCTGGCACCTGCACGACCTCACCCAGGACCTCGACCTGAAGCCCGATGCCTTCGTGCTGTTCTCCTCCGTCGCCGGTGTGCTCGGCAGCGCGGGCCAGGCCAACTACGCCGCGGCCAACGCGTTCCTCGACGCCCTCGCCGCACACCGGCACCAGCTCGGCCTCCCCGCCACCTCCCTGGCCTGGGGGCTGTGGGAGGAGACCGCCGGCATGGGCGCCGGTCTCACCCCGGCCGACCTCGACCGCATCCAGCGCGCCGGGATCGCGCCGCTGACGGTGGACGAGGGGCTCGCGCTCCTCGACACCGGCGCCGGCAGCGGCGAGCCGGCCCTCGTGCCGGTCCGCCTCGACCTCGCGGCACTGCGCGGGCGCGCCGCCCGCGGCACCCTCCCCGCCGTCCACCGGCGGCTGGTCCGCGGCACCCCGGCGCGCAGGACGGCGTCCTCCGCACAGGCCGCACCGGACCGGGCGGACGGGCTGCGCCGGCGCCTCGCCGGCCTCCCGGAGGACGGCAGGCGGGCGGCGGTGACCGAGCTCGTACGGGCGGCCGTCGCGAGCGTGCTGGGCCACGCCTCCGCCGCCGGCTTCGAGGACCGTCAGGCGTTCACCGAGCTCGGCTTCGACTCGCTGACCGCCGTGGAACTGCGCAACCGGCTCAACGCCGAGACCGGCCTGCGCCTCTCCGCGACGCTGGTCTTCGACCACCCGACCCTCGGCCACCTCGTCGAGCACCTCCATTCGGGCCTCGCCCCCGAGGCCGACGGCGCCGCCGCCATCCTCGGCGAGCTGGACCGGCTGGAGGCCGCCTTCGCGGCCATGGCGCCGGAGACCGTGGCGGCGCTCGTCCCCGACGACGCGGCGCAGACGGTGTTCGCCACCCGTCTCAAGGGGCTGGTGGGGAAGTGGGCCGACGCGTACGCGGCCCACGAGGCGGGCCCGGCCGCCACCGACGCGGGCGACGGGAACGAGGAGTCCGTCTCGGAGGAACTGGAATCCGCCTCCGACGACGAGCTCTTCGCCTTCATCGACCAGCGGTTCGGCGCCTCCTGACGGTACGGCCCGGCCCGCCCTTTCCGGCCTCCCGGTCTTCTCCGGTCTTCTCCGGTCTTCTCCGAATCCTCCGATCCTCCGATCCTCCGATCTTCTCCCGATCTCCTGACGTACCCGAAGGTGTGCTCCGATGGCTAACGAAGATAAGCTTCGTGAATATCTGAAAAGGGTCACCGCTGACCTCCACGAGACGACCGAGCGTCTGCGGGTGGCGGAAGGGAAGGGGCGGGAGCCCATCGCCGTCGTCGGCATCGGCTGCCGCTACCCCGGCGGCGTCCGGTCCCCCGAGGACCTGTGGCGGCTGGTGGAGTCGGGGACGGACGGGATCTCCGCCTTCCCGGCGGACCGCGGCTGGGAGTGCGAGGAACTGGTCGGCCCCGGGCCGGACGGCGAGGAGGCCTCGTACGCGCTGGAGGGCGGCTTCCTCCACGACGCGGGCGCCTTCGACGCCGAGGTCTTCAAGATCTCGCCGCGCGAGGCGATGGGCATGGACCCCCAGCAGCGCCTGCTGCTGGAGGCGTCCTGGGAGGCCGTCGAACGCGCCGGGGTCGCCCCGCTCTCCCTGCGCGGCCAGAAGGTCGGCGTCTTCGCCGGCCTGATGTACCACAACTACGGCGCCCGGCTGGAAGAGGTGCCCGCCGAGGTCGAGGGCTACCTCGGCATCGGCACCGCCAGCAGCGTGCTGTCCGGGCGCGTCGCCTACTCCTTTGGGTTCGAGGGCCCCGCCGTCAGCGTCGACACGGCGTGCTCGTCGTCGCTGGTCGCCCTGCACCTCGCCGTACAGGCGCTGCGGGCCGGCGAATGCACCATGGCGCTGGCGGGCGGCGTGACCGTGATGCCGACGCCCGCGACGTTCGAGGACTTCGCCCGGCAGGGCGGCCTGGCCGGTGACGGCCGCTGCAAGTCCTTCGCCGACACCGCCGACGGCACCGGCTGGTCCGAGGGCGTCGGCGTGCTGCTCGTGGAGAAGCTCTCCGACGCCCGCAGGCTCGGCCACCCCGTCCTCGCGGTGATCCGCGGCTCCGCCGTCAACCAGGACGGTGCCAGCAACGGCCTCACCGCTCCCAGCGGCCCCTCCCAGCAGCGCGTGATCCGCGCGGCGCTGGCCAACGCCGGTCTGACACCGGCCGACGTCGACGCCGTCGAGGCGCACGGCACCGGCACCTCGCTGGGCGACCCGATCGAGGCACAGGCGCTCCTCGCCACGTACGGCCAGGGGCGTCCCGCCGACCGGCCCCTCTACCTCGGTTCGCTGAAGTCCAACATCGGCCACACCCAGGCCGCCGCCGGTGTCGGCGGCGTCATCAAGATGATCGAGGCGATGCGGCGCGGGGTACTGCCCCGGACGCTGCACGTCGGAGAGCCGTCCACGCACGTCGACTGGTCGGCGGGAGCAGTGGAACTGCTGACCGAACAGCGGGACTGGCCCGCGACCGCCGAGGACCGGCCGCGCCGGGCCGGCGTCTCCTCGTTCGGCATCAGCGGCACCAACGCGCACGTGGTTCTCGAACAGGCCCGGGAAGAGGCGCCGGCCGCCCGTGAACACACGGGTGCCGACGTCGTTCCGTGGCTGCTCTCCGGCCGGTCGGAGAGCGCGGTACGGGCGCAGGCGCAGCGGCTCGCCGCGCACCTCGCGGAGCGTCCCGAGCTCCAGCCGGCCGATGTGGCCCTCTCGCTGGCGACCACGCGGCACGCCTTCGAGCACCGCGCGGTGCTCGTGGGCCGCGAGCGGGCCGAACTGGTGCAGGCCGTAGAGGCCTTGGCCCAGAGCGGCGGCCTCCTCGCCCAGGCGACCCCGGGCCGCACCGCGTTCCTGTTCACGGGGCAGGGTGCGCAGCGGGCGGGGATGGGGCGCGAGCTGTATGCGGCGTTCCCGGTGTTCGCGGCGGCGCTGGATGCGGTGTGTGCCGCTGTGGATGCGGAGTGGGGGCCGTCGCTGCGGGAGGTGATGTTCGCGGAGGACTCTGCGGGGGAGTTGGACCGTACGGAGTTCACGCAGCCTGCGTTGTTCGCCCTTGAGGTGGCGTTGTTCCGGCTCGTGGAGAGCTGGGGTGTGAAGCCCGATTATCTGCTCGGACACTCCATTGGTGAGATTGCTGCGGCGCATGTGGCGGGGGTGTTCTCGCTGGCTGATGCGGCGCGGCTGGTGGTGGCGCGTGGTCGGCTGATGCAGGCGCTGCCCGAGGGCGGGGCGATGGTGTCGGTGCGGGCGGCTGAGGCGGAGGTGGCCGAGCTGGTCGCCTCGTACGAGGGCGTGAGCATCGCGGCGGTGAACGGTCCGCAGTCCGTGGTGATCTCGGGTGCGGCCGAGGCCGTGAGTGAGATCGCGGGTGTGCTCGGCGGGCGCGGGGTGAAGACCAAGCGGCTGACCGTCAGCCATGCGTTCCATTCGCCGCTCATGGACCCCATGCTGGACGACTTCCGGGCTGTTCTGGATGCCGTTGAGTTCGCGGCGCCGTCGATCCCCGTCGTTTCGAACCTCACGGGTGCTGTCGCCTCGGCGGAAGAGCTGTGCGCGCCGGAGTACTGGGTGCGGCATGTCCGTGAAGCCGTCCGCTTCGCCGACGGGATGGCCGCCCTGGCGGCCCAGGGCGTGAGCCGGTTCGTGGAGCTCGGACCGGACGGGGTGCTGTCCGCGATGGGCGCCGACTGCGTCGAGGGCGCCGTGTTCGTTCCCGTACTGCGCAAGGACCGGGCGGAGCCGGAGGCGCTGGTCAGCGCGGTCGCCCGGGCGTACGCGCACGGCGCGCCGCTCGACTGGGCCGCGTACTTCGCCGGGACCGGTGCGCGCCGCGTGGACCTGCCGACGTACGCCTTCCAGCACCGGCACTACTGGCTGCGCGCGAAGCCCTCGGACGCGGCGGGCGGCGCGGGCCGTACGGCCGGCGATCCGGTGGAGGAGGGCTTCTGGACGGCGGTCCAGGGCCAGGACCTGGAAGCCGTCGCCGACATGCTGGCCCTCGACGCCGCCGACCCCGCGGGCGCCCCGCTCGGCGCCGTGCTGCCCGCGCTGTCGCAGTGGCACAGGCGCAGCCAGGAGGACAGGACGCTCGACGGATGGCGCCACCGCATCGTGTGGCAGCCGGTCCCGGAGGCCACCACCCCCGCCCCGGGCGGCGGCACCTGGCTCGTGGTCGTGCCGCAGGACGAGCACGCCCACCAGGAGACGGTCGCGGAGTGCCTGGCCGCCCTGGACGGGCCGGGCACGGACGTGCTGCGCCTGACCGTGCCCGCGACGGCCGACCGCGACGACCTCGCGCGCCGGCTGCGCGAAACCCTCGCGACCCTCGGCTCCGCGCCGGACGCGACCCCGCTCACCGGCGTCGTCTCCCTGCTCGGCCTGGTCGGGGCCCCGGCGGGCGAGGACCGGGTGACCCCTGCCGGTTACGCCGCGACCGTGGCGCTCGTCCAGGCCCTCGGCGACGCCGACGCGTCCGCCCCGCTGTGGGCCGTGACGCGGGGCGCCGTCTCCGTGGACCGCACCGACCCGCTGGACCATCCGGACCAGGCCCTCCTGTGGGGCCTCGCCGGAGTCCTCGGCGCCGAACACCCCGACCGCTGGGGCGGCGTCCTCGACCTGCCGCCCGGCCCGCTCGGGCAGCGGGGCCGCGACCGGCTCCGCACGGTGCTGCGCGCCGCCGCCGACGCCGGATCCGACGCCGGATCCGGCGCTGGATCCGGCGCCGTCGAGAGGGCGGTGGCCCTGCGCGCCTCGGGCACCTACCGGCGCCGCCTGGCGCACGCACCGGCCCGGGCCGCGCAGGCACCCGCCGCCCCGTCCGGGACCCCGACCGACACCTGGGAGCCGCGCGGCACCGTGCTGGTCACCGGCGGCACCGGCGCACTCGGCGCACAGGTGGCCCGCCGACTGGCCGGGCGCGGCGCCGCGCACCTCCTGCTGCTCAGCCGCCGGGGCCCCGACGCCCCCGGCGCGGCCGACCTGCGCACCGAGCTCGAAGCGGCCGGCGCGCGCGTCAGCGTCGTCGCCTGCGACACCGCCGACCGTACGGCCCTGGCCGCCGTCCTGGCCGACGTACCGCCGGAACTCCCGCTGACCGCCGTCGTCCACACCGCGGCCGCCCTCGACGACGCGATGGTCGACGCGCTGGACACCGACCGCATCGACGGCGTCCTGCGCGCCAAGGCCGCCACCGCACGGCACCTCCACGAACTCACCCGCGACCTCGACCTCGACGCGTTCGTACTGTTCTCCTCCCTCGCCGGCGTCCTCGGCGGCATCGGACAGGGCAACTACGCGCCCGGCAACGCCTACCTCGACGCCCTCGCCCTGCACCGGCGCTCCCTCGGCCTGCGCGCGACCTCCGTCGCCTGGGGCCTGTGGGGCGGCGCCGGACTCGGCGAGGGCGCGGTCGCCCAGCGCTTCGCCCGGCGCGGCGTACGCGCCATGGACCCCGAACTCGCCGTCACCGCCCTCGAACGGGCGGTGGCGCGCGACGAAGCCCTGACCCTCGTCGCCGACGTCGACTGGCGGCGCTTCGCCGCCACCCGCCGCCCCCGCACGGCCGGCCCGGACACGCTCCTGGCGGACCTGCCCGAGCTGCGCGAGGCCCCCGCCACGGACACGGGTACGGGTACGGGCGAGGACGGCCGTACGGGCAGCGGGCTGTCCGCCCTGCGCGCCCGCCTGCTGACCGCCACCGACGCCGAACAGCGCCGCCTGGTGGGCGAGCTGGTGCGCACCGAGATCGCCGGTGTCCTGGGCCACTCCTCGGCGGCGTCCATCGACCCCGAACGGGCCTTCCGCGACCTCGGCTTCACCTCGCTCGGCGCCGTGGAACTGCGCAACGCCCTCAACGACGCGACCGGGCTGCGGCTGCCCGTCACCCTGCTCTTCGACTTCCCCACCCCGGCCGTCCTGGCCGAGTACGTCCGCACCGGCCTGATCGGCGACCGCCCCACCGGGACCGGGACCGGGACCGGGGCGTCGGCACCCGCCACCGCCACCGCCACGGGCCTGCGCCCCGATGACGACGACCCCATCGCGATCGTCGGCATGAGCTGCCGCTTCCCCGGCGGCGCCGACACCCCCGAGCGGCTGTGGCAGCTCCTGGCCGACGGCGCCGAGGCCCTGACGGACTTCCCCGCCGACCGGGGCTGGGACCTCGACGCCCTCTTCGCGACGGACCCCGGCCGCCCCGGCACCTCGTACGCCTCCCGCGGCGCCTTCCTGTCCGGCGCGGGCGACTTCGACCCGTCCTTCTTCGGGATCTCGCCGCGCGAGGCCCTCGCCATGGACCCGCAGCAGCGCCTCCTCCTCGAAGCCTCCTGGGAGGTCCTGGAGCGCGCGGGCATCGACCCGTCCTCGCTGCGCGGCACCGCCACCGGCGTCTTCGCGGGCACCAACGGCCAGGACTACGTCGGACTCCTGCGACCCGTGGCGGAGGCCGTGCAGGGGTACGTGGCGACCGGCAACACCGCCAGCGTCCTCTCCGGCCGCATCGCGTACGCCCTCGGCCTGGAGGGGCCCGCGGTCACCGTCGACACCGCCTGCTCGTCGTCCCTCGTCGCCCTGCACCTCGCCGCGCAGGCGCTGCGGGGCGGTGAGTGCACCCTGGCGCTGGCCGGCGGCGTGACCGTGATGTCGACCCCGGGCGCCTTCGTGGAGTTCTCCCGCCAGCGCGGCCTCGCCGCCGACGGCCGCTGCAAGGCGTTCTCCGCCGACGCGGACGGCACCGCGTGGGGCGAGGGCGTGGGCATGCTGGTGCTGGAGCGGCTGTCGGACGCCGAGCGCAACGGGCACCGGGTGCTGGCCGTCGTGCGCGGTACGGCCGTCAACCAGGATGGCGCGAGCAACGGTCTGACCGCGCCGAATGGGCCTTCGCAGCAGCGCGTGATCCGCGCGGCGCTGGCGAACGCCGGGCTGACGGCCGCCGAGGTCGACGCGGTCGAGGCGCATGGCACGGGTACGAAGCTGGGCGACCCGATCGAGGCACAGGCGCTGCTGGCCACCTACGGCCAGGACCGGCCCGCCCACCGGCCGCTGCTGCTCGGCTCGGTGAAGTCCAACATCGGCCACACGCAGGCCGCGGCCGGTGTCGCGGGCGTGATCAAGATGGTGCTGGCGATGGGCCGCGGCATACTCCCGCGCACGCTCCACGCCGACGAGCCGACGCCACACGTGGACTGGACGGAGGGTGCGGTCGAGCTCCTGACCGAGGACCACCCCTGGCCGACGGGCGAGGACCGCCTGCGCCGGGCCGGCGTCTCGTCGTTCGGCTTCAGCGGCACGAACGCGCACGTCATCCTGGAGGAAGCCCCCGAGGCCTCCCCGGTTGTCCCGGAGCCGGTGGTGGCGCCCGTGGGTGCGGCTGGTGCGGATGTGGTGCTGCCGGTGGTGCCGTGGGTGGTGTCCGGTCGTTCGGTGGAGGCGTTGGGTGCGCAGGCCGGTCGGCTGGGGTCGTTCCTGGGGTCGTCGTTGCCGGGAGCCGATCCGGTGGATGTGGGTTTTTCGTTGGCTACGACGCGTGCGGTGTTCGAGCACCGTGCGGTGGTGGTGGGGGGTGAGCGTGGTGCGGCGCTGGAGGCGCTGGCGCGCGGTGAGTCGGTGCCGGGTGTGGTGCGTGGTGCGGTGGTCCCGGGTCTGACGGGCTTCTTGTTCACGGGGCAGGGTGCGCAGCGGGCGGGGATGGGGCGTGAGTTGTATGACGCCTTCCCGGTGTTCGCGCAGGCGCTGGATGCCGTCTGCGTTCACATCGACCCGGAGCTGGGGCGTTCGCTGCGGGAGGTGATGTTCGCGGAGGGCGCTGCGGGGGAGTTGGACCGTACGGAGTTCACGCAGCCGGCGTTGTTCGCGATCGAGGTGGCGTTGTTCCGGCTGGTGGAGAGCTGGGGTGTGAAGCCCGATTACCTGCTCGGGCACTCCATTGGTGAGATTGCGGCTGCTCATGTGGCGGGGGTGTTCTCGCTGGCGGATGCGGCGCGGTTGGTGGTGGCGCGTGGCCGGCTGATGCAGGCGCTGCCTGCGGGTGGCGCGATGGTGTCGGTGCGTGCGGCTGAGGCGGAGGTGGCTGAGCTGGTCGCCGCGTACGAGGGTGTGAGCATCGCGGCGGTGAACGGTCCTGCGTCCGTGGTGGTTTCGGGTGCGGCCGATGCCGTGAACCAGATTGCGGGTGAGCTCGGCGAGCGCGGGGTGAAGACCAAGAAGCTCACGGTGAGCCATGCGTTCCACTCGCCGCTCATGGATCCGATGCTGGACGAGTTCCGGGCGGTGCTGGGGTCTGTTGAGTTCGTGGCGCCGTCGATCCCGGTCGTTTCGAACCTCACGGGTGCTGTCGCTTCGGCGGAGGAGCTGTCCGCGCCGGAGTACTGGGTGCGTCACGTCCGTGAGGCGGTCCGGTTCGCCGATGGGTTCGCCACTCTGCATCGTCAGGGTGTGACCCGGTTCGTGGAGCTCGGGCCGGACGGTGTGCTGTCGGGGATGGGTGCGGATTGCGTCGAGGACGCCGTGTTCGTGCCGGTGCTGCGCAAGGGCCGGGACGAGCCGGAGTCGGCCGTTGCTGCCGTCGCCCGGGCGTACGTCCATGGTGTTGCGGTGGACTGGGCGGCGTTCTTCGCCGGGAGCGGTGCGCGTCGGGTGGACCTGCCGACGTACGCCTTCCAGCACCAGCGCTACTGGCCGGAGCCCACGGCTGACGTCGAGTCGACCGTTGCCGAGGCCGATGTGGTGGATGCGGCGTTCTGGGAGGCGGTGGAGCGCGAGGATCTGGGGGCTCTCGCGGAGACGCTTGAGGTGGAGGGTGGTTCGCTGGGTGCGGTGCTGCCTGCCTTGTCGTCGTGGCGTAAGCGTCGGCGTGAGCAGTCGGCGGTGGATGGGTGGCGTTATCGGGTCACGTGGAAGCCGCTGGCAGAGCCGGCGCGGGCCGAGGTGTCGGGTTCGTGGCTGGTGGTGGCTGATGAGGATGGTCCGCTGACGGGCTGGGTCGCTGACGCCCTGGGTGCGCGGACGTTGCTTGTGGGCCGGGGTCAGGGGCGTGCGGAGCTTGTTGCGGGGCTGACTGGTGAGTTTGCCGGTGTGGTGTCGTTGCGTGGGCTGGTGGGGACGTTGGAGCTGGTCCAGGCTCTGGGTGATGCCGGGGTCGGTGTGCCGTTGTGGTCTTTGACGCAGGGTGCGGTGTCGACCGGCCGTTCCGATGTGTTGACGGCTGCTGGTGTGGAGCAGTCCCTGGTGTGGGGGCTGGGCCGGGTCGTGGCGTTGGAGCATCCGGGGCGTTGGGGCGGGCTTATCGATCTTCCTGAGGTGTTGGATGAGCGGGCGGCGGTGCGTGTGCGTGGTCTGTTGTCGGGTGCTTCGGGTGAGGATCAGGTCGCGGTGCGGGCGGCGGGTGTGTATGGCCGCCGGTTGAGGGCTGCGGAGTCGGTTGCCGGGTCGGAGGGCTGGCGTCCTCGTGGCACGGTGCTGGTGACGGGTGGTACGGGTGCGCTGGGTGCGCATGTGGCCCGGTGGCTGGTGGCTGAGGGTGCCGGGCATGTGGTGCTGACGAGCCGTCGTGGTCTGGAGGCGCCTGGTGCTGCGGAGTTGGCGGATGAGCTGACGTCGGAGTCGGTGCGGGTGAGTGTTGTCGCCTGTGATGTGTCTGATGCCGGTCAGGTGCGTGCGCTGGTGGAGGGGCTGGAGAAGGACGGGCCCGTCCGGGGTGTGGTGCATGCGGCTGGTGTGGAGCAGTTGAATGCGCTGATGGCGGGTTCGGCTGAGGAGTACGAGCGGGTCATGGCCGCCAAGGTCCTGGGCGCTCGTCATCTGGATGCGCTGTTCAGTGAGCCTTCGCGGGCCGGCGGCCTGGACGCGTTCGTGTTGTTCTCGTCGATCTCCGCGGTGTGGGGTTCGGGTGGGCAGGGTGCGTATGCGGCTGCGAATACGTATCTGGATGCGTTGGCGCAGTGGCGTCGTGCGCGGGGTCTGGTGGCGACCTCGGTTGCCTGGGGTCCCTGGGGCGGCAGCGGGATGGCGACCGGCAGGGTGATCGCGGAGCACCTGCGCGAGCGCGGGCTCCTCGTCCTCGACCCGGCCCGGGCCATGACGGCCCTGGAGCGGGCGCTCGGCTCGGGGGAGGCCTGCGTGGCCGTCGCCGACGTGGCATGGGCGCACTTCGCGCCGACGTTCACCGCGATGCGGCCGAGCCCGCTGCTCTGCGAACTGCCCGCCGTACGGGCCCTGGACGAAGCCGCGCCCGACGGGCCGGTCCAGCCGGCCGACGCGCTGCGCGGACGGCTCGCCGCGCTGTCCGGGACGGACCGGCGGCGCCACCTGCTGGAGCTGGTGCGTACGGAGGCGGCGGCGGTGCTGGGGCACACGTCGACGGCGACGGTCGAACCGACCCGGGCCTTCCGCGAGCTGGGCTTCGAATCCCTGGCCGCGGTCGAGCTGCGGGACCGGCTGACCCGGGCAACCGGCGTACGGCTGACCACCACGGCCGTCTTCGACCACCCCACCGCGACCGCGCTCGCCCGGCACCTCGAAGCCGGACTCGGCCTCGGCGGGGACGGCGCCGGAGACGGCACTGCCCCCGCCGGAAGCGGCTCCCCGGTGCCCGTGACACCGGCCGACGAGGACCCGGTGGTCGTCGTCGGCATGAGCTGCCGCTATCCCGGCGGGGTGGCCGGCCCCGACGACCTGTGGCGCCTGCTGCGCGACGGCGGCGACGCCATCACCGGATTCCCCACCGACCGCGGTTGGCAGGTGCCGGCGGCCTCCGGCCCGGACGGCGACTACACCCGGTCCGGCGGCTTCCTGACCGGAGCCGCCGACTTCGACGCCGACTTCTTCGGGATCTCGCCGCGCGAGGCCCTCGCCATGGACCCCCAGCAGCGGCTCCTCCTCGAGGCGTCCTGGGAGGCCATCGAGGCGGCGGGCATCGACCCCGCCGCCCTGCACGGCACGCCGGTCGGCGTGTTCGCCGGAGCCGCCTCGCTCGGCTACGCGGGCACCTTGCGCGGCACGCCGAACGCCACCTCGGGGCAGGTGCTGGCGGGCAACGCGACGAGCGTGCTCTCCGGCCGGATCGCGTACGCGCTGGGGCTCCAGGGCCCCGCCGTCACCCTGGACACCGCCTGCTCGTCCTCGCTGGTGGCCCTGCACCTGGCTGCGCAGGCGCTGCGCACCGGCGAGTGCTCGATGGCGCTGGCCGGCGGTGTGACGGTGATGCCGACACCGGCGGCGTTCGCCGAGTTCCACCGGCAGGGCGGCCTCGCCGCCGACGGCCGGTGCAAGGCGTTCTCCGCCGACGCGGACGGCACGGGCTGGTCCGAGGGCGTCGGCGTGCTCCTCGTCGAGCGGCTCTCCGACGCCCGCCGCAACGGGCACCGGGTCCTGGCGGTCCTCCGTGGCTCGGCCGTCAACCAGGACGGCGCGAGCAACGGCCTGACCGCCCCCAACGGCACGGCGCAGCAGCGGGTCATCCGCGCCGCCCTCGCCAACGCCGGGCTGTCGGCCGCCGAGGTGGACGCGGTCGAGGCGCACGGCACCGGTACGTCGCTGGGCGACCCGATCGAGGCGCAGGCGCTGCTCGCGACGTACGGACAGGACCGCGACGGCGGCGAACCGCTGTGGCTGGGCTCGCTGAAGTCGAACATCGGCCATGCGCAGGCCGCCTCGGGCGTGGGCGGCGTGATCAAGATGGTGATGGCGATGCGGCACGGCTTGCTGCCGAGGACCCTGCACGCCGACGAGCCGACGCCGCACGTGGACTGGTCCGCGGGCGCCGTCGAGCTGCTGACCGAGGAACGGCGGTGGCCGCGGGCCGACGACCACCGGCCGCGCCGCGCGGCCGTCTCCTCCTTCGGCATCAGCGGTACCAACGCCCACGTCATCCTCGAAGCCCCGGAGGCCCCGGCAGCCGTCGGTACCCCGGCAGCCGTCGACGCCCCCGAGGCGGCCGGTCCGCAGCTGCCCTGGGTGCTGTCCGGCACCTCCGAGGCGGCCTTGCGCGCGCAAGCCGCACGCCTGGCGGAGCACCTCGCCGCCCGCCCCGGGCTGCGGTCCGAGGACCTGGCGCACGCGCTGGCCAACGGCCGTACCGCCTTCGACCACCGCGCGGCGCTGCTCCCCACCGGGGACCCCGACCGGACGCACGCCGCGCTCCTGGCCCTGTCCCGCGGCGAGCAGGCCCCCGGCCTGCTGCGCGGCACCGCGACCACGGAGCCGACCGCCTTCCTCTTCACCGGGCAGGGCGCGCAGCGCGCCGGCGCGGGCCGGGAGCTGTACGCCGCCTTCCCCGCGTTCGCGCGGGCGCTGGACGAGGCGTGCCTGCACCTGGACCCGTACCTGGACCGCCCGCTGCGGGAGGTGATGTTCGCCGACGACGCCACGGAACTGGACCGTACGGAGTTCACCCAGCCGGCCCTGTTCGCCCTGGAGGTGGCGCTGTTCCGGCTCGTGGAGAGCTGGGGCGTGCAGCCCGACCACCTCCTCGGGCACTCCGTCGGTGAGATCGCCGCCGCGCACGTCGCCGGGGTGTTCTCCCTGGCCGACGCGGCCCGGCTGGTGGCCGCGCGCGGCCGCCTGATGCAGGCGCTCCCGCCGGGCGGGGCGATGGTGGCGGTGCGGGCGGCCGAGGCGGTCGTGGCCGAGCTGGTCGCCGCGTACGAGGACGTCAGCATCGCGGCCGTCAACGGGCCGCTGTCCGTGGTGGTTTCGGGTGCGGCCGAGGCCGTCTCCGAGATCGCGGACGTGCTGGCCGGGCGCGGGGTGAAGACCCGGCGGCTGACCGTCAGCCACGCCTTCCACTCCCCGCTCATGGAGCCGATGCTCGCCGACTTCCGCAAGGTCGCGGAGGCCGTCACGTACGCGGCGCCGCGGATCTCCGTCCTCTTCAACCTGACCGGCGCGGCGGACGCCGAGGAGCTGTGCACGGCCGACTACTGGGTGCGGCACGTGCGCGGCGCGGTCCGCTTCGCCGACGGCATGGCCGCCCTGCACGGCCTGGGCGTGACCCGGTACCTGGAACTGGGCCCCGACGGCGTCCTGTCGGCGATGGGCGCCGACTGCGTCCCCGGCACCTTCCTCCCGCTGCTGCGCACGGGACGTCCGCAGACCCGGACGGTCCTCCAGGCGCTGGCGCAGGCCTGGACCCACGGCGTGCCGCTGGACCGGGAGGCGTTCTGGGCCGGCGCCCACCGGATCGACCTGCCGACGTACGCCTTCCAGCGCTCGCGCTACTGGCCCGACACGGTCACCGAAGCGACGGAAGCGACGGGCGCGGCCGAGGTCGCCCCGGCGGCTCCTGCCGGGCTGCGCTACCGCGTCGCCTGGCAGCCGCTGCCCGCCCCGGACGCCCCCGCTGCCGCTGCCGCTGCCGCTGCCCAGGGACGGTTCCTCGTCGCCGTGGCTCCGGGCCAGGCGGACGACCCGTTCACCGGGCGGCTGCTGGCCGCCCTCGGCGACGGCACCCCGGAGCGCGTGACGCTGGTGACGGCCGGCCCGGCCACCGAAAGCACCGGAACCACCGCATCCACCGCGGAGCTCGCCGCCGAACTGGCCCTCGCGGCCGGCGCCGGACCCGTCGACGCCGTGGTGTCCCTGCTGGCCGGGGACGGCACGTACGGCCTCGGCACGGCCGCCCTCGTACGCGCCCTCGGCGACGCCGGTGTGGACGCGCCGCTGTGGTGCGTGACGCGCGGAGCGGTGTCGGTCGACGCCACCGACCCGCTCGTCCGCCCCGAACAGGCCGCCGTGTGGGGCCTGGGCCGGGTCGTCGCCCTCGAACACCCCGAACGCTGGGGAGGCCTCGTCGACCTGCCCGGGACCCCCGACGAGCACGCCCTCGCCGCGCTGCGCGGCATCCTGCTCGGCACCGGCGCCGGTACCGGCAGCGAGGACCAGCTCGCCGTCCGCGCGGACGCCACGTACGGCCGCCGCCTGGAACGGCACACCGCCCCCACCCCCACCGACGGCACCCGCACCGACGGCTGGACCCCGCGCGGCACCGTCCTGGTCACCGGCGGCACCGGCGCCCTCGGCGCCCACGTCGCGCGCTGGCTGACGGACCGGGGCGCCGAGCACCTCGTCCTGACCGGCAGGCGCGGCCCGGACGCCCCCGGCGCCCGGGAACTCGCCGATGAACTCACCGCGAGCGGCGCACGGGTGACCGTCACCGCCTGCGACGTGGCCGACCGCGAACAACTGGACCGGCTGCTGACCGGGCTGCGCGCCGACGGAGACCCCGTACGGGCCGTCTTCCACGCCGCCGGAGTCACCGAGCCGGTGCCGCTCGGCGCGGCCGACGCGGACCACTGGCGGCGGGTCACCGCCGCCAAGGCCCTGGGCGCCGCCCACCTGGACGCGCTGTGCGGGGAGGGCACGGACACCGAGGCGTTCGTCCTGTTCTCCTCCATCGCCGCCACCTGGGGCAGCGGCGGCCAGGCCGCCTACTCCGCGGCCAACTCCGGCCTCGACGCCCTCGCCGAGCGGCGCCGGGCGCGCGGCCTGCCCGCCACCTCGGTGGCGTGGGGCCCGTGGGCCGGCGGCGGCATGGCCGCGGGCGACCTGGAACAGCAGATGCGACGGCGCGGCCTGCGCCCCATGGCGCCCGAGACGGCGCTCGCGGAACTCGGCCGCGCCCTCGACGCGGACGAGACGGTCCTGACCGTCGCCGACGTCGACTGGCAGCGGTTCGCCCCGCCGTTCACCGCCCGCCGCCCCAGCCCGCTCCTCGGCGGCCTGCCCGAGGTACGGGCGGCCCTGGAGCCGGCCGCGCCCCCCGCCGGAGCGCACGACGCGGCCCCGGCAGCCGACGCCCCGGACGGCGGCCCCGCCACCGCCCTGCGCGCACGGCTGGCCGGCCTGCCTGAAGCGGAACAGCTGCGGATCCTCACCGACCTGGTACGCGGCCACGCCGCCGCCGTGCTCGGCCACGAGGAACCCGACGCCGTCCGCGCTGCCCGCGGCTTCCTCGACCTCGGCTTCGACTCCCTGATGGCCGTCGAGCTGCGCAACCTGGTCACCGCCCACACCGGACTGCCCCTGGCCGTCACGCTGGTCTTCGACCACCCCACCCCCGCGGCCCTCGCCGGGCACCTCCACGAACGGCTCGTCCCCGGGCCCGCGGAGGCCGCCCGGGCTGCGCTAGCGGAGTTCGACCGGCTCGAAGCTAGCCTCACAGCCGTAAAACTGGACGACGTCGGGCGGGCGAGCATCGCGTCACGCATGGAGGACCTGCTGGCCAAATGGGCCGGGGCAGGGAACGCAACGGAGGTGGAAGAGACCGCCGGGGAACTGGAGACGGCCACCCCCGACGAGCTCTTCGACATCATCCAGCGTGAGTTCGGCAAGTCGTAGCAGACGCTGTGACGGATCCCCGTACTGCTCCGCGTGACTCGCCCCGACCGGTTGACGGCGGTCCGGACACCGCAGCGGCCGTTCGACGGGGGTGTTTCCCAGATGGGGAACGAAGAGAAGCTTCTGGACCACCTGAAGTGGATGACGGGCGAGCTCCGCCAGACCAGGCAGCGCTTGCGCGAGGTGGAGGAAGAGCGCCAGGAGCCCATCGCGATCGTGGGAATGGGATGCCGCTATCCGGGCGGCATCCGCACCCCCGAACAGCTGTGGGACCTGGTCGCCACCGGCGGGGACGCCGTCACCGGCTTCCCCGCCGACCGGGGCTGGGACCTCGAAGCCCTCTACGACCCCGACCCGGACGGGACGAACACCTCCTACACCCGCGAGGGCGGCTTCCTCGACGGCGCGGGCGACTTCGACGCCGCCTTCTTCGGGATCTCCCCGCGCGAGGCCCTCGCCATGGACCCCCAGCAGCGCCTGCTGCTGGAGACCGCCTGGGAAGCCGTCGAGCGCGCCGGCATCGACCCGGAGACGCTGCGCGGCACCGCCACCGGCGTCTTCGTCGGCTCCAACAGCCAGGACTACGCCTCCCTCGTGCGCCATGAGGCCGAGGAACTCGGCGGCTACCTGGCCATCGGCAGCTCGGCCAGCGTCATGTCCGGCCGCGTCTCCTACGCCCTCGGCCTGGAAGGGCCCGCGGCGACCGTCGACACCGCCTGCTCCTCCTCCCTCGTCGCCCTGCACTGGGCCGTACGCGCCCTGCGCGGCGGCGAGTGCACCATGGCGCTCGTCGGCGGCGTCGCGATGATGTCCACCCCCGGCGCGTTCATCGAGTTCTCCCGCCAGCGCGGCCTCGCCGCCGACGGCCGCTGCAAGGCGTTCGCCGCCGGGGCGGACGGCACCGGCTGGGGCGAGGGCGCGGGCATGCTCCTCGTCGAGCGGCTCTCCGACGCCCGCAGGCTCGGCCACCCCGTCCTCGCGGTGATCCGCGGCTCCGCCGTCAACCAGGACGGTGCCAGCAGCGGCCTCACCGCCCCCAACGGCCCCTCCCAGCAGCGCGTCATCCGCGACGCCCTGACCGACGCCGGCCTCACCGCACCCGACGTCGACGCCGTCGAGGCCCACGGCACCGGCACGAAGCTGGGCGACCCCATCGAGGCGCAGGCCCTGCTCGCCACCTACGGCCAGGGCCGCGCCGCCGGGCAGCCGCTGTGGCTCGGCTCGCTCAAATCCAACATCGGCCACACGCAGGCCGCCGCGGGCGTCGGCGGCATCATCAAGATGGTCCAGGCGATGCGCCACGGCGTGCTGCCCAAGACCCTCCACGTCGACGAGCCTTCCCCGCACGTCGACTGGTCGGCGGGCGCCGTGGAACTGCTGACCGACCAGCGGGACTGGCCCGCGGCCGACGAGCGGCCGCGCCGCGCCGCCATCTCCTCCTTCGGCATGAGCGGCACCAACGCCCACGTCATCGTCGAAGAGGCCCGGGAGGAAGCCCCGGACGGGAACGGTGACACGTCCGAGGCACCCGACGCGCCCCGCGCCCGCCCGCTCCCCGTCGTCGCCTGGCCGCTCTCCGGCCGCACGGAGGACGCCCTCGCCGCCCAGGCCGCACGCCTGACGGCCCACCTCGCCGCCCTCGCCGCACAGCCGGACACGGAGCGCCCGCACCCCGCCGACACCGGCCGCGCGCTGGCCACCACCCGTACCGCCTTCGACCACCGTGCCGTCGTGCTCGGCGCCGACCCCGACGAACTGGCCGCGGGCCTCGCCGCGCTCGCCGCGGGCGAAACCCACCCGGCCCTCGTCCGCGGCCTCGCCACGGACGACGCCCGCGTCGCCTTCCTGTTCACGGGGCAGGGTGCGCAGCGGGCCGGGATGGGGCGCGAGCTGTACGCGGCCTTCCCGGTGTTCGCCGAGGCGCTGGATGCGGTGTGCGCGGAGATCGATCCGGAGCTGGGGCGGTCGCTGCGGGAGGTGATGTTCGCGGAGGACTCCGCCGAGCTGGATCGTACGGAGTTCACGCAGCCTGCGCTGTTCGCCCTTGAGGTGGCGTTGTTCAGGTTGGTGGAGAGCTGGGGTGTGAAGCCCGACTATCTGCTCGGACATTCGGTGGGTGAGATTGCTGCGGCGCATGTGGCTGGGGTGTTCTCGCTGGCTGATGCGGCGCGGCTGGTCGTGGCCCGTGGGCGGCTGATGCAGGCGCTGCCTTCGGGCGGGGCCATGCTGTCGGTGCGTGCGGCTGAGTCGGAGGTGGCCGAGCTGGTCGCCTCGTACGCGGGCGTGAGCATCGCGGCTGTGAACGGTCCGCAGTCCGTGGTGATTTCCGGCGCGGCCGATGCCGTGAGTGAGATCGCGGGCGTGCTCGGCGCGCGCGGGGTGAAGACCAAGCGGCTGACCGTCAGCCATGCGTTCCACTCGCCGTTGATGGATCCGATGCTGGATGAGTTCCGGGCCGTGCTGGGGTCTGTTGAGTTTGCGGCGCCGTCGATCCCGGTCGTCTCGAACCTCACGGGTGACGTCGCCTCGGCGGAGGAGCTGTGCGCGCCGGAGTACTGGGTGCGGCACGTCCGTGAAGCCGTGCGCTTCGCCGACGGCGTCGCCACCCTGCATGGCCAGGGTGTGACCCGGTTCGTGGAGCTGGGCCCGGATGGCGTGCTGTCGGCGATGGGTGCCGAGTGTGTCGAGGGTGCGGTGTTTGTGCCGGTGCTGCGCAAGGGCCGGGACGAGCCGCAGGCGGCGGTTGTCGGGTTGGGGCAGGCGTTCGCGTTCGGGGTGCCGGTGGACTGGGCGACATACTTCGCCGGGACCGGTGCGCGGCGCGTCGAGCTGCCGACGTACGCCTTCCAGCACCAGCGCTACTGGCCGAAGAAGGCCCGCTTCACGCCCGGTGACGTCACCGGCCTCGGGCTCGGAGCCGCCGACCACCCGCTGCTCGGCGCGTGCGTGTCGCTCGCCGGGGGAGACGGCCTCGTACTGACCGGCCGGATCGGGCCGGAGACGCACCCGTGGCTGGCGGAGCACGCCGTGCACGGCCGGGTCCTGTTGCCCGGCACCGCCTTCGTCGAGCTGGCCGTGCAGGCCGGCGACCGGATCGGCTGCGACCTGCTCGACGAGCTGACGCACCACCAGCCGCTCGTCCTGCCCGAACACGGCGGGGTCTTCCTCCAGCTGCTCGTGGGCGAACCGGACGCGACGGGCCGTCGCCCGCTGCGCGTCCACTCGCGCCCCGCCGAGGCTCCGGACGCCGACGACGCGCCCTGGACCCTGCACGCCTCCGGCTCCCTGACCACCGCCGGGCCGGCCGCGCCCGCCACCGCCTTCGACCTGGAGGCCTGGCCGCCGGCCGGCGCCGTCGAGGTGCCCGTGGACGGCCTGTACGAGCGGCTCACCGGGGCCGGATTCGGCTACGGACCCGTCTTCCGCGGGCTGCGCGCCGCCTGGCAGCGTGACGGCGAGCTGTACGCCGAGGTGGCGCTGCCCGCCGACGACCGCAGCGCCGACGGGTTCGGCCTGCACCCGGCGCTCCTCGACGCCGGGCTGCACGGCCTGGGCCTGGGCGTCGTCGACGCCCTCGATGCCTTCGACGAGGGCTCCGGGGGCGGCGCGGCCGCCTGGGTGCCGTTCTCGTGGAACGGCGTCACCCTGCACGCCAGCGGGGCCAGGGCCCTGCGGGTCCGCATCGCCCCGGCCGGCAAGGGCGCGGTCTCCGTCCACCTCGCCGACCTGGGCGGAGCGCCCGTGGCCTCCGTCGCCTCCCTCGTCCTGCGCCGTGCCACGGCCGCCGACGGGCCGGAGCCCGCCGGCCCGGGCACGGACGCGACGTACCTCCTCGACTGGGTCCCGACCGTCCCCGTCCCCGTCCCCGACGCCGACGCCGACGCCGGGGAGGAGCCCGACGGCTGGGCGCTGCTCGGTGACCAGCCGGACATCGCCGCGCTGCTGCCCGGCGTACCCGTCCACCCGGACCTGTCCGCCCTGGCCGACGCCGCCCCCCGGGTGGCGCTGGTCTCCTTCGCGGCCCGTTCCGGCGAGGACCCGGTCGCCGCCGCCCACCGGCTCGTCCCCGAAGCGGTACGCCTGCTCCAGGACTGGCTCGCCGACGACCGGCTCGCCGACGCGCGGCTGGTCGTCCTCACCCGTGGCGCGCTCGCCGCCGACCCCACCGAGCGGGCGGAGCCCGCCGCGGCGGCGGTCCACGGCCTGCTGCGCTCGGCCCAGTCCGAGAACCCCGGCCGCTTCCTGCTGCTCGACCTCCCCGCCGGTCCCGCCGGCCCGGCCGGCCCGCTCCGGGCGGCGGTCGCCGCCGCCCTCGCCGCCGACGAACCACACCTGATGTGGCGCGCCGGGACGCTGCGGGCGCCCCGCCTGGTGCGTCCCGCGTCCGTGGGCTCGCTGCTCACGCTGCCCGCCGACGGCTCCGCCTGGCGCATGGACTCCGACGGCGGGGGCGCCGTGGACGGCCTGTCCCTCCAGCCGTGCCCGGAGGCGTTGCGGGTGCTGGGTGTGGGTGAGGTGCGGGTGGGGGTGCGTGCCGCGGGGGTGAACTTCCGGGATGTGCTGATCGCTCTGGGGGT
>NZ_JBIASM010000026.1:0-79844 GCF_042890765.1 Streptomyces sp. NPDC002032 | reverse complement strand
GGCACCCGCCTCTACCGCACCGGCGACCAAGCCCACTGGGACACCCACGGAAACCTCCACTACACCGGCCGCACCGACACCCAGATCAAAATCCGTGGCTTCCGCATCGAACCCACCGAAATCGAAACCACCCTCACCACCCACCCCCACATCACCCAAGCCACCCTCGCCACCCATCCCGACCACCACCGCACGCCCCAGCTGACCGCCTACCTGGTCACCACCGACGAGAGCCTCTCCCCCCAGGACGTCCGCCTCTGGCTGCGCACGCTCCTGCCCGACCACATGGTCCCGGCGTTCGTCGTCCTGCTGGACCGGCTGCCGCTCACCCCCAACGGGAAGATCGACAAGAGCGCGCTGCCCGCTCCGCAGGCCATGACCACGGCGGGCGGCCGCGCCCCGCGCACGCCGCTCGAGGAGAAGGTCCGCACCTGGTTCGGCGATGCCCTGGGCACGCCCTCCCCGCCGTCGATCGACGACAACTTCTTCGACCAGGGCGGCCACTCCCTGCTCGCCGCCCGCCTCACACACCGCATCGGCAGCGCCCTCGGCATCACCCTCACCCTGCGCGACGTCTTCCAGCACCCCACCCCCGCCACGCTCGCCCAGCACATCGAGACCCGACTGGCGGCCTCCGCACCGCCCGCGCCCCGGCGCGCCAGGCCCGTCCTGCGCCGCCGCACCCCCGACCAGGAACGGAGTTCCTCATGAGCACCGACGACCAGGACCAGACCGGCTTCACCCCGGCCCCCGACGACGTGGTCTGGGACCTCCCGGGCGAGGGACCCCAGCGCACCGCGCTGCTGGTCCTGCCGCACGCCGGCGGCAACGCCCACGCGTACGCGGAGTGGCGCGCGCACCTGCCGGCCGACGTACGGCTGCTGATCGGCCAGTACCCGGGCCGCGGCGCCCGCTTCGCCGAGGACCTCCCCCGGGACATCGCCGACCTGGCCGGACCGGTCGTGGCGGCCCTGCCCGCCGGGGTCACCGAGGACCTGGTGGTGCTCGGGCACAGCATGGGCTCGCTCGTCGCCTTCGAGGTGGTACGCAGCCTGGAGGCGGCCGGCCACGCGCCTCGGGCCCTGGTCGCGTCGGCCTGCCGGGCCCCGTTCCTGGCCAACCCGTGCGCCGTGTACCCGGAGCTGCTCGACGACGACGAGCTGGTCGCGGCCATCAAGCAGCGCGGCGGCACCGACGACGGCATCCTCGACGAGCCGGAGCTGCGGGAGATCATCCTGCCGTCCATCCGGGCCGACTTCGCCATCGACGACGTGTACCGCTGCCCGGAGTCCGAGGCGCGGGTGGCCTGCCCGGTGACGGTGATCGGCGGGGACGCCGACCCGGTCGCCCCGGTGGCCTCGCTGGACCGCTGGGCGCGGATCACCGACCGGGACTTCGCCTCGTACGTCCTGCCGGGCGGCCACTTCTACTTCCAGCAGCGCCTCCCGGAGTTCTTCTCCGTACTGGCCCCGGTGGTCGGCGGCCACGCCTCCGCCCCGGCCGCCGCCTGACCGCACCGCACGGCGGCCCGCCCCTTCCCCCTCCCTCCCCCGTCACTCCGCACCTCCCCAAGGACGTCCCATGACCACGTACGCAGAGTCCCCCGCCGCGGCCACCGGCATCGCCCCGGTCCGCGAGCCCGGAAAGCCCGTCGTCGTCCACACCCCCGCCGGGCTCGACCGGGCCGCCGCCGTGGCCTGGCTCACCGAGCACCGCACCGCCATCCAGGCCGAGTTGCTGCGCAGCGGCGCCGTGCTGCTGCGCGGTCTGCCCGTCGAGGACGCGGCCTCGTTCGCCGCCGCCCGGGACGCCCTGATCGAGCGGCGCGCCGGGTACAAGGAGAAGGCCACTCCGCGCACCGACTTCGGCGAGGGCGTCTTCTCCTCCACCGACCTGCCGGCCGTCCAGCCGATCCGGCTGCACAACGAGAACAGCTACACCCTGGACTTCCCCGGCGTGCTGCTGTTCGGCTGCGTCATCGCCCCCGAGGAGGGCGGGGCCACCACCGTCGGCGACATGCGCGAGGCGCTGCGGCTGCTGCCGCCGGAGCTCGTCGAGCGGTTCGAGCGGGCGGGCTGGCTGCTCGTGCGCAACTACTCCGAACTCGCCGGGCTGCCCTGGTACAAGACGTTCGCCACCGAGGACAAGGCGGTCGCCGAGGCCTACTGCGAGGAGAACACGGTCGGCTACGAGTGGGCCGGGGAGGACGACTCGATGATCACCCGGCAGCGCCGGTCGGCGATCGTCACCCACCCGGTGACGGGTGAGCGGACCTGGTTCAACCACTTCGCGTTCTGGAACAGCCGCACGCTGGACCCCGACGTCCGCGAGGTGCTCGTCGAGACGTACGGCGAGGACGGGCTGCCCTTCAACACCTATCTGGGCGACGGCTCGCGGCTCACCGACGCCGAGGTCGACGCCGTCAACGCCGTGTACGACCGGGTCACCGTCCGGGAGACCTGGCAGCGGGGGGACCTGATGCTCGTGGACAACATCCTGTGCGCGCACGGCCGCGAGGCCTACAAGGGCGACCGGAAGATCCTCGTCGCGATGGGCGAGCCCGTCGCGCTGGCCGACTGCGCCCCCGCCACCCAGCCGTCCACCACCGTCTTCGCCGGGGAGTGAGCGCCGTGACCGCCGTACTCCCCGAGCGTTCCCGCACCCGCACCGGCTCAGCCGCCCCCGACCTGCTGGAGCGGCTCGCGCTGGCCCCGGCCGCCCGGACCGCCGTCGTGGCGGGCGGCCGCGAGCTGGACTTCGGCGAGCTGCGCGCCGAGGCCGCGCGGATCGCGGCCCGGCTCGCCGCCCGCGGCATCGGCCCGGAGAGCGTGGTCGCGCTGTGCCTGCCGCGCGGCGCCGAGCTCGTCACCGCCCTGATCGGCACCCTCACCGCGGGGGCCGCCTACCTGCCGGTGGACCCGAAGCTGCCGGCCGAGCGGCGGCGCTACCTCGTCGAGGACGCGGGCGCCGACCTGGTCGTCACCGCCGGCGCGGACGACGAGCCGCTCGCCGCGGGCGTCGCCCACCTGCCGGTGGTCGCGCTGACCGCGCCCGGGCCCGAGCTGCCGTACGCGCCGGTGGCCGTCACCGGCGACACCCTGGCCTACGTCATCTACACCTCGGGCTCCACGGGCCGCCCCAAGGGCGTGGAGATCGGCCGGGCCGCCGCGTCGGCGCTGCTCGCCGAGCTGGAGGGCGCCTCGATCGCCGTCACCGAGGGCGGACGGGTCGGCTGGAACGCCTCGCCGTCCTTCGACGCCTCCGTGCAGCAGTGGGTGCGCCTGTGCCGGGGCGACACCCTGGTGATGATCGACGACGAGACCCGCGCGGACCCGGCGCTGCTGGCCGCCCTGATCGACGACGAGGCCCTGACCGATCTGGACATCACCCCCGCGCACGCCGATCCGCTGCTCGACCTGCTCAGCGCCGACGGCGGCCCGCGCCCGCTGACCCTGCTCATCGGCGGGGAGGCGCTCACCCCGGCCCTGTGGAGCCGGCTGGCCGGGCTCGGGGAGCGCGGGGTGCTGCGTACGGTCAATCTGTACGGGCCCACCGAATGCACCGTGGACGCCACGGCGGGCTGGGTGGAGGGCGCCGGCGCCCCGCACATCGGCAGCGTGCTGCCGGGCCTGCGGATGCGGGTCCTCGACGAAAGGCTGAACCCGGTCGCGGAGGGCGACAGCGGCGAACTGTACCTGGCCGGGCCCCGCGTGGGCCGCGGCTACCGGGGGCGGCCCGCGCTGACCGCCGAGCGGTTCGTGGCGGACGCCTCCGCGGACGCCGACGGCGGCCGCATGTACCGCACCGGCGACCGCGTACGGCTGCTGCCGGGCGGCCGGCTGGCCTACCTGGGCCGGGCCGACGGCCAGGTCAAGCTGCGCGGGCACCGCATCGAACTCCCGGAGATCGAGGCGGCGGTGGCCGCCTCCCCCGGGGTCGCCGAGGCGGCCGTCGTGCTCCGCGAGGACGTCCACGGGGCGCCGGGCCTGGTGGCCTACTACCGGGCCGCCGGCCACGTCACGCAGGCGGCGCTGCGCGAGCGCCTGGCGGCCGAGCTGCCCGGCTACATGGTCCCGGCGGCGTTCGTGGCCCTGGACCGGTTCCCCGTCACGGTGGGCGGCAAGGTGGACCGGGCCGCGCTGCCCGCTCCCGCCCCCGCCGACGCCCCCGGGCCGGCCCCGGACCCGTCCGGGGGCATGACCGCCTCGCAGGCCCTGATCGCGGGCGTGTGGGCGGCGGTGCTCGGCGCGGCCCGGGTCGGGCCCGACGACAACTTCTTCAAGCTGGGCGGCCATTCGCTGCTCGCGATCAAGCTGGTCTCGCGGGTCCGCGCCGAACTGGGCGTCTCCCTCCCGGTGAAGGCCGTCTACGCCAACCCGCGCCTGCGGGACCTGGCCGCCCACCTCGACACGCTGGTCGCGGCCGCCGCGAGCCAGGACTCCTGAAGGACATGACCGTGATCCCGTTGTCGTACGCCCAGCGCCGGCTGTGGTTCCTGGGCCGGCTCCACGGCCCCTCCGCCGCCTACAACGCCCCGGTCGTCCTGCACCTCGACGGCGAACCCGACGCCGGGGCACTGGCCCTCGCGGTGGCCGACGTCGTGGAACGGCACGAGGTGCTGCGCACCGTACTGCCGGCCGGGCCGGACGCGGAGCCGTACCAGCGGGTGCTGCGGGACGCGCCCGCCGCACGGCTCACCGCCGAGGAGTGCGCGCCGGGCGAACGGGACGCGATGGTGGCCGCCTTCGTCCGGCAGCCGCTGGACATCACCACCGGACCGCCGCTGCGGGCCCGGCTGTTCCTGCCGGGCGACGGCACCTCCACCCTGGTGCTGCTGATCCACCACGTGGCCACCGACGGCTGGTCGGTGCGCCCCCTCCTGCGCGACCTGGCCGGGGCCTACGGGGCCCGGCTGGCCGGAAGGGCCCCCGGCGGGGAGCCGCTGCCGGTGCAGTACGCCGACTACGGCCAGTGGCAGCACGAACTGCTCGGCGACCCGGCGGATCCGGACAGCCTGGCCGCCGACCAGGTGGCGTACTGGCGCACCGCGCTGGCGGGGGCCCCGGCCGTGCTGGACCTGCCGGCCGACCGGGCCCGGCCGGCCGAGCCCTCGGGCCGGGGCGCCGCGCTCACGGCCCGGCTGGACGCGGCCGCGCACGGCGGACTGCTCGCCCTGGCCCGCGGCCACCGGGCCAGCCTGACCATGGTGGCCCGGGCGGCCCTCGCCGCGGCCCTGTCGGCTGCCGGGGCGGGTACGGACGTGGTGATCGGGACGCCCGTCGCGGGCCGGCCCGAGGAGGACCTGTACGACCTCGTCGGCTTCTTCGTGAACTCCCTGGCCCTGCGCACCGACCTGTCGGGCGATCCGGCCGTCGGAGAGCTGGTGCGGCGGGTGCGGGAGGCGGACCTGGCGGCCTACGAGCACCAGGAGCTGCCCTTCGACCTGCTGGTGGAACGGCTCAGCCCGGAACGGGCCCTGGACCACCACCCCTTCTTCCAGGTGATGCTGACCGTCGACGCGGGCGGAGCGGGCGGCGGCCCGGTGGAGCTGGGCGGCGGGATCACCGGCCGCACGGCCGAAGTGGACCTGGGCACGGCGAAGTTCGACCTCACCTGGTACTGCGCGGAGCGGTACACCGCCGACGGGCGCCCGGACGGCGTCGACGTCCACGTGCAGTACGCCACCGACCTCTTCGACGCGGACACCGCCCGGCTGCTGCTGGAGCTCTACGTACGCGCCCTCGAAGCCTTCGCCGACGGCCCGGCGGCCCGCCTCGGCTCCCTGGAACTGCTGCCCGCCGCCGCGGCGAAGGCCCTGGCCGCGCGGCCGCACCGCACCGCCGCCGCCCCGGCGCCCGCCCCCGCCCGGGGCGCCGCCCCGGCCCGGCGGGACGTGCTCTCGCCCCGGGAGGAGATCCTGGGCGGGCTGTTCGCGGAGGTCCTCGGGCGGAGCGGAGCCCTCGCCGCCGACGCCAACTTCTTCCGCAGCGGCGGGCATTCGCTGCTCGCGAGCAAGCTCGTCAACCGGATCCGGGGGGCCCTCGGCCTGGAGCTGGGCATCCGGGACCTCTTCCTCGCGCCGACCCCGGCCGCGCTGCACCGGCGGCTGGCCGCGGCCGGCCCGGCGGGGGCGGCGCGGCCCGCGCTGGTCCCCGTACCGGAGCGGCCCGAGCGGATCCCGCTGTCGGCGGCGCAGCGGGCGCTGTGGCTGCTGGACCGCATCGAGGGGCCCTCGGCCGCCTACAACGCCCCGCTGGTGCTGCGGCTGGAGGCGGTCCCCGACCGGGTGGCCCTGTCCGCGGCGCTGGACGACCTGGTGGCGCGGCACGAGGTGCTGCGCACGGTGTACGGGGCCGAGGGCGGGGAGCCGTACCAGCGGGTGCTGGACGGCCCCGCCGAGCCCCTCGTCGTGACCGGCTGCGGGCCGGACGAACTGGAGGGGCTGGTCGACGGGTTCGGCCGGGAGCCCTTCGACCTGTCCGCGCGACCGCCGTTGCGGGCGCGGCTGTTCGTGCCGGGCGACGGCCGGGCCGTGCTGGTGCTGCTGGTGCACCACATCGCCACCGACGGCTGGTCCCTGGCCCCGCTGCTGCGCGACCTCGGCGAGGCCTACGCCTCCCGCCTCGCCGGCCGGGCTCCGCACCTCCCGCCGCTGCCGGTGCAGTACGCCGACTACGCACTGTGGCAGCGCGCGCTGCTGGACGATCCGGCCGGCCTGCTCGGCTTCTGGCGCGGGGCCCTGGAGGGGATGCCCGCGCGGACGGAGCTGCCCGCCGACCGGCCGCGTCCGGCCGAGCCCTCGGGCCGGGGCGCCACCCTGTCGGCGGCGGTGGGCGCGGACGCGCACCGGGCGCTGGCGGCGCTGGCGCGGGAGCGGCGGGCGAGCCTGTTCATGGTGGCCCGGGCCGCGCTGGCCACCGCCCTGTCGGCGGCCGGCGCGGGCGAGGACCTCGCGATCGGCACGCCCGTCGCGGGCCGTGGCGACCAGGACCTGCACGAGCTGGTCGGCTGCTTCGTGAACTCCCTCGCCCTGCGCACCGACCTGTCCGGGGACCCGGCGGCCGGGGAGCTCGTCGAGCGGGTCCGGGACGCGGACCTGGCCGCCTTCGACCACCAGGACCTGCCCTTCGACCTGCTGGTCGAGCAACTGGGCGACCCGGAGCGGGCTTTGGGCGAGCACCCCTTCTTCCAGGTGATGCTGACCGTACGGGAGGCCGCCGACGACCGGGTGCGCCTCGGCCCGCTCGCCGGCCGGGCCGGGAGCACCGACCTGGGCGCCGCCAAGTTCGACCTGAGCTTCCACTGCGCCGAGCGCCGCGCGGCGGACGGCGGCCCGGGGGGCCTCGACGTCCACGTGCAGTACGCCACCGACCTCTTCGACGCGGACACCGCCCGGCTGCTGCTGGAGCTCTACGTGCGCGCCCTCGAAGCCTTCGCCGCCGACCCGGCGGCCCGCCTGGGCTCCCTGGAGCTGGTGCGGGAGGCGGAGCGGCGGGGCCTGGCGGAGCGCCGGGACCGCCGGGCGGCGCTCCTGGCCGCGGCGGCGGCGCGCACCCAGGCCGCGTCGGCCGGGCTCTCCCCGCTCTCCCCGCCCTCCCCGCGCGAGGAGATCCTGTGCGGGCTCTTCGCCGAGGTCCTCGGGCGCGAGGGCGCACTCGCCGCCGACGCCAACTTCTTCAAGTCGGGCGGCCATTCGCTGCTGGCCAGCCGGCTGGTCAACCGGATCAGGGCCGTCCTCGGCGTAGAGGCGGGGATCCGCGACCTGTTCCTCGCCCCGACCGCCTCGGCCCTGCACCGGCGTCTCGGCGCGGCCGGCCCGGCGGGGGCGGCGCGGCCCGCGCTGGTCCCCGTACCGGAGCGGCCGGAGCGGATCCCGCTGTCGTACGCGCAGCGCCGGCTGTGGTTCCTGGACCAGCTGGAGGGGCCCTGCGCCACCTACAACATCGCGCTCGTACGGTCCCTGGAGCGGCCCCTGGAGCCGGTGGCGCTCGCCGGGGCGCTGGCGGACGTCGCCGCCCGGCACGAGGTGCTGCGCACGGTGTACGGGGCCGAGGGCGGGGAGCCGTACCAGCGGGTGCTGGAGGGAGCGCGGCCGCAGCTGGAGCTGGTGCACACCGCCGATGTGGCGGCGGCCGTCGACGAGGCGGCCGGGCACGTCTTCGACCTGGCGCGGGACCTGCCGCTGCGGGCCTGGCTGCTGCTGCCGGAGGGCGGGGGTCCGCAGACGCTGGTGCTGCTCCTGCACCACATCGCGGCGGACGGCTGGTCCACGGGAGTGCTGCTGGCCGACCTGGCGGCCGCGTACGCGGCGCGGACGGCGACGGGCCGGGAGCCCGGCTGGTCGCCGCTGCCCGTGCAGTACGCGGACCACACGCTGTGGCAGCGGGAGCTGCTGGCCGACCCGCGGGAGGAGGTCGCGTACTGGCGGACGGCGCTGGCGGGCCTGGCGCCGCTGATCGACCTGCCGACGGAGCGGGAACGGCCGGCCGCGCCCTCGGGGCGGGGGGCCGTCACCGGCTTCTCGGTGGGCGCGGACACCCACCGCGGGCTGCTGCGGATCGCGCACGCCCAGGGCGCCACCCTGTTCATGGTGGTCCAGGCGGCGCTGGCGGCGGCCCTGACCCGGGCCGGGGCGGGCACCGACCTCGCCCTCGGCACCACCGTCGCGGGGCGCGGCGACGACGCCCTGTCGGGGCTGGTCGGGTTCTTCGTCAACACGCTGGTGCTGCGCACCGGCACGGGCGGCGACCCCGCCTTCGCGGAGCTGGTGACCCGGGTGCGGGAGGCGGACCTGGAGGCGTACGCGCACCAGGACCTGCCGTTCGACCTGCTGGTGGAGGCCCTCAACCCGCACCGCTCCTCGGCGCACGACCCCCTCGTGCAGGTGATGCTCCAGGTGAACCCGGCTCCGGCCGCCGCCCCCGGCGGACCGCTGGCGGGCACGGAACGGTCCTTCGCGGCGCGGACCGCGAAGTCCGAGCTCACCTTCGCCCTGACCGAGCGGGCCGGCGGCGGACTGTCGGGGGTGCTGGAGTACGCCACCGACCTGTACGGGCCCTCGGGCGCGGGCCGGCTGGCGGCGCTGCTGGTCTCGGCGCTGGAGCTGTTCGCGGCCGACCCGGCGCGGCGGGTGTCCGACCTGCCGGGCCCGGTGGACCGGCGGCCCGCGCGGCCGCTCGTCGGCGGCTACCGGGTCGACCCGGCCCGGGTGGCGGCCGTCCTGGCGGAGCACCCGGGGGTGGCGTCGGCGCGGGCCCGCGCGGAGGGCGGCCGGCTGCTCGCGGAGGCGGTCCCGGCGGACGGCGGGGTGACGGAGGCGGAGCTCCAGGCCTGGGCCGCCCAGCGGCTGCCGGAGTACGCGGTCCCCTCGGCGGTGCTCCTGCCCGGGGTCGCGGGGGCCGCCGGGGCCGCCCCGGATCCGGCCCCGGCCGCCGCTCCCCTGACGGAGGCCCTGCTGGGGCTCTTCGCGGAGGTGCTGGAACGCGGGCGGATCGGCCCGGACGACAACTTCTTCAAGTCCGGGGGGCATTCGCTGCTCGCGGTGCGGCTGGTCAACCGGGTCCGGGCGGAGCTGGGCCGCGAGCTCACCCTCCGCGAGGTGTTCCGCCACCCCACCCCGGCCCGTCTGGCGGCCCTCCTCGCGAAGAGCGCCTCCGCCCCTCCCGCGCCGCCCGCACCGGCCCTCCGCCGCCGCACCCGAGCAGGCACCCGCGTCCACCCCTGACCCCACCGCCCCCGCGCCGCTCCGGCGCGGGGGTGTCCGGCGCCCCCTCGCGCCCCCTCCCGTCCGGGGCCGTCCGGCGCACCCCCCCCTCGCGGATGACCCCGGAGCCCCCAACAGACGGCCCCACCGGCCCAACGGCCACCGGAGTCACCGGCCCACCGGGCCCTCCCGAGGGCCCGGCGCCGGGGCCGGCACGAGCGGGGGGCTCCGGGGGCGAGCGCCCGCGCGGGCCACCGGCGGCGGGCTGCCCCGGGCGACGGCCTGGCGCCCGCCGCCGGAGGGTGGCGGGCCCCGTGCGATCCCCACGGGGCCGGGCGGCAGTCGGGAGCGGCAGGTGTGTAGGGGCCAGCTGCCGGAGGGACTGCCCGCCGGGGGCGGGGGCGGTGCCTAGCGTGGGGGCACGGACCGCGATCCGCTCCCACCCCCTCGCCTGGAGGCCCCGCGATGCCCTCGACCGCCCCCACCGCCCGCGCCGTCCTGGACGGCGGCCCGGCGATCACCCCGGCTCCCGGTGTGCTCGACCGGCTCGACGCCCAGGTCGCCGCCGGCCCCGGGCGGCCCGCGCTGGTGCACGGCGAGCGCCGGATGACGTACGGGCAGCTGGCCCTGGCGGTGGCGCTGCGGGCCGACGCGCTGGCCGCCGAGGGCGCCGGGCCGGGCCGGCTGGTGGCGGTGCACCGGCCGCGCGGCATCGACGCCGTCGTCGGGCTGCTCGCGGCGCTGCGGACCGGCGCGGCCTACCTCCCGCTCGATCCGGCCGCGCCCCCCGCCCGCAACGCGGCGATCCTCGCCGACTGCACCGGGGGGCGCGGACCCGCCCTGGCCGAGGGGGAGTTCGTCCTGGACGGCGCCGCCGTCGCCCCGGGCTCCGCCTACGTGATCTACACCTCCGGTTCCACCGGCACCCCGAACGGCGTCGTCGTCGGTCACCGCGCCCTCGCCCACTTCGTGGCCGGCGCCACCGTCCGCTACGGGATCGATGCCGGGGACCGGGTGCTCCAGTTCGCCCCGCTCCACTTCGACGCGAGCGTGGAGGAAGTCTTCCTGACCCTCGGTGCGGGCGCCGCCCTGGTCCTGCGCGACGAGGAGATGCTCGACGTCCCCGGGCTCCTCGACGGCTGCGCCGCGCACGGGATCACCGTCCTCGACCTGCCCACCGCCTACTGGCACGAGCTGGCCCACGCCCTGTCCGCCAAAGTGGCCGAACTCCCGCCCACCCTCAAGACGGTGGTCATCGGCGGCGAGGCGGCCCTGCCCGAGCGGGTCGCGCAGTGGTGCCGGGCCGTGGACCCCGACCGGGTGCGGCTGCTGAACACCTACGGCCCCACCGAGGCCACCGTCGTCGCGACCGTCGCCGACCTCTCCCGCCACCCCGGCGGTCCGGTGCCGATCGGCACCCCCCTGCCCGGGGTGCGGGCCGCCGTCGTGGACGGCGAGCTGTGGCTGCTGGGCGGCGGTCTCGCCGAGGGCTACCTGGGCCGGCCGGAGCTGGACCGCACCCGCTTCGCCGCGCTGGACGGGGAGCGGGCGTACCGCACCGGGGACCTGGTCCACGTACGGGAGGACGGCCAACTGGGCTTCCGGGGGCGGGCCGACGAGGAAGTGAAGATCAACGGGCACCGGGTGGACCCGGCCTCCGTGGAGTCGGTGCTGACCGGCCACCCCGGGGTGCGCGAGGCCGCCGTGGTGGCCCAGGACGGCCCCGACGGCCTGCGGCGGCTCGCCGCCTTCGTCGTCGCCGATCCGGGGGTGGGCGCCGCCGCACTGCGCGACGGGGTGCGCGCACAGCTCCCGGCCGCCGCCGTGCCCGCCGCGCTGACCCTCGTGGCCGCGCTGCCCCGGACCCCCTCCGGGAAGATCGACCGCAAGGCGCTGCGGGCCGCCCCGGCCGGCGCCCCGGCCCCCTCCCCCGTCCCGGACCCGTACGCCGTCTTCGACGGGGTGGTGCTGCCCGAGGAGGACCGGGTCCCGCTCTCGTACGCGCAGCGGCGGCTGTGGTTCCTGGCCGGTCTGGAGGGCCCGTCGGCCACCTACAACCTGCCGGTCGTGCTGCGCCTGGACGCCGTCCCGGACCGCGCCGCGCTCGCGGCGGCCCTCGCCGACGTGGTGGAGCGGCACGAGGTACTGCGCACGGTGTATCCGGCGGTGGACTCCGAGCCCTACCAGCACGTGCTCCCGGCGCCCCCGGTGCCGCTCGCGGTACGCGACTGCACGCCCGGGGAGCTCGGGCAGCTGGTGGCCGCCTTCACCGCCGCCGCTTTCGACCTCGGCGCCCATCTGCCGCTGCGGGCCGCCCTGTTCCTGCCCGGCGACGGCTCCGCCACCCTCGCGCTGCTCACCCACCACATCGCCACCGACGGCTGGTCGGTGAGCCCGCTGCTGCGCGACCTCGGCGAGGCCTACGCGGCCCGGCTGGCGGGCTCCGCCCCCGACCGGGAGCCGCTGCCGGTGCAGTACGCCGACTACACCCTGTGGCAGCGCGAACTCCTGGCGGACCCGGCCGCGTTGCTGGCGCACTGGCGCGGCGCACTCGACGGGATGCCGACCGTGCTGGACCTGCCCGCCGACCGGCCCCGGCCCGCCGAGCCCAGCGGAGCGGGCGCCACCCTCACCGCCCGCCTCGACGCCGACGCCCACCGGCGGCTGGCCGCGCTGGCCGAGGAGCTGGGCGCCAGCCTGCTCATGGTGCTCCAGCCCGCGCTGGCACTGGCGCTGGCCGCCGTCGGCGCCGGAACGGACATCGCGATCGGCACCCCGGTCGCGGGGCGCGGCGACGAGGCCCTGGACGACCTGGTCGGGTTCTTCGTCAACACCCTGGTGCTGCGCACCGACATCTCGGGCGGGGCCCCGTACGCGGAGCTGGTCGACCGGGCGCGGGAGGCGGACCTGGCGGCGTACGCGCACCAGGAGCTGCCGTTCGACCTGCTGGTGGAGCATCTGCGGCCGCGCCGGGAGGGGGCCGTGAACCCGTTCTTCCAGGTGATGCTGACCGCGCAGGAGCAGGACCCGCAGGGCCCGGAGGGCGCCGGCGCGCTCGGTGGCCCGCTGGCGGGCCGCTTCGTCGAACCGGGGCTGGAAGTGGCCAAGTTCGACCTCAGCGCCTCCTGCGTGGAGCTGCCGGGCGGCGGCCTGGAGGTGTGGTGGCAGTACGCGGCGGACCTGTTCGAGGAGGGGACGGCCCGGCTGCTGCTGGACCTGTTCGTACGGGCCCTCGCGCGGGCGGCGGCCGACCCAGGCGCCCCCCTCACCGGCCCCGCCCTGCTCACCGCCGAGGAGGCCCGGGTGGTGGCGGAGCTGCGGGAGCGGCGGGCCGCCGCCGGGCCCGCGCGGCCCGCGCCCGGGGTCCGCGACACCCCCGTCGAGCGGGAGCTGTGCGCGCTGTTCGGGGAGGTGATCGGCCTCGGCGGGCCGGTGGCCCCGGACGCCAACTTCTTCTCCGAGGGCGGGCACTCCATGACGGGGGTGCGCCTGGTCAACCGGATCCGGGCCGCGCTGGGGCTGGAGGCCCGGATCCGGGACCTGTTCCTGGAGCCGACCCCCGCCGGGCTGGCGGTGCGCCTGACCCGGGAGGCCGGGCCGGCCGGGCGGCCCGCGCTCGGCCCCGTCGCGGAGCGGCCGGAGCGGATCCCGCTGTCGTACGCGCAGCGCCGGCTGTGGTTCGTGGACCAGCTGGAGGGGCCGTCGCGTTCCTACACGATCCCCTTCGCGCTGCGCCTGGAGCGGCCGCTGGACCCGGCGGTCCTCGCGGACGCGCTGGCCGACGTAGCGGAGCGGCACGAGGTCCTGCGGACCGTGTACCCGGCCGTCGACGGGGAGCCGTACCAGCGGGTGTGCCCCGGTGCCCGGCCGGTGCTGGAGCTGGTGGAGGCCCCCGCCGGGGGGCTGGAGCGGGCCTTGGACGCGGCCGCCGGGCACGTCTTCGCGCTGGCGTCGGACCTGCCGCTGCGGGCCTCGCTGATCACCTGCGGGCAGGAGCGGGTGCTGGTGGTGCTGGTGCACCACATCGCCGCCGACGGCTGGTCCGCCGGGCCGCTCTTCGCGGACCTGGCCCGCGCCTACGAGGCGCGCCTCGCCGGGTCGGAGCCCGCCTGGGAGCCGCTGCCGGTGCAGTACGCGGACTACACGCTGTGGGAACGGGACGCCCTGGCGGCCGGAGCCGCCGAGGAGCACCTGGCCTTCTGGGAGCGGACCCTGGCGGGAGCCCCGCCGGTGCTGGAGACGACCTCGGCCCGCACCCGGCCCGCCGACGCCTCCCACCGGGGTGCGGCGACCCCGCTGGAGGTGGACGCCGCCACGCACGCCCGGCTGGAACGCCTGGCCCTGGACCACGGGACCACCCTGTTCACGGTGGTGCAGGCGGCCCTGGCGGCCACCTTGACCCGGCACGGCGCGGGCACCGACCTGCCGCTGGGCACCGTCGTCGCCGGACGCGACGACGAGGCGCTGAACGACCTGGTCGGCTTCTTCGTCAACACCCTGGTGCTGCGCTGCGACACCTCGGGCGATCCCCGGTTCGCCGAGCTGGTGGACCGGGTGCGGGAGACGGGCCTGGCCGCGTACGCCCATCAGGAACTCCCCTTCGACCTGGTCGTCGAGCACCTCAACCCGGAGCGTTCCACGGCCCGTCACCCCCTCGTCCAGGTGGTCGTGCAGGTGCATCCGGCCGAGCCGCCCACCCCGCCGGGCAGCGTGCTCGCCGGGACCCCGCTGGGGGCGGACTCCGGGTTCACCAAGTTCGACCTGACCCTGTCGCTGCGCGAGGCGCGGACGGCGGACGGGGCGCCGGGCGGGCTGGCCGGCGTACTGGAGTACGCGACGGACCTGTACGACGAGGGCAGCGCGGCGCTGCTCGCCGGGCACGTGGCGCGCACCCTGCGGGCGGTGGCCGAGGACCCGGAGCAGCGGATCGGGGACGTGGCGCTGCTGTCTCCCGCGCAGGAGCTGCGGCTGGCCGCCTACAACGACACCGCCGTGCCGGGCGCGGCGTGCGGACTGGTGCACGAGCGGTTCGCGCGGCAGGCGCTGGCGGCGCCGGACCGGACCGCCGTCTCCTTCGAGGAGGAGACCCTGACGTACGCGGAGCTGGACGCGCGGGCCAACGCGCTGGCGCACCGGCTGATCGAGGCGGGCGTGGGCCGGGACGCGGCGGTGGGGCTGCTGCTGGAGCGGACCCCGTACCTGCTGGTGTCGGCGCTGGCGGTGCTCAAGTGCGGGGCGGCGTACGTGCCGCTGGACCCGAGGCTGCCCGAGGCCCGGGTCGATATGATCATGGAGGACGTGGGCGCGCGGCTGCTGCTGGTCCGGGAGGAACACGCGGGGCTCCCCCAGGTGCGCCGCCAACTGGACGCCGGGGCGCGCGTGCTGTCGGTGGACACCCCCGTCGACGGCTATCCGGTGACGGCTCCGGGGATCGCCGTGGGCGAGGACGCCCTGATGTACGTGATGTTCACGTCCGGGTCCACCGGCCGCCCCAAGGGCGTCGGCGTCACCCACCGCAACGTGGTGGAGCTGGCCACCGACCGCTGCTGGGACGCGGCCCACCACCGCCGGATGCTGGTCCATTCGGCGATCGGCTTCGACGCCTCCACCTACGAGCTGTGGGTGCCGCTGCTGAACGGCGGGCAGCTGGTGATCGCCCCGGGCGACGGCACCGACGTCGCCGAGCTGGACCACACGATCCGCACGCACGACGTCTCGGCCGCCTACTTCACGATGGGGCTCTTCCACGTCATGGCGGACGAGGGCCTGGACACCCTCAAACTCCTCGACGAGGTGTGGACCGGCGGCGACGTGGCCTCTCCCAGCGCCCTCCAGCGGGTCCTGGACCACTGCCCCGAGACGGTGCTCGTCCACTCCTACGGCCCCACCGAGACCACCTTCGCCTCCCACCACCAGCGCTTCCCGCTCTCCGAACGGGTGGTGCGCGGGGTGTACCTGGGCGCGGCCCTCGACAACACCCGCGTCCACGTCCTGGACGAACGGCTGCGGCCGGTGCCGCCCGGGGTCCCCGGGGAGATGTACCTCGCCGGGACGCAGGTGGCCCGCGGCTACGTCGGGCGGCCCGGCCTGACCGCAGAACGGTTCGTGGCCGATCCCTTCGCCGGGGACGGCGGGCGGATGTACCGCACCGGGGACCTGGTGCACTGGACCGCCGGGGGCGAACTCCGCTTCATCGGGCGGGCCGACGGCCAGATCAAACTGCGGGGCTTCCGCATCGAGCCCGGCGAGATCGAGGAGACCCTGGCCCGGCACCCGGGGGTGGGGCAGGTCGCGGTGGTGGTCTTCGAGGACGGGCCGGGCGGCAAGCGCCTCGTCGCGTACGCCGTCCCGCGCGCCGGGCACACCCTGACCGAGACCGGGCTGCTGCGCTGGGCGGCGGGCGAACTGCCCGAGCACATGGTCCCGTCGGCGGCGGTGTTGCTCGACGCCATCCCGCTCACCGTCAACGGCAAGCCCGACCGGGCGGCGCTGCCCGCGCCGGCGGCCGCGCCGCGCGGCACCGGGCGGGCGCCGCGCACCCCGCGCGAGGAGGTGCTGTGCGGGCTGTTCGCGGAGATCCTGGGGCTGGAGCGGGTCGGCATCGACGACAACTTCTTCGCCCTGGGCGGTCATTCGCTGCTCGGGGTGCGGCTGGTGAGCCGGATGCGCACCGTACTGGGGCTGGAGCGCGGGGTCCGCGACCTGTTCCGCACGCCGACCGTGGCCGGCCTGCTGGGCGACGAACCGACCGGCTTCGACCCGATGGGCGTGGTGCTGCCGCTGCACACCGGGGGTTCGCGTCCGCCGCTGTTCTGCGTCCACCCGGGGACGGGTGTGGGCTGGCCGTACGCCGGCCTCGCCCAGCACCTGGGCCCGGACCAGCCGCTGTACGCGATCCAGGCGCGGGCGCTGAGCGAGCTGGGCCACTCCCCCGCCTCCGTGGAGGAGATGGCCGAGGACTACCTGCCGCTGATCCGCGAGGTCCAGCCGCACGGCCCGTACCGGTTCCTGGGCTGGTCCTTCGGTGGTACGGTCGCCCACGCGCTGGCGGTACGGCTGGCCGAGCTGGGCGAGCGGACCGACCTCCTGGCCATGATGGACGTGCACCTGCTGCCGACCGAGCCGCGGCGGCGGCGGATGACCCCGGCGCAGAAGCGGGACATGCTCGTCGGCGACGCCACCGGCGAGCCCGCCGACGCCCCCTTCGACGTGGACGCCCTGATCGGCCTGGTCCGGCTGAAGGACCCGGTGCTGGGCGCCTTCTCCGACGCGGAGATCCGCTCGGTCATCGACGCCTCGGTCAACCACGCCGAAATCATGAACCTGTACGCCCCGCGCCCGGTCGCCACCGATCTGCTCTTCCTGGCGGCCATCGAGGACGGGGAAACGGAAAACACCCTCGCCCGCAACTGGATCCCCTATGTCGACGGCCCCGTGGAAAACCATGTGATCGGGGTCCCGCACACCAGAATGGGCGAACCCGAACCACTCGCACTGATCGGCCGCATCCTTTCCGAGAAATTGAGGAGTCTGTCATGACCAATCCTTTCGACGACACCGAGGGCACCTTCTACGTCGTGGTCAACGCCGAGGGCCAGCACGCCCTGTGGCCCGTGTTCGCCGAGGTCCCGGGCGGCTGGGACGTGGTGTGGGGAGCGGGCACGCGGGCGGACGCGCTCGCCTACGTGGAGCGGAACTGGACCGACATCCGCCCCCGGAGCCTGGTCGCCCAGTACGCCTAGGAACGCCTGGGAACGCCCGCGCACATCGAGGAAAAGCCGTGCCCGTCATCTGCGGGCACGGCTTTTCGCATGTCCTTCAAACACCCGCCGCCACCTCTTTCACCATTCCCCGATACTGCCGCCGCAACTTCCCCTCGGGCGCTTTTCCGCTTCCTATATTCCTCGTATGCGACGACGGAATATGGACATCCTGCTGAGCGGTACGGCATCGGATTCCCACACCTGGAACCTGGTCTACCTCCAGCTCTTCCTGGAGGAGCTGGGACACCGGGTCCACAACCTGGGCCCCTGCGTACCGGACGGCCTGCTGGCCGGCGCGTGCGCGGCCGACGGGCCGGGCCGCCCCGACCTCGTGGTCGTCAGCAGCGTGAACGGACACGGCTACCGGGACGGCCTGAGCGCCGTCCGGGCCCTGCGCCGGGCCGGCGTGACGCTGCCCTTGGTCATCGGCGGCAAGCTCGGCGTCGCCGGCGTCGCGGACCCCCTCCAGCGCGGCCGGCTCCTCGACGCGGGCTGCGACGCCGTCTTCGACGACGGGGACACCGGCGCCCTGCGGGAGTTCCTCGACGCCCTCGCGGGCGGCGGCCACGGCATCCGGCAGGCCGTGGCATGAGCGGCGGCGCCACGCTGCTGGCCCCCGCCGCCGCGTCCCCCGGACCGGGTGCCCCCGCCACCTCCTTCGGCGGCTTCGTCGCCCGCGCGGCCGCCCGCGGACAGCTCGTCGTCCAGCCCCGGATGGGCTTCAGCGACCCGCGCCGGATGCGGGCCGGACTGGAGCGCACCAAGCGCGCCGTCGCCACCACCGTCGGCACCCTCACCATCGACAGCTACACCCGGGTCGGCGATCAGGACGCCGCCCGGGCCGCCGTCGCCGAGGGCACTCCCCTCAACGGATATCCCATCGCCACCCACTCCACCGGCCTCACCCGCTCCCTGCTGGACGGGGTGCTCGACCCGGCGTTCCCCGTCCAGGTCCGGCACGGCTCCTCCCGTCCCGAGGCCATCATCCGGGCCCTCGCCGCGGCCGGACTCGACGCCACCGAGGGCGGACCGGTCTCGTACTGCCTGCCCTACGGACGCACCCCGCTCGCCGAGTCCGTGGAGAACTGGGCCCGCTGCTGCGAACTGCTCGCCGCGCTGGTGCCCGCCCCGCGCCTGCCGCACCTGGAGAGCTTCGGCGGCTGCATGCTCGGCCAGCTCTGCCCGCCCGGGCTGCTGGTGGCACTGAGCCTGCTGGAAGGCATGTTCTTCGTCCGGCACGGCATCCGCAGCGTCTCCCTCAGCTACGCCCAGCAGACCGACCCCGCGCAGGACGCGGAGGCGGTCCGCGCACTGCGGCGCCTCGCCGCCGAGTTCCTCCCCGCCGACGTGGACCGGCACGTCGTCCTCTACACCTACATGGGCGTCTTCCCCCGCACGGCACGGGGCGCGACCCGGCTCGTGGAGGCCTCGGCCCGGCTCGCCGTACGGGCCGGGGCGCAGCGCCTGATCGTGAAGACGGCCGCCGAGGCGCACCGGATCCCGACCGTGCTGGAGAACGTACGGGCCCTGGAGACGGCGGCGGCCACCGCGGCCCTGTGCGCGCACCCGGCCGATCCGCCCGGGCCGGCCGGCGGCGAGGTGTACCGGGAGGCCCGGGCCTTCGTGGAGGCCGTGCTGGAGCTGGCGGACGACCCGGGCCGGGCGCTGCGCGCCGCGTTCGCGCGGGGCGTGCTCGACGTCCCGTACTGCCTGCACCCGGACAACGCGGGCCGCTCGCGCAGCTTCGTCGACGAGGGCGGCCGGCTGCGCTGGTCCGAGGTCGGCGGGATGCCGGTGGCGGCGCGCCCGCAGGGGCCCGCGCGCGGGGCCCTGACCTCGGACGGACTGCTCGCCGCCCTGGGGTCGGTGGCCCGCCGCTACGACGGCCCCGGGCCGCGCACATGACCCCCTCCCCGCTCCCTCCCCCTTCCCCTTCCCCTCCCCCTCTCCCTCCCTTCGGACAGCCAGGAGTCGGCATGGACGACCTTCGCACCCCTCCCCCGCTCGGCGAGCACCTGCGCTCCCCGCAGCTGCGCTCCGCGATGCTCGTGCAGCAGGAAGTGCTGTACGCGGCGCGGGAGTTCCTGCGCGGCGCGGACTTCGTGGAGCTGCTGCCGCCGCTGGTCGGACCGGTCACGGATCCCGGCGGCCGCGGCGCGAAAGCGCTCGACGTGGACTACTACGGGCAGCCCTACAAGCTGATGACGAGCGCGATCCTCTACAAGCAGGCCTCGCTGAAGGGCTTCCCGAGGCTCTTCTACATCGCGCCGAACGTCCGCGTGGAGCCGCCGGAGACGGCGGCCACCGGACGGCACCTGGTGGAGTTCCACCAGATCGACGTGGAGCTGGCGGGCGGGACCCGCGCCGACGCCCAGGAGGTGGCGGCCGGACTGCTGACGCACGTCGTGGACCACGTGTGGACGGCCGTGCCGCACCTGCTGCGCGAACTGGGCCGCGAGGAGCTGGACTTCGCCGAACTGCGGCAGGGCAAGTTCGACGCGCTGACCCACGGGGAGGCCGTGGCGCGGCTGATCGGGCGCGGCCATCCGCAGAGCCCCGACGCGGAGATCGACTGGGAGGGCGAGAGGGTGCTCTCCCTGGAGGCGGACCGGCCCTTCTTCGTCAACGACTACCCCAAGGGATCGCGCGGCTTCTACGACCGCGAGGACCCCGAACGCCCGGGCGTGCTGCGCAACTTCGACCTGATCGCGCACGGCGGGTACGGGGAGCTGGTCAGCGGCAGCGAGCGGGAGAGCCGGTACGCGGCCATCGTGACCCGGATGCGGGAGAGCGGGGAGAACCCGGCGAAGTACGCCTGGTACCTGGAGCTGGCCCGCGAGGGCATCGAGCCGAGCGCCGGTTTCGGGATGGGGTTGCAGCGCCTCGTCCGGTTCCTGACCGGACTGGACGCGTTGTGGCAGGTCAGCGCCTACCCGAAGCTGCCGGGGGTGATCGCGCCGTGAGCGGGCTGCGGGCCGCCGGGTTCCCCGAGGCTGCCGTACGGGCCCGGGCGCGGGCGGGGACGGCCGAGGTGTTCCCGGCGGCGGGCGCGTACGGGGCCGAGCTGTTCGGGGCGGGCGGCGACGGCCCGGAGCCGGGCGGCGTGCCGGATGCCGCCGGCGCCCCCGATGCGCTCGACGCGCTGCGGATCGTTCCGCCGGTGTTCATGCCGCGCAGGCTGGAGAAGCTCATCGACCTGGGCCGGGAGCCCTCGTACGAGGACGTGGACCTGCGCACCCGGGTCGGCGGCTTCGCCTGCTCCCTCCCCCTCTACCTCTCGGCGTTCGGATCCACCCGGGCCGGCAGCGGTGACCTCGGCGTGGCCGCGGGCCGGCAGGCGGCACGGCTCGGGATCCCGATGGTGATCGGCGAGAACATGGTCCCGGTGCACGGCTACGGCAGCAGCTCGGCGCTGTTGGAGCGGGTCGCGGCGTACGCGGAGGAACTCCCCGACGGGGTGGGCGGGGTGGTGGTGCAGCAGTCCACCGAGGACGCCGACTCCGAGGTGTGGAACCTGCTCTACAGCGATCCCGGCACCCGGCCGCTGCGGGACTCCGGCCGGCTCGGCTTCGAACTGAAGGCGGGCCAGGGCGCGAAGCCGGGCCTCGGCGGGATGACGGTGGTCGGGGCGGCCGAAGCCGGGCGGCTGGGAGGCCAGTTCGCGATACGGGACCTGCTCGGCGATCCCGGCGGGCGGCTGCTGCGGTGCGCGACCCCGGGGACCTTCACCGAGGAGATCGTGCGCCAGCAGCTGCGGTTCATGCGGAACAACTTCCCGCTGGCCCGCACCTGGGTGAAGTTCCACCCGGGCCGCGACATCGCCGCCGCGGCCGCCACCGCCTGGGCGGCGGGCGCCGACGCCGTCACGGTGGACGGCGCCGAGGGCGGTACCGGCTGGGCACCTCGGGTGTTCCTGGAGGGGGCCGGGCTGCCGCTCGGCGAGGCCCTGCGGCGCATCGGCCGCCCGGCGGGGAACCTGCTCGCGTCGGGCCGGATGTGGGAGGGCGGCCGCGCGGTGCGGGCGCTGGCCCTCGGTGCGACGGCGGTGGGGCTGGGCCGGGCGGCGCTGCTCGCCGTGGACGAGGACCCCGGGGCGGGGCTGGTCCGGCTGGTGGAGGCACTGGCGCTGGAGGCCCGGCTCCTGATCAGCGCCCTCGGCAAGTACCGCCCGGCCGACCTCGCCCCCGAAGACCTGTGGTCCCCTGAGCCCGCCGCCCCGGGGACCCCCTGCCTCCCGACGCCGACGCCGACGCCGGCCCCGTCCGCGGAGCCCCGGTGACCACCCCGGCGCCCGGCCCCCCGCAAGGGCCCGGGGTGGTGGCCGGTGCGGCCGGCACACCCAGGACGGCCGGAACGACCGGGCCCGACCGGGCGGCCGGGGTTTCCGCAACGGCCGGGGTTTCCGCAGCGGCCGGGGTTTCCGCAGCGGCCGGGGTTTCCGCAGCGGCCGGGGCGGCCGGGCTGCCCGCCCGGCCGGTAGGGCGTGCCGGGCCCGGGCCCGCCCGGCCCGGGGCGGCCGCGCGCCGGGCCCGCGCCGGGCGCCCCCGCCGTGGCCCCGCGACCGGTGCCCGGCGGGGGAGCCCGCAGCGGGCGGGGCACCGGCCCGCTCCGGCGGCCCCGCGCGGACCGGGGCGGGCCCGGCGGGGCGGGACCGTACGGGCGTGGTTCCGCTTCGGCGAGGTGCCCGGCGTCACCCTGGGTGCCAGTGCCAGTGCCAGTGCCAGTGCCAGTGCCAGTGCCAGTGCCGGTGCCGATGCCATCGCCGGCGCCCGTACCGGTGCCGGGCAGGCTCCGCCGCCGGGCGCCGGCGCCCGCGCGGCGCGCGCCGCCGCCCTGGCCCTGGCCGAAGCCGGGCTCGGCCATCTCGGCGGCCGCCTGGAACTGCGTACGTACGGGCCCCCGCCCGCCGCCCCCCGGCTCGCCCGGGCCGCCCGCCGGGCCGTGGCCCGGGCGCTGGCGGCCCGGCCCCGCCCCTGACCATCCGTCGATCCCCTCACGAAGAAGGTGCACCATGGACACCACCCCCGAACCGCGCGAGCGCGTGCAATGGGGCCGCGTCGGCTCCCTGGTGGGCGGCCAGGCCGCCGTCCAGCTCGGCAGCTTCGCCCTGCTCATCGCCATGAACTGGACGGCCGTCCAGCTCGGCGGCACCCGCGCGGTGACCGTGCTGATGCTCGCCGCGACCGTGCCCCGCGCCCTGATGCTGATCTTCGGCGGGGCGGTGGCCGACACCCTCGGCCCCCGGTTCGTCCTGCTGCGCACCACCGCCGCGCGCGTCGCCCTGCTCGCCGTCGGCGCCGTACTCACCGCCACCGCCCAGCAGTTGTGGCCGCTGGTGGTGATCGCCCTGATCGAGGGGGTGCTGCTGGGACTGGCCGGCCCCGCCTCGGGCGTGCTGCTGCCGATGTTCGCCCGGGGGGAGCAGCTGGCCCGCGCCAACTCCCTGTACGCGATGGTGCTGCGCGTCGCGCCGATCCTGGGCGCCCCGGCCGGGGCGTTCCTGATCACCGTCGGCGAGCTGTGGGTGGCCCTGCTCGTCGGCGCGGTCACGGGGGCGATCTGGTTCGGCTGCCTGCTGCACGTGACCCACGGTTTCGTACGGCCGCGGCCCGAGCCCGGGGTGTCCCTCGTCAAGCGGTCCGGTGACGGCTTCCGGCTGCTGGCCCGACACCCCCGGCTGCGCTGGATGTTCGTCGCCGCCCTCTGCCTGGACATGGCCTTCAGCTGGCCCGCCGAGGTGGCCCTGCCGCTGCTGGTCTCCGAGCGCGGCTGGGGCGTGAGCGCGGTGGGCGTCGTCCTGGCGGCGTTCAGCGTGGGCGCGCTCGGCTCCAGCGCGGTCGGCGCGGCGCTCGCGCACCGCATCCCGATGTTCGTCCGGCTCGTCGTGACCGGGGCGGGGCTCGCCGCGGGGATCCTGGTGATGGCGCTGATGCCGACCGTGGTGTCGCTCACCGCCGTCGCGGCCGGGGTCGGTCTGCTGTCGGGGCTCAACGGCCCGGCCATCGTGACCCTGTACCAGCAGTCCGCCCCCGAGGAGCGGATGGGCGCCGCGATGTCGACGCTCTCGCTCGCCGGGATCGGTACGGCGCCTATCTCGATCGCCGTGTTCAGTTCGCTGTCGCTGGCCCTCGGGGTGCAGACCACCTGGCTGGTCTGCGGGGCCATCGCCTTCGTGTCTCCGGTCGCCGCCGTGCTGGCCCTGCGCCACCCGGCGCACACCGAGGAGCCGGCCGTGACGGAGCTGCCCGTCGCGGCCGCGGCATGAGCGCCCCGGCGGGGGTGGCCCCCGCCGGCGGGCTGCTCCTGCCCCGGACGCTCACGGACCCCGGGCCCGCGCGGGCCGTGCTGGCGGCCGCGGACCCGCAGCTGTGGCTGGTGGACACGAGCGCCTACCGGGCGCACGCGGCCCGCCACGCGCCCGGCACCCTGGACTCCCAGGAGCTGCTCCGGGCCGCCGAGTTCGCGCTCGCGGCCGACCGGGACAGCTACGTCTGCGCGCACGTCGCGCTGCGCCGGCTGCTCGGCGCGTACCTGGGGCTGGCCCCGCGCGAGGTCACCGTGGAGCGGGCGCCCTGCGCGCACTGCGACGAACCGCACGGGCGGCCCGTGCTCCCGGGCGGGGCCCTGCACTTCTCGCTGTCGCACTGCACCGGCATCAGCCTGCTGGCCTTCGCCGACACCCCGGTGGGGGTGGACGTGGAGGAGCTGGTGCGGCCGGAGGCGATCGCCGAGACCGCCGACGTCCTGCACCCGCGGGAGGCGGCGGAGCTGGCCCTGCTGCCCGCCGGGGAGCGGTCGTCCGCCTTCACCCGGGTGTGGACCCGCAAGGAGGCGTATCTGAAGGGGCTGGGGGTGGGCCTGTCGGAGGATCCGGCGGCGGACTACGTGGGCTCGGGCCCGGTACCCGCCCGGCTGGCGGGGTGGTCACTGTCGGACGTGCGGGTACCGGAGGGACACCGGGCGGCGCTCGCCCTCCGCCTCCCGGACGCCCCGCTCGGCCGCTAGCGGCCGCCTGGGACGCGTCGGGGGCCGGTCGCCGTGCCCCGGCCCCCGTACGTGCGGCCGCACCCCCGGCCGGACATCCGACCGGGGGTACCGGCGTTCAGCCGCGCGGGAGGACGGCGGAGAGGACCTGGGGCAGCGGGTACCAGTCGGCGGAGGCGATCGAGGCGTGGTGGCCGGCCATCAGGGCCACCCGGGCCCGGGCCTCGGCTTCGGTGGGGCGGACCGCGTCGATCGCCGGGGCGACGTTGTGGGCGTCGGTGGCGATCAGCAGGTAGTGGTTGCGGTCGTACCAGGCCGTGTCGATGGAGCCCGAGGCGTAGGCGCTCGCGTCGCCGTCGAAGACCACGAACCAGGGGCGGAGCGTGGCATCCGCGTACCGGCCCCGGGGGTCGCCCGGCTCGGCGCGGTGGACGGCCGGGAAGGCGGCGGCCTGGGCGAGCCGGCCCGAACCGGCCAGCGAGCGCAGGTACTCCGCGTACTCGCGGTCCGTCCACAGCTTGTCGGCGGAGTTGCCCTCCTCCACCGTGCCGGGGATCAGCTCGACGAGGAACTTCCCGGCCATCGCCGAGCGGGCCGGCCAGGCTCCGGCGCGGGCGGCCGTGTCCAGGTCGGGGTGGCCGGCGGCGAGCTGGGCCGGGCGGTACAGGGCATCGCCGAGCTTCGAGGAGAGCAGCGCGTCGAGGTCGGCGGGGCCGCGGCCCAGGTTGGCGGCGAAGCCGTCCTTCAGTTCGAGCTTGAGGACGACGGGCCGGTGCCCGGGGTGGGCGTCGTGCCAGCTGCGGATGTCGGAGAGGCAGCCCGCGAGGTTCTGGTCTCGGGACTTGGTGCGCAGCTGGGCCGGGCTGGTGGCGTTCTCGCAGTTGCTGTTGTTGCCGAAGGGGTTGTCGTGGGAGACCCGCCAGGAGCTGCCGAAGAAGTTGGTCCACACGTCCAGCTCCAGCATCGCGGCGCCGGAGTCGAGGGCGTCCGCGAAGTAGGGGTACTTCGCCTTCTCGTAGGCGTTGTGCACGCCGACGCCCGTCGAGCCCGCGTACGGGAGGTCCGCGGCGGCCCGCCCGGCTGCCGTCGCTCCCCCGGCGCCCGTGGCGCCCGCCGGGGCCGTGCCCAGGGCGAGGCCCAGGGTCACGAGGGAGGCCAGCACCGCGCCCGCCGTCCGCTTCCGTATGCTCATCTTTTCGGCTCCCGTCCGCCTGTATGACCTTCCGGCCCAAGTCGGCTGGAGCGTAGGGGAGTTGGGTGACGGGCGGAAGGACGGCAGATGGCGGTCGGCGCAGTGTGCGGACCACCACGCTCCGATTCGGGAACTTCCGCCCCCTATGCACCCGTCGGACGGAACGGCGGATGAGATCGGACGAGCTCGGATGACCTTCAGGAGCGGGGGCAGTACATGGCCGTCACGGTGAGAGGCAGGGCGCTGCGGCTCTGCGTCCTGGCCGGAGTCTGCTGCGGCCTCGTCGCCGTGGGCCTGTCCTTCCGGGCGGAGCTGGGCGCCCTGCTGGGCCCCGTCGCCGAGGGGGACCCGGCGCGCGGCCGGTACGTCCAGGACGAGGGGCTCGCCGACGAGGCGGCCCGGGCCGCTCTGGAGCGGCTCACCGAGCCGTCCGGGGGCCGCGAGGAGGCCCGGATCCTCACGGAGGGCGCCCCCGCCGCCGCCCCCTGGCGGCCCTCGGACCCGCTGGAGGCCCGGACCGTGCCCGCCGAGCCGGCGATCGGGGCGCTGTTCTCCCCCGGCCCGGACTGGGACTCCGACCACCACTGCTCGGCCGCCGTGGTCGGCTCCCCCGGCGGCGACCTCGTCGTCACCGCCGCGCACTGCGTGTACGCGGGCGGCTTCCGCACCAACCTCGCCTTCGTCCCGGGCTACCAGGACGGCACGGCCCCCTACGGCGTGTGGGTGCCGACCCGCGTGTACGTGGACCCCCGCTGGACCGAGTCCTCGGACCCCGACCACGACGTGGCGTTCCTGCGGGTGCGCCGCCCCGGGCACCCCGGGCAGCGGCTGGAGGACGTCACGGGGGCGCAGACCATCGGCTTCCGGCCCGCGCTGCCCGCCCCCGCCCGGCTCGTGGGCTACCCCAACGACACCGAGCAGCCGCTGGCCTGCTCCAACACCGCGGTGGCCGACGGACCCACGCAGCTGCGGCTGGACTGCGCGGACGTACCCAACGGCACCAGCGGCGGCCCCGTCCTGACCGGCGGGCACACCCTGATCGGGGTGATCGGCGGCCGGGACGGCGGCGGCGACGAGCTGACCTCGTACAGCAGTTACTTCGGCGACGACGTCCGCGCCCTGTACGAGCGCGCCGCCGGGGACGCCCCCTGACCCGGTGAACGACACCGGAATGACCGGCAAAATATGACGTCGGATAATATGGCCGGATTTTGCAATGGACGGCCGGGCGCCCGTCCGGCTCAATGGGTGACGCCGATCGGCACGCCGCACGAGGTAGGTCAAGGAGGATCATGACCGAAAGCGTTGGCACACCCGGTAAGGACCAGATCCAGGCGAGGGTGCAGCAGATCCAGGAGGTCTTCGCCCGCAGGCAGGCGCAGGCCAAGGACCTGGAATCGGAGCTCGACCTGGAGGCATCGGTGCGCCGGGCCCTGGAGGCGAGGGCCCTGCCCCCCGTGGCCGTGGACGAGGCCGTTCTGGCCGACCTGCGCGCGCGCAACCCGCTGTCCCCCGACAGCGGCCCGGAAATCTGGTGCGAGCTCTACGGATTCCTGGACCTCGGATACAAGATCCATCTGAATCCCTATGCCGTCACCATGGTCACGAGCGCGGCATCGGCCCTCGAAAAGGTCCTCGGCGACGCCGTCGAGGACTTCCCCGAGCTCGATGCGATGTTCGTCCCGCTGCTCGCCGCCCTCTACGCGGAGGGTTCGGCGATCGGCGTCGCCGCCCAGCAGAACGGCTCGGTCGTACTGATCGGGATCATTCCCGACCCGCTGCCCATCCCCTTCCCCGACGACTAGGACGAAAGAGACGGACTGGGCACCGCGCCCGACGTCGCCGCCCGGACCCGGTCGCGCCGGGCCCGGGCGGCGACGTCACGGCGCTAGGGAGAGCGGTGGTGGGGCGGGTAGGCCGGGGCCTCGGGGCTGGTGGGCAGCCGCCACTTGGACAGGACCCGGAGCACGGTGCCCGGGCTGAGCAGGGTCGTGGGCGGGGCGGTCAGGGAGAGCACCCCGAAGAACGGGGCGCAGAGCGCGGCGTCGGTGTTGGCACCCACCATCACCCGGGACATGTACCGCTGGAGGATCCTGGTCGCCCGGTCGGGCGGCGGCCCCTCGGTGCCGGGGTAGCGCAGGTCTTCGCTGGTCGCGATCTGCCAGGCGACGGAGGCCGCCGGGGCGGTGCGCCGCTGGAGGGCCCGGCAGGCGGCCGGGATCCCCTCGGTGTCCAGCCCGGCGAGGGCCTCGTGCAGGGCCTGCGCGCCGAGCGCGGCGACCGTCATGCCGTGCCCGTACACGGGGTTGAACCGGCAGGCCGCGTCCCCCACCACGAGGAGGCCCTCGGGCCAGCGGTCCGCGCGTTCGTAGTGGCGCCGTTCGTTGGCGGTGCCCCGGAAACCGGTGGGGTCGGACAGCGGCTCGGCCTCGCGGATCGCGTCGTACAGGGCGGGGCTGCGCAGACCGCGCGCGAACTCCAGGAAGTCCGGGTCCTTGGTGGGCGGGGCGTGTTCCCCGTTGCCGATGAGGGTGACCAGCCAGCGGTCCCCGTCGACCGGCACCAGCACGCCCCCGCGCGGACTGTCGGGGCGGCCCTGGACGTACATGCCGCGCCAGGGGCGCGCCGGGTCCGCGGGGGTGCGGTAGGTGCGGCTGGAGTAACCGAGGTGGGAGTCGTAGCGGGTGAGGGCCGGGGCGGGGTAGCCGAGGGCGGCCAGCCAGGCCGGGGTCCTGGAGGTGCGTCCGGTGGCGTCGACGACGAGCCGGGCCGGCAGCGGACCGTCCTCGCGCAGGGTCACCCCGGCCACCGAGCGGCCGTCGGCCCCGGCGACCAGGCCGGCGGCAGCCCGGCCGGCCAGCAACCGGATCCGCCCGTCGCGCAGGACGGCCCGGCGCAGCGTCCAGTCGATGACTTCCCGGCTGCCGAGCAGCACCCGGGTCCCGGGCAGCGGCCCGAACCAGTCGGCCGGGCTCAGCCACAGGAAGTCGCGGGGCGACTCCAGCAGGGCGCAGCCGCCCGCCGTCAGTTCGGCGGTGATCCCGGGCAGCAGGCCCTCCATCACGTCCACGCCCCGCGCCCACAGCACGTGCGCGTGCCGGGACTGCGGTACGCCGGGCCTGAACCGCGGCCCGTCCTCGGACAGTTCGTCCCGTTCGACGACGGTGACCCGCGCGAACCGCTCCGCGAGCACCCGTGCCGTCAGCAGTCCCGCGAGCCCCGCTCCGAGGACCACCGCGTGGTCGCGGCCTTCTGAGTGGTTGTCCGGAGTGTCGTCCATGCCGACGAGTGTCCGGCGCCCCGGGCCCCGGAGGTCACCCCGCGTCCGGGGCGGACGGAGGCACGGCGGGGGCGGACGGAGGCACGCCCGCGCGGGACGGGAGGGGGCGGCCCGGGCAAGGGGCTTTCCTGGGACTGCGGCTCCAGAATCCCGAAGTCGTCGGCGCAGGCGCCACGTTGGCCCGGGTGCCGTCAGCGCGGGAGGGAGGCGTACGAGACGCCCGTGAGTTTCTCCGAGGCGGTCCAGAGGCGCTCGGACGCGGCGTCGTCGAGGGTGCGCTTCGCCCGCCACGACGGGGCCGGGGCGCCGCGCCAGCCGAGGCGGGGACCGTAGAAGCCGTCCTGGGTGACGCCGGGCGCGGTGGCCGCGTAGAGGGTGGGCAGGGCGCCCGAGGCGGCGGACTGCGCGAGGACCGCGTTGCCGAGGGCCAGGGCGCGGGAGCCGAACGTACGGCCCTCCTGGGCGGCGGCCCCGGCGTGCAGGTTGGTGGAGGCGTAGCCGGGGTGCGCGGCGGCGGCGGTGACCGTGGCCGCCGCGGCGGTGAAGCGGCGGGCCAGTTCGTGGGTGAACAGCAGGTTGGCGGTCTTGGAGCGGCCGTAGGCGGTCCAGCGGCGGTAGCCGTCCGCGCGGTGTGCCGGATCGGGGTCGAGGTCCTCGGGGCGTACGTCGCCCAGGACGTGGAACCCGCTGGAGACGTTGACGATCCGGGCCCCGGGGGCGGCCGCCCGCAGCCGCGGCAGCAGCAGGCCGGTCAGGGCGAAGTGCCCGAGGTGGTTCACGCCGAACTGCGTCTCGAACCCGTCGGCGGTCCGCCCGTACGGCAGCGCCATCACCCCGGCGTTGTTGACGAGGAGGTCCAGGTGGGCGTGCCGTTGCCCGTAGGCCCGCGCGAACTCCCTTACGGAGGCCAGGTCGGCCAGGTCCAGCGGAGCGAACTCCACCTCGGCGCCCGGCACTTCGGAGCGCAGCCGGACGACGGCGGCCCGGCCGCGCGCGGCGCTGCGGCAGGCCAGGGTCACGGCCGCGCCGTGACGGGCCAGCTCACGGGCGGTGACGTACCCGATGCCGCTGTTGGCCCCGGTCACGACGGCGGTCCGGCCGCCCTGGTCCGGGATGTGCGTGGCGTTCCAGCCGGTCACGGCGACTCCCTCGGCGCGGAGGTGCGGGCTCTGACGGGTGCGGGCTCTGACAGGTCGGGCTCTGGGGGCGGGCTCTGACAGGTCGGGCTCGGGCACTCGCCGCCACCCTACTCACCCCCCGGACAGCGGCCCCGCCGCGGCCCCCGCCCCACCCGGCGGCCGAACCCTCCCGGGCCCCGGGCCGCGCGCCCGCCCCGCCTCCCCGGACCCGGCCCGCGCCCCCCGGTGCCGGCGCCGCCGCCGGGGGTTTCCGCGCAGGTCACCCGGCCCCCCGGGACCGTGCGGGGCGGCGGTAAGCTGCGGAGCCGTCCCGTGCGTATCCCTTCTCCCGTCCCCCGAGGTAGCCCCGCCGTGAGCCCCGCACTCCCCCCCACCCCCGTGACGGTGGTCGGCGTCGGCGCCGACGGCTGGGCCGGGCTCACCGCCGGCGCGCGCTCCGCGCTGGCCTCGGCCGAGGTGCTGATCGGCGGGCCCCGCCAGCTGGACCTGCTGCCGGCCGGCCCGTGCCCCGGACTGCGCGTGTCCTGGCCGAGCCCGCTGCGCCCGGCCGTGCCCCGGCTGATGGCCGAGCACGCCGGACGCCGCATCGCCGTCCTGGCCAGCGGGGACCCGATGTTCTACGGGATCGGCCGGGCGCTGTGCGAGGAACTCGGCGCCGGGGCCCTGCGGGTCCACCCGCACCCCTCCTCCGTCTCCTACGCCTGCGCCCGCCTCGGCTGGCCGGTGGAGGACACCGAGGTGGTGACGGTGGTCGGCCGCCCCGTGGCCCGCGTCGCCGCAGCCCTGCACGAGGGCAGGCGCGTGCTGGTGCTGAGCTCCGGCGCGGGCAGCCCGGCCGAGATCGCCGCCCTGCTGTGCGGCCGCGGCTTCGGCCCGAGCCGGATGCGGGTGCTGGAGCGGCTCGGCTCCGAGGACGAGGACGCGTACGAGGGCACGGCCGAGCGGTGGGAGCACCCGCCGGGCGATCCCCTCAACGTGGTCGCCGTCGACTGCCGCCGCGACCCGTCCCATCCGGCGCCCCGGCTCGGCGCGACGCCCGGCCTGCCCGACGCCGCCTACGAACACGACGGCCAGCTCACCAAGCGCCACGTCCGCGCCGCGACCCTGTGCGCCCTGGCCCCGGCCCCCGGCGAGCTGCTCTGGGACATCGGCGGCGGTTCCGGCTCGATCGCCATCGAGTGGATGCGTACGCACCCCGCCTGCCGCGCGGTGACGGTGGAGCGGGTCCCGGAGCGCGCCACCCGCATCACCCGCAACGCGGCCGCGCTCGGCGTCCCCGGCCTGCGCGTGGTCGTCGGGGCGGCGCCGACCGCCCTGGACGGCCTCCCGGCGCCCGACGCGGTGTTCATCGGCGGCGGCCTCACCGCGCCTGGCCTGCTCGACGCCGCCTGGGCGGCCCTGTCCCCCGGCGGCCGGCTGGTCGTCAACACCGTGACCCTGGAATCGGAAGCGGTCCTCGCGGAGCGCTACCGCCGGCTCGGCGGCGAACTGGTCAAGCTGGCCGTCTCGCACGCCGCGGCGGTCGGCGGCTTCACGGGCTGGCGGCAGGCGATGCCCGTCACCCAATGGTCGGTAACCAAGGAGAAGGATCAGACATGACCGTGTACTTCATCGGAGCGGGCCCCGGCGCCGCCGACCTGATCACGGTGCGCGGTGCCCGGACCCTGGCCGCCGCCCCCGTCTGCCTGTACGCGGGCAGCCTGGTCCCCCGCGAGCTCCTGGAGCAGTGTCCGCCCGGCGCCCGGCTGGTCGACACCGCCGGGCTGAACCTGGACGAGATCGTCGCCGAGATCATCCGGGCCCACGAGGCGGGTCAGGACGTGGCCCGGCTGCACTCGGGGGACCCCTCGGTGTTCAGCGCGGTGGCCGAGCAGATGCGCCGCCTCGACGCGGCCGGCATCCCCTACGAGGTGGTCCCGGGCGTACCGGCCTTCGCCGCGGCGGCGGCCGCCCTCAAGCGGGAGCTGACCGTCCCGACCGTCGGCCAGACGGTGATCCTGACCCGGATCGCCCAGCAGGCGACGCCGATGCCGCCCGGCGAGGACCTGGCCACGCTCGGCCGCAGCGGGGCGCTGCTCGTGCTGCACCTGGCCACCCGTTACGTCGAGCGGGTCGTGGACGAACTGCTGCCGCACTACGGCGCCGAGTGCCCGGTGGCGGTGGTCGCAATGGCCAGCCGCCCCGACGAGCTGATCCTGCGCGGCACCCTCGCCGACATCGCCCCGCAGGTGAAGGAGGCGGGGCTGGTGCGCACCGCCGTGATCATGGTGGGCCGGACCCTGGGCGCGGAGCAGTTCCGCGACAGCCACCTGTACTCCCCCGAACGCGACCGGCATGTCTGCTGATCCGGCCCGGACGCACGTCCTGATCCTGGGCGGCACCACGGAGGCCCGCCGGCTGGCGCAGGCGCTGGAGCACGAACCCTCGTCCCGGGTGACGACCTCGCTTGCGGGCCGGGTCGCGGCTCCCGTACTGCCGCCGGGCGAGACCCGGATCGGCGGCTTCGGCGGGACCGCCGGGCTGGCCGCCTGGATCACCGGGCACGGCGTCACCCACGTCGTGGACGCCACGCACCCGTTCGCGGAGCGGATGAGCTTCAACGCCGCCGGGGCCGGGGCGCTGACGGGCGTGCCGCTGCTGGCGCTGCGCCGTCCCGGCTGGAGCCCGGGCCCGGGGGACGCCTGGACCTTCGCGGAGTCCCTGGAGGACGCGGCCGGGCTGCTGGCCCGGCGGGGTGCGGACCGGGTCTTCCTGACCACGGGCCGGATGGGCCTGCACACCTTCGCGCACCTCACCGAGCCCTGGTTCCTGGTGCGTTCGGTGGACCCCCCGGCCGGGCCGGTGCCGCCGCGGCTGGAAGTGCTCCTGGAGCGGGGCCCGTTCAGCCTCCCCGCCGAGCGTGAGCTGCTGGCCCGGCACCGCATCGACGTCCTGGTCACCAAGGACAGCGGCGGCTCCGCGACGGCCCCCAAGCTCGCCGCCGCGCGGGAGGCCGGCGTCCCGGTCCTGGTCGTACGCCGTCCCGCGGTACCGGCCGGGGTGGCCGAGGCCCCGTCGGTGGAGGCCGCCCTGCGCTGGCTCGCCGGCCCGGACCACAGGCCCTGACCCTCGTGTTCCGGCCGTCCGCGCGCGCCCCCCGCGCACCGGCCGTCCGGCCGGTCCCGCCCGTGCACCACACCCTCTAGGCTGAGGGAATGCGGATACGTCACTCCCTCGTCCTGATCCTGGCCTGCGCGGCGCTCGTCACCGGATGCGGCGAGAAAGCGGCCCCCAGAGGGTGGGAGCCCGACGACGCGCTCCAGCGGGCCGACGAGGTCCTGGGCAAGGGCACGGGGAACGGCAGGGTGACGATGCGCGGGACCGCCTTCCTCGCCGCCGGGCTGGCGAAGGAACTGGAGACCGGCGGGGAGCGCCCGTACCGCTTCGACATCGCCTGCGACAGCGAGGAGAGCCCCCGCGTCACCCTCGTCCTGTCGCGGGACGGCGGCGCCGGGGACCGTACGTTCGGCGTGTCGTGCACCGCCGGGGAGGTCACCCGGCTCAACCTGCCGGCCGGGGCGCCGGTGACCGCGCACATCGAGCCCGCCCCGCAGGACGACTCTCCCCCGGCCGGCGTGGTCTCGTGGCAGCTGCTCACCCTGGAGCCCCAGGAGGTGCAGGGCTGCGCCGACGTCCTGACGGGCTGCGCGGGCTGACGCCCCGCGGCCCTGGGCGGGCCGGGGACGTCAGCTGCCGGTCACCGGCGGCGGGCTGCCGGTCACGGGCGGCGGCTGCCCGTCACGGGCGGCGGCTCAGGGGTAGCGGCGCGGGGTCCACGTCACCCTCGACCCGTCGGGGCGCTCGGTGACCCGGGTCTGCGAGGAGCCGACCAGCAGGATCGTGCGCATGTCGACCTCTTCGGGCTCCAGCGCGTCCAGGGTGACGATCCGCACCGACTGACGGGGGCCGCCCACGTCCCGGGCGACGACCACGGGGGTCTGCGGCGAACGCAGCGTGAGCAGCAGCTCCTTGGCCTGCGCCACCTGCCAGGTCCGGCTGCGCGAGCCCGGGTTGTAGAGGGCGAGCACCAGGTCGGCGGCGGCCGCCGCCCGCAGCCGCTCCGCGATGACCTCCCACGGCTTGAGCCGGTCGGACAGCGAGATGGTGGCGTAGTCGTGGCCCAGCGGGGCCCCGGCGGCGGCGGCCGCCGCGTTGGCCGCCGTCACCCCCGGCAGGACCCGTACGGGCACGTCCGCGTACTCCGGCTGCCCGGCGACCTCCAGAACCGCGGTGGCCATGGCGAAGACCCCGGGGTCACCGCCGGAGACCACGGCCACCCGCTTGCCGCGCCGGGCGAGGTCGAGGGCGAACTCGGCCCGCTCGGACTCCACCTTGTTGTCGGAGCCGTGCCGCACCTGCCCGGGCCGCACGGGCACCCGGTCCAGGTACGTGGTGTACCCGACCAGCACCTCCGCGTCGGCCAGCGCCCGCCGGGTCTCGGCGGTCAGCCACAGCGGCCCGGCGGGCCCGGTGCCGACGACCGCGACCTCCCCGGGGCCGGAGGGCACGCTGCCCGGGTTGCCGATCCGGCTGGGCACCACCGCGACGGCGAAGTACGGCACGCTGTCCGGGTCGGTGTCCGCGAGGACGCCGGTGCGCTCGCCCTCCATCGTGGCGCGCTCCACGTAACGGGCCTCGGGCAGCCGGCCGCTGGCCTCCATCGCGCGCCGTACGGCGGGGAAGGTGCGGCCGAGCTTCATGACGACGGCCGAGTCGGTGGCGGCGAGCCGGGCGGTGAGCTCCTCCTCGGAGAGGGTGCCGGGCAGGATCGTCAGCACCTCCTCGCCCTCGACGAGCGGGGTGCCGAGCCGGGCGGCGGCGGCGCTCACCGAGGTGACGCCGGGGATGACCTCGGTCGGGTACCGGTCCGCGAGCCGCTTGTGCATGTGCATGTACGAGCTGTAGAAGAGCGGATCGCCCTCCGCGAGCACGGCCACGGTGCGCCCGGCGTCCAGGTGGGCGGCGAGGCGGGCGGCGGCGGCCTCGTAGAACTCGTCCATCGCCCCCTGGTAGCCGCCGGGATGGTCGGTGGTCTCGGTGGTGACCGGGTAGACCAGCGGTTCCTCGATGTGGTCGGAGCGCAGGTGCTTGGCGGCGATCGAGCGGGCGATGGAACGGCCGTGCCGGGCGCTGTGGTAGGCGACCACATCTGCTCCGGCGATGGCCTCGACGGCCCGCAGGGTCATCAGGGAGGGGTCGCCGGGCCCGAGCCCGACGCCGTACAGCTTGCTCATTCTTCCTCGCTCGCGATCGCGTTGACGGCGGCGGCCGCGATGGCGCTGCCACCGCGCCGGCCGCGCACGATCAGGTGGTCCAGGCCCGAGGGGTGCGCGGCGAGCGCGTCCTTGGACTCGGCGGCGCCGATGAAACCGACGGGCACGCCGATCACGGCGGCCGGGCGGGGGGCGCCCTCCTCGATCATCTCCAGCAGCCGGAACAGCGCGGTGGGCGCGTTGCCGACGGCGATCACGGCCCCCTCCAGCAGGCCCCGGTCGCGCCAGACTTCGAGGGCGGCGGCGCTGCGCGTGGTGCCCATCTTCGCGGCGAGTTCCGGCACGGCCGGGTCGGAGAGCGTGCAGATCACCTCGTTGGCCGCGGGCAGCCGCTTGCGGGTGACCCCGCTGGCGACCATCTGCACGTCACACAGGACCGGCGCCCCCGCGGCGAGTGCGGCTCGCGCCCGCAGCACGACGTCCGGGGTGTAACCGAGGTCCCCGGGCAGGTCGGTCATCCCGCAGGCGTGAATCATGCGCACCGCGACCTGGGCGACGGAGGCGGGCAGCCCGGAGAGGTCCGCCTCGGCGCGGATCGTGGCAAAGGACTGCCGGTAGATCGCGGCGCCGTCCTTCTCGTACTCGAACACGGTGTACTCGCTCATTTCTTCACTGGATGGTGCTGCGGGCGGCCGTGAGGACCTCCGCCAGATCTGGGTGCCGGGCCGTTGCGGTGGGGCGCCCGGGCGCGGAGACCTCGTACCCCTGCGGGGTGGCGACGAGGTCCACCCAGGCGGCGGCGCGCGGGTGTCCGCAGCGGCGCTCGCATCCGGACCAGTGCACGGGCAGCGGTCCGGGCGTACGGCGTACCAGGGCCCGTGCGTCGGCGCGTACGTCGGCCCGCGACTTGGCACAACCGGGCGTTCCCGTACAGGCGGTGACGGACCGCCAGGGATCCGCCGGGTCGGTGACGAGCCCGGCGTCGGCGAGAACCCCCAGCGCCCGGGCGGCCGCCTGCCCGGTCAGCCCGGGGACGACGACCCCGCGCCAGGGCGTCAGCCGCAGCCGGCCGCTCAGCCCGGCCAGGGTCCGCCACTGCGCGCTGTCGAGGCGTCCGAGCGGCGCGAGCACGGACAGCGCGGCGCGCCCGTCCGCGCCGGTTACGCGTCCGGGTTCGGGGCCGTCCCCGGGCGGGGGCACGGGCGCGCCCTCGATCCGGCCGACGATGCCGCGGGCCGCCAGGCAGTCCTGCAACCCGGCCGGATCCAGGGCGTGTTCGGGGGGCAGTTCGCTCACCCGCCAGGCCCGGGTGCCGGCGGCCCGGGCGGCGTCCAGGAAGTGGCGGGCGGCGAGGAGGGCGGCCCGGGGGGCGTCGTGCGCGGCGACGCGGACCCCCTGGCGCGCGCCGGCCGTCGACACCAGGGCCCCGCCGTCGGGGCGGGCGACCACGACGACGTCCCCGGCGAGGGCGGCCACGTCCCCGCGGCCGTCGTCGAGGGCGAACAGGAAGCGTCCCGAGAGCCCGGCCGCGGCCGGATCCGCGCACAGCAGCCCGTCCAGCTCCGCGACCCAGCCCGACACGTCCGGCCGGCCGGATCCGTCGAGGCCGGTCAGCGGGGAGACGACGATGTTGCGGACCCGCTCGTGGGAGGGGGCGGGGAGCAGCCCGGCCCGCTCCAGCACCGCGGCCAGCTCCCCGCCGCAGCCCGCGCCGAGTCCGCGCAGCTGCGCGTTGCCGCGGGAGGTGAGGTCGATGTGGCCGTCGCCGAGCCGGTCCGCGGCATCGGCCAGCAGCAGTGCGGCGGCGCCGTCGAGGAGCCCGCCGGGGATCCGCACGCGCGCCAGGTACCCGTCGTCCGCCGCGTGCAGGCGCAGGGCGCCGGGGCAGGCGTCACCGCGTTCCCGTATGACGGGTTCGTCCCGCGACACGGCGGAAGGGGGCTGGGGCATGGCCGCGAGCATACCCACGTTTGCCCACCCCCGGCCTGTGTCCGACGCCACCCTCCCCGGCCCCCGCCACCGGAGCGACGGCCGCCCCCGGACGCCCCCTCGCGCGGGGCGGACCCCGCCCCCACCGGCGTTTGCCGCCCGGCCCCGGGGGCAGAGTCCCGACGCCCCCCGACCCGGACCACCCCCGCCCGGACGCCCACCACCCGGCCACTCAGCTCCGAACCACCACCGACGGGTCCCACCCCGCGTACGCCCCACCACCGGCCCGAACCACCGCAGCCCCGAACCACCACCGGCCCGGACCGCCCCGCCCCGCCCCCCGCCCCGCTCCCGGCCAGGGACACCGCACCAGAGCGCCCCCCGTCCGAACCACCAACGGCCCGGACCAGCACCGTCTCCGGCCACCCCCACTCCCGGCCAGGGACGACGCCGCCTAGGATGACCTTCCGACGGGCCACTCGGCCCGTCATCGCCGAGGACGGCGACATGGGAGGAAGCCCGGTGCGATTCCGGCGCGGTCCCGCCACTGTGAACCCCGCGGAGCGATCGGCGGGGTGAGTCAGGAACTCCCGTCGTCCTCACTGCCCGGGGCGCGGAAACCCCGAGGAAGGCCTGCCGCCGCATGATCCTGCTGCTGTCGACGTCCGACACCGATCTGCTCAGCGCTCGCGCCGCGAACACGGCGGACGGCCCCGTCCCGTACCGGTTCGCGAACCCCTCCCGCCTCCCCCTCGACGACCTCCCCGGTCTCCTCGACGGCGTCGACCTGGTCGTCGTACGCCTCCTCGGCGGCCTCCGCGCCTGGCAGGAGGGCCTCGACCTGCTGCTGGCCGCCGGCCAGACCCGCCCGGTCGTCGTCCTGACCGGCGAACAGGCCCCGGACGCCCAGCTGATGGAGGCCTCCACCGTCCCCATCGGCATCGCCGCCGAGGCGCACGGCTACCTCGCGCACGGCGGCCCCGCCAACCTCGGCCAGCTGGCCCGCTTCCTCTCGGACACCGTGCTGCTCACCGGCCACGGCTTCGAGCCCCCGGCCGCCTCCGCCACCTGGGGCCACCTGGACCGCCCGGCCTCCGCGGCGGACGGCGACGGCCCGCGCGTCGCGCTGCTCTACTACCGCGCGCACCAGATGAGCGGCAACACCGCCTTCGTGCACGCCCTCTGCGACGCCGTCGAGGCCAAGGGCGGCAGGCCCCTCCCCCTCTACGTCTCCTCCCTGCGCACGCCGGAGCCGGAACTGCTGGCCGAGCTGGCGGGGGTCGACGCGGTCGTCACCACCGTCCTGGCCGCCGGCGGCACCCGCCCGGCCACCGCCTCCGCCGGCGGGGACGACGAGTCCTGGGACGCGGGCGCCCTCGCCTCGCTCGGCGTGCCGATCCTCCAGGCGCTGTGCCTGACCGGCTCGCGCGAGACCTGGGAGGAGAACGACGAGGGACTCTCCCCCCTCGACGCCGCCACCCAGGTCGCGGTCCCGGAGTTCGACGGCCGCCTGATCACGGTGCCGTTCTCCTTCAAGGAGATCGACGAGGACGGCCTGCCCGCCTACGTCGCCGACCCCGAGCGGGCCGCCCGCGTCGCCGGCATCGCGGTGCGCCACGCCCGGCTGCGCCACATCGACCGCCGCGACAAGAAGATCGCGCTGGTCCTGTCCGCGTACCCCACCAAGCACTCCCGCATCGGCAACGCGGTCGGCCTCGACACCCCGGCCAGCGCCGTGGAACTGCTGCGCACGCTCATCGCGGGCGGCTACGACTTCGGCCCGGCGGACGGCATCCCCGGCCTGGTCTCGGGCGACGGCGACGAGCTGATCCGCGCCCTGATCGAGGCCGGCGGCCACGACCAGGACTGGCTGACGGAGGAGCAGCTGGCCCGCAACCCGGTCCGCATCCCGGCGGCCGACTACCGCCGCTGGTTCGCCGAACTCCCCGCCGAACTGCGCGGCAGCGTCGAGGAGCACTGGGGCGAGGCCCCCGGCAACATGTTCGTGGACCGCTCCTCGAACCCCGAGGGCGACATCGTGCTGGCGGCGCTGCGCCGCGGGAACCTCCTGATCCTCATCCAGCCGCCGCGCGGCTTCGGCGAGAACCCGATCGCGATCTACCACGATCCGGACCTGCCGCCCTCGCACCACTACCTGGCCGCGTACCGCTGGATCCAGGCGCGCGCGGAGGACGGCGGCTTCGGCGCCGACGCGATGATCCACCTGGGCAAGCACGGCAACCTCGAATGGCTGCCGGGCAAGAACGCCGGCCTCTCCGCCTCCTGCGCCCCGGACGCCGCCCTCGGCGACCTCCCCCTGATCTACCCCTTCCTCGTCAACGACCCCGGCGAGGGCACCCAGGCCAAGCGCCGCGTGCACGCCACCCTGGTCGACCACCTCGTGCCGCCGATGGCGCGCGCCGAGTCGTACGGGGACATCGCCCGCCTGGAACAGCACCTGGACGAGTACGCGCAGATCAGCGCGATGGACCCGTCGAAGCTCCCGGCGATCCGCGCGCAGATCTGGACGCTGATCCAGGCAGCGAAGCTCGACCACGACCTCGGGCTCGAAGAGCGCCCGGACGACGACGGCTTCGACGACTTCCTGCTCCACGTCGACGGCTGGCTGTGCGAGGTCAAGGACGCGCAGATCCGCGACGGCCTGCACGTCCTCGGCGGCGCCCCGACCGGCGAGGCCCGCGTCAACCTGGTCCTCGCGATCCTGCGCGCCCGCCAGATCTGGGGCGGTACGACGGCCCTGCCGGGCCTGCGCGAGGCCCTCGGCCTGGACGAGTCCGCCGCCACCCGCACCGCGGCCGACGAGGTCGAGGCGACGGCCCGCGCCCTGGTCGGGGCGATGGAGGACGCGGACTGGTCCCCGGCGGCGGTCGCCACGGTCGCGGCGGGCCACCCGGCGCAGGTCGCGGACGTCCTGGCCTTCGCCGCCCGCGAGGTCGTCCCGCGGCTGGCGGGCACGACGGACGAGATCGCCCACGTGGTCAGCGCCCTGGACGGCTCGTTCGTGCCGGCCGGCCCGTCCGGCTCCCCGCTCCGCGGCCTGGTCAACGTCCTGCCGACCGGCCGCAACTTCTACTCGGTCGACCCCAAGGCCGTCCCCTCCCGCCTGGCGTGGGAGACGGGCCAGGCCCTGGCGGACTCCCTCCTGACCCGCTACCGCACCGACAACGGCGGCGAGTGGCCCGCCTCGGTGGGCCTGTCCCTGTGGGGCACGAGCGCGATGCGCACCTCCGGCGACGACGTGGCCGAGGCCCTCGCGCTGCTGGGCGTCCGCCCGGTCTGGGACGAGGCCTCGCGCCGCGTCACGGGCATCGAGGCGATCCCGCCCGCCGAACTCGGCCGCCCCCGCATCGATGTGACGCTCCGCATCTCGGGCTTCTTCCGCGATGCCTTCCCGCACGTCATCGGCCTCCTGGACGACGCGGTCCGGCTGGCGGCGTCGCTGGACGAGCCCGCCGCGCAGAACCACGTACGCGCCCATGCCCAGGCGGACCTGGCCGAGCACGGCGACGAGCGCCGCGCGACGACCCGTATCTTCGGCTCGCGCCCGGGCACGTACGGCGCGGGCATCCTCCAGCTGATCGACTCCCGCGACTGGCGCACCGACGCCGACCTGGCGGAGGTCTACACGGTGTGGGGCGGCTACGCCTACGGCCGCGGCCTGGAGGGCCGCCCGGCCCGCACCGAGATGGAGACGGCGTACAAGCGCATCACGGTGGCGGCGAAGAACACCGACACCCGCGAGCACGACATCGCCGACTCCGACGACTACTTCCAGTACCACGGCGGCATGGTGGCCACGGTCCGCGCCCTGCGCGGCACGGCCCCCGAGGCCTACATCGGCGACTCGACCCGCCCCGAGACGGTCAAGACCCGCACCCTGGTCGAGGAGACGTCCCGCGTCTTCCGGGCCCGCGTGGTCAACCCGAAGTGGATCGAGGCGATGCGCCGCCACGGCTACAAGGGCGCCTTCGAGCTGGCGGCGACGGTCGACTACCTCTTCGGCTACGACGCGACGACGGGCGTGGTCGCGGACTGGATGTACGACAAGCTGACGGAGACGTACGTCCTGGACCCGGCCAACCGCGCCTTCCTGGAGCAGGCCAACCCCTGGGCCCTGCACGGCATCGCGGAACGCCTCCTGGAAGCCGAGTCCCGCGGCATGTGGGAGAAGCCGGACCCCCAGATCCTCGAATCCCTGCGCCAGGTCTACCTGGACACGGAAGGCAACCTGGAGGGCGACTCCGAGTAACCGTCGCCGCGTCCCACCGCGGATGCCCCCGCCCCCTTTTTCCGGGGGCGGGGGCATCCGCCGTCTCCGGGAGTTCACGATCAAGGGCCGTCCGGGCTCTTACTCCGTGAGGGTCCGCACCGGACCGCCGCTCCCAGGGGAAGGGGACACCGATGGACACCACGTCCACGGTCATCGCCATCGGATCGCTCGTCATCGCGGCTTCGCGCACCCTGCTGGCCCTGTGGCTGAGGCTGCGCTGGCGGACGCGCCGCGAACAGGCCCGGCACCGCTTCCTCCTCGGCGCGGCCCGGGCCCTGGCCCCGGGGGCCCGCCTGGACCTCGACGACCAGCACGGCCCCGGTAAGCGCCTGCGCGTGACGATCACCCCGGCTCCGGCGCGCACGAAGGACCGGACCTCGTGAACGACCACGACCCCCTGGACCGTACCGAGCTGCCCGCGACCGTCCCGCCCGCCGACGGGCCCGCGGCCCTGGCGGAACGCCGCCGCCTGCGGCAGGCGGCGGACGCGGAGTTCTCCGCCTTCTACCGCGCCACCGTCCGCCCCCTGGTGGCCTTCCTCATCAACCAGGGCGCCGGTGTGCACGCCGCCGCCGACATAGCCCAGGAGACGATGACCAACGCCTACCGCCGCTGGAGCGACCTGTACGAACCCAGAGCCTGGGCCTACACGGTCGCCTCGCGCGCCCTCCTGCGCCGGCTGTCCGACGTGGCGGAGGACCCCGTCGAAGAGGTGCCCGAACCGACGTCCCTCCTGGCCCGCCCGGACGCCATCGCCGAATGGGAGGCCCGGCACCGGGTCGTGCCCCTGCTGCGGAGCCTGCCGCCCCGGCAACGGCAGGTACTGGCGTGGACGCTGGCCGGTTTCACCCCGGGGGACATCGCCGACCAGTTGGGCCTGCCGAACGAGACCGTACGCGCCAACCTGCGCAAGGCCCGCCTGGCCGCGGCCGCGTACCTGCGGACGCGGGAGGAGGAGCTGTGACCCGCCGTCACGGAGCCGGGCACCCCGGCGACGAAGCCGTGGACCGGTGGCTCGACGACCACGGCCGCGCCCTGGCCGACGCGCTGGGCGAAGCCCTGGACGTGGAGGCCGGCCTGCGCGAGGCGCTCGTCCAGTCCCGGCACGACGACGCCGAGGACGAGCTGGAGGAGGTCCTCGACACGGAGTCGGGTCTGGCCGCCATCCTGCCGGCCGACCCGGCCCCGTCCGCCGGCCGGACCCCGGGTCCGCGCGGCCGGAGCGCGGCGCAGGAGTTCCTCCACTCGGTGAGCCCGGCGGACCGCCTCGTCCTGCGCTGCAACCCCGAGGTCACGGCGGCGGCGCGCGCCCTCGACCGGGCCGTCGACCTCGCCCGCAACCCCTACGACGGCCAGGTCATGCTCGAACGGGCCCTCGACCTCGCCCGGGACCTCGTCCTCGACATCTCCCGGGCCCGCGATTTCGACTACGACATCGACCTCACCATCGACCCCGACCTGGCCGAAGGCCTCGCCCGCGCCCTGCGGTCGGCCCGGCTCGTCGAAGGCCTCGGCCTCTTCTGGGTCCGGGCGGACGGGCGGACCTCCCTCTCCGACGACGTCGCCATCGCCGGCGACCTCAACCTCGCCCGGGCCCGCGGACTCGACACCGCGCGCGCCCGCTGCCGCGACCTCAACCAGGTCCTGGACCGCGCGCGTGACCTGGCCGAGCAGCTCTCCGGGCAGCTCTCCGGCGTCGTCCCGGACCTCGACGGCCCGCACACCGACGCGGTGGCCCGGGACCTGGCCGACGTACTCGTCACCATCCGCGCCGAGCAGGTCGGCCGGGCCGTCGCCCGGGTCCTGCGCCGGGATCCACCGCCGCTCGACAAGGACGCGGCGCTGGCGTTCCTGCACGACTTCACCGACGCCGACCTGCGCGCCGCCGACCTCAAGGGCGTCGACCTCGGCGGCGTCCACTGGTCGGAGTCCGGTACGCGGTGGCCTGCCGCCGTGGACCTGGCCGATCTCAAGCGGCGCTCGGTGGAGACCCCGGCGGGCAGCGCCGTCTGGGTGGTGCGCTGGGGCACGGCGGAGTTCCGGGAGTTCGCGGAGGTGCTGTGAGGGCGCTCGGGGCCGCGGGAACCGGTGGCCCCGGTGGCTCGACGGTCCCGGGGGTCCCGGGGGTCCCGGCAGTCCCTCCTATCCCGCCGTAGGGCTGCCGCGTCGTGGAACGCGCTCCGCGTCACCTGATGAAGTGAACTCCCCCTTATCCCACCGGCACCACGGGTAGCGCACTGCTGATCTCGTGCGGGGGCCGGGCACACCGGCCGCCGCACCCTTGACGAAAGGCCGGCCCCGCCGTGACGCAGCCGTTCCAACTGCCGGACTTCTACGTGCCCCATCCGGCACGACTGAACCCCCACCTGGAGGAGGCGCGGGTCCACACCAAGCGGTGGGCGCGCGACTTCGGGATGCTGGAGGGTTCCGGCGTCTGGGAGGAGAAGGACCTCGACGCGCACGACTACGCCCTGCTCTGCGCCCACACCCACCCCGACTGCGACGCCGACGCGCTGAACCTGGTCACCGACTGGTACGTGTGGGTGTTCTTCTTCGACGACCACTTCCTGGAGATGTACAAGCGCTCCCAGGACCGCGCCGGCGCCAAGGCCTACCTCGACCGGCTCGCCGCCTTCATGCCGATGGACCTCGCCGACGGGTTCCCCGAGGCCACCAACCCCGTGGAGGCGGGGCTCGCCGACCTGTGGGCGCGGACCGTGCCGGCCATGTCGATGGACTGGCGGGAACGGTTCTCCCTCTCGACGGAGAACCTCCTCAAGGAGTCGATGTGGGAGCTCGCCAACATCAACATCGGGCGGGTGGCGAACCCGCTCGAATACATCGAGATGCGCCGCAAGGTCGGCGGCGCGCCCTGGTCGGCCGGGCTGATCGAGTACGTGTCCGCTGAGGTCCCGGCGCGCGTCGCGCACACGCGGCCGCTCGGCGTGCTGCGCGACGCGTTCTCCGACGCCGTGCACATCAGGAACGACATCTTCTCCTACCAGCGCGAGGTCGCCGACGAGGGCGAACTCTCCAATGCCATCCTGGTGTTGGAGACCTTCCTCGGCTGCTCCCCCCAGGAGGCCGCGGAGGCCTCCAACGACCTGCTCACCTCCCGCCTCCAGCAGTTCGAGCAGACCGCGCTCGCCGAGCTCCCCCAGCTGTTCGCCGACCACGCCATGAACCCCGCCGCGATCGCGGCCGTCCTCGCCTACACCAAGGGGCTCCAGGACTGGCAGTCCGGCGGCCACGCCTGGCACATGGTCTCCAGCCGCTACATGAACGAGGGGGCCAGGCCCGCCACCCCGCTCGCCCTGCCCTTCCTCCCGTCGGGCCCCGGCACCGCCGCGCTCGACCTCGGGTCCCTGTTCAACCGGCGCTCCCTGGAGCTGCGCCGGCGCTCCTTCACGCACGTGCCGTTCGAACGCACCGGCCCGTCCGTCATCCCCGGGATCCACCTGCCGTTCCCGCTCACCCTCAGCCCTCACCTCCCGTACGCCCGCGAGGGCTCGGTCGACTGGGCGCGCCGCATGGGCCTGACCGGCCCACAGCCCGGCGACCCCGGCTCCGCGATCTGGAACGAAGAGAAGCTGCGCGGCTACGACTTCGCGCTCTGCTCCGCCGGCATCGACCCGGACGCCACGCCCGAGGCGCTGCTGCTGAACGCGTGCTGGCTGACCTGGGGAACGTACGGGGACGACTACTACCCGGTGGTCTTCGGCCGGTCCAAGGACCTCGCGGCCGCCAAGGCGACCACCGCCCGGCTCCTGTCGATGGTCCCGGTCGACCACGCGGAACAGCCCGCGCCGCTCACGGCGATGGAACGTTCACTCGCCGACCTGTGGGTGCGCACCACGCGCACCATGGCCCCCGGGGACCGCGCCGAGTTCCGGGCGACGCTGGTGAACATGCTGGAGAGCTGGGTGTGGGAGGTGGAGAACCAGATCCAGAACCGCGTCCCCGACCCGGTCGACTACGCCGAGATGCGCCGCCACACCTTCGGCTCGCACCTGACGATGTACCTGTGCCGGCTCGGCCTGGGCGGGCGCGGCATCCCCGAGGCGATCTACCGCTCGGGGACCATCCGGTCGCTGGAGAACGCGGCGGCCGACACGGCCTGCATGATCAACGACGTGTTCTCGTACCAGAAGGAGGTGGAGGTCGAGGGCGAGGTGCACAACTACGTGCTCGTCACCCGCACCTTCTTCGACATCGGCTACCCGCAGGCCCTGCACATCGTCCACGACCTGATGACGCGGCGCACCGAGGAGTTCGAGCACATCGTCGCGAACCAGCTGCCGCTGCTGTACGACGACTGGGAGCTGGACGCCGGGGCCCGCGCCGGGCTCGACGCGTACGTCGGGGAGCTGAAGGACTGGCTGGCGGGGATCCTCAACTGGCACCGCAAGTGCCGCCGCTACCGCGAGGAGGACCTGCACCGGCCGGCCGACGGCCTGTCCACCGCAGTCCTGGGTTCCGGGTTCGGCATGGCGGCAGCGCGTATCCGCCTGCCCGCCTGACCTGCCTGACCCGCCTGATCCGCCCCGGCCGGCTCGCCTGATGTCCCCGGCCGCCCCGGGGGCTCAGAACTCGCCCCCGGTGTGAGGGGTCCGGTCCGCAGGGCCGCGTCCAGTGCGAGCGCCTCGGCCGGGCCGCCCAGCCGCAGCGGGCGCGGATCAGGGGCGATGCGCAGGGCGAGCGGGCGGGCGGAGTCGAGGCGCCGAGCCGGGCGCAGCGGCTCACCAGACGGTGGTGGCGTACACGTGCCTCGGGTACCTCGCGGATGTCCACCACGATCGGAGACTGATCGGTCATCGCGGACCGGTCACCCCATATGGGCCGGATGTACCCGCTCAGGAGGACGCGGGGCCGGTCCAGCCGGCCGGGACGTGGCCGAGCCGGACCCGCTGGGGGTGGTCGCCGACGGGGACGGAGACCCGCTTGGCGCCGGTGGCGAAGTCGATGGCGGTGACCCGGTCGGCGCCGCTCTCGGAGATCACGCAGGCGGTGCCGTCGCCGTCGACCGTGGCCCAGTAGGGCTTGTCGGCCGCGACGAGCGGCCCCTGGGCGAGGGTGGAGCGGTCCACGACGGTCGCGTAGTCGTCCATGGTCCCGGCGACGCAGAGCTTCGTGCCGTCGGGGCTCATGGACAGGCCGTGGTGGCGGGAGTCGTTGACCCAGGTGGTGCGGTCGGTGCTGGTCGCGGGGCCGGCGGGGAGTTCCTTGATCCTCGTGATCCGGTCGGCGGCCACGTCGTACTCGACGACTCCGTTGAAGAAGGACACCTGGAAGTAGAGCTTGGACTCGTCGGGGCTGAAGGACATCGGACGGACGGCGTCGGAGAGGTCGTGGCGGCCGAAGGCGTCGAGGCGTTCGCGCATGTCGATGACGCGGACGGTGCGGAAGGTCTTCGCGTCGACGACGGTGATCTTCCGGTCGCCCTTCGTCCAGTCCAGCCAGGGCGCGTCGAGGGCACTGGTCACGTCTCCGATCGAGCTGTTCCACAGGAAGCGGCCGTCGCGGCTGAAGGTGTTCTCGTGGGGCTTGTCGCCGGTGGTGAAGGAGCCGGTCTGGCGGCCGGTGGCGATGTCCAGGACGTGCACGGTGTTGGCGGTGGAGGCGGAGACGGCGACCTGCCGGCCGTCGGGGGAGACCGCCATGTGGTCGGCGCGATAACCGGCCACCGGGAAGCGCCAGTTGATGCGGCCCGAGCGGACGTCGATCGAGACGACGTCGGCGAAGCTGGGGCGGGAGACGACGACCGCGGATCCGTCCGGGGTGGTGTACATGTCGTCCACGAACTGGTCGTGACCTTCACCGGCGGTGTTGCGCACCCCCAGGAAGAAGGCGAGCTTCACGGGGTTGAGGTAGATCTCCCGCAGCCGCTCCTCCTTGTCGGGGATCACGTCGATCCGGCCGATCCTGACGAGGTCCCCGGTCGAGGCGAGGACGTCGGCGGTGCCGTCCCAGTTGTTCCCGACGAACAGCACCTCGCGCAGGTCCGGGCCGGCGGCCTCGGCACCCGCCGCGGGCGCGGGGCCGGCGACCAGGGCGGCGGTGACCAGTGCGGCCATGGCCGCCAGGGCACGGCGGGTACGTACGAGAGTCGCAGCCATCCGGTCAACTCCGTTACGGGCAGACACTGTTACCGGCGGGTAAAATAAACGGAACAACGAAAGGACACAACCCCCACGGGGTCGCGCCCTTCGATGTGTGCCGCGCAAGCGTGTGCCGCGTCAGTGCGTGCCGCGTCAGCCCTTCACCTTCAGGCGACGGAACCGATCCGGGTGACCACCGTGTGGGAGGGGTCGTGGTGGATCGGTATGTGCGCGCCGGTCAGGGCGGCGCCGGTGCCGCCCCGCCGGTTCGCGACGATCTCGGCGGCGATGGACAGCGCGGTCTCCTCCGGGGAGCGGGCGCCGAGGTCCAGGCCGATCGGGGAGCGCAGGCGGGCCAGTTCGAGCTCGCTGACGCCCACCTCGCGGAGCCGCTTGTTGCGGTCCTCGTGGGTGCGGCGGGAGCCCATGGCGCCGACGTAGGCGACGGGAAGCCTGAGGGCCAGTTCGAGCAGCGGTACGTCGAACTTGGCGTCGTGGGTCAGGACGCACAGGACGGTCCGGGCGTCGACCCGGCCGGCTCCGGCCTCGGTCTCCAGGTAGCGGTGGGGCCAGTCCACCACGATCTCGTCCGCCTCGGGGAAACGGTTCTTCGTGGCGAAAACGGGCCGGGCGTCACACAGCGTGACCTGGTAGCCGAGGAACTTGCCGATCCGCACGAGGGCGGAGGCGAAGTCGATGGCACCGAAGACGATCATCCGCGGGGGCGGGACGCTGGACTCGACGAGCACCTTGAGCGGCTCTCCGCAGAGCCTGCCGTCGGCGCCCATCTCCAGCACGCCGGTCCGCCCGGCGTCGAGCATGGCGCGGGCCTCCTCGGCGATGGTGCGGTCCAGCTCGGGGTGAGCGCCGAAGCCGCCTTCGAAGGAGCCGTCGCCGCGGACGACCAGCGCGCGGCCCATCAGCTCCTCGGGGCCGAGGGCGATCCGCGCCACGGCGGCCGTCTCCCCGTGCGCGGCGGCGGCCAGGGCGCCGGCCAGCAACTCCCGCTGGGCGGAGCCCACCGGCACCGGGGTGACCAGGATGTCGATGATCCCGCCGCAGGTCAGGCCCACGGCGAAGGCGTCGTCGTCGCTGTATCCGAAGCGCTCCCGGACGGTTTCGCCGTCTTCGAGCGCCTGGCGGCACAGCTCGTACACCGCGCCCTCCACGCATCCGCCGGAGACCGACCCGATGGCCGTGCCCTCGCCGTCGACGGCGAGTGCCGCCCCCGGCTGCCGGGGCGCGCTCCCGCCGACCGCCACGACCGTGGCGACGGCGAAGTCACGTCCCTGCTCGACCCACCGGTTGAGTTCTTCGGCGATGTCCAGCATGTGCGGGCCTCCTCGGAGAGGTTTCGATTCCAGTATCGGATGCGCGGAGGGTCAGGTACGGATCACCGCCCGGCCTACTTCACGCCCAGCCACGCCTCGATCGGGTGGAGGGCGAAGAACACCAGGAAGATGCCGGTCAGGACCCACATGAAGGCCCCGACCTCGCGGGCCTTGCCCTGCGCGACCTTGATCGCCACGAACGAGATCACACCGGCGGCGACGCCGGGGGTGATGGAGTACGTGAAGGGCATGATCACCACGGTCAGGAAGACCGGGATGGCGGTCGCGCTGTCGGCCCAGTCCACGTGGCGGGCGTTCTGCATCATCATCGCGCCGATGACCACCAGGGCCGCGGAGGCGACCTCGCTGGGCACGATCTGCGTGATCGGGGTGAAGAACAGGCAGGCGGCGAAGAAGAGGCCGGTGACGACGGAGGCGAGACCCGTGCGGGCACCCTCACCGACGCCGGTCGCGGACTCGACGAACACGGTCTGGCCGGAGCCGCCCGCGATGCCACCGATGGCGCCACCGGCGCCGTCGATGAAGAGCGCCTTGGACAGGCCCGGCATGCGGCCCTTGTCGTCGGCCAGCTTGGCCTCGGTGCCGACGCCGATGATGGTGGCCATCGCGTCGAAGAAGCCGGCGAGCACCAGCGTGAAGACGATCATGCCGATCGTCATGACGCCGACGTCACCCCAGCCGCCGAAGGAGACCTTGCCGAAGAGCGAGAAGTCGGGCATCGAGATGGCCGAGCCGGAGAGCTCCGGCGGGCCGCTCTTCCAGGCCTTCGGGTCGATGTCCGCGACGGCGTTCAGGATGGCCGCGAGGACGGTGCCGCCGACGATGCCGATCAGGATCGCGCCCGGGACCTTGCGGGCCTGGAGCATGAAGATGGTCAGCAGGGTGACGCAGAAGATCAGGACGGGCCAGCCGGCGAGCTCGCCGACGGAGCCGAGCTGGACCGGGGGACCGAACTCGGAGCCCTTGCCGACGAAGCCCGCCTTGACCAGGCCGATCAGGGCGACGAAGAGGCCGATGCCCATGGTGATGGCGTGCTTGAGCGCGAGGGGGATCGCGTTCATGATCATCTCTCGGAGGCCGGTGACGACCAGGAGACAGATCACGACGCCGTACATCACGCACATGCCCATGGCCTGCGGCCACGTCATCTGCGGGGCCACCTGCGAGGACAGGACGCCGGAGACGGACAGGCCGGCGGCCAGGGCCAGCGGGACCTTGCCGACGAAGCCCATGAGAAGGGTGGTCAGGGCCGCGGCGAAGGCCGTGGCGGTGATCAGCGCCTTCTGGCTCATGGTGTCTCCGGCGACGTCCTTGCCGGAGAGGAGGAGCGGGTTGAGCAGGAGGATGTACGCCATCGCCATGAAGGTCGTGATACCGCCACGGACCTCGTTGCCGATGTTGGAGCCTCTGTGCGTGATGTGGAAGTACGTGTCGAGCCAAGAGCGCCCGGCGGGCTTCGGAGAGCCGTCGCCGGCATCCTCCGCACTGGTCTTGGGCTCTACTGATGACTGGGTCATGGTGCCTAACTCCCAAGGTTCAAAGGGGCACCCGCATGAAGATTGGAGACGCGGGATTTGGGAAATTCCGTTTGGCTGCACGACCCGGGGTGACGGCCCGAGGCGACGCAAATGTGCACTGCGTGTACTGCGGGTAGCGCGGTGGTGACCGTGGTACTACGTGGGGGTTTTCAGCAGGGGTACTGCCAGGTGACGAGGACCGCGAGCGGTGCGGTACTGCGTGCTCCGGGCGGTGCGACTGGAAGTGTGACGTTCCCGTGCCGCACCGCCCGGAAATCCGGGGGTGTCCGGGGGCCTCCCGGCCCCCGGACCACGCCGTCCTAGAGGGTGCCGGTGAGGGCTTCCGGACGGATCGGCGTCTTGTTGATCTCCAGACCGGTCGCCGCCCGGATGGCCGCGATGACGGCCGGGGTCGACGAGAGGGTCGGGGCCTCGCCCATGCCGCGCAGGCCGTACGGGGCCTTCGGGTCGGCGAGCTCCAGGACGTCGACCGGGATGGTCGGGGTGTCGAGGATGGTCGGGATCAGGTAGTCCGTGAAGGAGGGGTTGCGCACCTTCGCGGTCTTCGGGTCCACGATGATCTCTTCCATGATCGCGACGCCCAGGCCCTGGGTGGTACCACCCTGGATCTGGCCGACCACGGAGAGCATGTTCAGCGCCTTGCCGACGTCCTGGGCGGTCGCCAGCTCGACGACCTTGACCAGGCCCAGCTCGGTGTCCACCTCGACCACCGCGCGGTGCGCGGCGAAGGTGTACTGGACGTGGCCGTTGCCCTGGCCGGTGACCAGGTCGAAGGGCTCGGTCGCCGCGTGCCGGAACTCCAGCTCCAGGTCGATGGCCTCGTCCCCGAGGATGTCGGCGATGTCCGCGAGGACCTCGCCGCCGTCGGTGACGATCTTGCCGCCTTCGAGCAGCAGCTCGGCGGTCGCCCACGCGGGGTGGTACGAGCCGTTCTTGCGGCGGCCGATCTCCAGGAGCGCCTCGCGGACGGCCTCACAGGTGTTCTTCACCGCGCCACCGGTCATGTACGTCTGCCGCGAGGCGGACGTGGAACCGGCGGAGCCGACCTGCGTGTCGGCCGGGTGGATGGTCACCTGCGTGACGCCCAGCTCGGTACGGGCGATCTGCGTGTGGACGGTGATGCCGCCCTGGCCGACCTCCGCCATGGCCGTGTGGACCATCGCGACCGGCTCGCCGTTGATGACCTCCAGGCGCACGCGGGCGGTCGAGTAGTCGTCGAAGCCCTCGGAGAAGCCGACGTTCTTGATGCCGACCGCGTAGCCGACGCCGCGGACGACGCCCTCGCCGTGCGTGGTGTTGGAGAGGCCGCCGGGCAGCGCGCGGACGTCCGCGCCCTCGCCGGCGGTCTCCCACTGGCGCTCGGGCGGCAGCGGACGGGCCTTGACCCGGCGCAGCAGCTCGGCGACGGGCGCCGGGGCGTCCACGACCTGGCCGGTCGGCATGACCGTGCCCTGCTCCATGGCGTTCAGCTGGCGGAACTCGACCGGGTCCATGCCCAGCTTCGCCGCGAGCTTGTCCATCTGGGCCTCGTACGCGAAGCAGGCCTGGACGGCGCCGAAGCCGCGCATCGCGCCACACGGCGGGTTGTTCGTGTAGAGCGCGATGGCCTCGATGTCCACGTCCTCCAGGACGTACGGGCCCACCGAGAGGGAGGAGGCGTTGCCCACGACCGCCGGGGAAGCGGACGCGTACGCGCCGCCGTCCAGGACGATCTTGCACTTCATGTGCGTGAGCTTGCCGTCCTTGGTGGCGCCGTGCTCGTAGTAGAGCTTCGCCGGGTGGCGGTGCACGTGGCCGAAGAAGGACTCGAAGCGGTTGTAGACGATCTTGACCGGCTTGTTCGTGGCCAGGGCCAGCAGGCAGGCGTGGATCTGCATCGAGATGTCCTCGCGGCCGCCGAAGGCACCGCCGACGCCCGAGAGCGTCATGCGGACCTTCTCCGGCGGCAGGCCGAGGACCGGGGCGATCTGCTGGAGGTCCGAGTGCAGCCACTGGGTGGCGACGTACAGCTCGACGCCGCCGTCCTCGGACGGTACGGCCAGGCCGGACTCCGGGCCGAGGAAGGCCTGGTCCTGCATGCCGAAGGTGTACTCGCCCTTGACGATCACGTCGGCCCGCTTGCGGGCCTCCTCCACGTTGCCGCGGATGATCGGCTGGCGGTGCACGATGTTCGGGTGCGGGACGTGACCGATGTGGTGGTCGTCGCGGCCCTCGTGGATCAGCGGCGCGTCCTCGGCGAGCGCCGAGGCCTCGTCCGTGACGAGCGGCAGCTCGCGGTAGTCGATCTTGATCTTGGCGGCCGCGCGGCGGGCGGTCTCCGGGTGGTCGGCGGCCACGAGGGCGACCGGCTCACCGTGGTGGCGCACCCGGCCGTTCGCCAGGACGGGGGTGTCCTGGATCTCCAGACCGTAGTTCTTCATCTCGGCCGGCAGGTCGTCGTACGTCAGCACCGAGTACACGCCGGGCATGGCGAGCGCCTCGGAGATGTCGATGGAGACGATCTCGGCGTGGGCGACGGTGCTGCGCAGGGTCTGGCCCCAGAGCATGTCCTCGTGCCACATGTCCGAGGAGTACGCGAACTCACCGGTGACCTTGAGGGTGCCGTCCGGACGCAGGATGGACTCGCCGATGCCGCCCTTGTTGTGCTTCTGGGTGACGTTCGTCGGCGTACCGGCGGGCGCGGTGCGGGTGTTCTGAGCCATGGTCAGACCGCCTCAGACTGACGGGCGGCCGCCAGGCGGACCGCGTCGAGGATCTTCTCGTAGCCCGTGCAGCGGCAGAGGTTGCCGGAGAGGGCCTCACGGATGTCCTGGTCGGACGGGTCGGACTTCTCCTCCAGGAGGGCGTCCGCCTGGATGAGCAGACCCGGGGTGCAGAAACCGCACTGCACGGCGCCGGCGTCGATGAACGCCTGCTGGATGGTGGAGAGCTGGGCGCCCTCACCGGTCTGGGAGTCGGCGGGCTTGGCCTGCCACTGCTTGGCCGCGTCCAGGGACACGCCCTTGCTCGCGCAACCGCCGCCGGTGCCGCAGGCACCGCCGTGGCCGTGCTCCTCGCGCTGCTTGGAGAATTCGGCCAGGCCCTCGACGGTCACGACGTCGCGGCCCTCGACCTGACCGGCCGCGACCAGGCAGGAACAGACCGGCACCCCGTCGAGACGGACGGTGCAGGAACCGCACTCGCCCTGCTCACAGGCGTTCTTCGAACCCGGCAGGCCCAGGCGCTCGCGCAGGACGTAGAGGAGGGACTCGCCCTCCCAGACGTCGTCCGCTTCCTGCTGGCGGCCGTTGACAGTGAAATTGACGCGCATGATTACGCAGCCCCTTCAAGCGAGCGGCCGTTGCCGGTACCGCGGTACTGCTCCCAGGTCCAGACGAGCTGGCGGCGAGCCATGATGCCGACCGCGTGACGGCGGTACTTCGCCGTGCCGCGGACGTCGTCGATCGGGTTGGCCGCGCCGGAGGCGAGGTCACCGAACTGCTTGGCGATCGACGGGGTGATGACCTTGCCGGACTCCCAGAAACCGCCCTCTTCGAGCGCGGCGTTCAGGAACTCCTCGGCGGCCTTGGCGCGGATCGGGGTCGGCGCGGCCGAGCCGATGCCGGTGCGGACCGTGCGGGTCTGCGGGTGCAGTGCCAGGCCGAAGGCGCACACCGCGATGACCATCGCGTTGCGGGAGCCGACCTTGGAGTACTGCTGGGGGCCGTCCGCCTTCTTGACGTGGACGGTCTTGATGAGCTCGTCGGCGGCCAGCGCGTTGCGCTTGACGCCGGTGTAGAACTCGTCGATCGGGATCAGGCGGGAGCCGCGTACGGACTCCACCTCGACCTCGGCGCCGGCGGCGAGCAGGGCGGGGTGGGAGTCACCGGCCGGCGAGGCGCAACCGAGGTTGCCGCCGACGCCGCCGCGGTTGCGGATCTGCGGGGACGCGACCGTGTGCGAGGCGAGCGCGAGTCCCGGAAGCTCCGAGCGGAGGTTCTCCATGATCTGCGTGTACGGCACGGAGGCGCCCAGGCGGACGACGTCCTCGCCGACCTCCCACTCCCGCAGCAGACCGATGCGGTTCAGGTCCAGGAGGTACTCCGGCCGACGGTGGTCGAAGTTGATCTCGACCATCACGTCGGTGCCACCCGCAATCGGCACAGCTGTGGGGAACTCGGCCTTAGCGGCGAGCGCCTCCTCCCAGCTGGCGGGGCGAAGGAAGTCCATGTGCGGCTCTCTTCTTCTTAATCGGGCCGTTCACTTCAAGCCAGGAGGCCCAATGGCCCTCGACTGGTCGTTCACGTGCTGTTAACGCGGTGTGGAGCCAGTACACAAGCCACGCGTCCCCCGGGTGCAGTCACCGAAACCATGAAGGAGTTGGCTGAGGGCCTCCCTCGTCTTGTAGATTCGTATGAAAGGCAGGATGCGACGACCTGCCCGATTTCCAACGGCAACATTCGAGACAGATCGGCGGCGACATCATGCGGCTGCGCGCACTGCTGGAAACCGAGGCACTGGGGCTGCGGCTGCTGGGCGGGGAGGACGAACTCGACCGGACGGTCCGCGGGGTCATGACGACCGACCTGCGCGATCCCAGCCGATACCTCTCCGGGGGCGAACTCGTCCTCACCGGCCTTGCCTGGCGAAGAAATTCAGCCGACTCCGAGCCGTTCGTACGAATCCTCGCGAGCGCGGGCGTCGCGGGCCTGGCGGCGGGCGAGGCCGAGCTCGGCGACATCCCCGACGATCTGGTATCGGCCTGCGTGCGCAACCGCCTCCCGCTGTTCGCGGTGAACGAGGACGTTGCATTCGCCACCATCACGGAGTACGTGGTGCGGCAGGTTTCCGGGGAGCGGGCGGGCGATCTCGCGGCCGTCGTCGACCGGCACCGGCGCCTGATGACATCCGGTCCCGCGGGGGGCGGACCCGATGTGGTGCTCGATCTGCTCACCACGGACCTCGATCTGCGGGCCTGGGTGCTCTCCCCCACCGGGCGGCAGATCGCCGGAGCGGGGGAACCGCTGGCTCCGGGCGTGTGCGCGGCGCTGGCGAGCGAACACCTCGCGGCGGTCCGGACCGGCCGCAGGGGCCCGCACCGGATGTCCATCCAGGGTATTACCTACTCCCTGTTCCCGGTCAGAGGACACGGCCGCGGGCCGGGCCCCGCCGTGCGGGACGTGCGCGAGAGCGTGCTGTCGGACTGGCTGCTGGCCGTCGAGGCCGACGCGGGCGACTGGCCCGCCGAGCGGCTGGACCTGCTCCAGGGCGTCACCCAGCTGATCGCCGTCGAACGGGAGCGCCGCGACGCCGCCCGCACGGTGCGCCGCCGGCTCGCCCAGGAGGTCCTCGAACTGGTCCAGACGGGTGCCCCGCCGGCCGAGATCGCCGCCCGCCTGCGGGTGGCCGCGCCGGTGCTGCTCCCCGGGCTGGGCACGGCTCCGCACTGGCAGGTCGTGGTGGCCCGGGTGGACTGGGACGGCGGGGACATCCCCGGCGGCCCGGTGGCCCAGTCGCTGCTGGAGGAGATCCTGGTCGACCCCTCGATGAGCGGGCCCGAGCCGTCCGACCGGATCGCGGTCGCCCACGCGGGGGACGAGGCCATCGCCCTCGTGCCGCTGCCCGCCCTCCCGGGCGACCCCGGGGAGGAGAAGGGCCCCGACGCCGCCCTGCACGCCGACGCCCTCCTGGCGGCCGTACGCGAGCCCCTGGCGGCCGGCCTGGCCGACGACGGCCGGCTGACCCTCGGCGTCAGCGCGGCCGTGCATTCGGCCGAGGGGCTGCGCGGGGCGCTGGAGGAGGCCCGGCACGCCCGCCGGGTCGCCGCGGCCCGGCCGGGCCGGGTCTGCGCCGCGGGCCACCACGAGCTCGCCTCGCACGTGCTGCTGCTGCCGTTCGTCCCGGACGACGTGCGCCGCGCCTTCACCGCCCGGCTGCTGGACCCGCTGCGGGACTACGACCGCCGCCACCGCGCGGAGCTCATCCCGACCCTGGAGGCGTTCCTCGACTGCGACGGCTCCTGGACCCGCTGCGCGACCCGGCTGCACCTCCACGTCAACACGCTGCGCTACCGGGTCGGGCGAATCGAGCAGTTGACGGGACGCGACCTGTCCCGGCTGGAGGACAAGCTCGATTTCTTCCTGGCCCTGCGCATGAGCTGACCCCGGCCCTCCCACCAGGCACGGCCCCCGCGAGGGGCCGGCCGGGGACGGCTGACGAGCCGTCCGGACTTTGTGAAAGAGTTCACCCGACCCCTTGGCCGATGCGCCCGATCCGTGCTCTCATTTCGCCCCAGGGCTCAACGACGTGCTGCTTGGTTGCTTCGGGGAGGGCAATGTGGCGGATACCGCCATGTCCGGTGCGGGATCTACAGGGGGCGACGACCCCCTCCAGCGGGCGATATGGCGACTGCGCTCGCGCGGCTGTTGGACCGACGCGGCGGCCCTGCTGACACCCCACGCGCACACCGCCGCCGCGGCGGTGCAGCGCACCGCGCTGCTGGTGGAACGGTGTCTGTTCACCGGCCAGGGCTGGGCCGAGGCGGAGGACGCCTTGCGGGTGGCCGAGGCCGTGGCCCGCGACGACGACGAGCGGGGCGCGGCCGCCTGCGAGCGCGGCCAGCTGGCCTACGCCTCCACCGTGCTGGGCGTACGGGACCGCGCCGACGAGGCCCGCTCGGCGCTCGGCAGGGCGGCCGCCCTGCTGGCGCCCGGATCGCGGGCCCGGCCGCTGCTGGACTTCCGCCGGGGCCTGGTCGCCGAGCACCTGGCGGACGCCCCGCAGGCGGCCCGCCCGGCGTACCACCGGGCCCACGCCGGGGCGGAGGCGCACGGGGACGTCCTGCTGCTGTCGTTCACCTGGCGGCACCTGGCCGCCCTGGCCCTGCGCGACGGCGAGGTGGCGGAGGCCCGCAAGGGCTTCGCGGAGTCGCTGCGCATCCGGGAGGACCTGGGCTTCCTGGTGGGCACGGCGCCCGCGCTGGCGGCGCTGGCGGAGGCCGAGCCCGAGCCGGAGGCCACCCGGCTGCGGGCGGAGGCCCGGCGCCTGTTCCACCTGCTGGGCGGCATCCCCACCTGGCTGGCCGACCAGCTCGCCCCGGCTCCCGCGTAACGCCGCCGGGGCGGGGCCGCGGGCTCAGGCGCCCGCGAAGTGTGCGCGTACGAGGGATTCCACCACCGGGAGGTCCCGGGCGATCAGGGCCTCCAGGAGGGCCGCGTGCTCGGCCGCGTCGGCGACGAGGTCGGCGCGGCGCGCGCGGGGGGCGCCCGGCAGGGGCCACTGGGCGCGCCGGTGGAGCTCCTCCGCGGTCCGCACCAGCTGGCCGTTGCCGGCCAGGCGGAGCACCTCGCGGTGGAAGGCCCGGTCGGCGTCCGCGTAGCGGGGCAGATCCCCGGCGGCGGCCGCTTCGGCGGTGGCCCGGGCCGCCGGCCGCAGGGCCTCCCAGGTGGCGGCGGGGACGGTGCGGGCCAGCCGGAGCATCACCGGCACCTCGATCAGCGCCCGTACCTCGGCCAGCTCGGCCAGCGCCCGGGGGGTGCGGGAGAGCACCCGGAAGCCCCGGTTGGGCAGGCACTCCACCGCGCCTTCCAGCGCGAGCTGCTGCATGGCCTCGCGCACGGGGGTCGCGGAGACCCCGAACCGCTCGCCCAGGGCCGGACCGGAGTAGATCTCCCCGGGAACCAGGTCCCCGTCGACGAGGGCGGCGCGCAGCGCGTCCAGCACCTGTCCGCGCACCGAATGGCGCAGCACCTTCTGTGCCGGTATCAGCGGCTTCGCCGGGGCCGTTTCGGCCTGCGGCTGCTCGGACACCGGGGTGTGGGCCGCTTCGTACACTCGGTCCTCCTCCAGGTCTCGACCGGTACCGAGGATAGGTGACGCTCCGGACGGTCCCGTGGAGACGAGGGGGTGAGGGGGTGAGGGTGACGGAACGGCGATGATCTGGATAAGGTAAGGCTTACCTTTCATTGATCTACGGATGCGGTGGTCCGCCATGACCGGCCCGGCTCTCGACACTCTCGCCGTCCCGCCCCCGCGCGCACCCGCCCCGGCCGGCTCTCCGGTGGCGGCGGCGTACGGGCGCCTGACGGCCGCCTACCCCGGACTGCGGATCGAAGAGCTCCGCGCGGACGACCCCCGCCCCCGCGGTGCGGGCTGGGTCGGCGCGGACGAGCTCGCGGCGGGCGGCGCGGCCCTGGACGCCCACCTCGCCTGGGACGAGGCGCAGGTGCTGCGCGACTACGGCCGTGCGGCGCGGCCCGACGTGCTGGCCGGCTTCGGCCTGCACCGGTACGCCTGGCCCGCCTGCCTGCTGATCACCGTCCCCTGGTTCCTGGCGCGCCGGGTGCCCCGCCTGCCGGTGGACGCGGTGTCCTTCCAGCGGACCTCGGGCCGGATGGCCGTACGCGTCACCGAGTTCGCCTGCCTGCCGGACGACCCGGCGGCCTCCCTCCCCGGGGCGCGGGTCGTCCCCGGCGAGGAGGCGCTGCGCGAGGAGGTGCGGGCTGCGGTGGCCCAGCACCTCGGACCGCTGCTGGAAGGTTTCGGCCCGCGGCTGCGGCGCGGCCCGCGGGCCCGGTGGGCCCTGGCCACCGACGAGGTCGTCGAGGGCCTCTGGTACCTCGGGAGCCTGCTCGGCGAGGAGCGGCGGGCCGTGCGCGAGCTGGACCTGCTACTGCCGGGCACGACCGCCCCGTACACCGGCGGTGCGGGATTCCGCACCCTCGACGGGCCCGCCACTGCGGAGCTGACGACCCGTGACCGGGCCGGCTGCTGCTTCTTCTACACGATCCGGCCGCAGGACACCTGCACGACCTGCCCACGCACCTGCGACACGGACCGGGTCGCCCGGCTCACGGCGGCGGCCGCCGCAGCCTGAACCCACCCGCAGGGGTGAAGTCGATTCGAACTCAACCCCGTTGATACGGGCGCCAGTTCGAGCGACAACACCCTATCCGACGGGCCGCGCCCCCCGATGGCGTCCACTTGCCCGGAAACCCGCGTGCACACCTGACCGGCTGCGCCACTATGGCGCCCGGAAAGCCGCATACGCGAGGCAAGGGACACCGCATGAGACTGACCGACATATCGCTGGACTGGCTGCTGCCCGGCAGCCTGCTGATCCTGGGCGTACTTGCGGCAGTGGCGGTGCTGGCCCGTGGCAAGCGGGAGAGCGAGAAGGCCGCGGCCGACGACAGCTGGGAACGCAGCGAGGAACGCAGGCGGCGCAAGGAGGCCGTCTACGGAACCGCTTCGTACGTCCTGCTCTTCTGCTGCGCGGCGGTGGCCGCCGCGCTCTCCTTCCACGGCCTGGTCGGCTTCGGCCGGCAGAACCTGAACCTCTCCGGAGGCTGGGAGTACCTGGTCCCGTTCGGCCTCGACGGCGCGGCCATGTTCTGCTCGGTGCTCGCCGTCCGCGAGGCCAGTCACGGCGACGCGGCGCTCGGCTCGCGCATGCTCGTCTGGCTGTTCGCGGGCGCGGCGGCCTGGTTCAACTGGGTGCACGCCCCGCGTGGCATCGGGCACGACGGGGCCCCGCAGTTCTTCTCCGGGATGTCGCTCTCGGCGGCCGTGCTCTTCGACCGCGCCCTCAAGCAGACCCGCCGGGCGGCGCTGCGCGAACAGGGCCTGATCCCGCGGCCGTTGCCGCAGATCCGGATGGTCCGCTGGCTGCGGGCCCCCCGGGAGACCTTCGGCGCCTGGTCGCTGATGCTGCTGGAGGGCGTACGCACCCTCGACGAGGCCGTGGACGAGGTGCGCGAGGACAAGAAGGAGAAGGAGAACGACCGGCACCGCAGGCGGGAGCAACACCGCCTGGACCGCGCGCACATCAAGGCGCTGGGCCGGCAGAACAGGGCGTTCGGGCGGCCCCGGGCGCGTCAGGTCGACGCACCGGGGCTGGCCCCCGGCCCGGGCTCCGCGCCGGTCGGCGCGGAGCCGGCCATACCGGAAGCGGAACAGCTGCCCCTGCGCCGAAGGCCCTCCCTGCAAGCCGTGAACACGAACGGAAGCGAATCACCTGACCCGGCCGGCCCCAGGACGGTGGACCTCACCGCCGAGGACGACACCCAGACCATCCCCCGCCTCGACTCACTGGAGCGCAAACTGAAGGACCTCGAACAGCAGTTCGGCTGAGACCGGACCGCACACCTGCCGCAGCGGGGCGCCGGGCGCCCCGCTGTCGCACGTCCGGATTCAGGCCGGTCCCGCCGCCTCCAGTTCGAACCAGACCACCTTGCCCCGGCCGAGCGCCAGCGGGTCCACGCCCCAGGCGTCGGCCAGTGCCTGCACCAGGACCAGCCCCCGGCCGTGCGTACCGTCGTCGGCGGACGTTACGTACGGGGTGGGGCGGCGGGCGTGGTAGTCGCGGACTTCCACCCGTAAGCGGGTGGCGGCCAGCCGCACGGACACTTCCGCGCCCTGGTCGGTATGGACCAGGGCGTTGGTGACCAGCTCGGTGACCAACAGCTCGGCCACGTCGGCGGCATCGGCCCGGCAGCGGTGGCGCAGCAGCTCGCGCAGTGCCCGGCGGACCTCGCCCACCGCCTTCAGGTCGGTCCGGCGCACGCTCCGCCTGATCTCCGACGCGCCCGCCCTCACGGTCCCGTCCCCGGCGGACGGCTCGCGCTGCACCGGATTCCCTCTTCTCCACGGCTTCCCGGTATTCGCCCCCACCCGCACGGCGATGCCCCTCCCGCGTTCCCTCGTGCTCGAACAGGCCTACGGGATGCATGCCCCCCGGGGAAGTCCGCACTCCTGCGCGCTCAGGGGCGGGGCACGTTGCGGAGGTTGGATCGAGCCATCTGGATCATCCGGCCCACCCCGCCGTCCAGCACGATCTTGCTGGCGGATAGTGCGAAACCGGTCACCATGTCGGCACTGATCTTCGGCGGAATGGACAGGGCGTTGGGGTCGGTCACCACGTCCACCAGAGCGGGTCCGTCATGCCGGAAAGCGTCCTTCAAAGCCGCTGTGAGCTGCTTGGGCTTCTCGACCCGGACCCCGTAGGCGCCCGCCGCGCGGGCAATGGCGGCGAAGTCCGGGTTCCGGTTCGTCGTTCCGTACGACGGAAGGCCGGAAACCAGCATTTCCAACTCGACCATTCCGAGCGATGAGTTGTTGAAGAGGACCACTTTGACGGGCAGGTCGTACTGCACCAGGGTGAGGAAATCTCCCATCAGCATGGAGAAGCCGCCGTCACCCGACATCGACACCACTTGACGGCTCCGGTCGGTGAACTGCGCACCGATGGCCTGCGGGAGGGCGTTGGCCATGGAGCCGTGGCTGAAGGAGCCGATGATGCGCCGCTTGCCGTTCGGGGAAAGATAGCGCGCGGCCCAGACGTTGCACATGCCCGTATCGATGGTGAAGATTGCGTCTTCGTCGGCGAGTTCGTCCAGCACGGACGCCACGTATTCGGGGTGGATCGGCGTGTGCTTCTCCACCTTGCGGGTGTACGCCTTCACCACCCCCTCCAGGGCGTCGGCGTGCTTCTTCAGCATCCGGTCCAGGAAGCGGCGGTCCGTCTTCGCCCGCACCCGCGTGTTGAGGGCGCGCAGGGTCTCGCGCACGTCGCCCCAGACCGCGAGGTCCAACTGGGAGCGGCGGCCGAGGTGTTCGGGGCGGATGTCCACCTGGACGATCTTCACGTCGTCGGGCAGGAAGGCGTTGTAGGGGAAATCGGTGCCGAGCAGGATCAGCAGGTCGCACTCGTGGGTGGCCTCGTAGGCCGCTCCGTAGCCGAGCAGCCCGCTCATCCCGACGTCGTACGGATTGTCGTACTGGATCCACTCCTTGCCGCGCAGGGCGTGCCCGACGGGCGCCTTGACGCGGCCCGCGAACTCCATCACCTCCGCGTGCGCGCCGGCGGTGCCGCTGCCGCAGAAGAGGGTGACCCGCTCGGCCTCGTCGACGAGCCGGACCAGTTTGTCGATCTCCCCGTCGCCGGGCCGCACGGTGGGCCGGGAGGTGACCAGGGCGTGCTCCACCGCCTTCTCCGGGGCGGGCAGCGAGGCGATGTCCCCGGGCAGGGCGACGACGCTGACCCCGCTGCGGCCGATGGCGTGCTGGACGGCGCTCTGCAGCAGCCGGGGCATCTGCTTCGGGTTGGAGATGAGCTCGCTGTAGTGGCTGCACTCGCGGAACAGCGAGTCGGGGTGCGTCTCCTGGAAGTAGGCCAGGCCGATCTCGCTGGAGGGGATGTGGGAGGCGAGCGCGAGGACGGGGGCCATCGAGCGCTGGGCGTCGTACAGGCCGTTGATCAGGTGCAGGTTGCCGGGGCCGCAGGAACCCGCGCAGGCGGCGAGGCGCCCGGTGATCTGGGCCTCGGCGCCCGCCGCGAAGGCGGCCGTCTCCTCGTGGCGGACCTGGATCCAGTCGATGCCGTCGGTACGGCGGATCGCGTCGACGACCGGGTTCAGGCTGTCGCCCACGACCCCGTACATGCGCCGCACTCCGGCGCGCACGAGGATGTCGACGAACTGCTCCGCGACGTTCTGCTTGGCCATGGGGGGTCGCCCCTTCCGCTGCTCGGTGCTCCGTCCCCGGACACCATCCACGCACGTACCGTGCCGTTACGCCTCCCAGACCGCGGCCGCCGTGCGGTCGTCGGCGTAGCCCTTGAGGCGGAGCTGGGTGTCCGCGAGGAAAGCGGCGAGGCCCGGCGGGCCGCCCTGCGACCAGCGGGCGGCCAGCTCGTCCGGGAGCAGGGCCTCCTCGCGCATCGGCTCGGCGAGGCCGCCGGAACAGAGCAGCAGGGTATCGCCCGGCCGGGCGACGGAGGCCCGGAAGCGGAACCCGCCGACGCCGGCCTCGTCGGGCTCCAGGTCCTGCCAGCGGCCCGCGCGCAGCCGGAAGAGGCCGCCCGCGCCCGCCCCGAAGCACACCCGGTTGGCGCAGGCGGGGTCCAGGGGCAGCAGCAGTCCGCGCAGCCCGGCGGTGTACGCCTCCTCGGCGAGCCCGAGCTCGGTGGCGCGGGCCCGCAGGCGGCCGTAGCCCCGGTCGGTGAGACGCTGGAGCCCGGAGAGCAGGGCCTCGCGGCGGCCCGTCCGGATGTCGTCGGCCAGCCGCTCCCGGCTGCGGCCGACGGCCGCGGCGACGGAATGGCCCAGCTCTGCGGCGGCTTCCCGGGCGCCGGGGGCGGACCGGTCGCCGCCGGCCAGCACCACGAGGAGCAGGCCGTCGTCGGCGCCGCCGAAGCGGGCGGTGAGCAGGAAGTCCCGGCGGGCCTCGCCCCGGAACCGGGCGGAGTCCCCGCGCAGGGAGGCGGCGCGCAGGGTGTAGCCGCCGTAGCGGGCGCCCTCCAGGACGGTGTCGGGGGTCAGGAAGTCCAGCGCGGCCGGATCGGCGGGGGGCAGCGCGGTGGGCTCGGGGGCGTAGGTGGGGGCCCGGTCGCCGAGGTGGCGGACCGCGGGCCGCGGGTCGTGCGGGGCCGGGGGGCCGTCGGGCGGGGCAGTCCCCCACCGGGCCTCCTCGACCGGCGGCACGGCCACGTCACCCCGCGCGTACCCGGTCACCCCGGCCAGCCGCGGATCCACGGCCCCGCCCCCGGCGCCCGGCGGCCCGGACGGAACCGGCGGAACGGCCCCCTCGGACACCCCGGTCGGCCCCGGAGGAACACCCACGCCGGGCGGGACGGAAGGAGCCGGGGGAACGGCCGCACCGGGCGGGGCCGGAGGAGTCGGGGGCACAGCCGCGCCCGGTGGTGCCGGGGGGATGTGCGGGGGCGGCTGGGGCGGAGGGACAGGGGTGTTCCGCGCGGGTGGGGCGGGTTCCGCCCCCGGGGTGGGAGGCCGGCCGGCGCCCGTCGGCACACCGGGGGCGGGCGGGACGGATCCGGAAGCCCCCGGACCCACCCCGTCGGCCCCCGCCACGGCGGGCGGCCCGGGCTCGGCGCGCCCGGGGTGGGACGGCCGGGCCCCCGAGCGCGGGTCGGCGGGCGGCCCGGGCGGTGGGGCGGGGTACCGGCCCTCATCCGCTGCGGAGCCGGAGGCCGGGGGCGTACCGGCTCCGCCGGGAGGCGGCGGAGGCCCCTCAGGGGCCACGCGGGCGTGCGGGACGAAGCCGGGTGGGGCAGCCCCCGGCGCCCCGGAGCCGCCCACGCCCCTCGGCGCCGGAGCCGGCTCCGGCTCCGGCTCCGGCGGAGCCGAACCGGAACCCTCGGGGGCCCGCGGAGCCGGCTGCGGCGGGGCCGGGGCGCCCGGGGTGGTGGTCAGGAGGGAGGCCGAGCGGAAGCGTTGGTCCAGGGTGTCTCCCGGGTCAGGTTCGGGGACCGCGTCCGGGTCCTCGTAGAGCTTCTGCCACCAGTCCTGCGCGCCCTGCTGACTCATGCCCACATTGTCGGCCCCACCGGGCCCCGGAAAACCCGGAACGCGCGAAAAGGGCCCACCGGGCCGCCGCCCGGTGGACCCCTTCCGCATAACCCGTACGGACTAGCGGACTTCGTACGCCCGCTCGACCGTCTGGGTGACCGTGGCGCCGTTCGCGTCGGTCAGTTCGACCTTCAGCGAAACCGGCTTGCCGGAGGCTCCGGCGTGGTTGACGACGGCGGTCCACCGGCCGCCGGCGCGGTTCACCGCGGCCTGCGTCCAGTGCTCCCCGTCGTACGAGTACGACAGCTTCGCGGCCGTGAGCGCGCCCGGCGCGTACCCGGCGTGCCCGGTGGCGCTCAGCCCGATCCGCTGCCCGTCCGCCGCCGCCACCGTCTTCAGGCCGTCCAACGGGGCCTCGTAGCGGGGAAAGAGGAGGGGCAGGCCCTGCGAGTACGCCGAGGCGTCGAGCTTCGAGGTGAAGCCCCACTGCGTCCGCACCGCGCTGGACCGCTGCCAGGTGCGGGCCGGGGCCCCGATCTTCGCGATGCTCTGGACCAGCTCGTAGCGGCCCTCCCCCGCCGGGACCTCGAACACCCCGGACGGGTACCCGCTCTCGCCGATGACCTCGCCGTCCCGCTTGAGCTGGAGCCCGCCGATGTCACCGAAGGACCCCGGCTGCGCGGAGTGCGAACCGTCCCCCCACATCGCGGGGGCGAAGCCCATCAGGTTGCCCTGGCGTTCGGCCGCCAGCGTCTCCTTGCCCGCGGCGTCGCGCGGGGCCACCGGTCCGGTCACCCCGTCGTACCAGACGGCCGTGGTCCGGGCGCCCTTGGCGTAGGTCCGCTGCGCGCCCGTCATGAACTCGCCCCAGGGGAAGCTGCTGGAGAGCGTCTGGTCCCAGGCGGTGTCCCCCGCCGTGTAGTACTCGGTCCGCCTGCCCGGCACGGCGACCGTCTCGATCGACCCGAAGGAGACGGCGCTGCCGATGGGCCGGTAGGCGCCGGCCAGGTCGACGAAGTCGGCGGCCACGCCCATGGAGTGGTACGAGGCTTCGACCTGCCCGAGGTCGCGGTCGCGCACCCGGTACGCGTGGCCGCCCCGGACCTGCCCCTGCTCGGGGAAGGCGAGGGAGTACGCGTACGGGCTCTTCGCGGCGCCCTTCCATTCCAGGGTGACCTTCCCGGCGGCGAGGCGGCCCAGCAGGGCCTTGCCCTCGGCGGACTCCACGCCCAGGACGGGCAGCGCGCCGCCCGCGAAGCCGGTGGAGGGCACCCAGCGGCCGGGGGCCTCGCGGTAGCCGAGCACGGCGGTGGCGCCGGCCGCTTTGGCGTCCTCGGCGACGGTGTTCAGGCCGCCGTCCTCGGTCCTGACCAGGACGACCGCCCCCTTGGCCCCGGCCGCGGCCAGTTCCCGCGGGGTGCCGGTGCCCGCGTCGACGAGCGGGGCACTGCCGTGGCCGTCGAGGTTGTCGCTGCCGGTGGAGGCGGTGACGGGGTGCAGCGCGGGGCCGCCCTTCGTCTTCAGCTCGGAGAGCACGGGCGCGCCCGCCCGCCAGTAGCTGCCGAACTCGAACGAGCCGTCCTCGGCCCGGCCCGCCACGTCGGCGTAGTAGCCGCGGATGGTGCGGCCGCCCATGGCCGTGCCGGCGTGCAGCCAGACGCCGCCCCAGCTGCGGGCGAAGGCGAGGGTGGTGCTGCGGGCCTCGACCGGCTGGTCGGCGGCGATGGTCAGGCGTCCGGCCGCGCGGGCGTCGAGGACGACGGTGGTGTCCTTCTTCACCTCGGTCTGCGGGCGGCCGAGGTAGGTCAGGGAGTCCGTCATCGTCGCGCCCTCACCGGCGTCGGGGGTGCCGACGAAGGCGGAGAGGAAGTACGCGCCGGGGCGCACCCGGTAGACCTGGTCGACGGAGCCGTCGTTGAAGCGGCGTTCCCCGGAGGCGTCGTCGGTGCCGATGACGTCGAGGGAGGAGGGTCCGGCGGCGGGCTTGCCCGCGCGGTCGATCAGCTTGACGCGCAGGGTGACGGTCTCGGGCTCGACGTACAGCGAGAACGGCGTGGAGACGCGCACGCCGTCGGCGGTGGCGATGACCCGGCCCGTGACGTCCCCGTACTGCGCCCGTTCCAGCTTCGCGGCCGGATCGAGGGCGAGGGGCACCTTGACGGTGGCCCCGGCGGGGACGGTGACCGTGTCGCGCTCCAGGCGGGCGGTCCGGCCGCGCACGGCGGAGCCGTCGTTGCCGGTGACCTTGCCGAGGGACAGCTTCAGCGTGACGGGCCCGGACCCGGTGTTGGTGTACGGGACTTCGGCGCGGGTGCGGTCGCTGCGGTCCTGCGGCCAGTGGTACGCGCCGCCCTGGACGGCCGGGGCCCCGGTGACGGTGGTGTCGACGGCGGCCTTGACGTCGAGGCGGCCCGCGCCGGTCTCCCGTACGTCGCCGGGGACGGCGCTGTTCGCGGAGCCGACGAGGGCGGCCTTGACCTGCTGCCCGGTCCAGTCGGGGTGGCGCTGCTTGACGACGGCGGCGGCCCCGGCGACGTGCGGGGTGGCCATCGAGGTGCCGGACATGGACTGGTACGCGTACACCCCGCGGCCGCCCATGTTCGCGGCGGAGATGCCGACGCCGGGGGCGGCGATCTCGGGCTTGAGGGTGTGCTGGGGTCCGGCGGGGCCGCGGCTGGAGAAGACGGCGGTGGTGTCGTCGCGGTCGACGGCGCCGACGGTCAGCACGCTGGGCGCGCAGCCGGGCGAGGAGACGGTGTTGTTGCCCGGCCCGGAGTTGCCGGCGGCGACGACGAACAGCGGTCCCTGCTGGGAGAGTCGTTCGGCGGCGGCGGCCAGCGGGTCGTCACAGGCGGTCCGGGAGGGGTCCCCGAGGCTCATGGACACGACGTCGGCCTTGGACTCGACGGCCCATTCCATACCGGCGATGATCCACGAGTCGAGGCCGTAGCCCTGGTCGTTGAGGACCTTGCCGCTGAGCAGCCTGGTGCCGGGGGCGACGCCCTTCTTGGCGCCGCCGCTCGCGGCGCCCGAGCCCCCGACGGTGGAGATGGTGTGGGTGCCGTGGCCCTGGCGGTCGGCGTCGGTGTCGGAGTCGGTGAAGTTCTTCGAGGCGTCGACGCGGCCCTTGAGGTCGGGGTGGTCGAGGTCGGTGCCGGTGTCGAGGACGGCGACCTTGGTGCCGGCGCCGTCGAAGCCGGCGGCCCAGGCGGCGGGGGCGTTCACCTGCTTGGTGGAGCGTTCCAGGTTGGCCCGGACCTTGCCGTCGAGCCACAGCTTCTTCAGCCCGCCCGCGGCCCGCGAGCGGCTGCCCGCGAAGGCGTCGGCCCAGAAGTCGGCGGCCTTCTCCTTGTCGGCGGTCAGGGCGACGGCGCCGATGGAGCCGAGGACGAGGGAGCGTTCGGCGCCGCGCGGGGCGGGCGGGGTGCTGCGGGCGACGTTCACCGAGCCGTCGTAGACCGCGATGAGCGGGAGCTTCCCGGCGTGGGCGTCGTCGTAGCCCTGGCGGATGAGGCCGGTGACGTTGAAGAGCTGCGGGTCCACGGTGCCGGCGGCGAGCGCCCCGGCCGCGCTCTCGGGATAGACGTAGAGGTCCTGGCCGCTCTGGCGGGTCTGTACGACGGGCTGCGCGCCGTTCCCTCGGGGCATCGCGGTGGCGGTGGTGCGGCCGGAGGCGTCGGTGGAGACCAGGATCCGGTCGCCGGTGACGAGGGTGACGGTGACGGGCGCGGCCGGCTGCCGGCCGGCCTCCGCGCTGCCGACCAGTGGTCTCTTGCCCGGTGCTCCGTCGGCCGGCTGTGCCGCGGACGGGCCGACGGCCGTGACGGCGAGGGCGGCCGCTGTGGCCGCCCCGAGTGCCGTGCGCGATATCGGGCGCATCGCTCTCCCCAGGTGAATTCCGGCCAATGGTCCGTTTACAGGGCATGACGGCCCCGCAACTGGTCCATGACCGGCGGATGTTGGTGCTGCGGTGGCGTCACCTTGGCAGAGCGGCGGGGGGTGCGGAGATGATGTCCGAGGCGGGTTTGCGCCGTGGCCGCTTCCCGCCAGGAACGGCGTCGAGAATGGGGTGGACGGGTTGCTGGGTGCGATAGGCCTGGACGAGGGTCAGGAGTCGGCGTACCGCGCGCTGGTGGCTTTGGGGGCGGCGGAGGTACCGGACCTCGCGCACCGGCTCACGCTGCCGGTGCCGCAGACGGAACGGGCCCTGCGGCACCTGGAGCGGCACGGGCTCGCGGCGCAGTCCTCGGCCCGGCCCGGGCGCTGGGTCGCCGCCCCGCCCGGGGTCGCGCTGGGGGCCCTGCTCACCCAGCAGCGGCACGAGCTGGAGCAGGCGGAGCTGGCGGCGGCGCTGCTGGCGCAGGAGTACCGGGCGGAGGCCGCCGAGCCGGCCGTGCACGACCTGGTGGAGGTGGTGACGGGGGCCAGCGCGGTCGCGCACCGCTTCCACCAGCTCCAGCTCGGCGCCACGGAGGAGGTCTGCGCGCTGGTCACCGGCCGGCCGCAGGTGGTCACCGGGATGGAGAACGAGGCCGAGGAACGGGCGGCGGTGCGCGGGGTCGCCTACCGGGTGGTGATCGAACGGGAGGTCCTCACCCGGCCGAGCGGGATCCGGGAGGCCTCGACGGCGCTGGCGCGGGGGGAAGGCGTCCGGGTGACGGCCGAGGTCCCCACCAAGCTGGTGATCGCCGACCGGTCCCTGGCGATGGTCCCCCTCACGGCCCGCGGGGCGGAACCGGCGGCGCTCGTCGTGCACGCCTCGGGCCTGCTGGAGTCGCTGCGCGGCCTGTTCGAGGCGGTGTGGCGGGAGTCCCTGCCGCTGCGGCTGGGCTCGACGGGCTACGCCGAGGAGGGGGACGGCGGCCCGGACACCATCGACCTGGAGATCCTCTCCCTGCTGCTGGCGGGGATGACGGACGCGAGCGTGGCCAAGCACCTGGAGCTGGGGCTGCGGACGGTGCAGCGGCGGGTGAAGGGGCTGATGGAACTGTCCGGGGTGACGACCCGGCTCCAGCTCGGCTGGCACGCGTACGAGCGGGGCTGGGTGGCCCGATAGTCCCCGGTCGGTCACGCTGGGCAGATGGATCTGCCTCAGCTGCTCCTGGTGGGGCTGGTGCTGCTGCTCGGGGTGGTCGGGGTGCTGGTTCCGGGCGTGCCGGGGACGTGGCTGGTCTGGGCGGGGGTGCTGTGGTGGGCGCTGCACCAGCGGTCGGGCCCGGCGTGGGTGCTGCTGGTCGCGGCGACAGGGCTGCTGCTGGTGGTGCAGGTGGTGAAGTGGCTGTTGCCGCCGCGGCGGCTGCGCGGGATCGGGGCGGGCCGGCGGATGGCGGTGTACGCGGGCGGGGGCGCGGTGCTGGGCTTCGTGCTGCTGCCGGTCCTCGGGGCGGTGCCGGGGTTCGTGGGCGGCGTCTACCTGTGCGAACGCCGCCGGCTGGGCACGCACGGCGAGGCGTGGTCCTCGGTCCGCACGGTGATGCGGGCCGTGGGCACGAGCGTCCTGGTCGAACTCCTCGCCTGCCTGACGGTGGCGGCGGCGTGGCTGGGGGTCGTGCTGTCGGGGCCGTAGGGGACGGGGACGGGACGGCGTCGGGGGGCGGGGTCGGGGGGCGGGGTCGGGGACGGGGTGGGGTGCCGTCCGGGATAGGCATGATTTATGGCGCCCTGTCCGGGTCGGTCCTGGCAGCCGGCACCGCGCGCCAACAAATCACGTTTTACATCCCGGACGACACCCCACCCCGTCCCCGACCCCGCCAGTGTGCTGTTCCGTCCCGCCGTGGGCCCGGCCCCGCCGTCGTGTTGTTCCGTCCCGCCGTGGGCGCGGGCACGGCGTCGTGTTGTTCCGTCCCGCCGTGGGCCCGGCCCCCGTCGTTCCGGGGCGCGGTGCCCCACCACCCCGCCGGGTCGCGGGGTGGTGGGGGCCGGGCTAGGGGCGGCCGCCTCGTTTGGCCTCGTAGTTCGCCCGGCCCTGGGCCGACTTGACGCGCCAGTCGCGGCGGATCTCCGCGCGCAGCCGCGCGTCCGTCTTGGCCACGATCCGCTGGTTCTCCCGCAGCAGCTTGCGGTAGCTCTCCAGGCGGCGGTCCGGGAGGGTGCCCGCTTCGACCGCCGCCAGCACCGCGCAGCCCGGCTCCGCCTCGTGCGCGCAGTCGTGGAAGCGGCAGCGGGCCGCGTACTCCTCGATCTCCGAGAAGACCTGGCCGACCCCCGCCTCCGCGTCGAAGAGGCCGACCCCGCGCAGTCCGGGGGTGTCGATCAGGACTCCCCCGCCGGGCAGGGCCAGGAGGTTACGGGTGGTGGTGGTGTGACGGCCCTTGCCGTCGGTGTCGCGGGTCTCCTGGACGTCCATGACGTCCGACCCGAGCAGCGCGTTCGCCAGCGTGGACTTTCCGGCGCCGGAGATTCCGAGCAGCACGCTCGTTCCGCCGCCGACGACCGCGGCGAGCACGTCGGTGCCCTCCCCCGTGTGGGAGGAGACGGTGAGCACCTGGACGCCGGGCGCGGTGGTCTCCACGTCCTGGACCAGGTGGGCCAGTACGGCCGGGTCCGCGACCAGGTCGGCCTTGGTCAGGACGACGAGGGGCAGCGCCCCCGACTCCCAGGCCAGCGCGAGGAACCGCTCGATGCGGCCGAGGTCGAGCTCGACGGCGAGCGAGACCGCGATGATCGCGTGGTCGACGTTGGCGGCCAGGATCTGCCCCTCCGAGCGCTGGGAGGAGGTGGACCGTACGAAGGCGGTCCGGCGCGGCAGGTACGCCCTGGCGTAGCGGGGGTTTCCGCCGGCGTCGACGGCGGCCCAGTCGCCGGTGCAGATGACGCGGAGGGGGTCGTGCGGGGTGACGAAGGCGGTGTCGGCGCGGACCAGGCCGTCCGCGGTCATGACGTCGCACTGCCCGCGGTCCACCCGGACGACGCGGCCCGGGAGGAGTCCCCGGTCGGCGTACGGGGCGAACTCCGCGGCCCATGCTTCGTCCCAGCCGAAGGAGGCCAGGGCGTGCGGCGGGGAGGAGGGAGAGGAGAAAGACAAGGGGGACCCTTCGGAGGGTGGCCCCGGCGGCGCGCGCACGGCGGCGCGCGCGGAAGTGGGTGTCAGCCGGAGGCCACGGGGGTGGCAACGATGATGAGCTCCTGAATGCGGGCCGTGCCCGTCTCCGTGACAGTCATCAATGTCCTCACCTCCTGATTCCTCTGTGATCTCGACTCGGGAACCGTAGCGGGCCGTCCCGGGCCCCCGCCACCGATTTGTTCCGGCCGCTTTCCGCCGTGCGTTTCGGGCCGCGGGCTCAGTGCTTGCGCAGCCGGGACGTGTAGTCCTCCGGGGGCAGGAACTTCGACCAGCGCTCGGGGAACTCCGACGGCATCCCGGCGTCCTCGTCGTCCTCGGACTCGCCCTCGGCCAGCGCCCGCCAGGCGGCGGCCCGGGCCACCAGCCGGGCGGCCTCGGCCTCGCGGACGCGTTCGTTCGCCTCGCGCGCCGCGGCCGTGGCCACCGACGGCCAGACCCGGTCGATGGCGGCGTTGACGGCCGCGCCGACGAGCACGGCGAAGGCCGAGATGCCGATCCACAGCAGGATCGCGACGGGCGCGGCGAGGGAGCCGTAGATCGTCGGCCCCTCCACGGTGTTGGTGAGGTAGATCCGCAGCAGGAACGAGCCGAGGACCCACATCGCGAGGGCCACCAGCGCACCCGGCACGTCCTCGATCCACGGCGAGCGGACGGGGACGGACACGTGGTACAGGGTGGTCAGGAAGGCGATGGAGAGCAGGGTGACCGTGGGCCAGTACATCACCGCGATCACCTCGGTGCTCCAGGGCACGAGCCGGACCACCGCGTCGGGGCCGACGACCATCAGCGGCAGCACGATCGCGCCGATCAGCAGGGCGACCACGTAGAGGAGGAAGGCGAGCAGCCGGGTCTTGACGATGCCCCGCTGTCCGTCGAGGCCGTACATCACGGTGATGGTGTCGATGAAGACGTTGACGGCGCGCGAGCCCGACCACAGGGCGAAGGCGAAGCCGAGGGAGATCAGGTCGGGCCGGCCGCGGCTGGTGACGTCGTCGAGCATGGGTTTGGCGATGTCGTTGACGCCCCGGTCGGACAGGACCGTGCCGACCGCGCGCAGGATGTTCTCCTCGATGCTCTGCACGGACTGGGTGTCCGTCCAGCCGTCCACGTAGCCGAGGAGGCCCAGCAGGCCGAGGAAGAGCGGCGGCAGGGAGAGCAGGGTGAAGAAGGCCGCCTCGGCCGCGAGCCCGAGGATGCGGTACTCGATGCACGAGTTGACGGTGTCTTTGAGCAGCAGCCAGGCCATCTCGCGCTTGGAGACGTTGCGGTAGAGGGCGCGGGCCCGGTGGAGCCGTCCTGGGATCCGCTCGGGTGTTTCTTTTGCTGGCTGCACGTCCTTACGGTATCCGCATGGCAGCCACCACCCACACAGTAAGCAATCAGGCCCCGCCGCTCGTGGGTCACGAGGTCTACCTCGGCGACCGGGCCCTCACGGAGGGCGTCGAGCGCCACCTCGCCGACGCGTCCCCCGAACTCCGCGACGGCATAAGGGAGGAGCTCACCGCACTGGGCCGGGCAGCGGGCTCCGCGCAGGCCCAGGAGTGGGGCCGGCAGGCGAACGAGAACCCGCCGGTCCTGCGCACGCACGACCGGTACGGGAACCGGATCGACGAGGTCGAGTTCCATCCGGCGTGGCACCGTCTGCTGGGGCACGCGGTGACCTCCGGGCTCACCGACGCCTGGGGGCGCCCGGCGGGGCACCTGCGGCGCGCGGCGGGATTCTTCCTGTGGTCGCAGGCCGAGTCGGGGCACGGCTGCCCGGTCTCGATGACGCACGCCGCCGTACCGGCGCTGCGGACCGATCCGGAGCTGGCCGCGCACTGGGAGCCCCTGCTGACCTCGCACGTGTACGAGGAGGGGCTGCGGCCGCCGGGGCGCAAGGGCGGGGTGCTCTTCGGGATGGGGATGACGGAGAAGCAGGGCGGCAGCGACGTCCGGGCGAACACCACGGTGGCGGCGCCGCTGGCCGCCGACGGCGAGTACGCGCTGACGGGGCACAAGTGGTTCTGCTCGGCGCCCATGTCGGACGCCTTCCTCGTGCTGGCGCAGGCGCCCGGCGGGCTGACCTGCTTCCTGGTGCCGCGGGTGCTGGAGGACGGGGCGCGCAACGCGTTCGCGATCCAGCGGCTGAAGGACAAGCTGGGCAACAAGTCGAACGCGTCGGCCGAGATCGAGTTCGACGGGACGACGTGGGCCCGGCGGGTGGGCGAGGAGGGCCGCGGGGTGCGGACCATCATCGAGATGGTCGCGGCGACCCGGATGGACTGCGTGATCGGTTCGGCCTCGCTGATGCGCCAGGCGCTCACGCAGGCCCTCCACCACACGGAGCACCGCTCTGCTTTCGGAGCACCGCTCATCGACCAGCCGCTGATGCGCAACGTGCTCGCCGACCTCGCCCTGGAGTCGGAGGCGGCGACCGCCCTGACCCTGCGCCTCGCGGCCGCCCAGGACGCCGCCGACCGCTCTGAAGGGCCCGCCTCGGAGCGGGAGCGGGCCTTCCTGCGCCTCGCGGTGCCCACCGCCAAGTACTGGGTGACCAAGCGCTGTACGCCGATGGTCGCCGAGGCCCTGGAGTGCCTGGGCGGCAACGGCTACGTCGAGGAGTCCGGGCTGCCCCGCCTGCTGCGCGAGTCCCCGGTCAACTCCATCTGGGAGGGCTCGGGCAACGTACAGGCCCTGGACGTGCTGCGCGCCCTCCAGCGGGAGCCGCAGGCCCTGAATGCGTTCCTCCAGGAGGTCGGGCTGGCCCGGGGCGCCGACCACCGGCTGGACGCGGCGATCAAGGACCTGCTGACCGACCTGGCCGACCTCGAAGGGATCCAGGCCCGGGCCCGGCGGGTCGTGGAGCGGATGGCGCTGGTGCTCCAGGGCTCGCTGCTCGTGCGGTGGGCGCCGCCGGAGGTGGCCGACGCGTTCTGCGCGTCGCGGCTCGGCGGGGACTGGGGCGCGGCCTTCGGCACGCTGCCGCACAGCCTGGATCTGGCATCGGTGGTGGCACGGGCGCGGATCGCGGGCTAGAGCGGTCCCCCTGGGCCGCCGTGGTCCCCAAACCACCGCGTCCCGAACCGCCCGGCGCCGGGATCCGGGCCCGTGAAGGTGGGACCGGGGGGTGGCGCCGCGCCGACTCGGCGCCACCCCGCGATCCGAGAAGCCCCGAGGAAGGAGCTGTCACGCCGCTCGGCGGCGTGCCGATAGTTTCGGTCGGGTGACCGGGGGTTGGCGAGGGTTGCATACCGTTGCAACCCTGCGACCCTTCGGTCGGGCAGGTACCCGCCGCACGTGCCCGGGGAAGGTGCACGGGTGCCGGCGCGGGGGGCCTGGGCAGTACGTCCTGTTCAGCACGGGGAGGTTCCGGTGGCCAACACCGCAGGCAGCGCGGTCGACGTGGCGCGCATCTCGGCCATGGACGCGCGGGAGGCGGCGCGTCTGCTCAAGGGGGTGCGGGCGGCGGCCCTGGCCGGAGACCGGCCCCCGGCCGCCCCGCGCCCGGAGATCGCCGAGTCCTGGCGGCGGATGCTGGCCGGCGGGGTGCACCCCGACCGGGACGCCCGCTCCCGGCTGCTGTCCGCGGCGGAGACCGAGGAGCGCCGGCAGGTGTCCCCGCTGCGGGAGGTGCTGCCCGTCCTGCGCGAGGGGCTGCTGCCCGCCCTGGACGAGGCCCTGCACATCATGGTCGTCGCCGATGCCGACGGGCGGCTGCTGTGGCGGGAGGGGCACAGCTCGATCCTGCGGAAGGCGGACCGGCTGGGTTTCGCGGTGGGGGCCGACTGGGACGAGGCGGTGGTCGGCACCAACGGGGTGGGCACGGCGCTGGTGACGCGGCGGCCGGTGCAGGTGTTCTCGGCCGAGCACTTCGTCTCCAGCCACCACGACTGGACCTGTGCGGGGGCGCCGGTGCGCGATCCGCGGGACGGGCAGCTGCTGGGCGTGGTCGACGTAAGCGGGCCGCTGGCCACGATGCACCCGGCGACCCTGGCCTGGGTCACCTCGGTGGCCCGCCTCGCCGAACGCGAGCTGCGGGTGCGCCACCTGGAGTCCCTGGAGCGGCTGCGGGCGGTCGCGGCCCCGCTGCTGGCCCGGCTGCCCGGGCGGGCCGTGGCGGTGGACCCGCACGGCTGGACGGCGGCCGTCACGGGGCTGGCCCCCGCCGACCGGATGCCGCTGCCGAAGGGGCTCGGTCCCGGGCGGCTGTGGGTCCCGCAGCTCGGGGACTGCGTGGCGGAGCCGCTGCCCGGCGGCTGGCTGCTGCGGCTGGTGGACGCCTCCGCCTCGGCCCCGCCCGCGGTCAGCCGGGTCGTGCTGGACCTGAGCCGGCCCCGGTCCTGGTCGGCGAGCGTCTACGGGGCCGCGGGCAGCTGGTCCCAGGAGCTCAGCCCGCGCCACGCGGAGCTGCTGTTCCTGCTGGCGCAGACCCGGAGCGGGCGCAGCGCCGCCGAGCTGGCCGCGGATCTCTTCGGGGACCCGACCCGTACCGTGACGGTCCGCGCCGAGATGTCCCGGGTCCGCCGGCACCTCGCCGGAGTGCTGACCCACCGGCCGTACCGGTTCGCGGAGGACGTGGAGGTGGAGCTGATCCGCCCCGAGGACCCGGCCCTGCTGCTCCCGCACTCGACCGCCCCGGCGGTGGTCCGGGCCCGCCTGGCCGGCGGGGGCGTGCGGGGCGTGTGATTCCCTGAACCGCATGAGCACCATCACCCTCACCACCTGGTCCCTCGAAATGACCTCCCCGAAGGACCTCGTCCCGGCGGCCGTCCCCGGCCCCGGCATCCGCGTGGAGCGCGCCGAGGTCCCCTCACCGGAGTTCAGCCGGTTCCTGTACGCCTCGGTGGGCGGGGACATCCACTGGACGGACCGGCTGTCGCTGACCCGCGCCCAGTGGGTGGAGCAGCTGGGGCGGCCGGGCGTGGAGACCTGGGTGGCGTACGACCGGGGCACTCCGGCCGGGTACATCGAGCTGGACCCGCAGCCCGACGGAGTGGTGGAGATCATGTACTTCGGCCTGCTGCCGGACTTCCGGGGCCGCCGGATCGGCGGGCACCTGCTGACGGTCGGCACCGAGCGCGCCTGGGACCTCGCGGACCGCTGGCCGGACCGCGAGCCGACCCGCCGGGTCTGGGTCCACACGTGCAGCCAGGACGGGCCGACGGCGATGGACAACTACCTGCGACGCGGCTTCGAGGTCTTCAAGACGGAGACGGAAGAGAAGCAGGACACCCCCACCCCCGGCCCCTGGCCCGGCGCATAACCCCCAGCTCCACCCCCTGCCCCTGCCCCAACGCCCCCGCCCAGCCCCTGGTCCGGCGCGCAGTCCCCGACCGGCCGGAATCCGCCCCTCTCGGGGCTTCCGGCCGGCCCTGCCGGACCGGGCTCCCACCTGCGCGAAAGCCGCGTTCCGGGTGACCCGCGTCACGCGATCCCAAGATTCGGGACGACTTCGTCCGCATCGTGGACAGTAGTGGACTCCTCCAATCGGCACATGACACGCTTCCGCCATGAATGGAGCTGGAATTGCCTTGGTGAGTCGGCGGCACGTCGACCTCGGCCGCCTGTCCAGCGCCATCTGTCCGGCGCGCTGACGGAACCAGCCACCGCCGCACACCGCCGTCGTCCCCGCAGCCGCGGACGCGGTGGTCACCCCGCAGTCCCCTGAAGGCCGAAACCGCCCCCAGGCACCGGCAAACCCGGTCAAAGGGCGGCAATCAGCCACACCTGCTCAGAGTCGCCAGCATGCCAGGGGTCACGCCGCCACTCCCCCTGCCCCTGCCTTGAGCCGTTGAAGAAGGACGTACCCGTCATGGCCGCCACCCCCGAAACGCCCGCAGCCGCACCCGCAGCCGCCGCGCGCCGCAAGACCGGCCGTCACCGCGGCGAGGGCCAGTGGGCCGTCGGACACCACACGCCCCTCAACGGCAACGAGCAGTTCAAGAAGGACGACGACGGTCTCAACGTGCGGACACGCATCGAGACGATCTACTCCAAGGCGGGCTTCGACTCGATCGACCCCAACGACCTGCGCGGCCGGATGCGCTGGTGGGGCCTCTACACCCAGCGCAAGCCCGGGATCGACGGCGGCAAGACCGCGATCCTGGAGCCGGAGGAGCTGGACGACAAGTACTTCATGCTGCGCGTCCGCATCGACGGCGGCCGGCTGACCACCGAGCAGCTCCGCGTCATCGGCGAGGTCTCCCAGGAGTTCGCACGCGGCACCGCGGACCTCACGGACCGCCAGAACGTGCAGTACCACTGGATCCGCATCGAGGACGTCCCCGAGATCTGGCGCCGGCTGGAGGCCGTCGGCCTCTCCACCACCGAGGCCTGCGGTGACACCCCCCGCGTGATCCTCGGTTCGCCCGTCGCCGGCATCGCCGAGGACGAGATCATCGACGGCACGCCCGCCATCGAGGAGATCTACCGCCGGATCGTCGGCAACAAGGACTTCTCGAACCTGCCCCGCAAGTTCAAGTCCGCGGTCTCCGGCTCTCCGCTGCTCGACGTGGCGCACGAGATCAACGACATCGCCTTCGTCGGCGTGGAGCACCCCGAGCACGGCCCCGGCTTCGACGTCTGGGTCGGCGGCGGCCTCTCCACCAACCCCAAGCTCGGCGTCCGCCTGGGCACCTGGGTCTCCCTGGACGAGGTCCCGGACGTCTACGAGGGCGTCATCTCGATCTTCCGCGACTACGGCTACCGGCGCCTGCGCAACCGCGCCCGCCTGAAGTTCCTCGTCGCCGACTGGGGCCCGGCCAAGTTCCGCCAGGTCCTGGAGGACGAGTACCTCCAGCGCAAGCTGACCGACGGCCCCGCGCCCGCGCAGCCCACCGGCCAGTGGCGCGACCACGTCGGCGTGCACCGGCAGCGGGACGGCAAGTTCTACGTCGGCTTCGCGCCCCGCGTCGGCCGCGTCGACGGCGCCACCCTCACCAAGATCGCCGACGTCGCCGAGCAGCACGGCTCCGGCCGCCTGCGCACGACCGCCGAGCAGAAGATGGTCGTCCTCGACATCGAGGCCGACCAGGTCGACTCGGTCGTCGCGGCCCTGGAGGCACTGGACCTGCGCGTCCAGCCGTCCCCGTTCCGCCGCGGCACGATGGCCTGCACCGGCATCGAGTTCTGCAAGCTGGCCATCGTCGAGACCAAGGCGCGCGGCGCCGCGCTGATCGACGAGCTGGAGCGCCGCCTGCCGGAGTTCTCCGAGCCGCTGACCATCAACATCAACGGCTGCCCCAACGCCTGCGCCCGCATCCAGGTGGCGGACATCGGTCTCAAGGGCCAGCTGGTCCTGGACGACGAGGGCAACCAGGTGGAGGGCTACCAGGTCCACCTGGGCGGCGCCCTCGGCCTGGAGGCCGGCTTCGGCCGCAAGGTCCGCGGCCTCAAGGTCACCTCGGCCGGTCTGCCGGACTACGTCGAGCGGGTCGTCACGCGCTTCGAGGAGCAGCGCGAGGACGGCGAGCGGTTCGCCGCCTGGGTCACCCGGGCGAAGGACGAGGACCTGTCATGAGCGAGCGCGCCGCACCCTTCTACTGCCCCTATTGCGGCGACGAGGACCTGTTCCCCAACGAAACCGGTCACGGCGCCTGGGAATGCCGTGCCTGCAACCGGGCCTTCCAGCTGAAGTACCTGGGGCTGCTGTCCCGGGGAGTTCAGTCCGACAGCGCCGGAGGGGAACGGATATGACCACCGATCAGGCAACCAGCGAGCTGAAGGACCTGGCCGAGCGGGCGGGCCGCGACCTGGAGGACGCCTCCGCACTGGAGATCCTCACCTGGGCGGCCGAGACCTTCGGCAAGAAGTTCTGTGTGACCTCTTCGATGGAGGACGCGGTGGTCGCCCACCTCGCCTCCCGCGCCTTCCCGGGTGTCGACGTGGTGTTCCTGGACACGGGTTACCACTTCGAGGAGACCATCGGGACGCGTGACGCGGTGGCGGCGGTGATGGACGTCAACGTCATCACGCTCACCCCGCGCCGGAGCGT